>CAMUZR010000007.1 GCA_947165255.1 uncultured Bacteroidales bacterium
AAATTCTTGCTATCTTTGCACAACAGCGTTGCACTTCGAGGTTGAATCTATAGGAGAAAACCTCCGCCGCCCAGGGCAATAAATATCCCGCTGCCGCGTTATGCAAGGCAAAAAACACTCACCGCTATGCCCGATTTCTACGTCAGCGAACCCATGGCCACCCTTCCGGCCACCTATAAGTCTGCCGCGCAGCAAACCATTTTCGAAACCCTCGCCCAGCTCGGCATCCCTTTCCTGCGGGTCGACACCGGCGACGGCACCACCATGGAGGCCTGCGTCCCCATCGGGGCCAAGCTGCAAAACCCCGTCATCAAAACCGTCTTCGTCACCAACCGCCAGCAAACCCTCTTCTGGCTCTATGTCACCGACCCCGACCGTCCCTTTGTCACCAAGGACTTCTGCGGAGCGCTGGGCATTCCGCGTGTGTCCTTTGCCTCGGAGGAACATCTGGTGGCCATGATGGGCACTCCCCACGGCGCCACCACCGTGCTGGCCCTGGCATTGGACAAGGAACACCGCATACAGCTAGTGATAGACCGCGCCATTGCCCAGGCCGAATATATCTCCTGCACCGACGGCACCAACACCGGCTTTGTGCGCCTGCGGGTGGACGACCTTCTGCAGCGCTTTCTCCCCCACACCGGCCACACACCCCTCTTACTCGGCTGACCTCCTTGGCTGTACCCTCTTCCAGGCTTCGCTATTTCCTTGTTTCTTCCTCGTTTGCTGCTCTCTAGTTCTTTGTTTGTAGAGCCAAAGAACTATGCGCCATCCATACCCCTTGCCCACAAGATGTGGCGGGCCGAGGCACAGGCTGCGCGCGGGTGGGGGAAGGCCGGCGTGGGGGCGAGTTAGAGGTGTGGGGCGACGATGACCGTGTTGAAAAGGGGCACCAGTACGGCCGTGGCCACGCCCATGAGGGCAATGCAGAGTCCGCTGACGGCTCCTTCCAGGGCGCCAAGCTCTATGGCGCGGGCGGTGCCGATGCCGTGCGAGGCGCTGCCCATGGCGGCTCCAACGGCAATGGGGTTTTTGATGTGCAGCAGTTTTAGAATCAGGGGGCCAAAGATGCCGCCAAAGATGCCGCACAGGGCCACCGATATGGCTGTGATGGCTGTGTTGCCGCCGATGCCTTTGGCCACCTCCATGGCGATGGGCACCGTGACCGACTTGGGCTCCAGCGCCAGCAGAAACACTTCGTCCAGCCGAAACCAACGGCAAAGAAGGTACACGCTGGCCACGCCCACCGTGCTGCCTACCACCACGGCGCTCAGTATGGGCAGCAGGTATTCGCGGATGGTGTTTCGCTGCTCGTACATGGTCAGTCCCAGTGCCACCACGCTAGGGCCTAGCATGAAGCTAATCATGGAGTTGCATTGGATGTAGTGTTGTGCCGGGATGTCGAATAGGAGCAGGAAGGCAACGATAACGGGCACACTGATGAGCATGGGGTTGAGCAGCATTATCTTGGAGCGTGTGCGCATCCATACGGCCAGCAGGTATACTCCCACGGTCAGCCCCAGCATCACTGGGGTACTGGACAGCATCTCGCGTATCATCGGCGTCCCCCTTTCTTTTCCCTACGGTGCTGCAAGGCGCTCATACCGCCGACGGTATAGCCCGTGGCGGCCATTACGCAGACGGTGCTGAGCACGATCACGCCCAGCCATCCCAGCCAACTCATCTTTATCACCCCCCAGAGGTCGATGATGCCCATGACGGCTGGGATAAAGAATATGGTCATATTGCCTGTGAGGAAGTGGGCCACCTTTTCAATACGGTGGGGTTTGATGACTTTGGTGGTCAGGGCTATAAAAAGCAGCATCATGCCCACCACGCTGCCAGGAACGAAGTGCCCCATGAACACTGAGAGGCACTCGCCCGCGGCCAGAAAGGCCATGATGATGCCAAATCCGATGATTACTTCCATTACGTATGATGTTGTTACTTAGGGTTGCGTGTTGTATTGCCTTAGTCTGTTTTGGGCTGCAAAGATAGTAAAAATAATTGAAAGTGCAGGGGGCGGGTTGCCGTGCGGGCTCTGGGGCGAACGCCCAA
This sequence comes from uncultured Bacteroidales bacterium, assembly GCA_947165255.1. Taxonomy (GTDB): domain Bacteria; phylum Bacteroidota; class Bacteroidia; order Bacteroidales; family P3; genus Colimorpha. The sequence goes on from CAMUZR010000007.1 coordinate 2,059, forward strand.
GGGTGCTGTCCACCACCCTTTGGGTAGTTCCGAAGGTGTGTAAAAAGTGTTAAAACTTGATTTGTAGTTAAAAAGTGTTAATTTTTGCCGCTTTTTGTAACATTTTCCCTCCAAACGCAACTAATAAAAGTGTGAAGAGAAAATAATATGACTCCCGCTCATAAGTTAACATACTACCAACAGCTCATCACTCACTATCGAGAAATGATTTTCAGGGTAAGCCGTATCTACGCGGCCGGCGATGCCGAATTCATGGACGACCTGTTTCAGGAGATATCGATAGCCTTGTGGGAGAGCCTCGAAAACTACCAGGGACGCAGCCAGGAGTCGACGTGGGTGTGGAATGTGGCACAGAAGAAAGCCCGGTACTGCCTGCGCAAAAGGAAGGTGGAGGAAAAGCACTTCCAAAGGGGGTTGCCCGAAGAGGCCTACGATACTCCCACCGAGGGCGACCGGAGTGAGGACATAGAAGAGCTCTATGGGGCCATTGCCCAATTGGATCCCGATGATCAATTGCTGGTGACGCTGCGCCTCGACGAAAAGAGCTACCGCGAGATTTCTGCCCAGACGGGCATTGCCGAAGGGGTACTTCGCACCCGATACTCACGCATTGTGCAGCAGCTGAGGCAGATAATGACCGGAACACAATTAACCCAATAATAATAAATTCTTAAGTAGTTATGGATGAAGATTTTTTTGATAAATACCGCGAGGCTTGGAGGAGAGATGCCGACGAGCTTTTGGACAAAGTATCTCCGCCAACGGAGCAATTGATAGAGAACGTATTGAGTTATGAACGCCGCCGCCGCCGTCGCCGCACGGCTTTCCTGAGCGGCATGGCCGCCATGCTGCTGCTGGCCGTTACGGTAGTCTTTTTTATCCCGAACGAGGCCGATAGCGCCCCTATCCCAATGGTGGCTTCTGTTTCGCCAGAGGAGCAGGCTGCCGACACCTGCGGAGCTCCCTCGGGGACTACGCATCGCGATGCTGCGCCACTGCAAGCGCCCCAAAGGGCGGATGAGGCGGGCTATGCTATTGCAGTCACGCCTGGACCGAAGGCTCTTTTGCCCGAGGTGGGCAATTCGACTCCGACGCTGCCCCATGATGCCGAGACCCATTTGGCCCAGGCCAATATAGGAGTTACCCATCTCGACGACTATCCCTTGGACAACTCCCATGCCGTGCCGGCCACTGTGCTCACGGCCATGGACAGTGCTTCGTGGGAGTGGCTGAGTACACTGTTTGCCTTGGCTTCCGATGCACCCAGCGCCTCGGCCGAGTCGGTGCAGTTTGTCCAGCGCAGTTTAAAGCCCTCCGACGTGGACCGCTATTCTGCCTCCTTGGGCATGGACACGGGCAGCTATCTGCTGGGTGCGCTGCCCATGGAAAGGTCGGTCGTGGTCATCCACTACGAGTCGATACCCGACCTGATTGACCTGCGTGGCGGACATCCCAGCTATGCCGAGAAGGACACCCATCTCAACCATCAGCAGCATCGCTCCCAGGAGCGGTTGCCCAAGGACAATGAGAAAATGCCCAACCGCCACAATGTCATTATTAACTCGCCCACCTATTATCAGACTATAGTGCCGGGCAGCAACACGGACCCAAGGCAAATCCGCCGCTAGGGTCGAAGGTATTCACCTACGCTTTTTGAAAACAGTTCATTTTATTATTCTAAACAATTACTAAAAAAAAACATCTATGAAAAAGACATTCACCCTTGCAATGCTTTTGCTGGTAGCCGTTTCGTGCGCATTCGGCCAGTACCGTCCCAAGAAAATGCCCCACCATCGCAGTGGCGGCAGCCGAGGCTCCTCGTCGGCCCAAAGTGAGATTTCGGTTGGCGTGGGCTACATGTCCACCGGCCAGTTGGTCAACATCATCGAGAGTGCCAAACAGGCCCATGACAACTTCAACAACCCCATGGGCAACGAAGAGATGAACACCAACCTTGCGGTCTTCGGTCCCTCCTTTACGGTGCAGTATTTGTATGGCCTTTCGGAGCACCTTTACTTAGGAGCGGGCGTGGTCTATCAGCAGGCCACGGGTATGCAGGCGGTCCTGTCGGACATGTCGGGCAGCGAAAATAACTATGTTTTCGCCGGCAAGTACCTCACCTTCATGCCCACCCTTAAGCTCTATTGGTTCAATCGCGAACATTTCGGCATGTACTCTAAGTTGGCACTGGGTGGCACCTACCGCATGGAGAGCGTCAACGGCGTCAGCGACAACGGCTTTATGTTCAACGGGCAGCTGAGTGCCTTCTGCCTTGAGTTTGGCGGCGAGCATTTCCGTGCCTTTCTGGAGTCGGGCTTCGGCGCCAGCGGTTCGGGCTTCGGCGGCCTGAAATATACTTTTTGACGGAAAGGCCGAGATGGCTTTACGTTATTGTCCCCAACCAACCTTTTACACTGAGGAGCTTCCCCTACCGCGGAGGCTCCTTTTTTTGAGTTCGGTGGAAAGGGAAAAATTTGCTATTTCGCTAAAATATCGTATATTTGCATTTCCAATGATGTATTTTGCGTAGATAAAATATATTGATAATTAGTAATATAATAAAATGAAAAAATTCTTTACCAAAGCAATTCTTGCCCTGACGCTGCTGGTGGCCCTGCCCGGCATCAGCCGTGCCGACGAGGGCATGTGGCTTCTGAACCTCATCGGCAAGAACTATGCCGACATGCAGAAAGCCGGTTTCAAACTCACTCCCGAAGACATTTACAGTATCAACCAAAGCTGCATTAAGGACGCCATAGTCGGCCTCGGCAACGACGGCCGCTACTTCTGGCACTTCTGCACCGGCGAGATTATCTCCGACCAAGGCCTTGTCAGCACGAACCACCACTGCGGCTACGGTAAGCTGCAGGAGCATTCCACCGTGGCTCACGACTACCTGCGCGACGGATTTTGGGCTTACAGCAAGGACCAGGAGCTGCCCAATCCCGGCCTCACCGCTTCCATTCTGGTGCGCGTTGATGACGTCACTGCCCAGGTGTTGGCCACCGTTAACGATGAGATGACCGAGGCCGATCGCGCCCAGGCCATTGCCAAGATTAGCGAGGAGTTGGCCGCCAAGGGCAAGGCTGAGAACCCCGGTTGCGAGGCCAGTGTGCGCCCCATGTTCAACGGCAATCAGTTCTTCCTCTTCATCCACCGCATCTATAAGGATGTCCGCCTGGTGGGCGCTCCCCCTTCGAGCATGGGTAAGTTCGGCGGCGACACCGACAACTGGATGTGGCCCCGCCACACCTGCGACTTCTCGCTCTTCCGCATCTACACCGCCCCCGACGGCAGCCCCGCCTCCTACGCCCAGGAGAATGTGCCCCTGAAACCCAAGCACCACCTGCCCGTCAGCATCAAGGGCATCCAGGACGGCGACTTTGCTATGGTGATGGGATTTCCCGGCACCACCGACCGCTTCCTTACCTCCTATGGCCTCGAAGAGACCATGAACATTACCAATAAATTGGTGTATGAAATCCGTAGCGTAAAAATTGGTGTCCTGCGCGAGCAAATGGCTTCCAGTCAGGAAATCCGCATCAAGTACGCCTCCAAATATGCTTCCTGCTCGAACTATTGGAAGAATGCCCACGAAGCCAATATCGCCCTTAAGAAACTGGACATCATGTCGGTTAAACGCGGCATCGAGAACGAGTACCGCGAGTGGGCTAAGGGCCATGATATGAAATACTCCCGCGCTTTGGGCCGCATTCAGGACGGCTATGCAGTCCGCGCCACCTATCAGGAGGCCAGCCAGTATGTGGTGGAAGGCCTGCTCTCGGGTCCCGAACTGCCTTGGCAGGGCTTCCGTATCGGCCGCAGCATCCTCGTGGCAAACGAGCGCTTCGGTCAGGACGCTTCTCACATGCAGGGCGTCTATACCAATTTGGCTGCCAACATGGCTTCGTTCTATAAGGACTACGACGTGGCTACCGAAAAGAAACTCATCGCCGCTCTTTATAAGTATGTTTACGAGAATATGAATAAGAGCTATCTGCCCGAGTTCCTCACTGAGGCCTGCAAGAAATACAAAGGCGACTGGAAGAAATATGCTGAGACGCTGGTCGACAAGTCTATCTTCCGCGACCAGACCACCTTCGACAAGTTCATGAAAAACCCCAAACTTAAGACGATTGAGAAGGACGGTATTTATCTGACTGGTAAGGCTATTTATGACGCCTACCTGGCTATCAACCAGAATGTGCCCCAGGCCAGTACCGACGACCTGAACCGTGGCAAGCGCGACTTCGTGGACGGCATCCTCCGCATGAACGACGGAAAGAAACTGATGGCTCCTGATGCTAACAGCACTATCCGTCTCACCTACGGCAATGTCAAGTCCTACCGTCCCCGCAATGCGGTTTCCTACGACTATTTTACCACTCTCGACGGCGTGATGGAGAAGGAAGGCCCCGTGGGAGGCGAGTTTGAAGTGCCCGCCCGCCTGAAGCATCTCTATGCTGCCAAGGACTTTGGTCAGTATGCCAATGCCAATGGCGAGCTGCCCACCTGCTTCATCACCACCAACGACATTACCGGCGGCAACAGCGGCAGCCCGGTGATGGATGCCAACGGAAACCTCATCGGCTTGGCCTTCGACGGCAATAGCGAGGCCATGTCGGGCGATATAGACTTTGAGGAGAACCTGCAGCGCTGCATCTGCCTTGATGCCCGCTATATGTTGTGGGTTATCGATAAGTATGCCGGTGCCCAGAACCTCATTGACGAGATGACTATTGTCAAGTAGTCAGCCTCTGAGATAAATGTATAAAGCCGGGGCCGCCCAACGGGCGGCCCCGGCTTTTTTGGTTTGAATGGGTGTGCGAGAATGGTAATTGGGGGTGATGTTTGTTGCCGTTGGGCTATAGGGCTGCTGTTAGCGGTTGCCTTGTTTCTATGTCGCGTCCCTGCTGGGACGCCTTCCAGTGATACAGATAGACACCGCACGGCGCCATCGGCTTGTACGGTGTTATTGAGGTCGCGTCCCTGCCGGGACGCCTTCCGGTGCTACGGATGGGCACCGCACTGCGCCTACGGCTTGTACGGTGTTATTGAGGTCGCGTCCCTGCCGGGACGCCTTCCGGTGCTACGGACGGGCACCGCACTGCGCCTACGGCTTGTACGGTGTTATTGAGGTCTCACCCCTTGAAGACGACGTGAACCACCTGCAAATTGGAACCGTGATAGAGCGTAATCATAGTGTGCCTCCCATTCTGCGACAATAGGCTGAGAGGTCGCGCACATTGGATGCAAACGACTGAGTGTGCAGATAGCCATACTGACGATCAAAAAGTTCTAAAGCCTTATATTGGCTCAGATACTTTGCAGCCTCCGAGGTAGTGAGCCCATAATGCTCTGCGAACTCTGCAATAAGTGCCACTATATATCGAACCTTGTCCGATGCCATTGTTTGATATGTTTTATTTGATAACGCGATTATTCTGTTTTTCGTATGTGTGCTTGTGATTAATCCTATTATTCCAATGACAAGGGCAATTCATCTGTCATTTCTCTTTTCTTGATAATGCCACCCCAAGTAAACTCCCACATGACCGTACTTTTGCGCCTTCTATAGAAAAAAATAGCAGTGTGCCATGACCACGGCACACTGCTCGCAATGCGTATTACACATTTTTCACTGCTGTGCCACCACGCAGCACAACACAAGGTCTTCCTTGGAGTCGTTGATAATGGTGTGGCTGTGGCCTTTGGGACAGTAGTGTATGTTGCCCTCGTCCAGCGTAAGGGTTTTGCCGTCGAAAATTGCGATGCCACAACCTTCCAGCACCATGATGATTTCGCTGCTGTCGTCGTGTGAGTGCAGCCCCACAGTGGAGCCAGGAGCCAGCTTCACACGCATCACTTTGTTCAGGTCGTCGTTGAACGAGCGCACGTAGGCAAGGCCTTTGCCACTCCGCATCCCCTCTTGTATTTTTTCGGGAAGGGTATCGAAATCTATCACGCCGACGGTGCAGATGTTCAGCTGGGCTTCGTCCAGCAGTTGTGTGCTGTCGGCGGTTTCGGCTGGTTGGGAGTCGTTTCTACAGCAGGCGATGGCATTAATAGCTGTCACCAAAAGCAGCAAGGAGCCAATGAGAATAATCTGTCTTTTCATATTGTTATAAAATTTGTGATTATAAATCTTTTGGGGTATAGATGGCATTCCACCAGGTTGGGTCGTCCTGCAGCCAGCGGTTGAACCAAGCCACCATGGTGTTGATCCACAGCTGCCGTTTATTGAAGTCCATAATGCCGTGGTTTTCGCCCTCCACCATCACAAAGGCGGTGGGCACTCCCAGCAGTTTCAGTGCGGTATACATCTGTATCGACTCGCCGATGGGCACATTGGTGTCCTTAGTGCCGTGAGTGAAAAGCAGGGGCTTGTGTATTTTGTCGGCATTATATAGCGGCGAGAGGTCCACATACAGGTCCTTGCGCGTCCAAGGGTAGGAGTTGGCGGCGCTCACCTCGCTGTAGCTGTAGCCCCAGTAGCCCTCGCCCCAATAACTGGTGTGGTCGGAGATGCCGGCATGGCTGATGCCGGTGGCAAAGAGGTCGGTCTTGGTCAGCAGCAGCTGGGTCATAAAGCCGCCGTAGGAGGCACTCACGCACCCAATCTTCTCGCGGTTGACCCAAGGGTTGCGGGCAAACCACTCGGTGGCCTCGATGATGTCCTCGGCGATGCCTTCGCCCATGGTGTTCACATGGCGGGCACCCCAGGCCTGCCCAAAGCCCGAAGCACCACCGGGGTTGACCACCAGCACGATGTAGCCGTTGGCGTTCCAATAGTGGGCGGGATAGTGGCTTCCGCCGCCAAAACGGCGGGCAGTTGGGCTGCAGCCGCCATAGTAATGCACAATGACGGGATATTTCTTGTTTCTGTCGAAATGGGCCGGCAGGTAGTAATGTCCCGAAATAGGGTAGCCATTGCGGCTGGTGAACTGGTAGCCCTCGCAGGTGCCGAGGTCTATCTGTGCCATGCGGTCGGCGTTGATGTCGTCCACCTCCTTCACCTGCAGGCGTCCTTTCTTTCCCACAGTCAGTTCGTAAAGCCTATCAGAGGTGCAAGCCCCGCTGCCGTAGTACAGCATTCGGGAGCCGTCCATGGCCAAGCTGGCGGTGGTGATGACCTCGCATGGCTGTTCCACCTTGCTGATGGCATAGCTATTGAGGTTCATCTGATATAGGCTCACCGAGTCCTTGTTTTCGGCGATGAGGAAGCAGAGGCCGCTTTCTGACAGCAGCACCTGTTTGATAGAGGGGTCGAAGTTGCGAGTGAGCGGACGCACGTCCTTGGAGTCGGCATCCAGCAAGTATAACTGATAGTCAAACTCGTTGGGAATCAAATCTTCGGGTAGCGTACAACCGATGCGGTTAAAAGCCTCGGCACTGGCTGTGACCAGCAGTTGGTGACTTCCGGGGATGAAGTCCATATTGATAAGGAAACCGTCCTCGCGCACCAAGGTGTCCACCTGCAAGGTCTGCAAGTCCATGCGGCATACGGTAGTCAGCGAGGTGGGGCGTTGGACAAGGCGGCTACGGTTGATGCCGAAGACCATATAACGACCGTCTGACGAGAGGTCGTAAACCCACACGTTCTTGTTGCCAAAAGTCAGCGGCTGCATCACGCCGCTCTTCAAGTCTATCTTCGAGAGGCGGCTGCGGTTGCGGAACCCCGGCTGGCGATCGTCGGGCACCAGAATTTCATACACGTCCTTCTCCTTCTGTGGTCCTTTCACCTCCTCACTGATGATGAGGTAGTCCTCGGTGGGCGACATGTATACCGTCCCTTCGGGTAAGTCTTTATATAGCAGAGTGGTTTCCCCATTGGCAGGGTCTACGGCATAGAGCTGCCGCTTGCCCTCCTCCTTACGTATGGAGAGGTATTTCTCGCTCTTGGGCATCCATTGGTAGAAATCCTTTACGGCCACTTCACGCCCCGTGCTCAAGTCCCTAACGGCCACCTCGTAGTGGTTCGAACCGTCGGGATTGAACCAACTCTTTCCCACGCGGGCATACCTTCCGCTATGCGAAAGCCCCACGCCGGCATAGTGGCGCATCTCCATATTGTCAGCCAGCGAGAAAGGCCGCTTGCTGCCTTCGGACATGGGCGAGAGTGTCACGCGGGTGCTGTCCGCCGTCTTCAGCTCCACTTGCAGGGCCGCAGTGTCGGCCATATAGCGAATGGCCACGCGATATTGCCCAGGTTGGTAACCCTGTTCTCCGCGGGTCTCTTTCCCGTTCACCAGCACCTTATAGTGCCGAGGCCCTTTCACTTTCACCTCCACCTTGGCGTAGCCCTGCACATTGAAGTCGAAGCCGGCCATATACAGCTCCACCCGAGTGGAGTCGGAGAGGGTAGGGGCGGCGCTGAGGTTCAGCAAAGGGGATTTCCAAAGTCCCTCTGTGGACAGCCGAGTCCCCAGCAGCAACTCTTTACTATATTTGGTTTGAGCGGCATCCACGCTGTCAATTATCATGGGTTGCTGAATGGTGTAGGGACCGCAGTGACGCACCTGCTCCACCTTGACCGACTGTGCCATTGCCACTGTCGTCAGCAGTGTCAGTAGTGTGGTAATAATTGCTTTCATATTATTAATTTATATACGATTTTCCTATTTTAATGACTTGCAAAGTTACATAAAAATCCCCACATAATCACCCTTGCCATAAAATAAATATACCCTCGGGTTATTTCCCCTAATGCCTTTTGCAATACTCGCTGGGGCAAATTTCCTAGAGTATATGTGGGCGGTGAACTGTCCGGGAATGCCATGAAAAAGTCCGTTACCACGCTGCCGAAGGGCTTGTCAGTGAATGGGGTTTAGGACCAGACTCATGATAGTACCACCTGATAGTACCATCTGCTGATAAAGATTGCCATTCTCGACATTGCCAGCAGCCATATTTGAGAAACAGCAGATATAATGAGCCGTGCCGGCTGAATAAAATGTCTAATGTATATCAGACACCGAATTGCGATTATCAACCACCGGGACTGCCGTCGTGAACCAAAAAATCGGGAAACAATAATATAGTGAAGTGAAACCGTTGAAATGAAAAACGCCCTCCCTGAAAAATAGGGGAGGGCGCGTTTCACTCTCAATTCTCGTGGAGCTGGAGGGGGTCGAACCCTCGTCCAAACAAGTGACAGATGTGCTTTCTACATGCTTATTCCGTGATTGCTTGTCGGGGATACTCTGGACGCGGACACCCAAGGCATACCGTAGCCTCTAAAATTTCGCCGGCGGCACGAGGCAGGCCTTCGGCTATCCCGTACTCACGAGCACCTCCGGGTCACCAACCGACGGGCGGGGTCGGTGGGAGATGTCTTGTCCCTGCCGCTTCGGCGGGGATTAAGCTAACCTACTGTACTTCAGTTAAGCAGCAAGAGCGTAGTTATTTTCGCCAATTATCTTTCTGCATCGGTTTTCAAGGCTGCTGATGCGTGAGCCTGCATGCTTACAAATCCCCCTCCTTGCTGTCAAAACCGGTCAGCCCCGAGGCATCTGGAAGGCGGTGGCCAATATCGCTATCTACTCGCCATCCCCTTCTGGGATATTGTGGCAAAAAAAGAGAGTCCCCAACATTTGAGGACTCTCTCTTTCGTTTGGCGGTCCGGACGAGACTCGAACTCGCGACCCCATGCGTGACAGGCATGTATTCTAACCAAACTGAACTACCGGACCGTTGGCATCCTTGATGTAAAAGAACTCTTTTGTTTCTCAAATGCGGGTGCAAAAGTACGACTTTTTTTCAATATGGCAAAGAAAAAAATCACTTTTCCTTCAAAAAAAATCTTTAGGTACTGGAAATCAGTTGGTAAAAAATGTCATTTTTTCACCTCATAGGCTCCTTTTCCCCAGTTAAAACACTCACCAATCACCCTTGAAATCCCTTTTTTTGCCTCAAAAATTGCCTATTGCCGTCTCAAATCATACTCCTTATTCGTATAATCACCTGTTTTATAAATATTTGGCACATCACTCAGCGTTTCAAAATCCTTTACTCGTAATAATTTCGTATCTTTGCAAATCTTTTTTCAACGGTCGACTCGCCTCCCGCAGGCTGACAGCCCTATTAATGAAAGGCAATTCCGTCAATAGAACAAAAATATATTATCAATTAAAACACAAACTATGAAGTTACATTTTTTACCTGCTTTACTGCTGATGGCACTCACCTACACCGCCACGGCTCAAAACTACCAAATTCCCAACGCCGGCTTTGAAGACTGGGACGACGCCTCCTCCACCGCTGAGCCTGCCCACTGGAACTCCTTCGCCACCAGCGACGGCACCTTCAGCGGCTTTGCCTCCACCCCTCACCACTACCACCGTCAGGGCGGACGCCCCGGCACCTCTGGCCAAAGCTACCTTACCATCTACTCCACCTCCATCATCGGCATCGTGGCCAACGGCAACATGACCACCGGCCGCATCCATGCCGGCGGCCTCTCGGCATCCTCCTCCGACAACTACAACTACACCCAGCGCTCCCAATCCGACTTCTCGCTCCCGTTCACTGCCACCCCCGACTCCCTCTACGTCTGGGTGTCCTTCTATGCGGCCGATGCCTCCTCCCGTGCCTCCATCACCGCCACCCTCCACGGCGACAACGACTACCGCGACCCCAACGACCAGTCCTCGCCCAACCTCTATTCCTCCGTGGCCAAGGCCCAGTTCCCCCGCACCACCACTTCCGCCTCCCAAGCCCAGTGGCAGCTGGTCAAAGTCCCCTTCGTCCATAGCGGCAACGCCAACCCCGCCTATATGCTCGTTTCCATGACCACCAACGCCACTCCCGGCGGCGGCAGCGCCAACGACTCCCTCTCCGTCGACGACATCCAACTGGTCTACAGCTCCTGGCTTACCGATATTGCCATCAATGGCACCACCATCCCCGGTTTCGACCAGGGCCGCCTACAATACAGCCTCACTGGCAGCTGGACCGCCGAGAGCCTCCGTGCCGCCCTCACCTATGAGACCGAGTCCTCCGATGCCACCGTCGCCGTCACAACCGAGGGCGACACCCTCGTCCTCACCGTCACCGCCGAAGACGGTGTCACCACCCACGCCTACTGTCTCAGTTTCGAGAACACAGGCGAAGGGCCCGTCGGCATCCGTCACGCCGGCGGGCTGCAGTTTGTCCTCTATCCCAATCCCGCCCACGAAAGCTGCAACGTGCTCTTGCCCTCCACCGCAACGCCGTACTCCTACACCCTCACCCTCAGCAATATGCAGGGTAAAGACCTCTTCAGTCAGCCCCTTGGCGGTGGCAGCCATTGCATATCCACAGCCAACCTTCCGGCCGGACTCTACCTCGTCACCCTCACCAGCCCCGAAGGCTCTTCCACCCAAAAACTACTTGTGCGATAGCCAAAAGAGAGGATATCCACACGGGTAGAGGTCAATTGATGATTACTCGCGATAGGCCCGCCGGCGCAGCCGGCGGGCCTATCTATTCCTATACCCCATCCGTAGCCCAACATACTCTGCCCTATCTCCGCTCAGCAGCCATCCACAACATTCCCCCTAGCCTCCTCTTTTTTCCCCCATTTGTTTTATTTTTCATTTCTATTTATTTTACATTTGGTTTATCAACCATAAATAAAATGCAAACTAAATATAAACTAAATGCAAATTAAATGGCGGACCTAGAGCGAAGTGTGTTTTCCTGAAATCGCTTGACAGATTTTTGCTGGTTAAACTGATTAGATTGTCAAATTATACGATGCCATGCTGAATCGCTTGACAGGGGTGATGACAATGGATAATGCAGAGCCATCCCTGACTGTTTGGCAAAGTCGGGGCGGGGCTCGATGCCCCGTCCGATTTTACTTTTTTATTAGACAGAATGATTCTTCATAGTCTAGCCTCTAAAACCTTAGGTAGGCATGGTTGTGGCAGGTATCAGTACACTGAACGGTAGGCAGGGCTCTTGTGATATGATGTAATGGATTTGGTTGGGGCGCCTTCCCAATAGGGCATAGAGAGTCCTCAGTGCTCTCTTGAAGTTCGAAACGGTGTCCTTCTTGAGGGCTGGATGGCGTTTTTTTTAAGTGTATAATGGTCAGTACTGTTTTTTTAAACGGCTGTTAGTTGCCATAGTATATATTGGAACTGTTTTTTTTTCTTGGCGTTTTCATTTTTTTTTTTATTTTTGCATTCTCTTTTTTGCGGGGATTGTGTGCTGGGTTTTACGGTAGCTTTGTCCGTAGGATTCCTCCGCAGAGAAGGTGGATTGGAATCGTTGGCCGAGAAAAAAACTCTTGGCGAGAATATTTTGGTGTGTTCGGACGTTTATTGTTTAAAAATGGAATTAAATACAATATTATAGATGAGACGTTTTTTCTTGATTCTTACATTGATGGCCATGGCCGTTCCTGCCGTGGCACAAAATGGCAACTGGACTTTTTTCGTGGGATGGAGCCAGGCGGTGGGGGACTTTGGCAAGGTAGACTTGGCTAAAAACGACTGGGCCTTCATTTCGCCAAATAGTACAAAGGGCGGCGCCGGCATGGGTTTCGACTTGGGTGTGCAGTACCGTAAGGCTATTGGCGAGAGCAAGATGAGCCTTGTGTTCAGTGCCGACTTGCTCTATTCCTTTCCCAGTTTTGCGGTTATCAATAATAACAGAAGGTTGGTGCAAGATATGGCTGGCAATTTCGCCCAAGTGAGCGTTACTAACCCTAAGTTCGTCAATTTGCCGTTGCTCAGCGGTGTGCATTTCGAAACGGGTTTGTCGGAAGGGTATAAGGTCTATTTTGAGGTGCAGGGCGGCGTGGCCTTCCGCCGCTGTACTGACCGCAGCGCCAGTTTTGTTGATGGACACAACCCTTTACCTATCGTTGGCATGGAACTATATGACTATATCTATACCGATCATTTCTACGATTCTCCCGCATTCGCCTTCCACCTCTCGGCTGGGCTGGTGGATAGTACACATTGGGTGCTCGACCTGGGGTTGTGGCATTTGGGGAGCATGAGATTGGAGGGTACGGAGGATTTGAAATACGACCCATACCCCAATTCCGGTGCGCTCCACCATACCAAAGTGTCGTTTAAGTTAGGCACTGTCACACCTATTTTGTTTACCTGTCGCCTCGGCTACAGGCTGTAGTGTCTTTCCATTTATTAGCAGGTTCTGTACCTTCCCTTGTGTGGGCAAATGATACGGAGCATTTGGCAATAGCGCCACTGCTCAGTTCGATTGTTCATTTGCTCTGGGTGGCTTGGTTTTGGCTATTCCCATTCAGCGCCCTGCGGCTCGTGTGCCGGGGGAGTATCTTTTTTATCAGATTTGTCAGATGCTGTTTGTGTTGTTGTTTTTTTGTGGTACTTTTGCAATCGGAATGTAAAGGTGTGCGCTGCCCTGGGTTTAGGGGCTGAAAGGGACGAGGGGTAATGTATATTTTGGAGATGCAATAGGGGCGAAACAGGATATACGCCTAATGAATGATGAATAACAAAACACTAGTATTTGAAAAATATGAAAGGTTACGAAAAGTATTACACCCGGCGGGGGTTCTGGGACAAACTGCGGCAAACGGCTCGAAAGGCTGGAAAGGGGGTTGTGTATCAGGCACTGGTGCTATATTATGTGCTGATAGACAGGCACACGCCAGTGCGATGCAAGACGCTCATCCTTGGGGCGCTGGGCTATTTCATCCTGCCGGTGGATTTGGTGCCGGATTTGGTGCCGATGGGTGGTTTTGCTGACGACTTGGTGGCTCTGCTGGGCGTGATGAAGGCGGTGCAAGACTGCGTCACCCCCTCTATTGAGGCTGAGGCCGAGCGCCGCTGCGCCGATTGGTTTCCGAAGGGGACCGAAGCGCTGTGACCGAGGCTGATTTTTTGATTGTTAAACCGTAAAAAAATATTTTGATTCATGGAAAACGCACCTAAAGACATTGAAAAGTATCAGGACAACTACAGCCAGGAGGGTTTCTGGGATAAGTTGCGCAAGATGGCCAAAAAGGCGGGGCGGAAAGTGGTGTACAATGCACTGCTGCTCTACTATGTGCTGGCCGATAAGAACACGCCGACGAAGTATAAAGCCATTATTGTTGGAGCGCTGGGCTATTTTATCCTGCCCATCGACCTCATTCCCGACTTGCTGCCCGGTGTGGGTTTTGCTGATGATTTGGCTGCCATCATGGCCGTGGTGATGACCGTGCAGGAGTGCATCACACCCGAGATAAAGCAGAAGGCAGAGGAGAAGAGCCGCGAATTTCTAGGATAGGAAAGGCTACGGCCGGGTGGCTTTCTGGAGGGCGGAGGCGTTCTTTTTTTTGCCTATGTTGAGAATTTGTCGTACCTTTGCAGCTGATTTTTTTGAAAGGATGACTCCTATGCCCGACTTGAACTATTATGCCGCACAGGCTCATTTCGGCGCCCGGCTGTTCCTGTTCGTGGCAGGAATGCCCCGGACGACACGCAGGCTCTTCAACCGCTTCTTGTTCAGGGAGGCGAAGGAGATGGCCGACGGGCGCGACAGCCAGTGCAAGAAAGCCTTGATTGCGCAGCTATATAATTATTTCGACGGCGAGGTGGTGACGGACTTTCTCTTCTCGGGACGGAATGTCGAGGCACTGGAGGCACACAGACGGTTGCCGTTCGACCAGTTTTTTGAGCAGTACGGTTCCGCAATGGACATTGAGTGGAACAACAAGACGTTCGACACGTTTGACTCACCGACACTCTTTGACGACAACCCCGAAGCGCGCAAGGAGTTGGACATTGGCAATTATGAGCAGCTTTTTGCTTTGGCGCAAAGGCTGGGAGGGGCGAAGGAGCCGCCCGACTTTGGCAAGATTGGCTACTTGGCTTTCTTCTACAAATCGGACCTGACGGAGGAAGACTTTGCCATGGTGGACAGGATGTACTGCCAGGGGGAGCTGCTGTATGATATGTTTGACTTTGTGGCCAGCGAAGAATTGACCACTGCGGTGCGCAAGCGGGCAGCGGATGCCCTGGCAGAGTATTGCGTGGATTGTGGCGACGAGGCTTTTGTGCGAGGTGTGAAGCGGTTGGCCGATGAGTATAGGCAGATGAATCCGCACAGGTTGCTGCCGTTTGAGCCGGACTTGGCCGCCTTGGCCGAGTCAATTCCGTCGTCCGATGAGAAGACACGTTTGCTGCCCAGGCAGTGTCTTCACGGCTGCCGTCGTGAGGAGTTTGTCAGGGCATTGGAGGAGGTGATGACGGATAGGGGGATGATTGACGCGGGCAGCGGCCGGCTTGAGAGCCTTTTTGAGGGAACGACCGAGCCGTTGCAGCCGGTGGTTTGGAAGCGAAAGTCATACGAGTTTGCCTATTTCCTGCGGGCGTTGTGCCCCTTTGTGGAGCGCAAAGAGGAATTGGCGGCCGCACTTTTCTATTATAGAGCCGTGGGTAATCGGTTCAAGGTTTCGTCGCTGAGAAGCCCCCGCTGTTCGGATGAAGAGGCTGTGAAATCGGAGATGGAACAGGCGCTGGCAGAGGCAAGGCGAAAAGCTTGTTGAAAAGTTGTTGGTAACTTTTGGGAAAGAGGGCTTGAAAAAGGGCAAAAACGGCCTTCCGGAGAAGGGGTTCCAGTGGTACTTAAAATGATTTTAACACAAATGTAACTTACTGGTACACATGCCCGCCATTAAATTTTAAGTTTTTTTAAGTTTTAAAAAACTGGCACGATTTTGCCAGTTGGAAAAATAGTTGTACTTTTGCAATCCGTTTCGAAGGGTGAAATGTGCCCTCAGAAGTGATAGAAAACATTAATAATTAAATATATAACATCAAAGAAACAAAATGCCAACAATTCAGCAATTAGTTCGCAAAGGACGTCAGCAGATGGAGTATAAGTCCAAATCTCCCGCTCTCGACAACTGCCCCCAGCGTCGCGGCGTCTGCACCCGTGTGTACACCACCACTCCTAAAAAACCTAACTCGGCAATGCGTAAGGTTGCCCGTGTGCGTCTCACCAATGGTAAGGAAGTCAACGCCTACATTCCCGGTGAAGGCCACAACCTGCAGGAGCACTCCATCGTTATGATCCGTGGCGGTCGTGTGAAGGACCTCCCCGGCGTTCGTTATCATATCATTCGCGGTGCTCTGGATACCAGTGGTGTCGACGGTCGTCGCCAGCGTCGTTCTAAATACGGTGCCAAACGTCCGAAACAGGCTGCAAAATAATTAAGAACTAAGTTTTAAGGATTAGGAATCAGTCGCGAGACGATTCATTCAATGAAAAGATAAAATGAGAAAAGCTAAACCCAGAAAACGTATCATCCTTCCGGATCCTAAATATAACGACGTGCTCGTTACCAAGTTTGTCAACAACCTGATGATGGGCGGTAAGAAGACCATTGCCTACAAGATTTTCTACGAGGCAATTGACGTGGTTGCCGACCGTACCAAAGAGGACGGCCTTGAAGTTTGGAAAAAAGCCCTGGCCAACATCACTCCCTCTGTGGAGGTGAAGAGCCGCCGTATTGGTGGTGCTACCTTCCAGGTGCCTACCGAAATCCGCCCCGAACGCAAACAGTCTATCGGCATGAAGAACCTCATCACCTTCAGCCGCAAGCGCAGTGAGAAGACTATGGCTCTGAAGCTGGCTGCCGAAATCCAGGCCGCTTATAAGGAAGAGGGTGCCGCCTTCAAACGTAAGGAAGATATCCACCGTATGGCTGAGGCTAACAAGGCCTTCTCGCACTTCCGCTTCTAATAATATATAGTACATTATATATTTTCAAAACTAGGAATTTTACTAATTAAAGATAACCTCAACAACTACTTAAAAGCATTTCATGTCAGATCTACATTATACTAGAAACATCGGTATCATGGCTCATATCGACGCCGGCAAGACGACGACCACTGAGCGAATCCTCTATTACACCGGTAAGAATTATAAGCTAGGTGAGACACATGAGGGTTCTGCTACCATGGACTGGATGGTACAGGAGCAGGAGAGAGGTATCACTATCACTTCGGCTGCGACCACCGTTTTCTGGCACTGGCATGACAACCGCTATAAGTACAATATAATCGACACTCCAGGCCACGTGGACTTTACCGTAGAGGTGGAGCGTTCGCTGCGTGTATTGGATGGTGCCATCGCCATTTTCTGCGCCGTTGGCGGCGTGGAACCCCAGTCGGAAACTGTCTGGCGTCAGGCCGATAAGTATGGTGTGCCCCGCATTGCTTTCATTAACAAGATGGACCGCGCCGGTGCCGATTTCTTCGGCGTGGTAAAACAGATTAAGGAGCGTCTGGGAGCCAATCCCATTCCTATCGAGATCCCTATCGGACAGGAGAACCTGTACAAAGGAATCGTTGACTTGATTTCAAATAAGGCCTTGGTGTGGGATGAGGATTCGAATGGTCAGAAGTTCGAAGAGATTCCCATGCCGGAAGACCTGAAAGAGATTGCTGCCGATTATCGCCAGCAATTGATTGAAGGTGTGGCTGAGGAGAACGAGGAGTTGATGATGAAGTTCTTCGACGACCCCGACTCTATCACCGCCGACGAAATCATTGCTGAAATACGCAAGGCCACACTGGCTCGCAAGATTGTGCCGGTGATGTGTGGTTCCGCTTTTAAGAACAAGGGAATACAGACCCTTCTGGACGCTGTGGCCGCTTTTTTGCCCAGTCCGCTGGACATGGAGGAGGTAACCGGAATCAACCCCAAGACTCAGGCTGACGAAAGCCGTCCTATTGATGTAAAGGCTCCTTTCAGCGCCTTGGCATTCAAGATTGCCACCGACCCATACGTGGGCCGTCTGTGCTTCTTCCGCGTATACAGCGGATCCCTGGAGGCGGGTTCATACGTGTATAACGCCAATACCGGCAAGAAAGAGCGTATCGCCCGCATTATGCAGATGCACTCTAATAAGCAGAACCCCATGGATCGCATTGAGGCTGGCGATATCGGAGCAGCTGTGGGCTTTAAAGACATTAAGACTGGTCACACGCTCTGCGACGAGAAGCACCCCATTGTGCTGGAGTCGATGAAGTTCCCCGAACCCGTCATCAGCATCGCTATAGAACCCATGACTATGGGCGACATGGACAAGATGAACAATGCGCTACTCAAGCTGGCCGAGGAAGACCCCACGTTTGCCGTAAAAACCGACGAGGTTTCGGGTCAGACTATCATCAGTGGTATGGGCGAGTTGCACTTGGACATCATTATGGACCGTATGCGTCGTGAGTTCGACGTGGAGGTGAACAAGGGTCGGCCGCAGGTGGCATACAAGGAGGCTATCACCGCAACCGTTCAGCATCACGAGATTTATAAAAAGCAAACTGGCGGTAAGGGTAAGTTTGCCGACATACTGTTTGAAATCGGTCCCGCCGACGAAGGCGTGCAGGGTCTGCAGTTTGTGAATGATGTGAAGGGTGGTAATATTCCTAAAGAATTTATTCCTGCTATCGAGAAGGGTTTCAAGGAGGCCATGCAGAACGGCGTTTTGGCAGGCTATCCCATGGACAGCATGAAGGTGACTGTCATTGACGGATCTTTCCACCCCGTTGACAGCGACCAGCTTTCGTTTGAGGTGTGCGCCAAAATCGGTTTCAAGAGTGCCTGCCGCAAGGCTAGTCCTGTGCTGTTGGAACCCATCATGAAGCTGGAGGTGGTTACTCCCGATGCATACGTGGGTGATGTGACTGGTGACTTGAATCGCCGTCGTGGCATTCTCGAAAGTATAGAGGCCAAGGTGGGTGCTCAGGCTATCCACGCCAAGGTGCCACTGGAGCAGATGTTTGGTTATGTGACAGCGCTGCGCACTATCACTTCCGGTCGCGCCACCAGCACCATGGAGTTCTCGCACTATCAGGAGGTGGCTCCCAACCTGCAGGAAGAGATTTTAAATAATAAGAATAAAATATATTAATAAAAATACATTAACCGTGAGTCAAAGAATTAGAATCAAACTGAAGTCTTACGACCACAATCTCGTCGACAAGTCCGCCGAGAGAATTGTTAAGACCGTTAAGATGACTGGCGCAGTTGTGAATGGTCCCATTCCGCTGCCGACCAACAAAAAGATCTTCACCGTCAACCGCTCTACCTTCGTGAACAAGAAGAGTCGCGAGCAGTTCGAATTGAGCAGCTACAAGCGTTTGATGGACATCGAAATTAACGACCGTGCAAAGACCATCGATGCACTGATGAAGCTGGAACTTCCCAGCGGTGTCGAAGTTGAGATCAAAGTGTGATAATTAACCTGTCAGCCAATGTGAGTAGTCACCGGATAGATTCGGAGAGGAAAATATGCTGAGTACTAACGAACAAAACAACAATCCCTAAAAAGAAATGTCAGGATTACTAGGAAAGAAAATCGGAATGACCAGTCTTTTTGATGCCGACGGAAAGCAGATTCCGTGCACAGTGATTGAAGCTGGTCCTTGTGTTGTGACACAAGTGAAAACCATCGAAAAGGATGGATACTCTGCAATTCAGCTGGCCTTTGGTGAGCAGAAAGAAAGCCGCACCACTAAGGCTATGCGTGGCCATTTTGCAAAGGCCAACACCACCCCCAAACGTTATGTTGCTGAATTCAGCCGTTTCGAAGAGGGTCACAAGAAGAAATATGGTGAAATTTTGACAGTTGATGTCTTCCAGGAAGGCGAATTCGTCGACGCAGTAGGAACCTCCAAAGGTCACGGTTTCCAGGGTGTCGTTACCCGTCACGGTTTTGGCGGTGTTGGTGATCTGACTCACGGTCAGCACGACCGTCTGCGTGCCCCCGGTTCGGTAGGCGCTAGTTCCTATCCTTCGCGCGTCTTTAAAGGCATGCGTATGGCCGGCCAGACTGGCAACCATCGTGTGAAGGTTCAGAACCTTCAGGTTGTCAAGATTATCCCTGAGAAGAATTTGATTATTGTAAAAGGTTCTGTACCGGGACCCAAAGGTTCAATTTTAAAACTTGAGAGATGGAGTTAAAAGTCTATAATGTCAACGGAAGCGAAACCGGTAGAACCATCAACTTGGACGATTCTATCTTCGCCATCGAGCCCAACGAGCACGCTATCTATTTGGATTGTAAACAATATTTGGCTGACAATCGTCAGGGCACAGCTAAAGCTAAGGAGCGCAGTGAGAATGCTCACAGCACTCGCAAATTGAAACGTCAGAAAGGCACCGGCGGTGCACGTTCTGGTGATTTGAAGAGCCCCGTATTTGTAGGTGGCGGTACTATCTTTGGCCCCAAACCCCGTGATTACCGCTTCAAGCTGAACATCAAAGTGAAACGCCTTGCCCGTCGTTCAGCCCTCAGTGCTAAGGTTGCTGAAAACGCTTTGACCGTGGTAGAGAACTTCACTCTCAGTGCTCCTAAAACCAAAGACATGGTTAAAATTCTCAACGACCTGAAGGTTGCTGATAAAAAATCGCTCATAGTTCTTGAGAATCAAAATAATTTCGTATCTTTGTCTGCTCGAAACATCCAGGGTGTTAAAGTTGTAAATGTTGCTGAGTTAAATACTTACGACATTATGAACTGCAACAATATCATCCTCTGCGAGGGCTCAATTAGTGAAATTAACCGCGTTTTGGCAACAAAATAAAGTAGTTAGAAAATAGATTTAAGAAAGTTTAACATGAATATCTTAGTAAAACCTCTGATTAGCGAGAAGATGACCAGAATCACTGAGGCTGCTGCCGCTCCGAAGCTCAACCGCATTCAGCGCGACAAGGATAAACCCGCCCCCAAGGTTCTGAATCGTTATGGTTTCATTGTTGACAAGCGCGCCAATAAGATTGAGATTAAGAAAGCTGTTGAGAGTTTCTACAATGTGAAGGTTCTTGATGTCAATACAATGAACTATCACGGCAAGGTGAAAGCTCGCTACACCAAGGCTGGGTATCTTGTAGGTCGCACAAATGCCTTCAAGAAAGCCATCGTTACACTGGCTGAAGGCGACAACATCGATTTCTACGCAAGCATATAATAATGGTATGAGGCTAAAGGCATGAGGCAAATCCCCCATGCCTTTGGCGTGTACTAATAGAAAAAACAATAAATTATTAATAGTAATAGTCCACTGATAAGAGACTAAAAAGAAAGTAAAAGAAAAATGGCATTAAAGAGAATCAAACCGACAACCCCCGGCCAGCGCCGTAAGATTGTCGTTACCAATGACGACATTACGACTAACAAGCCGGAAAAGAGTTTGGTATGTGGCTACAGCAAGAGCGGTGGCCGTAACAACCAGGGTAAGATGACCATGCGCTATCTTGGCGGTGGCCATAAACAGTTGTATCGCTTCGTTGATTTCAAGAGAGATAAGGATGGTATTCCTGCTGTGGTTAAGACCATTGAGTACGACCCCAACCGTACCTCTCGTATTGCACTTGTGTTCTACAAGGATGGCGAGAAGCGTTATATCCTTTGCCCCCAGGGTTTAAAAGTCGGTCAGACTATCATGTCTGGTAAAGGTGTTGCACCCGAAGTCGGCAACACGCTGACCCTCGCCGAGATTCCTTTCGGCACTCTGATTCACAACATCGAATTGCGTCCTGGCCAGGGAGCTAAGTTGGTTCGCAGTGCTGGTGCCTATGCACAATTGATGTCACGTGACGACAAGTATGCTATCGTGAAGATGCCCAGTGGCGAAATGCGCATGATTCTTCAGTCTTGCCGTGCCACAGTCGGTATCGTTTCTAACGCCGAACATAACCTCGAGGTTGGTGGTAAGGCTGGCCGTAACCGTTGGTTGGGTCGCCGTCCTCGCAACCGTGGCGTTGTCATGAACCCTGTTGATCACCCCATGGGTGGTGGTGAAGGCCGTCAGACTGGTGGACATCCTCGCAGCCGCAAGGGTATCCCAGCTAAGGGTTACAAGACTCGCGCTCCTAAGAAACAGTCGAGCAAGTACATTGTCGAAAGAAGAAAGAAGTAATTCATTTTAAAAGAAAGAGAAAATGAGTCGTTCATTAAAGAAAGGTCCGTACATCTTCTACAAACTAGAGAAGAGAGTTATCGAGGCTCAGCAAAATAATAAGAAGGTTACCATCAAGACTTGGAGCCGTGCTTCCATGATCAGTCCCGACTTCGTGGGTCAGACCATTGCAGTTCACAACGGCAACAAATTCATCCCTGTCTATGTAACCGAGAATATGGTTGGACATAAATTGGGCGAGTTTGCCCCCACCCGTATTTTCCGCGGCCATGCCGGATCGAAAGATAAAGCTAAGAAATAAATAAGTCCAAATAAAAAGATATAAATAAGAAATGGGACGTAGAAAACGCGAAAGTGCAAACGCACAGCAAGAAACAAGAAAGACCCTTTACGTGGCAAAGTTGATGAACAATCCTACTTCGCCCCGTAAGACCCGTCTCGTCGCTGACATGGTTCGTGGCGTTGACGTTGATAAGGCTCTGGGTATCCTGAAATATTGCCCTAGAGAGTCTGCTCCTAAGATGCATAAACTCATTCTGAGTGCTGTCGCTAACTGGCAGGCTAAGAATGAGGGTGCTCGTCTGGAAGACAGCCAACTCTATGTGAAACAGATTATGGTTGATGAAGGCAGAACCATGAAACGTATGCGTACCGCTCCTCAGGGTCGTGGTTACAGAATTCGCAAGCGCAGCAACCATATCACTGTCATTTTGGGTAGCCGTGCAGAAGAGGCTCCCAAAGCTGAAGCTAAAGTCGAAGAAACTAAATAGTAAATAAAATAAGAAGAAAGAAACAATGGGACAAAAAACTAACCCAATTGGAAATCGTTTAGGCATTATCCGCGGATGGGATTCAAACTGGTACGGTGGTCGCAGATTCGAGCAGAAGCTCGTAGAGGACGACAAAATCCGTAAATACCTCAATGCCCGTCTCGCTAAGGCCAGCATCTCGAAAATTTACATCGAGAGAACTTTGAAGCTCCTCACTGTTACTATCAACACCGCCCGTCCGGGTCTGATTATAGGTAAGGCAGGTTCTGAGGTTGACAAACTGAAAGAAGAATTGAAGAAACTTACTGGCAAAGATGTCCAGATTAACATCTCTGAGGTAAAGCGCCCCGAGCTTGATGCTGTTTTGGTTGCTCAAAATATTGCCAAACAGATTGAAGGTCGTGTTCAGTATCGTCGCGCTATTAAGAACGCTATCGTCAGTACGATGCGCTCTGGTGCCGAAGGTATTAAGGTGTCTATCAGTGGCCGTATCGGTGGTGCTGAAATCGCACGTAGCGAGCACTATAAAGAGGGTCGTACTCCTCTGCATACCCTCCGCGCTGACATTGACTATGCTCATGCTGAGGCTCACACAACTTATGGACGTATCGGTGTGAAGGTTTACATCTGCCGTGGCACCATCTATGGCAAGCGTGAACTGGTTGCTTCGACCGTTGGTGGTCAGAAGAATGAGCATCGTCCTTCCATGAACGGTAGTGAGCGTCGCGGTGGCAATGGTGGCCGTCGTCGTTCAAGCAACAATAGAAATATCAACAGTAAGTAAATAAAGGTTATAGGTTATAGGTTAATAGGTTCAAGAACGATACAACCGAATACAGGTAACCGTTAAACAAGAAGTAAAATGTTACAACCTAAGAAAACAAGATATAGAAAGCAGCAAAAGGGTAAAATTAAAGGCAATGCTTTCCGTGGTCACGAGTTGGCTTTCGGTACCTTTGGTATCAAATCCCTGGAAACCTGTTTTATCACAGGGCGTCAAATAGAGGCTGCACGTCAAGCTGTAACGCGTCATATGAAACGTGAAGGTCAGATTTGGATCCGTATCTTCCCTGACAAGCCCATCACCAAGAAACCCAATGAGGTTCGTATGGGTAAGGGTAAAGGTGCTCCCGAATACTTCGTTGCCCGTGTCATGCCTGGCACCATATTATTTGAATGCGAAGGCGTTCCTATGGATGTGGCAAAAGAGGCACTCCGTTTGGCAGCTCAGAAGCTCCCCATCTCGACCAAATTTGTTGTTAAAAGAGATTATATCGAAGAATAAAAGAAGATACAGTCATGAAGAACGATTTAAATGTAAAAGAGCTTTCGACTGCTGAAATTAAGGAAAAGTTGGATGTTGAGCGCAACATGTATCAGAAGATGCTTATGACCCATGCTGTCTCCCCGCTCGAGAATCCCAATACTATCAAAGAAAGTAGAAAAAAAATTGCTCGTTATCTTACTGAGCTTCGTGCCCGCGAGATAGCTGAACAGAAGCAGAACTAAAATAGATATGGAAAGAAATTTAAGAAAAGAAAGAGTCGGTGTTGTGGTGAGCAACAAGATGGACAAGTCGATTGTCATTCTGGTCGAGCGCAAAGTTAAGCACCCCCTGTATGGCAAGTTCGTGAAGAAGTCCACCAAATTTATGGCTCACGATGAGAAGAACGAGGCAAACATTGGCGATACTGTTCGTATCATGGAGACCCGTCCTTTGAGCAAGAATAAATGCTGGCGTCTCGTTGAAATCGTTGAGAGAGCCAAGTAATTTAGTCACAACCACCAAGACAAAAAGAACAAAAAGAAATGATACAACAAGAAACTAGAATGACCGTTGCCGACAACAGTGGCGCTAAGAGTGCTCTGTGTATTCGCGTCCTCGGCGGCACCAAGAAGCGTTACGCCTCTATTGGTGACACTATCGTGGTTGCTATTAAAGACGCCATTCCTTCCGGCAACATTAAGAAGGGAGCTGTTTCTAAAGCAGTTGTGGTCCGTACCAAAAAAGAGATTCGCCGCAATGATGGTAGTTACATCCGCTTCGACGACAATGCATGTGTCCTGCTCACTCCCGCCGATGAGCTCCGTGGCACCCGTATCTTTGGACCCGTCGCACGTGAACTCCGTGATAAACAATTCATGAAAATTGTCTCACTGGCTCCCGAAGTATTGTAAACTTTAAAAAGAAGAAAAAGAAATGAAATTGCACGTAAAAAAAGGGGATATCGTCATGGTGATTGCCGGCGATTTCAAAGACAAAGGCAAGACCGGTAAGGTACTGAAGGTATATCCCGAAAAGAATCGCGCCATCGTGGAAGGTCGTAACCTCGTTAAGAAGCATACCAAGCCCAATGCAAAGAATACCCAGGGCGGTATCGTTGAACAGGAAGCTCCTATCCATATCTCGAATCTCATGGTCATGGATGGTAAAACTCCCACTCGCATTGGCCGTAGAGTGAACGAGAAGACCGGTAAACTTGTACGTTATTCCAAAAAATCTGGGGAGGAGATTAAATAATGGCATACATTCCTACTTTAAAGACCAAATATAACGAGGAAATTCTACCCGCTCTGATGAAAGAGTACGGCTACAAGACCGTTATGCAGGCTCCCCGTTTGAAGAAAATCACCCTCAACCAGGGTCTTGGCAAGGCTGCTATCGCTGATAAGAAAGTCATTGACAAAGGTATTGAAGAGATGACTCTTATTGCTGGACAGAAAGCTGTTGCCACCAAATCCCGTAAGGATATTTCTAACTTCAAGCTGCGTCGTGGCATGCCCATCGGTGTCCGTGTGACGCTGCGTGGCGAGCGCATGTACGAATTCTTGGAGCGTCTTATTACTGCCTCTATACCTCGTATTCGTGATTTCCGCGGTATCAACGACAAGGGTTTCGACGGTAAGGGTAACTATACTTTCGGCATCTCCGAGCAGATTATTTTCCCTGAAATTGACATCGACAAAATCGATCGTATCCAGGGTATGGACATCACTTTCGTAACTTCGGCCAACACCGATAAGGAGGCTATGTCGCTGCTGAAACAGTTTGGCATTCCTTTTAAGAATCAACAAAAATAAGAGATAATGGCTAAAGAATCAATCAAAGCAAGAGAGCGCAAAAGAGCTAAGCTGGTTGCTCGCTATGCTGCCAAACGCGCTGCCTTAAAGGAAATCGTCCGCACGGGTGAGCCTGAGGAGGTTGAGAAGGCTGTCATCGCCCTTCAAAAGCTCCCCAAAAACTCCAACCCTATCCGCATGCACAACCGTTGCCAGCTTACTGGCCGTCCCAAAGGTTACATGCGTCAGTTCGGCATTTCCCGTATCAATTTCCGTGAGATGGCCGTCAGCGGTCTCATCCCTGGTGTTAAAAAATCCAGCTGGTAACAGATAATTAACAAGAATTCAATTGGTAGCTTTGCAAGTTGGCAAGCCCAATACTACAAAACTTAAAATCAAGAATAAATAATGGTAACAGATCCTATTGCAGATTATTTGACCCGTATGCGCAATGCAATTGCCGCTAAGCATCGTGTTGTCGAAATTCCTGCATCCAACATGAAGAAAGAGATCACCAAGATCCTCTTCGAAAAAGGTTATATCCTTAACTACAAGTTCGAAAACGAAGGCTCTCACAATCAGAGCATCAAGATCGCGTTGAAATATCACCCTGTGACTAAGATTTCCGCTATCTCCGAACTGAAACGCGTCAGCACTCCTGGTCTTCGTCGTTATGTCAGCGTCGATCAAATGCCTCGCGTCCGTAATGGTCTTGGCATCGCCATCATTTCCACTTCCAAAGGCCTTATGACCGACAAGGAAGCCCGCACTTTAAATGTAGGTGGCGAAGTTATTTGTTACATCAGTTAATTAAAGAGAGGAGATTAATAGAATGTCAAGAATTGGTAAAATGCCTATCCACCTTCCCCAAGGTGTCGAAGTGAAGGTATCTCCTGAGAATATCATTACCGTCAAGGGACCAAAAGGCGAACTGAGCCAGCAGGTCAATCCCGCCATCACTATGAAAATCGAGGATGGTCAGCTCCATTTCGAGCGCCCCTCCGACAGCAGAGAGCACAAGGCCATGCATGGCCTTTATCGGGCTCTTGTTGCCAACATGGTGAAAGGTGTTACCGAGCAGTTCAAAACCGTACAGGAAGTTATCGGAGTTGGATATAAAGTCCAGGCCAATGGTAATGTAATGGAAATGGACCTCGGTTACAGTCATAAGATTTTCTTTGAGCTTGCTCCCGAAATCCATGTGGAGACTGTCACTGAGAAAGGTAAAAACCCCATCATCACCATGACCAGCTGCGACAAGCAGATTCTGGGTCAGGCCGCAGCCAAGATTCGTTCCCTACGCAAACCTGAACCTTACAAGGGCAAAGGTATCCGCTTCCAGGGCGAAGAAGTCCGTAAGAAGGCTGGTAAGGCTGCTGCTAAATAATAATAATTAGAACGCCAAAGTACAAGCAATTATGGCTACAAAGAAAGATATAAGAAGAACAAAGATTAAATTCCGCATCCGTCATAAGATCAGCGGCACTGCAGATATGCCGCGTCTCTCTGTGTTCAGAAGCAATAAGGAAATTTATGCGCAGGTGATTGACGATGTAAAAGGTGTGACACTGACCGCAGCTTCCTCCCGTGAGAAAGGTGTTGAAAAGAGTGGCACGAAAAGCGAAGTGGCCGCCATGGTTGGCAAAACCTTGGCTGAGCGCGCTCTCGCTGCTGGTATCAATACCGTGGTGTTTGACCGTAACGGCTATCTTTACCACGGTCGTGTTAAATCGTTGGCCGATGGCGCCAGAGAAGGTGGTTTAAAATTCTAATAAGTCATGGCAGAAGTAAACGTTAAAAGAGTAAAATCTAGCGAAATCGAATTCAAAGATCGTCTTGTTGCGATCAATCGCGTAACCAAGGTTACCAAGGGTGGTAGAACTTTCACCTTTGCTGCCATTGTAGTTATTGGAAATGAGAACGGTGTCGTAGGTTACGGTCTTGGCAAAGCCAAGGAAGTCCAGGCTGCCATCCAGAAGGGTGTCGACGATGCCAAGAAAAACCTTATAAAGGTTCCTGTGCTGAAAGGTACCATTCCTCACGAGCAGAGTGGTAAGTACAGTGGTGCTCAGGTATTCCTAAAGCCCGCCGCTCCTGGTACCGGTGTCATTGCCGGTGGTGCTATGCGTGCTGTTTTGGAGAGTGTAGGTGTGAAGGATGTGCTTGCTAAGAGCAAGGGTTCTTCCAACCCCCACAGTGTGGTAAAAGCCACTATCAATGCCCTGCTGCAAATGAAGGATCCTTGCATGGTAGCCGAGCTTCGTGGTATCACCCTCGACAAAGTGTTTAACGGTTAATCATAGGAGGCTATAATCATGGCAGAAAAGACTTTGAAAATCAAACAGGTTAGAAGTATCATCGGTCGTCCCGCCCGTCAAAAAAGAACGATGGCAGCCCTCGGCCTTAGGAAAATCAACCACGAACGTACGGTAGTCGCCACTCCCCAGATTCTCGGTATGATTGAGAAGGTGAAACATTTAATCACTGTTGAGGAAAACTAATTGTTAGACACATCCCGGGATCCTTTCCTGGGGACTAAAAAGAGAAGATAACTATGAATTTGAATAATCTCAAACCCGCAAAAGGTTCCATCAAGCATTCCAAACGTATTGGCCGTGGCGCAGGTTCCGGCAAAGGCGGTACCGCCACCCGTGGTAACAAGGGTGCCAAGGCTCGTTCGGGTTATCACCAGAAGATTGGTTTCGAAGGTGGTCAGATGCCCATCTATCGTCGCCTTCCCAAGTTCGGTTTCAAGAACATCAACCGTGTAGAGTATGTGGGTATCAACATTGACACCCTCAACACTCTTGCTGAGGCCAAGAATATCACCGATTTCAATATCGAGGTCTTCAAGCAGAATGGCCTTATCTCCGGCAAGGATCGTATTAAGATTCTTGGCCGAGGCGAGCTCAACAAAACCATCAATGTCACTGCTCACGCTTTCAGTGCCACTGCTAAGCAGGCCATTGAAACCAAGGGCGGCGTAGCTACAGTAATCGAATAAAGTTAATGAAGTTGATGAAGTTAATGAGGTGTGAAACTTTCTTGACTTCATAAACTTCATTTCTCCATCAACTTCAATAACTAATAAACAAAACAAAATGAAGAGATTAATACAGACACTCAAAAACATCTGGTCCATTGAAGACCTGCGCAAGCGAATCCTCTATACCTTGGGCTTAGTCCTCGTATATCGTATTGGTTGTTACGTGGTCCTGCCTGGTGTTGATCCCTCGCAACTGCAGAATCTTCAGGCTCAGGGTTCCGAAGGTCTGATGGGTCTGTTGAACATGTTTTCGGGTGGTGCATTCTCCAATGCCTCCATCTTCGCTTTGGGTATCATGCCTTACATCACTGCCTCTATCGTGATTCAGTTGTTCGTCATGGTAATCCCCTATTTCCAGAAGATGCAGCGCGATGGTGAGAATGGACGTAGAAAGATGAACCAGATTACTCGTCTTCTTACTGTCATCATCACCGGTTTCCAGGCTCCCGCTTACATCACCAACATGCAATATCAGCTGGGTGCAACATCTTCCGCTTTCTATCCTTTTGACGGCACTACTCCTCCATGGACTTTCTGGGCTTCCAGCATCATTATTCTGATTGCCGGCACCCTCTTCGTTATGTGGTTGGGTGAGCGCATTACCGAAAAAGGTGTAGGCAACGGTATCTCACTTCTGATTATGATTGGTATCATTGCCCGTCTGCCTTTTGCATTGTTCGGTGAGTTTGTCTCTCGTCTGGCTGACGCAGGCGGCGGACTTGTGATGTTCCTTGTCGAAATCCTCGTCCTCTTAGTGGTCATCCTGCTGGTCATCCTGTTGGTACAAGGCACCCGCCGTATCCCCGTCCAGTACGCCAAACGTATCGTTGGTAATAGACAGTACGGTGGTGTCCGTCAGTACATTCCCATCAAGGTGAATGCCGCTGGTGTTATGCCAATCATCTTTGCCCAGGCTATTATGTTCATTCCCATTACCTTCATGGGTTTCCGTGGTGACACAGACTCCAAGTTCTGGTTGGCATTTGCCGACTATAATGGATTCTGGTACAATCTCGTCTTCTTCATCCTCGTGGTGCTTTTCACCTATTTCTACACCGCCATTGCCATCAACCCCAACCAGATGGCAGAGGACATGAAGAAAAACGGTGGTTTCATCCCTGGTGTCAAACCCGGTAAGAAAACCGCCGAATACCTCGAGAACATCCTTTCCAAGGTCACCCTCCCCGGTTCCATCTTTCTGGCCATCGTGGCTATCCTACCCGCCATCATCCGTCTGTTCAATGTGAACACTCAGTTTGCTCAGTTTTATGGTGGAACCTCCCTTCTCATTCTCGTAGGTGTCATACTCGATACCCTCCAGCAGATTGAGAGCCACTTACTCATGCGCCATTACGACGGTCTCACCAAGACCGGCCGTATCAAGGGCCGTACTTCCATGTCTGTCCAGGCATAACAACTAAAACGAACATGATCCTCTTAAAGACTAAAGAAGAAATAGAATTAATACGTGACGCTGCCCGCCTCGTCGGAAGATCTCTCGCCGAGGTGGGACGTCATATTCGTCCGGGTGTCACCACCGCCTTCTTGGACAAGATAGGCGAGCAGTTCATTCGCGACAATGGCGGCATACCTCTGTGCAAGGGCTACGAAGGTTTCCCTGCCGCCTTCTGCATCTCAATTAACGATGTCGTTGTCCATGGAATTCCCAGCAACGATGTTTTCATCAAAGAGGGCGACAATGTCACCCTTGACGTAGTGGTAGAGCTCAACGGTTTCTGTGGCGATTCTGCTTACACCTTCACTTGTGGCGAAGTCACTCCCGAGATGCAGCGTCTTCTTAAGACAACCAAAGAGGCTCTCTATATAGGACTTGACAAGTGTAAAGAAGGTAACCGTGTCGGGGATATCAGTCATGCAGTTCAGATGCATTGCGAGAAGAACGGCTACTCCGTAGTCCGTGAGCTCTGCGGCCATGGAGTCGGCTTCAAAATGCACGAAAGCCCCAATGTGCCCAATTTTGGTGTACCGGGAACTGGTCCCCTTCTCAAAGAGGGAATGGTCATAGCCGTCGAGCCCATGGTCTGCATGGGTTCCAAGAATGTCAAATTCTCTCAGCAGGACGGTTGGACCTGCCGTACCAAAGACGGCAAGCCCGCTGCCCATTTCGAGCACACTGTTGCCATCGGCAAAGAGGGTCCTGACATTCTTTCCACATTCGAATTTATAGAAAACAATAAATAAAGACAAGTACATGGCAAAACAATCATCCATTCAATTGGACGGAACGGTAGTAGAATCTCTGGGCAACGCAATGTTTCGCGTTGAGTTGGAAAATGGGCATCAAATCATTGCCCATATCTCCGGTAAGATGCGAATGCATTACATCAAGATTCTCCCTGGCGACAAAGTATCTATCGAGATGTCGCCCTACGACCTCACCAAAGGTCGTATCACCTATCGCCACAAATAGTCCGAATGTGCTGTTGAAAGAATGTTGAAAAGAAATAACAGATAAAAAAAATAAAAAATGAAAGTAAGAGTTTCTGTAAAGAAAAGATCCCCCGAATGCAAAGTTGTCCGTCGCCACGGGGTCGTCTATGTAATTAACAAGAAGAATCCTAAGTTCAAACAAAGACAAGGATGATTAACTAACCAAAAGAATAAAAAGAATCTATGGCAAGAATTGCAGGTATTGACTTACCCAAAAACAAAAGAGGCGTTATAGGTCTGACCTATATCTACGGCATTGGAAGAAGTCTTGCTTCTGAGATTCTGGCAAAAGCCGGCATCGACGAAAACAAGAAAGTTCAGGACTGGACTGACGATGAGCAGAACACCCTTCGTAACATCATCAACGATGAGTATAAAGTAGAAGGCGCTCTCCGTTCCGAAGTTCAGATGAACATCAAGCGACTGATGGATATTGGCTGCTATCGTGGCATCCGTCATCGTCTGGGTCTTCCCCTCCGTGGTCAGAGCACCAAAAACAACGCCCGTACTCGTAAGGGTAAGAAGAAAACAATCGCTAACAAGAAGAAAGCTACCAAGTAAAAAGAATTAACACAGTGTAGCGGCCAATTGCGGACCATATATGACTTCAGGAGCAATTGGTGAACAAAAAGTAAAATCAAGCACAAGTAAAAAAATTTATGGCAAAAACTTCTAAACCGACTAAAAAGAGAGTCGTAAAAGTTGAACCTCTTGGAAGAGCATGCATCTTTGCTTCTTTCAACAACGTTATTATTTCGTTGACTAACAATGCCGGTCAAGTGATTTCTTGGTCGTCTGCAGGAAAAATGGGCTTCCGCGGATCGAAGAAAAACACTCCGTATGCCGCTCAGATGGCTGCGGAAGATTGCGGCAAAGTTGCTTATGATTTGGGCCTAAGAAAAGTCAAGGTCTTTGTCAAGGGACCTGGTCAAGGACGTGAATCTGCAATCCGTGCAATCAATGGATGCGGCATCGAAGTCACCGAAATCGTCGACATCACTCCGCTTCCCCACAATGGTTGCCGTCCCCCCAAGCGCCGTCGTGTGTAATTATTAACCTAACGTTTTAAGAATTAGAAAAAATGGCAAGATATACAGGTCCTAAAACCAAAATCGCAAGAAAGTTCCACGAACCAATCTACGGTCCCGACAAGAACTACGAAAAGAAACCTTACGCTCCAGGTATGCACGGCCAGAGCCGTCGCCGTAGCAAGACCTCGGAATATGGCATCCAGCTTCGCGAGAAGCAGAAAGCCAAATACACCTACGGTATCCTCGAACGTCAGTTCCGCAAACTCTACGCCGAAGCCTCCCGTCGTGGTGGTATCACCGGTGAGGAACTCATGAAACTCATCGAGGCCCGTCTTGACAATGTCGTTTATCGTCTGGGCATTGCCCGCAGCCGTGCTCAAGCCCGTCAGCTCGTGTCCCACTGCCACATTGCTGTCAACGGCAACGTTGTCAACATTCCTTCCTATGAGCTCAAGATTGGCGATGTCGTCTCCGTCCGCGAGCGTTCCAAATCCTTGGAAATCATCACCGACAACCTCGCTTCTCGTGCCAGCAACTATGCATGGCTTGAGTGGGATGGTTCCAACCTTTCCGGCAAGTTCCTCAACTATCCCGAACGTGCCGACATTCCCGAGACCATCAACGAGCAGCTCATCGTCGACCTCTACTCCAAGTAATAGGGGTTAGTTACTGGTTTCTGGCAAGGGCAACACAATCTAGAAACCAGAGACCAGAAACCATATTAACAACAAGAAAGGAATTAAAATGGCAATATTATCTTTCCAGAAACCCGACAAGGTGGTCATGCTCGAAGCCGACGACTTCCGTGGTTCATTCGAGTTCCGTCCCCTGGAGCCTGGCTATGGCATCACCATCGGCAATGCATTGCGTCGCGTCCTCCTCTCCTCGCTGGAAGGCTTCGCAATCACCTCGGTGCATATCGACGGTGTCGACCATGAATTCTCCTCCCTTCCCGGAGTAGTCGAAGACATGACCGACATCATCCTCAAGCTCAAACAGATTCGTCTCCGTCGTCAGATTGAGGAGTATGAAACCGAGAAAGTAGCATTCACCATCGTAGGCCAGACTGAGTTCAAGGCCGGCGACCTTAACAACTACCTCAACGGATTCCAGGTTCTCAACCCCGAACTTGAGATATGTCACATGGAGGCCACCACCGAACTCAAGATTGAGCTCACCATCGACAAGGGACGTGGCTACGTCCCCGCCGACGAAAACAAGAAGCCGGGTGACGCCATCGGAGTAATCGCCATCGACTCTATCCATACGCCTATCAAAAACGTCAAATACGAAGTCAGCGACTATCGTGTCGAGCAGCGTACGGACTATGAGAAGTTGACCCTCGACATCCAGACCGATGGCTCCATTCATCCGAAAGAGGCCTTGAAAGAGGCAGCCACCATCCTCATCCAGCATTTCATGCTCTTCAGCGACGAGCGCATCACCCTCGAAGCCGAGCCCAAACCCGTGCAGGAAGAGTTTGACGAGAGCACCATGCATCTCCGTCAGCTCCTCAAGACCAAGTTGGTCGACATGGACCTCTCCGTCCGTGCGCTCAACTGCCTCAAGGCTGCCGAGGTTGAAACCCTGGGTGACCTGGTTTCCTTCAACAAAGCCGATCTCTTGAAGTTCCGCAACTTCGGTAAGAAATCGCTCACCGAGCTCGAAAACTTGGTCGCCTCCAAGAATCTTGAATTCGGTATGAACATCAGTAAGTTTAAATTAGATAAAGAATAATAAGAAATGAGACACGGTTGTAAAGTAAATCATTTGTCAAGAACCCACGCACATCGCGTCGCTATGCTCTCCAACATGGCCACCTCTCTCATCATGGAGAAGAGAATCGAGACCACGCTGGCCAAAGCAAAAGCGCTCAGAGTATATGTCGAGCCTCTCATCAATCGCTCGAAAGAGGACACCACCAACAATCGTCGTGTTGTCTTCAGTTACCTCCATAGTAAGGAAGCCGTCAACGAGCTTTTCCGCGAAGTATCGCAGAAGGTAGCCAACCGTCCCGGTGGCTACACCCGCATCCTCAAGACCGGCATCCGTCATGGCGACAACTCCGTCATGGCCATCATCGAGCTTGTCGACTACAACGAGAACATGCTCAAGGCCGTCACCGAGAAGAAAGCCAAGAGCACCCGTCGTAGCCGTGGCAAGAAGGCCGACACCGTCGAAACCCCCGCTGCCACCACCGAAGAAGCTCCCAAGGCAGAATAAATCTTCGTGACTCTTAAATAAAAAGGGAATGCGGGAGGCTGAGCTTCTCTGCATTCCTTTTCTTTATAATAAAAATAGTTCAATAACCATTTAGTAAACAATCCATCATTTTATGTCACAAATTATCGGAATGAAGGGTCGACAGATTCTCGACTCTCGTGGCAACCCCACTGTCGAAGTAGAAGTATACACCGAGCAGGGTGCTGTTGGCCGTGCTGCCGTCCCCTCCGGTGCCTCCACTGGTGTCCACGAAGCCTGCGAACTGCGCGACGGCGATAAATCCCAGTACCTAGGCAAGGGCGTCTTAAAAGCAGTCAACAATGTCAACACCGTCCTCAACGAAGAGCTCCGCGGCATGTACGTCGAAGAGCAGCGGGCCATCGACCAGAAGATGATCGAATTCGACGGCACCCCCAACAAGAGCCGTCTTGGCGCCAACGCCATCCTCGGCATCTCACTGGCCTGTGCCAAAGCCGCTGCCATCGAGTCTGGCCAGCAGCTCTACCGCTACCTCGGCGGCTGCAATGGCTACCTCCTTCCCGTCCCCATGATGAACATTCTCAACGGCGGTTCCCATGCCGACAACAGCATCGACTTCCAAGAATTCATGATCATGCCCGTCGGAGCCCCCACCTTCACCGAAGCCCTCCGCATGGGTGCCGAAGTCTTCCACAACCTCCGTAGTGTGCTTAAGTCCAAAAACATGTCCACCAACGTCGGCGACGAAGGCGGCTTTGCTCCCAACCTGGGCTCCAACGAAGAAGCCATCCAGGTCGTCTGCCAGGCCATCGAAAAAGCCGGCTACCGCCCCGGTGAGGACGTCTTCATCGCCCTCGACGCCGCTGCCTCCGAGTACTACGACACCGCCACCGGCCTCTACACCATGCGCTGGTCCAGCGGCGAGCAGTACACTGCCGCCCAAATGGTCGACTTCTGGAAAGACTGGGTCGCCAAGTACCCCATCCTCTCCATCGAAGACGGCATGGCCGAAGACGACTGGGACGGTTGGAAACTCCTCACCGACGCCATCGGCGACCGCTGCCAGCTTGTGGGCGACGACCTCTTCGTCACCAATGTCCAGCGCCTCCAGATGGGCCTTGACAAGAAAGTGGCCAACTCCATCCTCGTTAAGCTCAACCAAATCGGCTCCCTCTCCGAAACCATCGACGCTGTCAACCTTGCCACCCGCAACGGCTACACCTCCATCATCTCCCACCGCTCTGGCGAAACCGAGGACACCACCATTGCCGACCTCGTCGTCGCCCTCAACACCGGCCTCATCAAAACCGGCTCCGCCAGCCGCACCGACCGCATCTGCAAATACAACCAGCTCATGCGCATCGAAGAAGGCCTCAGCGACCAAGCTCAGTACCTCGGCCGCAACTTCAAATTCATCCAGAAATAAGCGTCGCAAACACCCGCTTATCAATAAGACCAAAGGAAGGGGTCGGACACCGAATGTCCGCCCCTTCTTTTTTTCCCCCCGCCACCATCTCATCCGCTGTAGAGGGTTCGCCATGGGTTCGCCATATCCTCTGTCGTTCTTCTATAGATGCTCTATAGTTCTTCATCGGCGTAACCAAAGAACTGCAGACTACCGAAAGACCCTCTGGTAGTGGTCTGGCGGCTCCTCTCCGAGGCGGAGGCGAGGCTGCCAAGGGTCTAATTTGGCACAGAAGGGTTCCTGCGGGGTTAGCCGGTGGGGTACTGGCCTCTGTGTTTATTTATTCTATTATTGCACAAACTGATAGAGAGTCCTAACCATGCTGCCAAGAGCCTACGCCTATTGTCGAGCTGTTTGCCAGGCATGTGCGGCCCATGCAGCCAGGCATGTCCCCGTGAGCTAGGGCTTGGTGGGACGGGCAGTTTATTATCTGTAGGCCGCTTCTTTTTAGAGGATAGAAGGGGCAAAAGTGTGTATAATAGATTTGTATGCTTGGGACGTGAGACACAGGCGCACAGGCGTGTTTGATTCCATGGGGTTGAAGGTATTGCGGGTGAGGTGTACGGAATGTTAAAATTTTTGCACATTGGAAAAATATGCGTATTTTTGCACGTCCAAAAAATGGTGACCTGTTGTGAATAATTGTTAACCCCAATAATATCTAATATTAAACACTACTATGTACAAAATTGAACAACATTCCATCCTTGACATCCCGCAGAGCGAGATGGTGGAGTTTGTGTATGACGGTCGGAAGGTTCAGGGGCGCAAGGGCTATACGATAGCCGCTGCCCTACATCAGGCCGGTTATCCCGTTCACAGCCACAGCATCGACGGCCGCAACCGCAGTCTGAACTGCGGAATAGGCAAGTGCGGGGCGTGCGAAATGGTGGTGGACGGTCGTGTGCGCAGAATATGTGTCACGCTGGTGGACGACGTGAAAGAGGTGCACCATGTTGACACCAGTGTGAATGAAATACCGGAAGTACGGCCGGAGCAAGCGCGCGAAGTGAAGATATATAAAACGCAGGTGGCCATCGTGGGAGCCGGGCCTGCCGGGCTGGCCTGCCGCGAGCAGTTGAATGCCTTTGGGATAGACAATCTAGTGATAGACAATAACAGCCGCATTGGGGGGCAGTTCAACATGCAGACCCACCAGTTCTTTTTCTTTGAGAAGGAGCGCCGTTTTGGCGGTATGCGCGGATTTGACATTGCCAAGACCCTGGCGGGCGAGAGCCACGAGGGCATATTGCTAAACAACACGGTGTGGGACCTGCTGGAAGGGAGGCGAGTGGCGCTGAAGAATGTCGTCACGGGCGAGATTTCGTATGTCGATGCCGAGCACCTGGTGGTGGCCACCGGGGCGGTACCCTTCATGCCCACCTTTGCCGACGACGATGTGCCAGGGGTGTACACGGCGGCTGTGTTCCAGAAGATGATGAACCAGGAGCACACGCTGCTGGGCAAGCGGGTGCTTACGGTGGGGGCGGGCAACATAGGTTACCTCACCTCCTACCAGGGCATGCAGGCGGGAGCCACCATCAAGGCCATTATAGAGGCCATGCCACGGGAGGGCGGTTTCCCGGTGCAGGCCAACCGTCTGCGCCGACTGGGCATACCCATCATGACGGGCTATACCTTGGTGCGCGCCATTCCCAATGCCGACCACACAGGCATTAGGGGAGCGGTGATAGCCAAGTGCGAGAATTTCAAGGCCATCCCCGGCACCGAGCGGGTGATTGACGACATTGACATTATCAATATTTGCACGGGTCTGATACCGGATAGCCAGCTCCTGACTAAGGGGCGTGAGGTGTTCGGACACAACACCTACGGTGTGGGCGATGCTGTGCGCATAGGCGAGGGCACCAGCGCTGTGCTGCGCGGGCGCCAGGCGGCCTACGAGGTGGCTCAGGCGCTGGGTCTGCGCTACGACTATGACGAGTATTTGGACATTTCGCGCCAGTACATCGACTCGCAGCAGCGCCCGGTGCGCCTGCTGGAGAAGCCCCACCTGCCAACCGAAGAGCGCATGCGGATGAAGCCTTTTGTGCAGGCCGACTGCCTGTACGGGTTTGCCTGCAATCCCTGCAGTTTCTCTTGTCCGCAGGGAGCCATCACCAAGCCCACCACTGCCAGCACCCCTACGGTGGACTATGAGAAGTGCATTGGCTGCATGCAGTGTGTGTCGAACTGCCCCGGACTGGCCATTTTTGGCTACGACACGGCGCGACAGCTCTGTTTCCTGCCCATCGAGTATGAGGTGGAGGAAGGCGTGGAGGTGTTCCTGGTGGACAACAACGGCCAGAAAGTGGGCGAGGGGACGGTGGAGAAGATACTGCACAAGCCCAATAAGACCCATGTGGCCCGCGTGAAGGTGCTGAAGCAGCAGGGGGTCATGACTGATATTAAGGGCTTCATTACGAAGGCGGGCTATCCCGCACCCCTTGAGCTGAAGCCGCTGGAGGCCATAGAGGAACGGGCCGAGACTTATGTGTGCCACTGTGAGGACATCAGGCTGGACACGGTGCTGGAGGTGCTGGGCGAGCGGAAGACTATTTCGGTGGACGAGTTGAAGCACATCACGCGCCTAGGCATGGGTCCCTGCCGCGGCAAGCGGTGCATCCCCCGCGCCCGTCAGATTTTGAGGAGCTATGGCATTGAGTTGGTGGGCGACGCCACGCCCCGCGCTCCGCTCTCCAACCCAGTGACGTTGGGCGACTTGTACAATAGCCAGTCGCGCGAAGTGTTCGTCTTCCCCAAGATGAATGAGGTGAGCAAGGAGAGTGTGGAGGTGTTCATCGCAGGAGGCGGCATCGCGGGAAGCGGCCTTTTCCGCTATTTTGCCGAAGCTGGCAAGAAACCTGTGATGATAAACTATAGCCGCGGAGCTTCGTGGCGCTGCATCGGCGGCGGCCGACCGGCATTCTCTAATCCCGACATAGCCGACATGGCCGTGCACAACCACGAGATTTTCAAGGAAATGCAGAAGGTGCACAATATTAACTACCACTTGACGCACTACGTGAATTTGGTTCACGACGAGGCCACCTACCGTTCGCTGGATGCCTCACGGGCATGGAGCGATGCCTATATGATAGAGCGGAAGGACTTTAAGAAAGAGATTTCGCCCCTGTGGGACGACAGTAGGGACACCTACAGCCACGCGCTCATCACGCGTGATTGCTGGCAGGCCACGCCGGGAAGGGTGATTGACTACATCCGCGGCATAGGGGTGCAGCACGGCGGGCGCTACTATGAGGACTGCGAGTTGCTGCATGTGCAGAAGGTGGGCGGTCACTATGTGGCCTTGGTGCGCAACCACGAGGGGCGCTATATCGAGTACACGTGTGACCACTTTGTCAACGCCATGGGCTGGGGAGCCGAGAAATTCATCGACCAGTTGGATCTCGACACAGGGCTCTACCCCGTGAAGCACCAGGCCTTTATCACCCGTAGGCTGCCCATGATGGGACCCAACGGGGGTCCGTTGGACATGATTATCGACCGCCGTCACTACAAGGGGTTCAGTGCCGTGTATGGGCAGCAGTGGGGTCACACGGGCCAAATCATTGGCTGTGCCAGCCCCGACACCGATGCCTACGAGGCCCGGCAGAATATTAAGTACAACTCTAAGGAGTTCTTGGAGATAGTGGCGGAAGTGTTTGCCGAGTGGATACCCAACTTGCGCGAGGTAGGTTTCTTGGCAGTGTGGGCCGGACGCTATACCGAGCCGCGCTATATCATTGACCCCGAAGTGGGCCTCTGCACAGGACTGCGCGGACACGGCTTCATGCTGGGGCAGTACCTGGCCAAACTGTACGTGGATAAATACCTCGGACGCGAGGTGCCGAGCTATATGGAAGACTTGAAGATAGGCGGCAAAGGCCTGTCGGAGAATGCTTTTAAGTAGGCCGGCCATCTCCCTTGCAGTAAGGGCCTCCGCGGGTTGCGTGGCAGCAGCGCGGAGGCTCTGTTTGTGCCTTTTTGCACTATGTGGAAAAAAAAGCGTATATTTGCACTTTCAAAAAAATAAAGCATCAGATGGACTCTAATCTAATTCACCTAAAGTTCAAGGAGCGCTTTGGCGGCTCAGCGGGTAGCCTATATGCGGCGCCCGGACGTATTAACCTCATTGGCGAGCACACCGACTATAACGACGGTTTTGTCTTTCCGGGAGCGGTGTCGCAATCGATAGTGGCCGAGGTGCGTCCCAACGGCACCCGCTGGGTACGGGCCTATGCGATGGATCTGCAGCACTATTGCGAGTTTGACATAGACAGCGAGGAGGGTCCCGAGTCGGTTTGTTTCCGCTATATCTACGGCGTGGTGCGGCTGATGATGGCTAATGGGGTGCAGGTGGAAGGGTTTGACACGGTGTATGGAGGCGATGTGCCCATGGGTGCCGGCATGAGTTCGTCGGCGGCCTTGGAGAGCTGCTTTGGCACAGCGCTGAACGACCTTTTCCACGGAAATCTGGAACCGATGCAGCTGGCCCTTATTGGGCAGGCCACGGAGCATCAGTTTGTGGGGGTGAAGTGCGGCATAATGGACCAGTTCATTTCGATGTATGGCCGGGCGGGCAGTTTGGTACGGCTGGACTGCCGCAGCGGCGAGTATGCTTATTTCCCCTGGCATCCGCAGGAGTATCAGTTGGTGTTGGTCAACAGTTGCGTGAAACATGTGCTGGTGGGTTCGCCCTATAACGACCGCCGCAACAGTTGCGAGCGAGTGACCCAAATGCTGGGCATAGAGACCCTCCGCGACTGCAGCTGGGAGATGCTGGAGGGCGTGAAGGAGCGTCTGAGCCCGGAGGACTACCGCCGCGCCCGTTTTGTGGTGGGCGAGGTAGAGCGCGTGATGCGGGTGAGCGATGCCCTGGAACGTGACGACTACGAGGCGGTGGGCGAGCAGATGTATCTGACGCATGAGGGGCTGAGCAGGGACTACGAGGTGAGCTGCGCGGAGGTGGACTTTTTGGTGGCTGAGGCGCGGCGGCTGGGCGTGACCGGCGCGCGCATCATGGGCGCAGGCTTTGGCGGCTGCACCTTGAACCTGGTTAGAAACGACCGCTACGAGGCCTTCGTGACCGAGGTGCAGAAGACTTTTGCAGCCCAATTTGGAGTGGAGTGCAAGATTATTCCCGTGGTCATCGGCGACGGGGCAAGAAAAATTAAATAAGATAGAACGCTATGGTTAAAAGAATTTGTTTGATAGTGCTCTTGGCTGCGGTTGCCCTAGGCGTGGAGGCCAAGGCCAAAGCGAAGCAATACACGTTGAAGTCGCCGAACGGCAAGTTGGTCACGCACGTGGTGGCCACCCCCGAGGAGGAGTTAACGTATGACATAATGTACAACGGCGTTGCCATCCTGTTGCCGTCGCATGTGGGGCTGAACCGCAAGTATGAGAAAGGGGTGAAGGGCAGCATGGCCGTGACGAAAGCCACCACCCGCGCGGTGGACGAAACGGTGTCCTCTCCCTTTACGCGGCAGGCCACCATGCGCAACCGCTATAACGAGTTGGTACTGACAATTGGGGGCGACTTGCAGTTGCTTTTTCGTGCCTACGACGAGGGCATAGCCTACCGATACCAGATTGTGAAGCCCTGCAAGGTGCGTTTTGAGAAGGTGGAGTATAACTTTGCAGGCGACTATCGTGCCACGGTGCCCTATGTGACTAATTTCGATGAGGATAGGCATGAGGTGCAGTACGCCTCGTCGTTTGAGAATTTATATGAGACTATGCCCCTGTCGGAACTGGATGAGGAGCGTCTCTGCTTCCTGCCCCTGCTGGTGCATGCCACAGGCGGGGTAAAGGTGTGCCTGACGGAGTCGACCCTGACGGACTACCCTGGCCTCTACCTGAAAGGCATGGGACACGCCGGACGCTTGGAGGGGGAACATGCACCCTACCCAAAGAAATGGGAGCAGGGCGGCCATAATAACCTGCAGTTGCTGGTGACGGAGCGCGAGGACTATATAGCCGAGGTGGGCAAGTTGTCGGTGCTGCCGTGGCGCATTGCCATGGTGGCGAAAAACAGCGCCGACCTGGCGATGAACAATATGAGCTACCTGTTGGGCGAACCGAACCAGCTTGCCGACCTCAGTTGGATTAAACCCGGCAAGGTGGCGTGGGACTGGTGGAACAACTGGAACATCGGTGGTGTGGACTTCAAGGCCGGCATAAATAATGACACCTATAAGCACTATATTGATTTTGCCTCGCGATTTGGCATTGAGTACGTCATACTGGACGAGGGCTGGGCGGTGAATGGCAAGGCCGACCTATTCCAAGTGGTGCCTGAGATAGACCTGCCCATGCTGGTGCAGTATGCGCAAGAGCGGGGCGTGGGACTCATACTGTGGGCTGGCTATTATGCTTTTGACCGCGATATGGAGCATGTGTGCCAGCACTACAGCCAGATGGGCATCAAGGGCTTCAAGATAGACTTCATGGACCGCGACGACCAGATTGTCACCCAATTCTATAAACGGGCAGCTTATATGTGTGCTAAATACCACCTGCTGGTGGACTTCCATGGGGCATTCAAGCCGGCGGGACTGAACCGTACTTTCCCTAATGTGCTTAACTTTGAGGGTGTGGCCGGATTGGAGCAGCTGAAGTGGGCTCCCTCCACGTGGAACCAGGTGCAGTACGACACCGAGCTTCCTTTTATCAGGCAGACGGCAGGACCGATGGACTACACCCAAGGCGCCATGCTGAACGGAGCCAAGGGCTGCTACAGCCCCTGCTGGAGCGAGCCCATGAGCCAGGGCACCCGCTGTCACCAGCTGGCACTGTATATTGTGCTGGAGTCGCCGCTGAACATGCTGTGCGATTCGCCTACTAATTATCAGAAGGAGTCGGACTATACCCGTTTTGTGGCGCAGATTCCCACCGTGTGGGACGAGACACGTGTGCTGGAAGGCGAGGTGGGACAATATATCGTCACTGCCCGCCGCAAGAGCAGCACCTGGTATGTGGGCGGCATCACCAACTGGACTGCCCGCGATGTGGAGGTAGACTTGCAGCAGCTCACCGGCAAGACCTGCCAAGTGGAACTCTACAAGGATGGCGTTAACGCCGACCGCAAAGGCTCGGACTATCGCCATGAGGTTCAAAGCGCCAATCGCCTGAAGGTGCATATGGCCCCTGGCGGTGGATTTGTGATGAAAGTGCAATAGGGGAGGGGCCCTCAGTGCCAATACCATGAATAAGAAGTTATATGCCTGTCTGATAATACTGCTGCCGTCCCTGGTCCTTGGGCAAGGAGTGAATTGCCACACCATCACCCCGAGCGACAGTGTCTTCTTCTATGAGCAGCGACTCTATGCCCCGGGCGACTACGGCTCGCGCAACTGGCGCATACCGGCCATCTGCACCCTGGGCGACGGCACCCTGCTGGCGGTGTGCGACAAACGCAAACACAACGAGGGCGACCTCCCGCAGGACATCGACATCGTGTGCCGTCGCAGCACCGATAATGGCCGTACATGGTCGCCTCCTGCCACCATTGCCCAGGGCAAGGGTCTCAAACAGGGTTACGGCGACCCCGCCTTAGTGGTATGCCAAAACGGCGACGTGGTGCTCACTTTCGTGGGTGGCAATGGGCTCTTCGCTTCTACTGCCGACGACCCTATCAGCACATATTTCTGTCGCAGCACCGATGGCGGCACCACTTGGTCGGCACCCGTTGACATCACCAGCACCCTTTGGGGTGGCCAGGCCGCCAACCCCGCCTGCCGTCATTATCGTTGTTCCTTTTGTGCCTCGGGCAATGGCCTTTGTCTACGTAGGGGAAAGCACAAGGGGCGCCTCCTTTTCGCCGCCGCCATGCGCCGGGGCGATGCTTGGGCACTGGACAACTTTGTCCTCTATTCTGACGACAACGGCCACTCTTGGCAGGTGTCGGAGAAAGCCTTTGAAGGCGGCGACGAAGCCAAACTGATTGAGCTGGTTGATGGTAGTGTGTTGATGAGTGTACGACAGAATGGAGCCCGAGGCTATACGGTCTCGACCGATGGCGGCATCACCTGGAGCCCCCAAGGCACTTGGCCCGAGATGACCACTAATGCCTGCAACGGCGACCTCTTGCGCCTCAGTGCCACCGACGAAGGTGCCCGGCAAAATATCCTCCTGCATTCCATACCCAACAGCCTGCAGCGCGAGAATGTGAGTATCTTCCTCAGCTATGACGAAGGCCGCTCGTGGCAGACCCCCGTGAGCCTCTGCCCAGGCCCTTCGGTCTATTCCTCCCTGACCCTCCTACAGGATGGCACCATCGGCTGCTTCTTGGAGAAAAACACTCCTGACGGCTGCGAACTGTGGTATCAGAATTTCACCTATGCCTGGCTGCTGCAGCAAATAAAATAGACCTCTCCATCATGAAAAAAACAATCCTCGTCACCCTCCTGATGCTTTTTGCAACATCCGCCGTAGCCCAGACACAAGAAGTATACAAATTTTGGGTCAAACTACGCGACAAGGCGGGCACAGCCTATACCCTCGAAAACCCTTCTGCCTACCTTGACCCCCGGGCACTGCAACGCCGCCAGAGGCAGCGCATCGCCGTGGACAGCCTCGACCTCCCTGTCAGCCAAGCCTACCTCCAGACTTTGCGCCAGGCGGGTTTCATGATTCAGAACCGTACCAAGTGGCTCAATGGCGTCACCCTCTTTGCCGTCGACTCCTCGTTGGCTACAGTCCTAGACTCGCTGCCTTTTGTCGACACCGCTTACTTCTGTGAGAAAGGAACGGTAGAGGCCCCCTCTGTCGTGGCCCAAGGCAGAGGATTGGACTACAAGCCAATAGATTATCAGGAACCTTTCGACACGGCATACTATAATTACAGCTA
Organism: uncultured Bacteroidales bacterium; assembly: GCA_947165255.1. GTDB lineage: Bacteria > Bacteroidota > Bacteroidia > Bacteroidales > P3 > Colimorpha. The sequence goes on from CAMUZR010000007.1 coordinate 46,831, forward strand.
CCCCCAGATAGCCCAACTCAACGGCATCGCGCTGCACCGCAACGGGTTTGAAGGGCAGGGCATAGTCATAGGCGTATGCGACGGGGGATTCCCCGGGGTGGACACCACCGTTTTTTTCCAAACCATGCGTGAAGAAGGCCGCCTCCTTGCCACACGCGATTTCGTTTGGAGCGGCAACCAAGTCTTCTCGGTCCACGGTCACGGCACCAAAGTCCTCTCCCTGATGGCCTCCTACCTGCCAGGCTTCTTTGTGGGCACCGCTCCCAAAGCCACCTATGTGCTCTGTCGGACAGAGAATACCATGAGCGAGACCCTTCTGGAAGAATACAACTGGATTTCTGCCGCCGAATACCTTGACAGCCTCGGAGCCGACATCATCACCACCTCACTGGGCTATTTCCATTTCGACGACAGCACCCAGGACCACACCCTCGCCGACCTAGACGGAAAGACCACTCCCATGTCCGTTGCCAGCGACATAGCCGTCACGCGCGGCATGCTGGTGATCAACTCCGCTGGCAACGACGGCGCCGAAGGCTCCGGCCGACTGAACAGCCCGGCCGACGCTGCCCGCGTGCTCACCGTGGGCGCGGTAGACGAAGAAGGCAACCCCGCTACGTTCAGCTCTTTCGGGCCCACAGCCGACCTGCGCCTAAAGCCCGACGTAATGGCCTTGGGCACCCACGTCTATGGAGCCACCGCCGAAGGCTGCCTCTCGCAGGCCTCCGGCACCTCCTTGTCGGCCCCCATCATGGCGGGCATGATGGCCTGCCTCTGGCAACGCTATCCCCGCCTCATCCCCGCACAGTTGTGCGATAGCGTCCGCCGATGGGGCAGCCTGGCCTCCTTGCCAGACACCCGTGCCGGATATGGCATACCCGATTTTTCCCGCGCCTTTTTTCCCCCCGACACTGTTCCTGCCGTCGGCATGGAGCCCACGCTCTGCAGCGACCTCCTGTTCCGTCTGTGGCCCAACCCTTGCCGCGATGTGCTAACTCTGGAGGTGCCGGGGTCGGCTTCGGCTGTCCTTATTCAGGACATGATGGGACGTGTGGTAATGCGTGTTCCCGCCACCGCCACCCGTTTCACTGTTTCCTTGGCAGGAGTCCCCAGGGGTCTCTATTTCGTCACCGTCGTTTCCCCTGCCGCCAGTGGCACCCAAAGGCTGCTAGTGCAATAATGCCTGCTGCGCCCTGGCCGCCCCTGCCGCAATGAGTCGCTGATGTTCCTCCCTACAGCTAGTAGGCAGTAGTATTCCTCCTCACTTTCCTCCGTCCTGCCCATGGGCAGGACAGCCCTCCCTCCGTCCTCTCCCTGCCCCTTTTTGCTTACAAATACCTCTTTATTGAAACGTCCCTCCCTGTTCGCTATTTATATTATGTTTGTATTATCTTTTATTTAGTTTCTACCTTCTCAATAGAACATAATCTCGATACAATCATATTGTGAATGTAATACACCTCAAGCGCATTTTATGGCTGATGCCATGCAGCAAATAGCATTTTTTTTGTGCAGAGTGTAATGGCTGCGGTCACCCCGAACCATTCTAGAGGTGTAGCACCGTACAAGCCGTTAGGCGCAGTGCGGTGAGTTCCAAACAAACTGAAAATGCGTCCCGGAGGGACGCGACATAGAGACGGATGTTCGCCTTGTCGCGTCTTTTCGAGACGCAAGTGGTCTTGCCGGTACCCTGCCACCGCACTGCACTGCACTAAATTCTCCGCTTCGCTATCGAAAGTCCACTGGACTTTCCTCACAGTGTTATTGAAGACAAGCCTCTTCGAGGCTTACTATGGTATACGCGGATAATCATGATTTATGATAGAAGAAAAAAACTTTTGCCATGTCGGGGAAAAAGGGTATCTTTGCAGACGGAAAGGGCGGCGACATATCTCACCAACACTCAGCCAACCAGGCTATTATCCAGACAGATAGAGAAACTGCCACACTGCCTACACCTCTACTACAGCCAACCCCACCGCCCCTGGGAGTCCACCCACCCAACAAACAAACATCGACACAGACAACTAACTTACAGCCCATGTAAAAAAAAGAGAAATAGAGACATATAACTAAAGCGTTTTCGCTTTTCTTGGTGTACCTGAAAATCTGCAAATTTTTAGTTACCTACTACGTCAAGAAAGGAGAAACGCTCACGGTCACCGTGAGCTTTCTTGTTTAGTAGTAAGGGTTTTGCAGAGCCTCAGGTACGAAACAGAATAAAGTTCACGGCTTTTTTATTGCATATAATAAACAACAAAAATAACAACTAAAACAGCGATGGGCCGATGCTCAATAACTGGCACCCACAACATGAAGAAAGCATTACTCCTTTTCGCAACACTCTGCATGGCCGCGATAGGCTTTGCTCAGCAGCCCTTTGCCACCCTGACCCACAACGACACCATACGGGTGTTCCATGGCCGCTATGCCTTGCAGCAAGCCCACGCCGCCGCCGCGCATGGCGACGTCATCAACCTCTCGTCGGGCTCGTTCGAGGCGGTGAACATCACCAAGGCCGTCACCATCCGCGGTGCGGGCATGTTCACCAACACCGCCACCGGCCGCGTCAGCACCATCATCAGCAATGACTTCACCGTCGAAATAACTGACACCACCCACCGCCTCACCCTGATGGGGCTGTATTTCATGTCCAACAACACTATGACTCTATACCGCGCCTGGCACCCCCAGTTTGTGAAATGCCGCTTCCAACGTGTTTCAGCTGGTTATCATAATGAAGCTAGCCGGGCCTCCGACCGCACCACCTCTGCGCAATTTATTAACTGCATTGTTGGAAGATGGTATAACCATCCATGGAATAACTTCCAAAACTGGCAGGCCACTGGCACAGGGTTTTACAACAGCGTGATATTAGAAATGGGTGATGATGCGCCTAGAAGCCCGGACATACTGGTAAACTGCATCGCCCATCAGGGCAACGGCACTGATTACATCAACAGCAAAACCATCCTCAACAGCATACTTTATTTTAGTATCCATTTCGATGGTTCAACCAATGGCTACACCAGTTTTTATACTATTGGTATTAATGTTAATCATGATTGGGATGGTTCTTACACTTACTTTGACATGACCAATATGGGTACGCACAACCTGCACAACTACACCAGCTATGCCCAGGTGTTCCAGACTTTCCGCGGTACCTACTCGGACGGCATGAGCATGGCCCTGAATGACAACATCGCCACCACCATCCTTGGCGACGACAGCACGCAGGTGGGCATCTATGGCGGTCAGTTTCCCTGGGACCCCTCGGTTAGCAACCCACTGATAGGCCACTGCTCCGCCGCGCGCCGCACCGATGCACAGGGCATGCTGCAAGTGGACATTGAGATTCTCAACCCCAACGATGAAGACGAATAAACCCCTCAGCTTTCTACTGCCATGAGACGAACACTTTTAGTGCTGGCAGCGTGCTTGCTGGGCTTCTCGCTGTCGGCGCAGCCGGGTAGGGAGATCAGTCCTCATCTACAACCCGACTCTAACAGCCCGACGGGACTACGTAGTCCCTCTCTCCGCCTGCCGCTCAACACCCTCCCGCAGGACAGCTTCAACATCAACTACACCTACTGGTTCGACGAAGACTATGCCAACCGCCAGCAGGGTAACCTCGGCAACGGCCACATGCTGATTGACGCCAGCACGCTGGACGACGGCTTCCATGCCCTCTATATGCAGCTGGGCCACGGCACCTCTGCCCGCTTGGAGAACTTCATGTTCTACACCTACCATCCACTGCCGGGAATGGGCACGGACAGCTTCAACATCAACTACACCTATTGGTTCGACGAAGACTATGCCAACCGCCAGCAGGGTAACCTCGGCAACGGCCACATGCTGATTGACGCCAGCACGCTGGACGACGGCTTCCATGCCCTCTATATGCAGCTGGGCCACGGCACCTCTGCCCGCTTGGAGAACTTCATGTTCTACACCTACCATCCACTGCCGGGAATGGGCACGGACAGCTTCAACATCAACTACACCTATTGGTTCGACGAAGACTATGCCAACCGCCAGCAGGGCAACCTCGGCAACGGCCACCTGATGATTGACGCCAGCGCATTGGACGACGGTTTCCACACCGTGTATATGCAGCTGGGCCACGGCACTGCCGCCCGCTTGGAGAACTTCATCTTCTTTATCTCCCCTGAACGGTTCTACGAAGAGTATACCGACTTGGTGTACTGGTTTGGCGACGACACCACGGTGCACCGCCTCACGCCTTTGGCTGGGACGCACCTGCTGGAAGTGCCGGAGATGGACTGCGGCGCGCAGGGCATCGTGCACCTGATGGCGGTGGACAGTACGGGCCGCAGCTCGGCGGTGCTGGACCACACCTTCATCATGATGGACTCCACCTGCTGCCTGCCGCCACTGTTTGTGACGGTGGACAGCGTGAGCGACACCGGTGCCTATATGCACTGGGACTATAACCGCCCCATGAGCTACACGCTGGCCTACGACACTGTGCCGTTCGACAACCCCGACAGCTGCGACAACATCGTAACCCTCAACGACACGACCTTCCACTTTGCGGGCATGCATGCGGGCATCACCTGCCACTATGCCATCAAGGCCAACTGCGACAGCAGTGCGGATGCCTGGGTGCGCGGGGAGTGGAGCACGGTGTGCCGCACGGTGACCCCCGTATATGTGGAGGCGTGCGACAGCTATGACTGGCGCGGCAACACCTACCACGAGAGCGGCACCTACCGCGACACGGTACCCACGACGCTGGGCTATGCCGTGCAGTGCGACAGCATCTATGAGTTGAACCTGACGATGCACCACAGCATCAGCACGGAGCAGCAAGTGACGGCGTGCCGCAGCTATGAGTGGCACGGACGCACCCTGACCGAAAGCACGGACACTGCCACCCACCACACCCACACGGCGGCAGGCTGCGACAGCACGGTGACGCTGCACCTGACGGTGAACCACCCCACCCACGCCGACCTGACGGAGCGCGACACGGCCTGCGGCCGCTACCGCTGGCACGAGCGCACCTACAGGGCCAGCGGTGCCTATACCTACACCCATGTGTATGACGACTCGCCCTGCCCGAGCATCGACACCCTTCACCTTACCATACGGCCCGTGTATGACCAGCGGCTGACGGTGTCCATCATGGAGGGCGACAGCATCAGCTTCAATGGCCGTACCTACCGCCACGGCGGTGTGTATGTGGACACGCTGCAGAGCGTGGACGGCTGCGACAGTCTGCAGACCCTGGTGCTGCACATCACCCCGGTGCGGATGCAGATAGCCCGCGCCACGGTGTGCCAAGGCGAGGCCTACAGCAACAGCCATTTCAACGTGACGGCCACCGCCACGGCCACCGCCGGGACGCTCAGTCTGCGCGACACCCTGCGCACCAGCCGGGGGTTCGACTCGCTGGTGTATGGGCTGGACCTGACGGTGCTGCCCAACCATCTGAGCAGCGTGGGCGGACGGCTGCCGGCGGCAGACAGTGTGATAGCCAACGGCGACGTGGTGCTGCGGTGGGACGCTGTGGAGGGTGCCACGGGCTACCGCGTGTACCTGTGGACGGCGGGACAGCCCATGCCCACCTCCCCCACCTATGTTACTAGCAACACCCATCAGAACATACCCCTCTACCAGAACCGCCAGACCTACAGCTGGAAGGTGGAGGCCTACAACCCCTGCGACACCACTGCCGGGGCTGTGCAGCATTTTATGATCTACAAAGAGCCGTCGATGACGCTGGGCAGCCATGCGCTGGCCTTTGGCGAGGTGGAGCTGAACGGCTCGGCCCGCCAGATGTTGTCCATCGGTGGGCGCGACCTGACCGACTCGATCCGGCTGTCGCTGCGGGGAGCGGACTCGACCATGTTTGCCCTGACCTCCGACCGCTTGGACCGCTACGGCGGTTCGGTGGCCGTGAGTTTTGTCCCTACGGTGGTGCAGCGCGAGTTCAACGCCTCCCTTGTGGTGACGGGCGGCACGGTGCGCGACACCGTGAGCCTGACAGGCCTGCTGGCGGGCTACTACCAGTTTGAGGTGAATGTGTCGGACAGCATGCCGGCACCCAACAGCCCCGTGGCCATCACGGGTACGCTGCGCAACGCGGCGGCAGTGGCCCAAGCGGGTGTGCCGGTGGACGTGTATGTCACCGTCATGGGCCGCACGCTGGTGGTGACCGACACCACCGATGCCAACGGCCAGTTTGGCACCACCTATATGCCTGTCAACTCCGAATGCGGCTACTACCAAGTAGGGGCATGCCTGCACGGCAGCAACAGTCGCTGGACGATGACAGAGTTCAACATTCCCGGCATCAGCATACTGAGCACCAACATAGACTGGTATGTGCAGCAGGGCGACACGCTGCATGGCACCATAGCCCTGAAGAACCGCAGCAACATCACGCTGCACAACATCACTGTGACAGCCGACTCGCTGCCCGCCGGGGCAAGCATCCAGTTCGCCCCCCTCACGCTGCAGCCCCTCGGCACCGCCGACCTGCACTACACCCTGGTGGGCAGCACACCCACTATCGGGAACGAATATGAGAATGCCCTTTTCACAGCCACCTGCACCGAGGGCAACCTGGGCACCCTTGCGGCCTACTACTACTGCCACCAGCCGGTGCCGGACCTGAGCATCGCATTCGACACGATAGTGTGCGCCGTTGTGCCAGGGACACAGAAGGTGGTGGACGTGGTGCTGCGCAACAACACCGACAGCACCTTCAGCAACGTGACATTGCAGACCCCGCCGGGCTTTGCGGCCCTGCGGCCCCTGAACGCGGACAGCACCTACACCATGGCACCCCACAGCACGCTGTTTGTGCCACTGCTGGCCATGATGCCCGAGGGTACGCCGCTCTCACCCCTGTCGGGCAGTGTGCTGGTGACGGCGGACAATGTGCCGCCCCAGATGGTGCCCTTTGTGGTGAACGTGGTGTCGAACGCCACGGGCAGCCTGCGGGTGCTGGTGTCGAACGAGTACACCTATGCCTATGGCACCCACGTGAGCGACGCCCAGGTGACGGTGGTGGGCTACTATAGCCTGGACACCGTGGCCGCGGCCACAACGGGTAGCTCGGGGATGCTGCTCTTCGACTCGCTGCCCGAGGGCTACTACCACCTCTATGTGAGCGCGCCGGACAACGACAGCTACGCGGGAGTGATACAGATCCGCGGCAGCCGCCAGACCTTCCAGGAAGTGCATCTGGAATACCAGGCCGTGAGCTACTCGTGGGATGTGAGACAGGTGAGCATGGAGGACGAATACACCATCCAGTTGAACACCACCTTCAAGACCAATGTGCCCAAGCCGGTGGTGACACTCGACGTGCCCCTCTTCACGGTGCCCTACGACGGCAGCTTCGGTTCGTTCAACATAGTGGCCTCCAACCATGGGTTGATAGACTGCTACGATGCCACCATCACGGTGCCCACATCGGACTACTACGACTTTGTGCCGCTGTATGACCGCATCGACACACTACACGCGCTGTCGTCGGTGACCATCCCCTGCGCCGTGCGCAACAAGGCTATCCATAACGCCGTCTTGACGGCCAACAGCAATCAGCACTGCATAGCGGAAACCACCTATCGGACACGCAGCTGGACGGAGATGCGCACCCGCTATCGCGACACCATTGTCTATGTGCCCGTCAGCCGGGTGGTGAACGATACCACCCACGACACGGTGATGGTGATAGACACGATGTACATACAGGTGCCGCACACGGTGATAGACACGGTGATAGACTCTATCGTGGACCGCATCTACTGGTACGATACCCTGATTCGCGACACGGTGCTGAGCCTGTCGGCCAGTCTGGAAGCCTTGTGGGGCAACTGCGAGACCCATCCGTTCAGGCTGATGGCCCAATGGAAGTGCAGCGCGGGAGGCAAATGGGTATATGCCGGCACCACGACGGAGAAGATGGACTGCACCCACCCCAAGGACGACACCGAGCAGATCATCCGACACATCACGGTGGACACCATCCGCTCAGGCATAGGCATACCCCAGGTAGGCTGGGCTAACGACTTCTGGTGGAGCGACTCGATACGGCATACGAAGAAACCCCCGATCAACTGGCCCGGCATCAACTGGCCTGAACTGCCCAAGATTGATGTGGACTGGGAGTGCCAGCCCTGCTGGTTTACGGCCACCATCGGGGCCCTCGACTGCGCAGGAAACATAGCCCTGACCCTCGGTTCGGCCGGACTGAGCAACCTGGCCCAAGGGGCTGCAGGGGCCGCCGCCTCCACAGCCCGGGGCGATGCCGCGGGCTACCGCGGCCTACTGGGCAACTACAACAGGGCCATGGCCAGCGGCAACCCGACCGCGATAGCGCAGGCGGGCAGCGGCATGGGGGCAGGAGCCGCCCAGACCCCCATCCGTGGCATGAACCAGGCAGCCCGCTATGCACGCATGTCGCAACAGTTAGACCGATTCTCCAACACCGCCGACGGCCTCGGTATCCTGATTCCGTTCGTCAACGGCCAGTATGGCGATGCAGCCATAGCCGGAACGATAGCCCTGCTGGGCAAGGTAAACCCCGCCTTAGGCACATTGGGCACCTGCATGAAAGACCTCTATGACGTGATTAGTGGCTGCCAGGGGGTGAAAGCAGAGATCCCTTGGGCGTATAACCTCGCCTTTGATGTGGACACCAACGTGAACGAGTACAACATACGGTTGGCCAAAAGATATCAGGACACACTGCATTCTATCCGCCGCCGGATTGTAAACGACTCGTTGCCGGTGTATGAAGAGCATCCTGAGGTGCTTACGTCTATCGTCAGCAACCTGCTCAGCTACGACAGCGCAACGGTGGAGCAGATATTAAACTGCTACGACACCACCATCACGGTGATTGACACCAATGTGCTGCTCCACTATGTGGACCGTTGGAACAGGACGGTAGACTACTACAGACAAGGATGGCTCACGCCGGAGTATGTGCCGGAAGGCCAGTCGCTCGACTTCTTCTATCTGGACACCAACACCACCGGCGCGCTGCTTGATATGGAGCTGACAGCTATGGACGAAGGCTATTGGTCGATAGAAGAGATGTTCCTGGCCACGCTGGACAGCATGGTGGCAGCGCCGAAGAAGAAATCGGTGTGCGCAGGGGTGTCGCTCCGCTTCACCCAGGAGGTGGCCATGACCCGAGAGGCTTTCGAAGGCGTGCTGACGGTCAACAACCCCCACGACTCTAATGCGCTTCGCGACTTGTCGCTCCTCTTTACGGTGAGCGACACGCTGGGCAATGACTGCACCGACAAATTCGACATCCAGGTGACAGACCGCCACAATGTGGGAGCCGACGGCTCGATAGCCGCTGGCACGGCTGGGACAATCACCGTGCGTTTTGTGCCGCTGATGTCGGCAGCCCCCACGGCCCCTGTGCCCTACCTGTTTGGCGGAGCCATAGACTACACTGACCCCTTCACCTCGGCAGAGATGTCGGACGAGCTGAAACCTGTGTCGCTCACTGTCCATCCTAGTCCCCACCTGCTGTTCGACTACTTTGTGCCCCACACCATCATAGCCGACGACCCCCTCACCACGCCAGTGATCGAACCGGCCGTGACCGCCACGATAGGCTTGCGCATAAGCAACGACGGAGTTGGAGCAGCCAACGGAGTGCGCATCTCCTCGCTGTCGCCTCAGATTGTGGAGAACAGCCAAGGACTGGTGGTTAACTTTGCCATGACGGGTACCTTGAAGGACGGCCAGGCCACAAGCCAGCCCCTCAGCGACATCGCTTTGGGCGACATGGCTCCAGACGTGACCCACACCATGGAGTATATGCTGAAGAGTTCCCTCCTCGGCACCATCAGGGTGAACGACGTGAACGTCATCCACAACAGCTCGGTTGACGACCGCGACATGAGCCTTGTTACCGCCCGGGCACACCGCCTGGTGAAGCCCATCCTGGAATACCGGGTCGGTGCCGACTCAATCCATGATTTCCTGACTCACGGCAACAGCAGCAATCGCCCCGACAGCATATACTTCTCGTGCGGACGGGCCACGACGGTGGCATCGGCCGACACCGCCCTGTTCGACCACTATGTGGTGACCACCGACACCACGGTGGCATCTGACAGCTCTATCGTGGTTTCCCAAACCGTCGACACGCTGGTACGGCTCACCCTCGTGCCGGATACCACGGGCTGGCAATATGCCCGCACAGACGACCCCGGCAGAGGGAAGTACGAAATCGTGTCGTGCATCAGGGACGACAGCGTCAACATCCCACTGGAGAATATCTGGCTCAGTTTTGTAGACATAGAAGCCGGTCTCGACCCCACCTATGTCAATCGCATGCACATTGTCGACACCCTCGGCGCAATCCGTCCGACCACCTACTTTGTCACCTTCAGACTGAAGGAGGACGTGCTGAAAGTGAGTCGCATTATGGATATACCTCTCCGCGCCATAGGCACTACGCTCGACTCGGTGAGGGTTCGATTTACGATGCCTGTCATCGACTCCACATTCACATTTGCCGACATGTCGTTGAAGTGTAACAACGGAGCCGAGCTGATGGACAGCATGGTGGGCGTGCGCCGCATAGACGACACCACCTACAGTGTGGACATTTCGAGAAAGACCTATGCCTTCGGACTCTATGTGCTGAAAGTAATGGCTGACAGCATCATGAACAGCGATGGCCATTATGGCGCAGGAGGACTGGAAGCCCACTGGGTGCACGCCAATTGCATGACCGTGAAGGACAGCATTGCCCACACCGCTTGCGACAGCTATACCTGGCGTGGCGAGAGGCTGACGGCCACGGGCATCTACACCGACACGCTATCGCAGATGGCTGGTTGCGACAGCATCTTGCTGCTGAACCTTACCATCCATCAGAGCGACAGCGTGGTGCTCTCAGACACGGCGTGCGACAGCTACTCTTGGAACGACAGCACTTTCACGGCATCCACTACGACATCGGTGCTGACCACCAACCGCTACGGTTGCGACAGCACGGTGACGCTGAACCTTGTCATCCATCAGAGTGACAGCATCGTGTTGGTCGACACGGCGTGCGACAGCTACTCCTGGCAGGATTCAGTTTATACCGCTTCGGCCACGGCTGCGGTCCTCACCACGAACCAGTATGGCTGCGACAGCACGGTGACGCTGCACCTTGTCATCAACTACAGCTCGCACGACACCATCGTGGAGACAGCTGAGGGCTCGTACACATGGCAGGGCAACACCTATACCGAGAGCGGCGAATATATGTTCGAGTCGACGACCGCTGAGGGATGCGACAGCATCATTGTGCTGCAGCTCACAGTCACCACTGTGGGTATCGATGGCACCGACAGCCTCGGCAGCCTCGCGCTTTTCCCCAACCCCACCACCGGCAAGGTGACTATCCTCTCCGACCAGGTGGAGACGGTGGAGGTGTATGACCAGCATGGCCGACTGACGGCGACGTTCACCGGCACCAACGAGTTCGATATCGGACACCTGCCTGCCGGCATCTACACCTTGCGCATAAGTTTGCACAACGGAACGGCCATAAAACGCATCATCAAACGCTGATGCGGCCTGATTCCACAACCAAACGGGGCAGAATGGTTAATCCCATCCTGCCCCGTTTTTTGCATATCTGTGTTTCAGTGAGATGTAATGGATTTTTTTTACGGTCAAACGCCCCTTGAGCGTGACATCCGCCTAAGAGCTAAGAGGGAACATCTACTGGGACGGTATAGTAGTTGCGGGCATCCTTAACCATAGCCACTATTATTTCTCCTTCATATATATTAGTCGCAAAAAAACGGAAAAGTAACACGTAAAATGCATTTTTTTTTGAAGATTTTTTTGATGGGGCTGTGTTTCAGTGAGATGTAATGGATTCTTTTTACGGTCAAGCGTCCCTTGAGCGTGACATCCGCCTAAGAGGTCTTTTTCAGTAATAGGGTAGGGGGTGGGGGGATAAACCAAAAGCGCAGGACATTTGTCCTGCGCTTTACCTTTCTGGGGGTGGGAGGTGGGGTTCGAACCCACGACCTTCGGATCCACAATCCGGCACTCTAACCAGCTGAGCTACGCCCACCATCCTGATTTTGAAATCGGGTGCAAAATTACTAACTTTTTCCGACATGGCAAAATTAATTTGAAAAAAAATTGTATCTTTGCCGTATGATATCGAAAAATAAATTGAAAGAACTTGCTGTGTATAAGCAACAAAAGCATTGTGAAGAAGATTCTGTTTTTGTTGTGGAAGGGGTGAAGATGTGTGGCGAAATACTGGCCGCAAACATGCGCGTGAACGTTCTTTGTGCAACAAATTCATGGCTTTCGGTACATCCAGACCTTCCTGGGGACGCGCAAGTGTTTGAGGTTGACGCAGCTACGTTGGAACGACTCAGCGGTCTGCGTACCCCCAACGAGGTGTGGATGCTGCTTGACCGCCAAGCCCTACCGGCCCCACAGCAGGATAGCGTCCCGCTTATACTTGCCCTGGATCATGTGCAAGACCCTGGAAACTTGGGTACTATGATACGAACAGCCGACTGGTTCGGGATAAGGCATATCGTATGCAGCGAAGGCACGGTGTCATGCTTTAATCCCAAGGTGGTACAGTCTACCATGGGCGGGCTGCTACGTACCGATATTACCTATGTGGATTTGCCCGACTATCTTGCCTACTGTGGCAAGCCCGTCTATGGCGCGTTGCTTGATGGTGATAATATATGGGAGGAGGAGCGTACCCTGCAGCTGCCAAAGCAGGGTGCGGTGCTGGTCATAGGAAATGAGTCGCGCGGCATTACCCAAGAGGTGGAGCAAAAGGTAACCCATCGGGTGGCCATTCCAAATCTTGGCGGTACGGCCGAGTCGCTCAATGCCTCGGTGGCATGCGCTATTTTAGTGGCAGAGATGGTGAAAAAGTCAATAAAAAAATCCGAGTAATCGATAATGTCGGATTGCTCGGATTACACAGATTAGTTCGTGTTGTTAGTTGCTAGCCACGGTGCGGTATTTCATGTTGCCGGTGATAGTGGCGGTGAGCTGGCCAAAAATGGGCACGGTTACTGAGCCAGAGCCTTGGGCAGTGCTGGTCCAGGTCATTATACCATTTTGCGGAGCAGAAATGACAGGGTGGGTCATGGTTACTAGAACCGATGCATCTATTCCCATGGTGTCGATGTCAATGCTGATGGTGTCGTTCTGGAGATGCAGTCCGAGAGTATCCACAGTGCCTTTGATGTAAAGGCCGTCGGTGCTAGTCATGATGATGCCGTACTGCACGTTTGGGTCGGCTGTGACGGTCACTACCTCTACGTCCAAGTCGCGATCCACGGGGAATGTGACCAGGTTCATAATGCTGATGGTGAGGTCGGTAGTGCGAGTCATAAGATATTTGCCAAGGTAGGGGGAGATGTCGGGGGTGCGCTCTTCAGGAGTGTTTCCGTTGCCACCGTTGGAGGGGTTCGGTTCTTTCTCGCAGCCGCAGAACAGAAGGGCAGCCGCAGTCATGACAGTAAGAAGAATTTTTTTCATAATATGTGTTTTTTACTATAATTTCATATTTTATAACGACTCAGCCTTAGAAATATTGCCCGACAGAGCGCTTTTTCATTTTTTTAAACCTTTTTCTCTTTAAATGCGAAAAAAAGCGTATCTTTGCATTTCCTTTGGAATTTGGCAAATTATTTGCCGCTGAATTCCGCGGGATGATTTAAAAAGTTAATAATGGAACAATTAGAATATCAAGAAGGGCGCACCGAACTGGAGTCGTTGGGCAAATTTGCTATGATAGACCGCCTTACCGATGGTTTTGCGAGATACAACAAAAGTACAGTGAAAGGGGTAGGTGACGACTGTGCCGTCCTAGGCACGGGTAAGAAGAAGACCGTCGTCAGCACTGATATGCTGGTTGAGGGTATTCATTTCGACATGACCTACACCCCCCTCCGCCACTTGGGCTACAAGGCCGTGGCCAGAGGCCTCAGCAATATATGCGCTATGAACGCAACTCCTACACAAGTGCTCATCGCTATTGCCGTAAGCAACCGCTTCTCTGTCGAGGCTCTCGATGAGTTATATGCCGGCATTCGCCTCTGCTGCGAGCGCTACGATGTGGACTTGGTGGGTGGGGATACTTCTAGCAGCCGCCTGGGAATGGTCATTTCTGTCACTGCCATTGGCGAGGTTTTGAGCGACAGGATTACTTATCGCAGCGGGGCGCAACTTCACGACCTTATTTGTGTCAGCGGCGACCTGGGTAGCGCCTATAGTGGCCTCCTTATACTCGAACGCGAGAAGGTTACCTTCCAGGCTGACCCCAATTTTAAACCTGACCTAGACAGCTATGACTATGTGCTGGAACGCTATCTTAAGCCTGAACCCCGCACCGACATTGTGAAATTTTTGGCAGAGAAAGAAATTGTGCCTACCGCTATGATTGATGTCAGCGACGGCCTGGCCAGCGAGTTGCTCCATATTTGCAAGCAAAGCCGTTGCGGATGCCAGGTGTACGAAGAGCGCCTCCCTATTGACTACCAGACCACCCGCGTCTGCTCAGAGATGAGCCAGAACATGCTGCCCGTCAGCAACGCACTAAACGGCGGCGAAGACTACGAACTCCTCTTCACCATTAGCCAGAAGGACTATGACAAGGTGAAAGAAAGTCCCGAGGTGCACATTATAGGCCACATTACAGAGGAAGGTTCGCCTGCCGTAATGGTTACTCCCCAGAACAGTACGATTCAGCTACGCGCACAGGGATGGAAAATGGAGTAAATTCAAAAAAACGTAGTACTTTGAGTTCTCCGAATAATTTGAGTAAACTGAAAAATCTCACACATGAGCGTACTCATTCTTCCCGACCAGCCAAAATATGTTGCTTGGCGTCACCGAATGGTGCAGCAGCTAAGGCAGAAAGGTATTACTGACGAGAATGTGCTAAAAGCCATGGATAAACTTCCTCGGCATTGGTTTGCAGGCAATACACTCCTAGACCATATTCTCTACGACGTAGACCAGGCCGTCGCAATCGATTGTGGTCAAACAATCTCTAAGCCCTACACAGTGGCATGGCAGACACAGCTGCTGCAATTGAATCCCTTTATGTCTGTCTTTGAGGTAGGCACAGGTAGCGGCTATCAGACCGCTGTCCTATGCGAGATGGGGGCTCGCGTGTATACCGTGGAGCGTCATGCCCCCCTGTTCCGAAAAACGAAAGAACTCTTGGCCGCCCTTCGTTATACCCATGCCCACTGCTTCTTGGGCGACAGTTGGGACGGGATACCGGAGATGAAAGACTTTCTCTACGACCGCATCCTTGTCACCTGCGGTGCTCCCACACTCCCTGAAGGCCTTATGCGCCAACTCAAAGTCGGCGGCATGATGGTCATTCCCGTCGGAACCACAGAACAGCGCATGCTACGCATACGTAAAGAGGGCGAAGAACCCTCTCAATGGCAAGTGGAAGACCATGGCAATGCCAAATTCGTACCGATGCTCGAAGGCCGTAATTTCTGAAAATACTGGATGCTGCCGTAGTTCAGAACCCCAGCAAGGCAGTGGGGCCTATTACTATATATTATTGATTATTTCTACCTGTGCTGTGCCAGATACAAGGTATTGCTTTTTGTCGTCGAGGTTGAGGCAAATCCAGCGGGTACGCCTTTTCTCGATGGCTTTGAAAAGGAGTGAAGGTTTGGCCACTGGGCGGAAGACGGTGCCTGGGGATAGCTGGTTGAGGGAGAGGTCGCTGGCTGGGTTGTAGTCGGGATCGTAGTGGTGAAGAATGGTCTCAATCTTGGTGCCGATCGAGTGGCTGAGGGGAATTTGGCGGCAGTAGGTGCGCATTAGCGTTGCAGCATCGGTAGGGAAGTTGGCTATATATGCCATTATCAACTGCCGATATTCTTCTTGCCACTCGTGACCATGAGGTTGAACCCTGTTGCCGTAACGCTGATGGGTGTTGAGGTGAGCCATCTCGTGCAACAGCACCCACAGGAAGGTGTAGGGGTTGAGGTTGCCGTTGACGCTGATTTCGTGGAAAGGGTGACGCAGCTGTGGCCAGCGGTAGTCACCCAGTTTCGAGTGCCGTTCGCGTGTGATGTGCAGGTGTATATTGTGCTGCTGAATGAAGTCGAACGTTGGGTCGACAGCCTTGGCAGGGAGGTATCGACCAAGGGTGCGTTTATACTGCTCAACTGTAGATGGGTCCATCGGCATGTGGCTGGCTGGTAGGGATGGTTAGAGAGAATGTAGGGCAGTCGCAGTTGCGGCGTTTGCGGTGCTTGGGCATGTGCACCCCCTTGCTGCTGCATGAGGCCAGCAGTCCTGCCAGTACCAAGGAGGCAAGGAGTGTCCGCAAACGGAGCAAAGCTATGGGATTATTGCGTGATATTATTTTCATACTGCCATTAACGACACAAAGTATTTTTTATTGCGCATGGGTGTATGCTGCCACCGATCAATCCCTTCTAGTAAGCTTTCGTTTTGGGCAACGTTTGTCCTCTTTGGGGAAAGAAAAGAAGGACAATAGTATGACATGTGAATCATTAGGAACGGTGAAGGCTACAGGTTGATGTGCGAGGTGAAGAGGCGTTCGTGGCTGATGTAGCGGTCATAGAGAAATAGGATTGATACGACGACAAGCAAGGCGAGAAAGCCTGCCAGGCCTGGGATGCCGATAAGCAGGTCATTATAGTCGTACATAAATAGATTAGTCATACTTGACAGGGCGTTGATGGTACCGTGCATGATGGCCGGCACAATTACGCTGCCACTTTTGAGTCGGAAGTATTGAAAAAGGACACTGAGGGGGATGCTTACGATTATCATGGCGAGTATGCCGACGAGGTTAGGGTGCTGCGGGTAGTTGTGACCCATGAGGATAAAGGGTGCGTGCCACAAACCCCACACAAGACCCGTGACGATGGCGGCGATGAAAAAGGGTCGGCCTCTGAACAGGGTCAGCAGATAGCCTCGCCAGCCGATCTCCTCGCCGAAAGCAAAGAGGGCATTGATGGTGGCACCTGCAAGCATGCCAAAGAGGAAGGTGACAGTCAGAGCTGCAACGGGGGTGAGGTGCATATTGTTGCAAAGGAGCTGGAGGGATTGGCTGTGAGTGGTGAAATGGTTGCCGTCAATCCAGTAGTTGAAAAGAAGGGTGAGAAGAACGATGGCGGGGATGGTGAGCCAGCCGAGAAACCACCAGCGGTTGACCTTCCAGCTGATGCCAATTCCTCGCAACAGGGGTTGGCGACTTGAGGCTTGGCAGATCAGCGTGGCCACAAGCGGGAAAAACATGCAGATGGAAACTAATGTGTTGCCCATCGGCGAAGGATAGTCGGCTCCAGAAAGCCATAAGACACAGCCTACAGCCCAGATTAGGCCGTAGGTGATGGCTATGTAGAGTTTGAAGTTTTTCATATTGTTTTTTGTCGGAGTAATCGGAGTATTCAGATTATTCTGAGTACTCCGATTATTCCTGATTGTCATTTTGAGAACATAACTTTCTCGCTGTTGAACATGCGGGTGAGGCCGAATACGGCAATGCCGGTGTAGGCAATGTCGGAGACGAGGGTAACTAGCACAGGCGTCCAGCGCATTGAGTGGGCGAAGACGTCGGCCATGACCTCGATGGCGTTGTAGAAGGGTATGAGGTAGACAGCGAGGTTCTGCGCGGTGCCAGACTGGAACATGGGCAGCAGGCCTGCGAGCATCACTACCAGCATAAAGGGGGTGACCATGGTACCAGCGTTCTTTACATCCTTGGCCAGGGCAGAGAGGAGGCTGACGGCGGAGGCCATGACCAGCACTGAGGCCAGGATGACCAGCAGGAGGGCAATATAGTCGTTGGTAGTGTAGTTGAAGGGAATGTCGATGCTTTCGTTGCCTGCCGAAATCATGTTGGGTAACGAGAGGGCAATACCGATAAAGCTGGAGATGCCGCTGAGCAGGGCGATGGAGCTGAGCGAGACAATCTTGCCCAAGGCCAGTTCGGAGCGTTTCATTGGGGTGACAAGGAGGGTGGCAATGGTGCCGCGCTCTTTCTCGCCTGCGATGGAACTGGGCGCGATGGCCATGGTGCCGCTGAAGAGCATCATGATGATGAGCATGGGCAGGAGCTTGCTGAGGATGTCGCCTACCACCTGGTCGTCGCTGGCCTGGTTGAAGGTCTGCTCCTCAGAATCGGCGCGGTTGATGTCGAAGAGGTTGGCCTGTGCGTTTTCGAAGGCGGTGAGGGCGGCTTCGAGGGTCATGTATACGCGGTTGGAGGCGTTGTTGGCGGAGTTGTAGTAGATTTCGACATTGGGGGCGGGCAGCCCGGTGGAGGGCTGGTAGGAGGCCACAAGGGAGTCGAACTGGGCGGGGAAGCGCATGAGCACTACGTTGATGTCCTTGTCCTGCAGGGCGTCGATGTCGGCTTGGCCGAAAGGCTCATGCAGCAGTGCGATGCTGCTGTCGGCGGATTCTAAGAGGGGCAGCATGCTGGGAGGCATATTCTCCACTTTCAGCATCACTAGGTCCTGTTCGCCATGGCTTTCCATGTTGCGGATACCTACACCCATGAGGCTGTAGATAAGGTAGATGAGCAGGCCGGGCATGATGACGGTGGTGAAAAGCAGTTGGCGGTCGCCGAAGAAGCGGGCAAACTCTTTGCGGATGATGGTCCAGGTGTTGTTGCGGTTCATTGTTCGTCTCCTTTCTGTTGTTTGTAAAGTTCGAAAAAGCGGTCCTCGATGTTCAAGCCGTCGCACACTTCTTCAAGCGAGCCACAGGCGGTCAGGTGTCCGTCGATGATGATGCCCACGCGGTCGCACAGGCGCTCGACCAGGCTGAAGATGTGGGTGGAGAGGATGATGGTCTTGCCTGAGGAGCGCAGTTCTTGCAGGTAGTCGGTGACGGTGCGGGCGGTGATGACGTCGAGGCCGTTGGTGGGCTCGTCGAAGATGATGATGTCTGGGTCGTGCACCAGGGAGATGACGATGCTGAGTTTTTGCTTCATGCCGGTGGAGAGATTGGCCACCTTGACCTCGGCAAACCGGTCGATGCCGAAGCGGGCAAAGAGGCTCTGCTTGCGTGCGGCTGCGGTGCTGGGGGGCACCCCGTGCAGCTCGCTGAAGAAGTCGTAGAGATAGTTGGGGGTGAAGAAGTCTTCCAACTTCAGTTCGCTGGTGAGGAAGGCTATCTTGCCGCGTACCTCTTCGGGCTGTGTTACGATGCTGCAGCCGTCGACCCAGGCATTGCCGCGGTCGGGCTTGATGAGGGTGGCGAGCATGCGGAGGGTAGTGGTCTTGCCGGCCCCGTTGGGGCCCAGGAGGCCGAATATCTCACCCCGGTTGGCGGTGAGGGAGAGGTCGTCTACGGCCGTTTTGTGCCGCTGCTGGGTACGCTCCAGCCGCTGCTGCTTGCGCGAGAGGGTGAAGGTTTTGCTGAGACCTTCGATACGGAGAATTTCGTCCATTTTTGTCAGATTTTTTTAAAAGTAAATTGAGAGTTGAGATAGTTTTTAGTTTATGATTATCCGCTATCGTCCGAAATATGAAATCGCGTCTCTCCGAGACGCAGTCGGATGATTGGTTTTCAAGCACCGCACTGCGCTGCGCTTGTACGGTGTTATTGAGGTTAAGCCTCTACGAGGCTTCTTTACGGCCATTGCGGATAATCATTTTTAGTTTTTAGTTTTTACTTTTTAGTTTAAATGATGGGGTTAGTCTTGGTTGGGAGTGCCGCGGCGCACGGCTGCTATGCGGGCCTTGATTTCGGCCCAGATGGTGACAGCCATGCAGCCGAAGACAAGTACAATGACCGCCACCTCGGTGTGGACACGGGTCAGGAAGCCTGCACCAAGAAGCTTAAAGGAGTCGAAGGCGAATGCCAGGGTGATGAACAGGGTCATGGCCCCGAAGGAGACGTAGCGATAGCCGTCGGGGTCGATGTTCATGTAGGGCTTGCGCTTGATGTGGGGTTGGCGGAGGTTGATGTAAATCTTGTTGGTGACCGTGGTAGGGTGGGTGATGATGAAGGCGATGGCGGCCACGATGACCACCTCGGGCAGGGCATGGGTGAGCAGGGTCTCCACCTTCTCCGCCCCAGCGGGCATCTTGACGATGAACCAGACATTGGACACCAGGCAGACGATGGCCGCCAAGGCAAAAAGGAGGTATCCGATAACTTTACGTGTTTCCATGGTGTGGGTGCGGTTATTCTTCCGATTTGGGTTCTTGAGAATACTTGCGAGGGGTGCGTTTGGCACGTTTGAGGGCCTCGGACAGTATCCACTCTATCTGTCCGTTGGTGCTGCGGAACTCGTCGGCAGCCCATTTTTCGATGGCCTCATAGACCTCGGCATCTACCCTCAGTGCAAAACTCTTTTTCATGGCGATTAATTGTAAAGGGTGCCTGTGTTGATGACAGGGCTGGCACTCTCGTCGGCGCAGAGCACCACCAGCAGGTTGCTGACCATGGCAGCCTTGCGTTCCTCGTCCAGTTCCACGATGTTGTCCTGAGAGAGCTTCTTCAGGGCCAGATCCACCATGCTGACGGCTCCTTCGACTATTTTCTCACGAGCGGAGATGATGGCATCGGCCTGCTGGCGGCGCAGCATGACGCTGGCAATTTCGGCAGCGTAGGCCAGGTAGTTGATGCGTGCCTCGACTACTTCGATGCCGGCGATGGAAAGGCGGCTGCGCAGCTCTTCTTCCAGGCGGTCGTTGATTTCCTCGCCACCGCTGCGGAGGGTGATTTCCTCGGTGTGGTTGTTGTCGATATTGTCATAGGCATAGAGGCCTGCCACTTTGCGCAGGGCGGCATCGCTCTGTACGTTGACGAAGTTGTCGTAGCCGTTGCCGTGGGTGGTCTTGTTACCGTTTTTGTCGACAGTGGTGATGGTCTCGACTTCAATGTCAAAGCAGGCCTTATAGGTGTCCTTTATCTTCCACACTAGGACAAGGCCTATCATAATGGGGTTGCCGTTCTTGTCGTTGACTTTGATGGGGTCGACATCCATGTTGCGGGCGCGAAGCGAGAGACGACGTTTGCCATAGAAGGGATTGACCCAAAAAAAGCCGTTGTCGGTCACGGTGCCGCGGTACTTGCCGAAGAAGGTCAGCACGCGGGCCAAGTTGGGCTGGATAATCATAAAGCCGATGCAGTGCAGCAGATAGACCACGCTGCCCAAGCAGCAGAGGAGGATGGCCAAGTCGTCGTGGGGGCCGACTAAAGCAATGGTGCCTGTGATGATGCCCACTAGCAGGGCTAGGTTAATAAGAAGGTGCAGGAATCCGTTGTTGGCAAAGGTCATTCTTTTGGTGAATTCTTTTGTTTCCATAACTAATAAGTTTTTGTTTCTGATTTTTTTTGTTTTAATATCATTTTAATATCACTTTGCAAAAGTATGAACTTTTTTTTATTCCACAAAAAAAAATTTTTGTATCTTTGCACTCGTATCCTTTCCAGAAAGGTGCTACTTATTGACATAGAATATCATAGTATTATGAGGAAAACATTGTTTTTTTTGTTGCCACTCTGTTTGGCATTGTTCCAAAATAGGGTTTACGGACAGTCCGCTGAGGCCGATTCTGTAGATGTGCTGCATTACGACCTTACTTTGGATATGGGTAATACTGTCCCTAATCAGTTGAGAGCCACTGCGGACATTGCCTTTCGGCTGACTCGCCCGTGCTCTTCGCTTACTTTAGATTTGATCTGCGATTCGCTTTCCCCCGTGAGTCTCGACGGCACGATGATAAGGGGTTTCAGCTACGAACGTGACAATGCTTTGCTGCGTATATACTTGAGTAATGTCGTGGTGGGTGACACTCACGTGATAACTGTGCCATACGTCACCAACGGGTATGTGGAAAATTATGGCTTTGGCGGCATGCATTTGGATAACAATATATACTATAACCTCGGATGCGCTTTCATGCAGTTTCCGCATGTTTTTGGACGCAGCTGGTATCCCTGTCGTGACAACTTTTACGATAAGGCCACTTATCGCTACAATGTAACCACCAAACCAGGCTGGCGTGCCCTATGTAGTGGTATGAAGCAAAGTGAGACTTGGGCCGATGATGGCAGCAGTACAAGTGTGTGGACATTGGACTATCCCATTCCTACCTACCTGTCGGGTGTGGCCACTGCTGACTTCCATATTATAGAAAGGGAGTATCAGGGCCTTTATGGCACTTATCCCGCCACCATAGGTTTCACCACCCACGATAGTACTTCGGTGGCCGCCACATACGATATATTGGAAGAGGTCATACCTATGTACGAGCGCTGCTTTGGACCCTATCGTTGGGAGCGAGTGGGGTATGTATCCACGCCGATGGGTTCTATGGAACATGCCAACAACATTGCGTTGGTGTCCGACTGCATGGCTTCCTCCGACAATCGGTGTCATTCGACTATCTGTCATGAGTTGGGTCACGCCTGGTTTGGTAACTTGGTTACTTGTGCTACGGAAGGTGACATGTGGATTAATGAGGGAGGCGCCACCTTCTGTGAAGAAATTGCCACCGAAGCTCTGTATGGTAAGTCTGCCGCCACCGACTTTTATCAAAATAAGCTATCCACCGTGCTCCGCACTGCCCATAAAGACGACGCCGGTTGGAGATCGCTGTCGGGCATGTCGCGTTACTATACATACGGCACTACTACTTATCAGCAGGGAGCCATGGTGTGGCACTCGCTGCGAGGGTATATCGGCGACTCTCTTTTCTATGTCTGCATGAACCGTCTGTTTCGCAACTGTGCCTTCGGCAACTTGGATGCCGCCACACTGCGCGACAGCCTTTCGCTTTACAGCGGATTGGATCTTACCGACTTCTTCGACTTTCATGTCTTTCATCCAGGTTTTGTGGATTATTCTATCGACGACCTCTCAACGGATGGCAACAATGCCACGCTCACTCTTCGTCAGTTGCTGCGTGGCACCAACCACTATGCTCGAGGCAATCGGGTGCCGGTTACTTTTTTCAGTCGAGACCTCAGAAAGTGCGACCGCCTCATGGTATTCGATGATAGTGTGGCTTCAGAGACATTTGCACTGCCTTTTGAGGCGGCTTTTGCCGTGGTGGATTATCACCATGACTTATCTGACGCCTGTACCGATGCCACAACCTATCTTTCGACCAAAGGATTGCGAGAACTGGGCAGGAGTTATTGCCGTATCATGGTGGGTGAAACTACCGATGACTATAATGCATGGGTGCATGTGGGACACCATTATGCCCAGCCGCAGGGTGAGATGGCCGAAGGTATCTTGAGGCTGTCTAACCGCTACTGGGAGGTGGCGGGCAATGTGCCGTGGCAGGGGAATGTGACAGGACGTTTTTTATACAATCAAGGTGCCAATGGCTCTTCTGGGGCATCGCTTCTGGACGAAGGCTTTTATGAAAAACCAACCATGCTCGATTCTATGTGTCTCGTTTACCGTGTCGATGCACATCATCCGTGGGAGGTGGTTTCGCGTACACGCACTTCGAACAGCTCTTTATCCACGGGCTATTATACTGCCCGTCTTTTCCCAGGGCAATATGCCTTGGCTGTGGTGGATACCGCCATCGCTGGTATCGGGCAGCCGGTGACGGAAGAGGCTCAAATAGACCTTAGCATCTATCCTAATCCAGCCATCAGAGGCACTTTTACTATCGACCTGGGCCATTATGACAAAAAATTCAATGTCGTATTATTTGATTCCATGGGAAGGAAAGTATTGCAAAAGAATAATTTGCATAGTGGAGATGTTGTTCGCCATAGTCTCACTGCAGGAAGTTATGTGGTGCTAATTAAAAATAATTTCATATCTTTGCAAACGCAAATAATAGTACAATGAAAAATATAAAATTTGTCTTACTGATAGTTATGCTTTTTGCTGCTAGCTCGGCAATGGCACAGTTTAAACAGGAAAAACCTAATGTGGAGTATATGTTGAAGGTGGAGGCCGGTTATCTGCACAATGTGGGTAATTATGGTCAGCAGAAGGTAGTTAGCGATGGTATTACAAACCCCACTACCCCCAATGGATACTACTTGAGAGACCACGAAGAGGCTTTCGGACTAAATGTTATTAACGGTATCAACATAAGCCAGGATTTCTTCCTCGGAGGCGGATTGGGTTATAGTTATTGTCTTCCTTTGTATCAAGGAAACAAGGGATTGGAACCCAGTCACATGGCTCAGGTGTTTGTAGATATGGACTATCGTCCCATAAACGCTACTTGGGCTCCCATGGTAGGTGCACGTTTGGGTGGCAGCTACCTTATCAACAATAATAATTACGGCTCCACCATGAGCCCTTACATCGAGGTATATGCCGGCCTGAACTGGTTCTACGACCACGCTTATCAAGAGATGGATCGCAACTACCATAGTTTTTTTCTTGAGGCCGGAGTGGTACTGCAGCAGCAGACGGTCTTTATTCCCGTCCGAATTGGTTGGCGTCTTTAATTAAATAGGAGTAAAGGATTTTGGAAAGTACCCGTCAGCAAAAAATTTCGCGTCTCATTCAACAGGATTTAGGCGACATTTTCCTGCGTGAGATGAAACCGGTGTTGGGCAATTCTCTCATCACTGTCACCGGAGTGCGCATCTCGCCCGACCTATCCATTGCCCGCGTCCATGTCAGTATCATGCCGATTGGCGACATACCTGCCCAAGGCGGCGAACCCGCTAAGCCTGCCACTAAGCAGGGCATAATAGACGCTATACTCGCCCATGCCTCCGATATACGTCGCCGTTTAGGTAACCGCGAGGCCAAGCAGTTGCGGATCATTCCACAGCTCGACTATTACTTGGACGACACCCTCGACTATGTAGAGAAGATTGATAGACTGCTGAAGCAGTAACTCCGTCACTTTTTCTTCTGCTGACGTGTTGCCGCCATGAACCTCAACTTCCTTATTGCTCGCCGCTACTTCTTCTCCCATAAGCAGAAGACGGTTATTAATATTATCTCTTGGATTTCGCTTATAGGAATCGCTGTTAGTACAACTGCATTGATTGTAGTTCTCAGTGTCTATAACGGCATTGGCAACCTTACCCAGACCCTTTTCAATTCTTTCGACCCACCTCTTTTGGTGGAGCCAGCGCAGGGAAAGACCTTCCACACGGGCGACATGCCTTTTACGCAGCTTAGACAGTTGGAAGGTGTAGACGCAGTTTCTTGCATGGTAGAGGAAAACGCGTGGATTACCTACCGACACAACCAGGCCATCGTGTCATTGCGAGGTGTAGACGACGTGTACCATAAGGTGACAGGGTTGGACACCTTGCTTTATGAAGGCGACTATACATTGAAGACTTCGGCAGAATCGTTGGGATCCGGTGAGTCGGTTTTTTTTCTGCTTCTAGGTGCGGAAGTGTATTATGATTTGGGCATTCGACAGGCTGCCAATGTGCCTCTAGCGGTGCATATACCCAAACGGGGTGTGGCGCTAGGTATGACTATGGAACAGGCTCTCAATACCGCTTATGCTTATCCAGGAGGCAATTTCTACATCCAGCAGGATATCGATAACCGCTATGTGGTGGCCGACATAAGTTTTGTGCGGCAGCTAATTAATTATTCCCCCGATGAGTGTACTGCCCTGGCTTTGTCATTAAGCGACGATGCCAATGTAAAGAAACTGAAAGCTCAGGTTAGACAGTTGCTGGGAGAGAAATATACCGTTAAAGACCGTTTCGAGCAGCAGCCCATTTACTATAAAGTCTTCCGAAGCGAACGGCTAGGAATATACCTCATTCTAGCTCTCATCGTGCTCATTTCCACGCTCAACCTAGTGGCTTCGCTTTCGCTGCTGGTGCTGGATAAAAAGCGCGACATCACCACACTCCGCAGTATGGGTATGCTCCGTTCCGATATCCGCCGCACTTTCCGCATAGAGGGTGTGATGATTTCCACCGTAGGGGTAGTGGCAGGTCTTTTCATGGGCTTTTTGGTATGTTTCCTGCAGCAGCAATTCGGCCTTGTCAAAATGGGAGAAAACTTCATCGTCTCAGCCTTCCCTGTGGACATGCGTGGCATCGACTTCCTTCTGACTTTCCTGCTGGTAATGGCAATTAGCACCCTTTCGGTTTTCCTTTCTGTCCGCACAACCCGTATAGGTACTGCTATCGGGGACTGACGAAGGTAATGGCGTGGTGGAGGTTTCGCACCACGTAGTGACTGCTGTGCAACATCTCGCCATCGATTACCAGCCAGAAGGGCTCTGAACTAGCAATGTCGACATCGGTGGCCTGGCGGTAAAGCATTAATTTCTTCACGTCTGGTCGGTTAATATGGGTGCCGTGGCTGTAGGCATCGATAAGTGAAGCAAATTTCACTAATGACATACGTCGAAATAGGTTGACCTCCAACAACCCGTCGTCGTTAAGCGAGAGAGGCGAACACATATAGTTTCCCCCGTTGAAACGCCCGTTACCGAGGGTGCAAAGAAGCATCTTCCCATCGAAGAAGGGTTGTCCGTCTACAGTCATGCGAACGTAATTGCTACGCGATGTGAAAATACTCTTAATAATACCCGTTGTATAGGAATGCTTGCCACCTATAATGGGTTTGCGCCTGACGTCGTTTCCTACTTTGCACACCATAGCGTCGAAACCAAAGTTGCACACATTGATGCTATAACGAGGGGACGGCTCAGGGTCGTCGGGACAATTGATTCTCATCACATCAACTGCATGCCGAATACCCTCAACCAAACGGGGAATGTCGTTGAAATCGTCGAGAGAACCGTAGTATTTGATATAGTCGTTACCGCTTCCGTTTGCGTGGACGGTAACCTCTGCCTGCTTGTAGCCGATGCAACCGCTTACCACCTCGTTGAGGGTGCCGTCGCCGCCACATGCATAAAAACGTACAGGCATGTCAGGATGTTCTTGACACCAGTGGTGCACCCACACGGTGGCATCGCCAGGGTTTTGGGTGTGGTATATTTGGTAGTCGAAATGTGAATGTGTGGCAGCGTATGCTTCCACTCGTTGAGTAATGAAGGAGGTAGCATCCTGCTTTCCTGCGCAGGGGTTCACGACAAAGATATGTTTCATAGTGACTGCAAAAATACTAATAATAATTAATATGAAAGGGAAAAAGTGTCGTATTTAACAAAAAAGTTGTATTTTTGCATTTTATTTGGCATTAGAGGACGCATTACTCAAAGAGAAGGGATTTGCTGCGAGGCCCTCTTGGCCTAGTTTTTTTACATAAACCCGATAACAAAGAAAGAATGAACAGTATACGCAATTTCTGCATCATTGCCCACATTGACCATGGCAAAAGCACCCTGGCCGACCGTCTTTTAGAATATACCAACACAGTCTCTCAACGCGAAATGCAGGACCAAGTGCTTGACGACATGGATCTAGAGAAAGAGCGTGGCATTACCATCAAGAGCCATGCCATTCAGATGGACTATAAGTACGAGGGGGATGGTGAAAATCATGGTAAAAATTATATTCTTAACCTTATTGACACTCCTGGCCACGTCGATTTCAGCTACGAGGTCTCTCGCGCCATCGCTGCCTGTGAAGGGGCACTCTTAGTGGTCGACGCCACCCAAGGCATACAGGCTCAAACCATTTCTAACCTCTATCTCGCGCTCGAAAACGATTTGGAAATCATCCCAGTGATGAATAAAATAGACCTCGACAGCGCCATGCCTGAAGAAGTGGCCGACGAAATCATCGACCTTTTGGGTTGCGAACGCGACGACATTCTCTCATGCAGTGCCAAGACTGGAGTGGGCGTTCCAGAAATATTGCAAGCCATCGTCGACCGAGTACCAGCGCCAAAAGGCGACCCCGAGGCTCCCCTACAGGCCCTGGTATTCGATTCGGTGTTCAATCCCTTCCGGGGCATTATCAGCTACTTCCGCATCATGAATGGCACCATCAAGACCGGCGATTGGGTGAAGTTTGTCAGTACCGAAAAAGACTATCACGCCGATGAGATTGGAGTGCTCAAACTCAGCATGGAGCCCCGCAAACAGCTGAGTGCAGGCAATGTGGGCTATATTATCAGTGGCATTAAGACCTCCACCGAAGTTCGCGTGGGCGATACTATTACCCATGTGCAACGCCCTTGCGAGAAAGCCATTGATGGCTTCGAATCGGTCAAACCTATGGTCTTCGCCGGTGTCTATCCTGTCGACACCGACGACTACGAGGAGTTGCGTTCTTCCATCGAGAAATTGCAGCTCAACGACGCCTCTCTCACTTTCGAACCAGAGAGTTCGCTGGCCTTGGGCTTCGGCTTCCGTTGCGGTTTCTTAGGACTGCTGCACATGGAAATAGTGCAGGAACGCCTCGAACGCGAGTTTAACATGGACGTCATCACCACCGTTCCCAATGTGCAGTATAAGGTGAAACTCACCAATGGTGAAGAAATCGACGTGTACAACCCCTCGGGCATGCCCGAACCCAACAACATCGCCGAGGTCTACGAACCTTACATCCACGCCCAGATAATCACCAAGGCCGACTATATAGGCCCAGTCATAAAACTCTGCATGGACAAACGAGGCATCCTCAAAAATCAGAACTACCTCACCACTGACCGCATCGAAATCACTTTCGACCTTCCCCTTGGCGAGGTCGTCTTCGACTTCTACGACAAACTCAAAAGCATATCCAAAGGCTATGCCTCCTTCGACTATTACATCAACGGGTACCAGCCATCCAAGTTAGTTAAGTTGGAGATTCTTCTCAACGGTGACCCAGTCGATGCCCTCTCCACCCTCACCTATGTCGACAATGCTTACCCCATCGGTCGCCGCATGTGCGAAAAACTTAAAGAACTCATCCCACGCCAGCAGTTCGACGTTGCCATCCAAGCCGCCATCGGCAGTAAGATTATCGCCCGCGAGACTGTACGGCAAGTACGTAAGGATGTGACAGCCAAGTGCTACGGTGGCGACATCACCCGCAAGCGCAAACTCCTCGAGAAACAAAAAGAAGGCAAGAAACGCATGCGCCAAGTCGGCAACGTCGAAGTCCCCCAAAGCGCCTTCCTCGCCGTTCTTAAACTAGACTAGTAAGCAGTTACTAAAACTCTTTTCCTGTACCCAATTATCAATTGTATAATAATCAGAATATAGTTACATCAATTCCCAATGAATCCAATAGTAGTAATCATTCTTGTTTTACTGGCTGTTTTAGCCTCCATAGCCATTACAGGCTATATCTTTTATCTGATAACAAAACGTTATTTCGACAACCAGCAGAAAATGCAGATGCTTCAGATGCGACTCGACGAGCACCGCGAAGCGGTCAAATTGGTCACTCCCATCCGCTTGCAGGCCTACGAGCGCCTGGCGCTTTATCTTGAGCGTATCAGCCCTGATAGCCTAGTATTGCGCTGCTACCGTCCTGGCATGGACACCAAGACCCTGCAAAACACTATGACCAAGACCATCCGCGACGAGTGGGAACACAACCTCAGTCAGCAGGTTTACATCTCCAGTGAGGCATGGAAAATGGTTCGTGAAGCCAAAGACGAAATGACCGGCGTGATTAATTCTGCAGCCATCACCATCCCGCAGGACGCCGACCCCACACGTTTGGCCAGCGCCATTTTTTCGTCCGTGGCCAATGGCCAAGCACCCACTGCCCAGGCGTTGGAATTCCTGAAGAAGGAGATGCGCGAACTATGATCCCCGTCGGGTATCGCCATCCACATTCTGCCTTCATAAAACGAATGAAGGCGCTCTTGCCTCTTTTGGCAGTACTGGTCTCCTCTTGCCATCCCCAGCAAGAGGCCACACCCGAGCGGGTAGTGAAAGTAAATGTCATGACCGTTTCCAATGGCGAGACGGGCAGTTTCCACGAATACGTAGGTTCGCTTGAAGAGGCCGCAGCCAGCAGCCTGAGTTTTGGCGTGAGTGGCAAAGTAACTGCCGTTTATGTCAAAGAGGGGCAGCGCGTAGTGGCCGGACAACTATTGGCCTCGGTGGACAAAAGCAATGCCTCCAACGCCTTCAATGCCGTCCAAGCCACCCTCAACAGGGCTCAGGACGGTTATCGCCGTGCCAAACAAGTCTACGACCAAGGCAGCCTGCCCGAAGTCAAGCTGATAGAGGTCCAAACCCAACTGGATCAAGCACAGTCCATGTACGACATTGCAAAAAAAGGGCTGGAAGACTGCAACCTCTATGCCCCAACATCCGGCACCATCGACAACCGACTGATTGAGAGGGGCAGTTCTGTCACCGCTTTCCAACCGGTCATGCGTCTGCTGGACCTCTCACGTCTGTACGTCAAAATGAGCGTTCCTGAAGTAGACATCGCCCGGGTGCGTGTAGGCGACTCAGTCAGCGTGGTAATCAATGCGCTAGAGGGAACCGACTCGCTGGCTCTGCGAGGTGTCGTCGACGAACAGGGTGTAAGTGCCGACCCTCTCTCTCATAGCTACTTAGTCCGCATCCGTATCCTCTCCCACCAGAAGGGACTGCTGCCTGGCATGGTGTGCCGGGTGCGCCTTTCGGGCAAACAGGTAAGCCGTGGCATCGAAGTGCCCAACCGAGCCGTTCAGCTGAACAACAAAGGCCAGCGGTATGTTTGGGTAGTCAGCGACAGCACCGCCCAGCAATGCCCCGTGCGTATTGGCGACCTCACCCAGACAGGTGTCCTGGTCACCGAAGGCTTGTCGGCCGGCGACCAGGTGATAGTAGACGGCATGATGAAGGTCTCCGTCGGAACCAAAGTTGAGTATTGAACCACCCTCTTTCCCCACTGTCATGAAGAAACACCAAGGATTCATAGAAACAGTGATGGCCAATCCCAAGATTATCTTTCTGATAGTCGGGATGCTGGTAATATTTGGCATCTATGGCCTGGACAAGATGAACAAGCAGGAGTTTCCCGAGTTTGTCATCCGCCAGGGCATAGTGGCTGCCGTCTACCCAGGAGCCAACAGCGAGGAAGTAGAGCAACAGGTCACAACACCTCTTGAGGAGTACCTCTTCACCTTCCAGGAGGTAAACAAAGAAGGCACCTACAGCTACACCAAGGAGGGTATCGTATACATCTACGTCGAGTTGGACAATAGTGTCAAGAACCAAAACGAGGTGTGGTCCAAAATTCGTCATGGACTGAAAGACTTCAAGATGCAGCTCCCTGCCGGTGTGCTGGGACTGGTGGTTGTAGACGATTTCGGCAACACCTCCTCCCTGCTGATTACCATGGACTCGCAGGACAAGACCCACCGTGAGATGGAGCGTTACATGAACATGCTGAAAAAACAGCTCCGCACGGTCCCCGCCGTAGGCAACATCAAATCCTTTGGCGAGCAGAAAGAGGAACTCGACGTTTACATCGACAAAGAGAAACTAGCCTCCTACGGCATCAGCCACGAGCTGATTACGGCCGAACTATTCTCCCAAGGCCTGCTTAGCATTGGCGGCACTTTGGAAGACGACCAAAATATCGTGCCCCTTCATGTGGCCAGCCCCTATCTCTCCGAGCGTGAAATTGGCGAACAGGTGATTTTCTCATCCCATACAGGCCAGGCCATCCGCCTGAAAGACGTGGCTCGGATCGAGCGCAACTATGCCGAACCATCCAGCTTCATCACCAAAGACGGCAACAACGCCTTGGTGCTCTCGGTTGAGATGCGCAGCGGCAACAATATCGTCAAATTCGGCGAGCAGGTAGACGAAGTGCTCCAAGACTTCCAGCGCACCCTACCCGAAGGGGTCTCGATCTACCGCATCACCGACCTGCCCAAAGTAGTGGACGACAGCATCTGGTCCTTCTTGAAAGACCTTCTAACTGCCATATTGGTCGTAATCATAGTGATGCTCATGCTCTTCCCCATCACCTCCGCCCTCATCCCCGCCATCGAAATCCCGCTCACCACCGCCATCACCATATCCATCATGTACATCATAGGCTACGAAATGAACACCGTCACCCTTGCGGCGCTCATCGTCACCTTGGGCATGATTGTGGACGACAGCATCGTTATGATCGACGGCTACATGGACAACCTTCGGCACGGCGAGCGGCCATGGGATGCAGCCGTGCACAGCGCCAAGACCTTCTTCCCCTCCTTGATAGTGGCCACTATCTCCATCTGCGCCATCTTCTTCCCGTTCCTTTTCACGATGGAAGGACCGCTGGGCGACTTTGTCAAGTTTTTTCCCACCACCATCAGCATCTCCCTAGGCGTGTCGTTGGCTCTGGCCATGCTGCTCACCCCCTGGCTGGAACAGAAGATGATCAAACCCGACGACCCCTCCAGTCCCAAACGCGAAACTCTTGTCACGCGTATTCAAAACCGTTTCTTCCTAGGTCTGGAGCGAGGGTACGACAAACTGCTGCGCACCTGTTTCCGTTTCCCGTGGCTTACCATCGGGGCCGGACTGCTTTCTGTTTTCCTGGCAGTGGTTCTTTTCCTAAATCTGCCCCTGCAGCTCATGCCCAAAGCCGAGCGCGACAGTTTCGCCGTGGAAATACACCTGCCCGACGGAGCCACCCTAAATCAAACCAACCAAGTGTGCCAACAGTTCGAGGCCGTTTTGCAGAACGACCCCGACATCACCAGCGTCACTACCTTTGTAGGCAGCAGTTCCCCCCGCTTTATGGCTGCCTACTCACCCAACATGCCGGCCAAAAACTACGCCCAAATGATAGTCAAGACCACCGACTATGACGTCACTCCCAAGGTGGTGGAACGTTACAAGGACTCTTACGTCGATGCCTACCCCAATGCGGTAGTACGTGTCAAACAACTCGACTATCAAGGCGTTGTCAACCCCGTAGAGATAAGACTGCGTGGCGAGGACAAGGCCGCCCTCCGCCAGTATGCCGACACCCTCAAGGCCTTCCTAGAGCGGCACGACGACGACCTAGTGTGGGTGCATAGCGATTTCGATGGCTTCCGCCCATCGGTACGCATCGACCTTCGCCCCGAAGAGGCTTCGCGCCTTGGTGTCACCAAGGCCATCCTCTCGGCCAATCTGGCTACCCTCTTCGGCGGAGTGCCCATGACCACTATCTGGGAGGGCGACTATGCCCTTCAGGTGGTGCTCAAGACCGAGACCAGCCCCGATCTCACCGACTTCGAAAAACTCGAGAACACCCTCGTTCCCACCGCCATGCCCGGTGTATGGGTGCCCCTCCGTCAGGTGGCCACCCTCACCCCCGACTGGACTCCCGCACAGATTGCCCACCGCAACGGCGTCCCTTGCGTAACGGTCGGCGCCGACCTGCGTTTCGGCCACAGTCAGCCGGTGGCCATGAAAAAACTCAAACCGTGGCTTGAAGGCGAATTCCAAGAGATGCTCCCCGACGACATCACCATGTCCTACGGTGGCCTCGACGCCGTCAACCAGAGCAACATGGGCGGCATCATCATCGGCCTGATT
The DNA here is from genome assembly GCA_947165255.1 of uncultured Bacteroidales bacterium. Classification (GTDB taxonomy): domain Bacteria; phylum Bacteroidota; class Bacteroidia; order Bacteroidales; family P3; genus Colimorpha. Next base: position 80,199 of record CAMUZR010000007.1, read on the forward strand.
GCTGCCGTGCTGATAGTCTTCTTTTTCCTGCTCTTCAATTTCAAGAAAATCCGCCTCACCCTCCTGGCCCTCTGTGGCACCAGCCTGTGCCTCCTGGGCGGTTTTGTGGGGCTGTGGATATTTGGCTCCGATGTCAGTCTCACGGCCATCATAGGCATTGTCAGCCTCATCGGCATCAACGTAAGAAATACGATTGTCATGTTCGACTACGCCGAGGAGCTGCGTCAGGAAGGCATGCCGCTCAAGCAGGTGGCCTTCCAGGCTGGCAGCCGCCGCATGCGCCCCATCTTCCTCACTAGCGCCACTACTGCCGTCGGTGTCATCCCAATGATTGTACACCGCAGCACCCTTTGGATGCCTATGGGCATAGTCATCTGTTTCGGCACCATCTGCGCCATCGCATTCATCGTCACCGTGTTGCCGGTTGCCTATTGGAAACTGTTCGACAAAAAGAAAAAAACCGTCTCATGAGAAAGCCTTTTTTTTTAGCCCTAGCCTTACTGGTCCTATCCACCGCCACCACCGCGCAACCCCAAGTCCAGTGGTTGCAACTGGACAGCTGCAAGGCATTGGCCCTCCGCAATCAGGCCGCCATGAAAAATGCGGCCTTGGAGGTGGAAATGGCCAAAGAAACGCGCCGCGCTGCACTCACCAAATTCTTCCCGTCAGTGAGCCTCATGGCCGCTTACTACCATTCGCAGCATCCGCTGGTAGACCTCAGCACCGACGACGAACGCGACAAAATTGAGATTACCTCCCATTCCACGGGCGAGACCCTCGAGCAGCAGATAAATGATTTGCAGCAGCGCATTACCGATCTCGGTCTCGACATTAATGTGCGGCAATTCGTCGAGTCGTTCATAGCTGACTACGGCGTGGATGTATCCATCAGAATGTTGGACCACGGCGCTTTTGCCAACGCCCTGGCAGTCCAGCCTATTTTTGCGGGAGGCCGCATTGTCAATGGCAACCGTCTGGCCAAATTGGGCGTCGAAGCTGCCGAAGAGAAAGCCAATGTGACTCGGAACGAGGTGGAGATGACCACCGAACAGTACTACTGGCGGGTGGTTTCGCTCAACGAAAAACTCAAGACACTCGACCGGTTCCAAACCCTCCTCGACACCTTGGAACACGATGCCGCCGCGGCTGTGGAGGCGGGTGTGCTGAGCCGTAACGAGTGGCTCAAGGTGCGGCTGAAACAGAACGAGTCCAGTGCCCTTCGCATACAGCTCACCCACGGCATAGCCCTGGCCACACGGGCGCTCTGCCAGTATGTGGGTCTTCCCTTTGATGAAAATACTGCCTATCGGTTCGATTCGTTGCCATACGATATTCAGGCCGAGATGCCTTTGGCCGTCAACCCTTCACAAGCCGTGGAGGGGCGCGCCGAAAGCCGCTTGCTGCAGAAGGCTGTCGACGCCGCCCGGCTGCAGAAGGCCATGGCTGTCGGCGAGGCGCTCCCGCAGGTGTCAGTCGGAGCCACCTATGGCACCAACAACCTCTTGGGCAACGAGTTTCGACAAAACGGTATGGTCTTTGCCACCGTGAATGTGCCGCTGACCGCTTGGTGGGAGACAGCCCACAAGGTGCGCAAGGAAAACCTGCAGCGCCAACTGGCCGAAAATCAGCGCGACGACCTCCTTCAGCAAATGCAGCTGCAAACCCTTCAGGCATGGAACGAGTTGAGCGAAGCCTGGCAGCTGGTGTCCGTCAGGCGCGAAGCTGTCGACAACGCGCAGGAAAACCTTCGCGAAACCGGTCATTACTACAAGGCCGGCCTCATTTCCCTCTCCGACTACCTCGAGGCACAGACCCTCCTTCAGCAGGCCCACGACCAACTGATCGACCAGCTCATTGCCTTTCAGTTAAAGTCTCTCCAGTACAGCCAGATAGTCCAACCCTAACCTACCGCAGCCTTTTCTTTCTCCTTCTTTTTGGTCCATCCTCTTCTGCCGCCACCCCAATGGCGATAGGTCGGCACACCCTGAAGGTCCACAGTATTCCTGAAAAGGTTGACAAACTGCATGTCTTTCCCCAGTTGCCTTGCTACAGCTGCTACAGTGCTACAGTTTGAAAGTGGGTATTCCATTTTCTTATGTTTTTTTAACTTTTTGCGTATTGCTTTGAATGTTAATTTGGTACGTTGCTTTATGGTGGGGAGTTGTGTAAAATAAACGTTTCAAAATGTAATTTATACTTGCTATTTGGAAAGTTTTGTGTACTTTTGCAGCGTCAATTTGATTAAACATTTTAATTTTAAAAGTCATGAAAACTTCAAAATTGTTATTGCCCTATGGGTTTAAATGTGCAGGGCTGTGGATTCTGGCCGTTGCCGTTGTGTTGCTTTTGGTTTATTCCATCGTTCCAGATGGTATGTTATGCAGCAGTTGGAACGATTTCCGCGCGTTGTTCGGATTGGAGCGGATTCGAGTGGAGAATTTCCCTTTTACTGGCGGTTTTTCTGCCGACAGTGATTTGGTGAATTCTTTTATTTGGGTGCTGTTTGTTGTGGGGGGCGTGTTTATCGGTTTCTCACGCAATAGGAGTGAGGATGAATTTATTGAGCATCTGCGCTATGAGTCGCTTATCTTGTCGCTTTACTTTAACTGTATTCTACTGGTGGCGGCCATCGTGTTTGTGTGGGGATTGTCGTTTGTTTCGGTGATGATGTTCAATATGTTCTCCACCTTGTATTTCTTTATCATCTGCTTTTACGTCAGGTTGTTCATCAATAAACGCTCTCTTGGAAATGAAGAATAGGTTGAAAGTGGCCCGTGCGGAGATGAATATCACGCAGGGTGAGTTGGCCGAGAGGATAGGGGTGACCCGTCAGGCGGTCAATTCGATAGAATTGGGCAAGTATGTGCCTTCTACGTTGCTGGCATTGAAGATGGCCAAGCTTTTTAGAAAGAGTGTGGAGGAACTTTTCATGCTTGAGGAGGACGATTGATTAACTACAAATGGATTAATATGAAGAAAGGAATCGTTTTAGCCACATGGGTTGTGCTTGTGGTATGCGGATTGAACAGGGCCGCAGCACAGAATGGATTGTATATGGTTAAGAATGCAGAAAGGCTTGCCTCGGAGAGGCTGGCAGAGAAGATGGCTTCGTCGGCTTCGGTGACTTCGGAGGAGAACGAGCATAACGGTTTGAGTCCGGAAAACACCGAGGTGGCGAATGTGGAGTTGGGGGATGTGCTGGCGACGTATCTTATGGAGAATATTCCTTCGACGGAACTGACTGCTGCGATGGGTGTGCCTCAACGGGTGGAGATTACCGACAAGGAAATCGTGTTTACCACCGAAGGCGGCGACACGGTGCGGGTGTTTAACGTGATGATGACTGAGGCCATACCTTCACAATCGGATGGTCGTTGGGTGCTCAACTGTGAAAATGGTGAACAGATGGTTCTCTACTGGCGGAAAGACTGCGGGTTTGTGATGGATGTGCCAGGAATCAGGCGTTTGGAACTGGCGAAGATTCGATAGCCGGGGATTGCGTCAATAAAAAAAGGCTGCCGTGTGGGCAGCCTTTCTTTATGTAGAGTGGGATAGACGCTTATTTGCGTTCCCCTTTGGCGGCATTGTAGAAGATTTTGAATGCGCCGGAGTTACGGAGCTCCTGTTTGATGTCGCTTATGAGACCCATCTTGGTGTCTTTATCGGCCTTGATGGAGAAAGTGACAAACGGGCGGTCGGCTTCGACACGTGCGGAAATCTCGCTCTCGACAAACATAGGGATGTCAGAGACCTCGGAGATTTGGTCGTTGAGCTGGATACGGGATTCGGTACCGTATTTTTTCTGCATCTCACCGACCATAGGAGTACCCACGTTGATGTAGCTTACGAGACTCTTCTTTTGGAGTTTGATGGTCTCGGTGGCTTTGGGTACCTTGATACTCACGTAGAGTGAGCTTTCGCGCATCGTGGTGATGGTCATGAAGAAGAACAGGAGCATGAAGATAATGTCGGACATGGAGCCCATGTTGAGACCGGGGGTCTCTTTTGCTTTTTTACCAGTAAAACGTGCCATTATTTCTTTTCTCCTATCTTTGTAGGATCGGCCTCGGAGATGGCAATGGGGATTGCCTGGTCGATGGCTTCAGCCTGGGGTTCTGTTAGGTCGGCGTATTTACGTCCGAACTTTGCTTGCGAGAGCTCGTTGCGCATCTCGTCGATTGCAGCGGTGAGCTCGTTTTGCACGGCTATGTACATGTCGTAGGATGTGCCACGGTCGTTCTGCAGAGAGATAACACCTTTGGATACGCAGGATTGTCCCTTTGTCCACTTAATTACCTCCATTTAGTTTGCATTTAGTTTATGTTTTATTTATTGCCAAAAAATAAAACATAAACTAAATGCAAACTAAGTACAAACTAAATACTGGAGGAACAGCGGAGGAATGAGGATGCGGAGAAGGATCTGCCAGTGGTGAGTGGCGACTGGAGGCATTTGACTGCATGGCGGAAGGATGGAGGGATGTATGTGGCTGGTTTATATTGTTTTTTGTTTGAAGGCATGTGGGTTCTTCCGTTTTTTAAGGTTTTTTTTGTGGCTGCGAGTGAAATAAAAAGGTTCTTTTGCCCACAAAATAGTTGGTAAAAGAATATGCGCGAGGTGTCTTGGTTATGGTTTAGAGGTGTGGGTGGTTAAGTATAGATGGCTGTTACTGGGTGCTTTGCAAGTTTGATTTTGTCGGGTGGATTTTTTTTTGTATTTTTGCACTTTATTTATGAAGAAATATATTAGTTTTGTCATATTGGTTCTGATGGTGGTTGCGGGGATTGGCTGCTATGCCCAAGACCGCCCTAATGCTAAACAGAATAAGTCAATTAAGCCTAAAGTGTCTTCCAGCGACCGTAGCGGAAGCAAGATTACATATAACAAGTTGGTCAAGACCAAGGACCCGGGCGATGAGTACTCGGGAGTGCGTATCGACAATTTTGCCCATAAGAAGCCCAAACGTAAGGTGGACAACGATACGGTGGACGTGGCCGACGATGTGGAGGTAAAGCCCTTGGCGAGCGACAATTACTATTTCTACGACGAGGACGAGCAGACGCGCGAGGAACGCGAGAACGCGTTCTACGATGCGCCCGGAGTGCCACTGCCACAGCAGCCCCGCAAGAAGCCGCGTCCCGGCCAGAACGATGAGACTGACGAGGATGCGGGTGCGGACTTGGTGAGCGGTCTGCCCGGTTTCGCCCTTTCGCAACAGGACGACCCTGGTGCCGAAAGTGAGGACGAGATTCTTTATGCCGGCGACTCGGCTTCGGTGCATTCCGAGAAGGCCGACGTGTCGCTGATGGAGCCGGTGGCCCTGTCGCTTGTCGACCCCGAACACGGCAAACGCTTTGTCTTCCCCACTCCGCAGAAGGCCATTCCTACGTCTCATTTCGGACCCCGCCGCCGCCGTTTTCACTACGGCCTTGACTTGGCTCTGCCTACGGGCGAGCCTATTTACGCCGCTTTCGACGGAGTGGTCCGTTTCTCGAAATATAATAGCTCTTACGGTCACCTGGTGGTCATACGCCATGACAATGGTTTGGAGACCTATTATGCCCATTTGTCCAAGCGCCATGTGGCGCCGGGCATGCATGTGAAGGCTGGCGACATTATTGGCCTTTGCGGCAATACGGGTCGCAGCCGTGGCTCGCACCTGCATTTCGAGATTCGCTACAAGGGCAACGCCATGAACCCCGAGAATGTGGTCAGCACCGAGACGCGCGATTTGCTTTCGCCCACGCTGACACTGACGCACAACTCGTTCCGTAAGGTGGCCAAGAGGGGTCTGGAGAATACCAGTGCCCAGTCGTCGCGCCGTTCGGGTTCGGGCAACTACAGCAGCGACGGCAAGTATTACAAGGTGCGCACGGGCGACACCCTCAGCCGCATTGCCAAGCGCAACGGTACTACCATTAGCAAGCTCTGCAAGCTCAACGGGCTGCGGGAGTCGTCGGTAATTCGTCCTGGTCAGAAACTTAGAATCCGCTGATATGCGACTGGATATCCTTACGCTTTTCCCTAATATGATGTCGATGTTCTTTGAGGAGTCTATCCTCCAAAGGGCACAGAAGAAGGGTGTTGTGGAGGTGTTTTTTCACGACTTGCACGACTATTCGCTGACGCGCTATGGCAGTGTGGACGACTATCCGTATGGAGGTGGCGCGGGAATGGTGATGGCCGTGGAGCCGTTGGCAAACTGCATTGAGGAGTTGCAGGCCCAGCGCAGCTACGACGAGGTTATTTATACTGCCCCGGACGGCGAGATGCTTTCGCAGCCTATGGCCAACGCGTTGTCGCTGAAGCAGAATCTGATGATTCTTTGTGGACACTACAAGGGGGTGGACGAGCGCCTGAGAGAGCATTTTATCACGAAGGAGATTTCCATAGGCGACTATGTGCTGACGGGCGGTGAGTTGGCCGCTGCGGTGATTTCCGATGCGGTGATTAGGCTGATTCCAGGCGTGATAGGCGACGAGCAGTCGGCTCTGGGCGACTCGTTTCAGGACGGTCTGGTGGCACCGCCGGAATATACGCGGCCGCCGGAGTTCCGCGGGTGGAAGGTGCCAGAGGTGCTGCTGAGCGGCAACCACGCTAAGATTGAGCAGTGGCGCTACGAGCAGGCAGTGCAGCGCACGAAGGAGCGCCGCCCCGGCATGATGGATGCAGAATGACGATTTCTTAGAGGCAGCAGCCCGGCTCAGTTGTTAGTATCTTGAGATAAGATTATTATTTAGAATAAACCATTTACAGACTTTAAATTATAAATTATTCACGATGAACGAATTTGAGAAATATGCCACTAAGCATTGTGGTATCAGCAGCACGACATACGCAAAGTATACTTCGGCCATTAACAACTCAATGACGCCTTATATTGTTGAGGAGCGCCAGCTGAATGTGGCCCAGATGGATGTTTTCAGCCGTTTGATGATGGACCGTATTATTTTCTTGGGTACGGCTATTGACGACTACACGGCCGACGTCATTCAGGCGCAGCTGCTGTTTCTTGAGAGTATCGACAGCGCTAAAGATATTTCTATCTACCTGAACTCGCCGGGAGGCTCGGTATATGCCGGCTTGGGCATTTACGACACGATGCAGTATATCCGTCCGAAGGTTTCTACTATCTGCACCGGATTGGCCGCCTCGATGGCCAGTGTGCTGCTGTGTGCGGGCGAGAAGGGGATGCGCTGCGCCCTGCCCCACAGCCGTGTGATGATCCACCAGCCCATGGGCGGTGCAGAGGGTCAGGCCAGCGATATGGAGATTACCTGCCGCGAGATTCAGAAACTGAAGAAAGAGTTGTACGAGATTATTGCCAAGCACAGCGGCCAGCCCTACGAGAAGGTGTATGCCGACAGCGACCGCGACCATTGGTTGACCGCCGAGGAGGCCAAGGAGTACGGCATGATTGACGAGATTTTGGTCAATAAAGACTGATGGCGGCCATGCTGGTGAAGATTATTAACCGTTCGCACCACCCGCTGCCTAAGTACGAGACGGCGCAGTCGGCGGGATTGGACCTGAAGGCCTTTCTGCCCGACGGTCCAATCACGTTGGCCCCTATGCAGCGGGGATTGGTGAAGACGGGTCTTTTTATGGAGCTGCCCGCGGGCTATGAGGCCCAGGTACGTCCCCGCAGCGGACTGGCCTTGAAAAAAGGCATTACGGTGCTCAACTCGCCCGGCACTATCGATGCCGATTACCGCGGCGAGATTTGCGTGATTCTGATTAACCTCTCCCAGGAAGATTTTGTGATAAACGACGGCGAGCGCATCGCCCAGATGGTGGTGGCGCGACATGAGCAGGCCGAACTAGTGCAAGTGGAGGAGTTGAGCGAGACGGAACGCGGCGCGGGCGGTTTCGGCCACACGGGTAAAAACTGACTGCCATGCAGGGGTTGAGGCACATCTGGCCGTTATTGCTGGCTTTGCTGCTGGCAGCAGGTTGCAGGGCGCAAGAGCCAAGGCAAGAAGCCCCTCAGCCTTTGAGGGTAGGAGCCGAGGTGATGCTGTCTAAGGAGTATGCCATCTTTCCTCCCACTAAGGTTGCCTTAGTTGCTAACCAAACATCGGTGGTTGGGTGTACCCACTTGGTTGACACGCTTTTAAATGAAGGCGTCCTAGTGACGAAAATTTTCTGTCCCGAACATGGTTTCCGCGGCATGGAGGCTGCAGGAGCCAAGGTGGACAATAGTGTTGACCCAAAGACGGGGCTTCCCATCATTTCACTCTACGGCAAGAATAAAAAGCCCACACCGGCGCAATTGAAGGATGTTGATGTGGTTATTTTCGACTTGCAGGATGTGGGGTGCCGCTTTTACACCTATCTTTCCACGCTGCATTATGTGATGGAGGCTTGTGCCGAAAACGACAAGCCGTTGCTTGTGCTTGACCGACCTAACCCCAATGGACATTACATTGACGGGCCTGTGCTCGACACGGCCAAGTTTCGCTCTTTTGTGGGCATGCACCCTGTACCAATAGTCTATGGCATGACCATTGGCGAATATGCCCGCATGGTCAATGGCGAGCATTGGTTGAAGGGAGGCAGGGAATGCGTTCTTGGGGTAGTTCCCATGCAGAACTACTGTCGAGACAGTGTCTACGCTTTGCCCGTTCCGCCCTCGCCCAATTTACGCAATGCTCATGCCATTGCTCTGTATCCCAGCCTTTGCCTTTTCGAGGGCACTTCTGTCAGTGTGGGACGTGGTACCGACTGGCCCTTCGAGGTGGTGGGCACGCCACATCCGAGCCGTGTGGAATGGAATGCCACCTATACCCTTGCTACCGGACAGAAGGTTCCCCTTTACTCGTTCACACCTAAGGGTGGAAAGTTGTGCCATGGATTCGATTTGCGCGGAATACGGGTGCCGCCGAGGTTCGACCTCTCATATCTGATGATGATGTACAATGTGGTTGCTAACAGAAGGCTCTTCTTTTTGGGGAATAATTTCTTCGAAAAGTTGGCCGGCACGGGTGACCTGCGCCGGCAGCTGGAGCAGCAGGTGCCAGAGGAGGAGATACGCGCCTCCTGGCAACCCCAACTTGACCATTTTAAGACTGTCCGTAGCCGTTACCTCCTGTATCCTGATATAGAACGAAGCCAGGTGGAGGAAAAGTAAATTCTTGTTTACTTTTTTCCCCATGTCAAAAAAAATGTGTAATTTAGCGCATTAATTGTGTGCATTGCGGTTGATTTTTTTTCGACGCAATGTACTAATATCGGTATAATTACGTTATAGAAATAAAATATCTATATATACATGAAAACGATAAAAAAAGGACTTGCACTACTGATTGTAGCCATTCTTTTTGCAGGGACGGCCTCGGCACAGAGCAGTGTCGCTGCCACCGCCGACCAGCAGTTTCAGAACAAGCAGTACATCCTGGCATTGGAGAGTTACCAAAAGGCATACGACCGGGTGGGTAGTAACAAGGCTGAGAAAAACCGCATCTATTTCCAGATGGGCGAATGCTACCGCCTGATGTATAACTACCCCAAGGCACAGCACACTTACCGCCGCCTCATTCAGGCTGGATACTACTCGGTGGAGCCTAAGATTTATTTCTATATGGCCGAAATGTGCCGTTTCAACGGCGAGTTTGACGATGCCGACGGCTACTACGATAAGTTCTTGCAGCTGGTGCCTAACGACAAGTTGGCACTCTCGCGCAAGAAATCGCTTATTGATGTTACCCGCTGGGCTGCCGACCGTAGCCGCCACGTGATTACCAAGTTGGTAGATTGGAATACCGATTATAACGACTGGTCGCCCCGTTTTATGGGGGATGATACCAATACGCTGGTATTTACCTCTTCGCGCTATGGCACTGACGAGGAGGGACAGGATGTTTGGACCGGTCAGAATTTCTCGTCGTTCTACATGGTTTATAAGGACCGTAACGAGCGTTGGACTGACGTGCCCACGCCTTTCGACCAGTCGGGGAAAATCAACACTTCTAATAACGAAGGTGAGGCCTGCTTCTCGCCCGACGGCATGACTATCTATTTCACCCGTTGCGACATTGTGGAGCATGAGAGCCACGGATGCGCCATTTACACTTCTACCAAAGCCGCGGCTGTCGACAAGAAGAAAAAGACTGCCAAGAAGGCTAAGGCCAGCACTTCTTCCAAGAAGACCACAAAGAAGGGTAAGAATAGCACAGACAACGACAAGGACGATAAGAAAGGCAAAAAGGGCAAGGATGCTAAGGACGAGGCTCCAGAGGAAGAGGAACTGGCTCCTGGCGAATGGGCTACCCCTGTCAAGATTGACCTCGGCGACACGAATTATAACTACCTCTATCCTGCTATCTCTTCCGACGGCCTAACGCTCTATTTCTGTTCCGATATGCCGGGCGGAGAGGGCGATTACGACATTTGGAAGAGCACACGCGCCTCCCTGGCTGACGACTTTGGTAAGCCAGTCAACATGGGAACACCCGTCAACACTCCCGGCCGTGAGGCTTTCCCCGTCTTGCGCGACGACTCGACGATGTATTTCTCCTCCAATGGCCTCCCCGGCATCGGCGGTTATGACCTTTTCAAGACTACCATTGGCAAGCGCATTTGCTCCAAGCCCCAGAACCTCGGTGTGCCCATTAACTCTTCTTACGACGAGATGACGATTATTTATTATCCCGAGAATGAGGACAACCCCATGATGGAGCGTGGCTATTTCTCCTCCAACCGTCCCTTTGAAGACCCCCTGAACAAGAATACCGATAAGAAGGGCAAGAAGATTCCGCTGCCCACTATGAACCTTTTCTCCTTCCAGCTGCCTCCGCTGTTGTATACCATTGAGGGTACTGTTCGCGACGAGAAGTCGATGCAGCTTATCAAGGGCGCTAAGGTCAAAATCGTCGGTTCTGACGGTTCTGAGGCTGAGACCTACACCGACAAGAAAGGCCACTATAAATTTAACAACAGCCAGGTGCACGGCCAGGTGGTATACAAGATGTACCTCTCCAAGGTCGACTACTTCAGCTTGGAAGGCTCGGAGAGCACCAAAGGCTACACTGTCGACAAAGACATTGTCCACGACTACCGAATGGAACCTGTGCCCCAGCAGCCTGTGGTCCTGCCCGAAATCCGCTACGACCTCAGCAAATGGGATATCAAGGAGGAATTTATGGACTCTCTTATGGATCTCTACCTTGTGATGGTAAACAACCCCAGCATCGTGGTGGAAATCCGTGCCCATACCGACTGCCGTCCCTATCTTGGCCTCACCAATGACACCCTCTCGCAGCGTCGTGCGCAAAGCGTGGTTGACTATCTTGCCAGCCGCGGCATCGAGCGCGACCGTCTTGTGGCCAAGGGCTACGCCGATCGCGTCCCCCGCACTCTTGACCGCGATGTTTATATCGAAGTAGGTGGCAAACCTTATATCTTCTCGGCAGGCACAACGCTCGACTGCGACTATATTGCCGACCTGCCCACCCCCGAGCATCAGGAGGCCGCCCACCAGCTCAACCGCCGTATTGAGTTCCTCGTGCTCCGTTCCGACTATGTCCGCAAGAATGTGGTTAATTCTTTGGCCGACTCTACTATTGCCAAACAGAACGAGGACGGCACTTATATCGATTTAGTGAATGCCCCCGTCGACTCTAATTTCAGAGACGTGGCCGTAATCATCCACGACGAAAGCAGCATTCCCGTCACCATGATAAACACCCAGAAAGGCGAGGTCCAGGCCATCATCAACGGACAGCAGGTGCCCATGCTTATCGACGAGCGCTTCAAGGAGCCTATCGCTATCTCCTGGGAGGAGGCCATGAACATGCTCTATCAACGCCGTATCAATAAAGAGGATTTTCCCGACCGCGACAACGCTTTCGACCCCGAAGGCAACATCCTTGACAAGGCTAAACTGGTATTCAAAGAAATCCAGATTGGTCAGCATCACCAACACAATGTGGAGGTTATCGTGGTTAAGGGTATCGACTATAAGTTCATAATCAACCGTTCTGCTTTAGCGGACTTCGGCGAGTACGAGTTCGATAAGCAGCTTGGCAAACTCTACTTCTTAGACGACTAAGTTAATAACAATAACAGGACCCACGGCTTGTGGTAAGACGAGTCTCGCCGCCGAACTGGCTTTCCAGCTCGGCGGTGAGATTATTAGTGCCGACTCACGGCAGGTGTTTCGCGGCATGGACATCGGCACTGGAAAAGACCTAGCCGACTACCATATCCACGGAACGGACATACCCTACCATCTTATCGACATTCACGACGCGGGCTATGAGTACAATGTCTATCAGTTCCAAAACGACTTCATCCGTGCTTTCGACGACATTGTCTCGCGCGGGAGTCAGCCGATCCTCTGCGGTGGCACGGGCATGTATATAGAGGCTGTTGTCAAAGGCTACCAGTTGGCCGATGCCCCCATCGACCCCGACTTCCGCAAACGCATGGAGGCCTTCACCGACGAGGAGCTCATCGCCCGTCTGGCCTCACTTATCAAGCTCCACAACCACACCGATACCGAAACCCGCGACCGTCTTCTGCGCGCCCTAGAGATTCAGGAATACCATCTCCAGCACCCCGACGAGTACCCCCACATGCCCGAGATGGAACATCTCATAATAGGAGTCAGATTCCCCCGTGAAATTGTAGTCGAGCGCATTGGCATCCGCCTACGCCAGCGGTTGCAGGAAGGCATGATAGAAGAGGTGAAGGCGCTTCTTGAGCAGGGGGTCCCGGAGGAACGACTCCTCCGTTACGGATTAGAGTACAGACATGTCACCCGCTATCTGCGCGGTGAGTGCAGCTACGATGAAATGTACGAAAACCTCTACACCGACATCCGTCGTTTCTCCAAGCGCCAAATGACCTGGTTTCGTCGCATGGAACGCCAAGGCATCCCCATCCATTGGATTGACGGCACCCAACCTCTCCAAACTAGGGTTGCCGAAGTTATTGCTCTTTTCCGTTCAGAGTGTTAAAAAACACTACAATAGGATTATAGTGCAATATCTTTAACCCTCCGCCGTTTTCTCCCAAAACAACTTTCTTATGGGTCGTATCACGAATTTCATCCGGCGGAATCGTGCTCTTTTGTGGTATAAGGTTATCCCCGCGCTCAATCTAGCATTGGTGCTGCTGAGCATTTGGGGCAACAGCATGACCAATGCAGGTTTCTGCCGTCCAGTTCTGTGGGCAGCAATAGTTCAGGGCATCAGTTTCCTCAACATCATCACTTTCACCTGGGTAGAGCGAACCCACTTGCGGGGTCTCAATGCGCTGCTTTGCGGCATCAGCACGGGGGTATACCTCTATTGGTGCCTTTTCCTCGGAGGCTGGGTAATACTCATGCCCGTTCCCGTGTGGTTCCTGGTGCTGTTGTTATGGCGCAATCTGGTGCGTCCAGTTCACAAGGCCGTGCGATGGTGGTATCTTGCAGGAATCGTGCTTTGTGTCCTTTTCGCAGCCGGTTGTGGGCAGGCATACGCCTCTTCCTACAAGGCCTTCGACCAGCACAAAGTCCCCAACGGCAATCCCATGACCGAACGCATAGCAGGCATGCATTTCCTATACCACACCAGTTTTTGCATCTACGACGGCTGGCGGCCGCCACTGCACGACCCCGCCCTGGTGCTGGGCATGAGGCTCAACGGTGGCAAAGACCCTCTTGCAGGCGTGGGATTAGAAAAACGCTTGGCGTTGTACCATAGCATGTATCCCCTCCGTCAGGTCAAGACCCGCTGCGCCTGTAGTCGTGAGTCGGAGCGCAACGGCTATTTCACCGACCTCCTCTGGCAGACTATCGAAATTGACCGCGTCCAGGTACTTTCCTCCCTTGAAACCATGGCCACCCTGTCGCCCGAAAAAAATAACAACCTACTGAATGAATACGGCCTTCCCTTTGCCTACCTAGATTCCTCCTTCAGCCGTGTGGTCAATCTCGAAACGGGCGACACGCTATCATCTGGCTCGCCTGAGAGCCGATTCTTCGAAATAACCCTTCTAGACTATGGCATCAGGGGAGTCCCGTGCCTCACCAGTATAGTCGAGAAAAGTGGACAGCGCTGGTTCACATTTCTCTTTCCTTCAGCCGACAGCAGCACAGTGAACTATTCCACTGAACCTTTCATTCCCAAGTCTTCATACTATTGGATAGTACCAACAGATGAGAAACCAGAGGGGGTCATAAAACTCTATTATCCCGAAACACAGGAATTCGACACCCTACGTTTGATGCTTGCCAGTAGGTAATAATACCTAAATCGGAATACCTTTTTTTAATTTATAGTGAAGGCTGCCCCGACAATTTTATGCTCATTTTGGGTGGCAGCCATAACTATTTTTTTTCTGAGATGTTATGTTTGGGTTTTTCGTTGCGTCTAATAAAGCAAAATAAACAGGATACGCAATATGGAAGATGACGAAAAGGAATTCATGGACATTATATGTCGACACAGGGACATGATTTGGCGCATTTGCAGCACTTTTAGGCTTAGCGCTGCATGGACCACCGAGGATGCCTTCCACGAGGTGCTTTGTGATTTATGGAAAGGATTTGGCCGTTTTAATCGGAGAAGCGCCGAACGCACCTGGATTTTCCGTGTGGCCACCAACACGATGCTTTCCCTTTTGCGTAAAAAAAGCAACCAGCCCACCACTCCGCCACCCCCCTCTGCCGAGCCTTCCTATAGTGAAGAGGAATACAGAGATGTGGTGGACATGTTGAGTACCCTTTCCGAACCCGATAGTACCATCGTGAGGGCGCACATTCAGGGCTTCAGTTATGCCGAGATTGGTCAAATGACTGGTCTTTCAGCACCCGCCGTGGGTATGCGCCTGTCCCGTTGTCTCAAGAAATTAAGAAAGCTTTATCATCAATAAAAAGAATATGGAAGAATTTGACAATCGACTCTCAGCGTATGAGGAGTATCTGAAAAAGCAGCATTACCCTTACAGCGAAACCGTCCTCCGGAAAGAACTCCGTGGCATTATCTGGCATACCCCCAAGGAGAAACCTGCCCCCATGACATGGCAGCAGAAGCCCCGTCGCAGGCTGTGGCGCTCAATTCCTGTGGCTGCAGCGTTGTTGGCATTGCTCATCCCCGTCGGCTTTCTGGCTGCGCGGGGAGGCGAAGATGTTGCCGTGGTCAGCCAGGGAGGCCAGCAGTTCTATTTTTTATGCAACAACCATTGCTCTCCCGAACAAACCATCGATTACTTTAACACCATCATAAGATGAAAAACATATTTTTACCTTTCGTATTTCTGCTCTTGGTCGCCTGCGAGCGTGAGCAGACTTTGCCCCAAGCCACTTCGGCCGCCAAAGACATTTACATGCAATATGCCGACCATGACGGACTTACCGTTGCCCTGTTGGGCGACTACAACGGCTACAACGCCGTCATGCTTCAGGCTCAAAATACCGAGGCTTGGCTGCAATTGTGCGACACCTTTGGCGTAATGCCTAGGGTGGATGCGCAGGCCTTAGACACGGTAAAGGTGTCGCACCTATCTGTGAGCAAGGTCAATAATGCCTCCCTGCCCATGGCCAAGGCGCAACAACTGTCCGAAATCTTCTCCGTAGCTGACTCCTCACTGATTCAAATGCACCCCGACACTGCCTATTCTATCGTCACCAGTGTCAGCTACGACCATGGGGTACAGACAGACTCGTCAGTGACTGTGCGCAATGGCACAAGCCCTGAGTCAGAAAACTTACTGCCTATCTCACTGGCACATGGCAACTGCGGCCATGTGGTTTACTATGACAGCGACCGAATGGCCATCTGGCTTTTTTTCTACAGCAACGACGATGAATTAAATCAAATATTAAACCACGTAACCCTTAATAGCACAAAAAGATGAAAAGAACAATCCTTCTATTGTCGGCAGCCATCCTCTCAGCCGCTTGCACCAAAGAGCCCCTACCTCAACCCTCTTCTGATGCTGTCTTCTCCTTGGCCGAAACCTCATGGGTTGGCACCTACGACGACAAATACCAGGGCTACCCTGCCACACTTTTCTGGAACCTAGAATTCCTGTCCGACAGCACCGGCACCCTCCATCTCGATCTGGTGATAGCCGCCACCCCGCAACCTTCGATGGACATTGCTTTCCGCTACGAATTCAATGGGACTGATGGGGTGACTTATGACGAATATTTGACTGAACCTGGGCATTTCCATTATGACTCTCTCTCGCACACTCTCACATGGGATTTGCAAGTGGGTGACGCCAACGACGCTTTGGGAGGGACTACGGTGTTTCATCTGGAAGGTCAAGAGTCGGTCCCCTTTCCCACCAATACCACATGGCGGGCAGAGCAGCAATTGACAGTAAGTGACACCCTTATGCCTGTCTCCTGGCGGCTGGATTTCTGGGAGTATGGCTTGGGTGGACAGGTGTCCTATTGTGCGGCTAGCACCTGTGTGGGGCAATCATTCTTTTGGCAGTATGACAGCACCGCCCATACAGGCTCACTCAATGTGAATGGCAACCACTATTCTTTTTCTTATAGTGCTGAGAATGAGTTACTAACATTGAACTATGCTACCCACATTCACGGTACTATGATTCCCATAGGAGGCATTCTGCAATTCCGCAAAGAAGAGAACGAAGAATAACGGGTGGAGTATGTCGGATTTACCACTCCAGATATTTCTTGCGCCCCGTTAGGCGGTCAAAGAGGGTTCGGCTGGGTATGGGGCGCTGAATATCGAAAGTCCCTGCGGGGGTGACGAACCCCTGAGTCTTGCCCATTCGGGCGTAGGCAAGGCCTTCAGAAAAAGTGCCCAGATGGTCGAAACGGGTGTCTATAATCAGGTTGCCTGCTTTGTCAACGGCACCGAATTTGCCATCTTTTTCCACTATGGCGCGGCCTTCAATCAAACTGAAGACAGAGGCGTATTGGTCGCCGAGGTTGGCCACAGTCTTCCCCTGGCAGTCCACAAAACGCCATTGGCCGTCCTGACATACAGGCGCGACCCCTTCGGAGAAGTTTTCTGCCTCGTCGAACTGAAGCGGCAGCACGTATTCTCCCTGGGTATTGATAAAGCCCCATTTCTCACCAATGTTCACCAACGCCATGCCGTCAACGAAAGGGGTGGCATAGTCAAACGTGAGCTCAATGACCACTTTGCCGTCGCGGTTGAGGTATCCGCTTTTCAAGTCTTTGGTGATAACTGCCAGGCCGTTTGAAAAACTTTCCACATCGTCTGTGTCGTCGTCCAGGTCGAACAGCGTGTTGCCCTTCTTATCGATGACAAAGGTGGCATCGCCCAGCGTGGCGGTGGCCGCACCTTCGCTGAAAGGCATGGCCCAGTCGTATTTGGGTGCAATGATAAAAGTACCGTTTTTATCAATGTAGCCGTACTTTTCGCCTTTCTCGACAGCGGCGAGGCCTTCGCTGAAGCCAAAGGCATCATGGAATTGGGGCTGAATGGCGAAACGGCCTTCGCGGTTGATAAAGCCCCACCGGTCGTTCTGTTTTACTGCCGCCAGGCCTTCGGCAAAGGCCCAGGTGTTTCCGTTTTGTAGAATGTTCATTTTGTATAAGATTAATTGTGAATAATATTTTGCTGGATGAATCAGCCCATGAAGGGATCTTCGCCGCCCACAAATTGTGCCACCCAGTCGCGGTCGGTGGAGTGGTTATGGCTCTCCTTGTCGGTCCATTGGTCGGGGTCGATGTACACCTCGAGCAATTTTGCGGGTCCTTCGGAGAAGAGCTCCACCGTGTCGGCCACGGCGGGTACCAACACGCATTCGCCCGCATGTATGGGCACTATCTCGTCCATGCTCCGCACGGCGGCAATACCCTCGACGCAAAGGTATATGACAAAGGAGTCCAATCCTGTAAAGTCCTTCTTCATCGGCTTAGTAAGGGGGATGAGGTTGGTGGTGAAGTAGGGGCACTCGGCCAGCCGGGTGGTGCTGTTTTCCTTGTAGGTATAGTGGGTCTTGCCGTCTTTCAGCTCGCTGAAGTCTATGGCGTCCAGGGCCTCGGCGGTGTGCAGCTCGCGCAGCTTGCCGTCGGCGTCGGGCCGGTTGTAGTCGTAGATGCGGTAGGTGCAATCGCTGTTTTGCTGTATCTCGGCCAGCAGCAGCCCTTTGCCCAAGGCGTGGACCCGTCCGGCCGGAATGAAGAACATGTCGCCTGCCTGCGGCCGCTCGATGTGCAGAATGCTCTCCAGCCTGCCCAGCTGCAGAAACTGCTGGTACTCCTCCTTGGTGACGGCCTGGCTGAAGCCGTCCACTATCTGGGCGCCCGGGTCGGCCTCCATAATGTACCACATCTCGGTCTTGCCGTTTTCCATGCCGCGCTCGCGGGCCAGTTGGTCGTCGGGGTGCACCTGGATGGAAAGGTCGTCGTTGGCGTCTATTATCTTCAGCAGCAGCGGAAACTCGGTGCCGAAGTGGTTAAAGTTTTGCTCGCCGATAAGTTCTCCCATGTATATCTCCAGCACCTCGTTGATGTCGTTCTCGGCCAGAAAGCCGTTAACGATGACCGACTCGTTGCCCACCACTCCCGACAGAGCCCACAGCTCGCCGCAATTGGGCAGGGGCGAGTAGTCGAACCCCAACGTGCTGATTTTGTTTCCGCCCCATACCTTGTTCTTAAACAGGGGCATGAATTTCATGGGATAAAGATTACTTTTCATCGAAATAATAAATGTGTTATTGTGTTAAAGCGCGGATGCGTGAGCCGGGTAAGGCGAATTGGGCCGACAATAGAATACCACTTCTCTATTTCAGAGTCTTCAACACCCGCTCCAACTCCCAGATGCGTATGTCGCGCGCCACCACCAGTCCCGCGCGGTTGACCAGTACCATGTAGGGAATGTGGTCGATACTGAGCTGCTTCAGGTAGTTCGCGTCCCATCCGTTGGGGTTGTCGTCAATGTTTATGGTCAGAATGCTGACTGGGCGGTCGCCAATGGCCTTCTGGGCCTGCTCCAGCTGGGTTTTGCAGCGGTCGCACCATGTGGCGCCAAACATAATCAGCGTGGCGCCTTCCCTGTTGCGGGTCTGCTCGAAGGTGCAGCGCTCTTTCTTGCCGTTGAGGTAGGCAAAATCCGGCATCTCGCTCCCTTCCGACACGGCGGGGGTGGCCTTCATCCAGCGCCGTAGCAGGGTGTAGTGGTAGGTGTGGCGCCCCTCGTCGGCCACCTGGCTGATCAGTTGGCGCACCACCCCGTCGTCCAGGTTGCTCATCTCCTGGTAGACCACAAAGGGCAGATAGATGGAGGCGGGGTTCTCCTTGGCATACTGCTTGAGGAAACTGGCCGGCTCGGTGGCATTGCGGTAGCACTCCATGAGGTAGCGGTACTCGCTATTGCTGCGCGAGTTGCGTATGACCGACAGCTCGGGGCGGGTGGCGTTGAGCGCTATGCTTATTTCGGAGTTTTCCAGATAGAAATAGAGGGGCCGTCCGATGGCGCTATGCTGCAGCGACGCCAATACGGGACTGTCCACATGTCCGCTGAAGTGGAACATGCCCTTGTTGCCCTTGTCGGTAAAGGTGTGGTAGGTGCTGTCGCCGTCGTAAATGGTGAGGGTGAAGATACCGCTCAGGCTGCTCTCGCCGCTGATTCTGAACTGGCTCCCCTCGGCCACCGGCATGGGGCTGGCGGGGGACAGGAGGGGCTGAGGTGCGGCGCCGAGGCTGCCGGACGCGGGCAGCAGCAAAAGCACACATACAATCCATCGCGCAAGGCGCGTGGCTTTGCACATAGGGGTGGCTGGATGGCTCATGTTTTCAGTATCAATAAGAGTGGTAGGTCGAGCCGTTCTTCTTGTTATTGCCCCTGACGGAGTAGTTCTTATTGATAGTTTTGCTAGACTTGTATTTCTTGGGGGTGTTCATGTAGCCGTCGGAGCTAGATTTGCAAGAAGTGAGGGTGCCCGTGATGCCGAATAGTCCCACCACAAGCAGCAACGATACGAAAACCTTAGCGCACTTTTTCATATTATCTATTTTTAGCGTTTTCTTGTTTTGTTACAATATGTTGTTTATAGCCAGTGTTTTATTACTTCTCCAAAGCGGGTCTTACCCACTACTTCGAAAGTACAAAATAACACATTTTTCTCCGATTACGCAAACTTTTTCAGATTTTTAATAGTCCTTCCGATTGCGTCGAGCCGCCTCTGCTCCGCCTGCCCTTCGGCCCCCGCTTCCCTCCCTCCGGCCGCCCCCTTGGTTCGCCATATCCTCTATTGTTCCTCTATCGTTGGCCTATAGGTCGTCTATTTAGAAATAAAGAACTGGATGGGAGCGGCAGAGGGGCAGCAGGCCAGTGGGCGGGGCCACGCCGCGGGGCGCGCGAGGTGAAAATATTTTTTGTCCGTCTTTGCGTAAATCCATTTTTTTTATGTAAATTTGCAGCGCAAAAATGTGTTCAACGGGGTATGCGATAAACATATAGGACCTACAGAATGTGTTATTTAGCCCCTAAAAGTTGGAGTTATGAACTATCAAAGAAATCTTAGAATCTACGAATATATCTCATATATTCTTATCATCGGTGCCACCGTCGTCTACTTTGTCTTCCACAAGCAGGGAGCCGGCGCGCTCAACCTCACCCTTATCATCCTCATCCTTGCGGTTCTGAGCCGCATGATGATGGAGCGCACCCGCCGCCTGGCCGCCGATGCCGAGATAGACGTGCTCAAGAGTGACCTCCGGCGCCTCACCCAGCTCTACTCCGAAGAAAAGAAAAAGAACGCCGACAAGGCCAACTAACCCCAAAAGGCGACTAGAATATTGAAAATTAAAAATAAACATTACATAATATGGCAACAACCACTGATATCAAGAACGGACTCTGTATTAATTTCAACAACGACATCTACACCATCGTAGAGTTCCTTCATGTAAAACCCGGCAAGGGTGCCGCCTTTGTCCGCACCAAAATGCGCAGCGTCAAGACCGGCCGTATCCTCGAGAACACTTTCCCCAGCGGCGCCAAGATTGACGTCGTCCGCGTCGAGCGTCGCCCCTACACCTACCTCTATAAAGAGGGCGATATGCACGTTTTCATGCACACCGAGACCTACGAGCAGATTTACATCCCCGAGTCCATCATCAACGCTCCCCAGTTCCTGAAGGACGGTCAGTATGTCGAGGTCACCGTCGAGGCCGACACCGAGACCCCCCTCATCTGCGAACTGCCCCCCTTCATCGAAACTGTCGTCACCTACACCGAGCCTGGTTTTGCCGGCAACACCGCCACCAACGCCATGAAGGACGCTACCGTCGAGCCTGGTGTGCAGGTGCGTGTGCCTCTGTTTATTAAAGAAGGCGAGCGCATCAAGGTCGACACCCGCACCAACGAGTACGCCGAGCGTATCAAGTAAGAGTTTTTTTATTTTCATCATTTTCATTTCCGGACGTTAGTCGCATTTGCGGTTTTTTGCCGTAGCCTAACGTCCTTTCTTACATCTAGGTTTGTTTTTTATGAAGCGACTTCTTCCAGCACTTTTCCTCGTCCTGCTGTTTGCTGCCTGCAACGGCGGGTCGAATAAGAAAGCCACTCCGGCGGCCTCCACGGTCGACTACAGCCAGGTGGCCATTCCCCACTTCAATGCCGACTCCGCCTACCAGTTTGTTGCCGACCAGGTGGCTTTCGGCTTCCGCACCCCCAACACCGCGGCGCAGTCTCGCTGTGCCGACTATCTGGCCCGCCAGATGGGCCGCTGGTGCGACACGGTCATTGTGCAGGATTTCCCCGCCACCCTCTGGGACGGCACCACCGTCCGCGGCAAGAACATCATAGCCTCCATCGAGGCTCCGGCCTCCGCCTCCACGGGCAAGCGCCTGCTGCTGGCCGCCCACTGGGACAGCCGCCTTTGGGCTGACCACGACCCCGACCAGGACAACCACCGCAAGCCTATTGCCGGCGCCAACGACGGTGCCAGCGGCGTGGGAGTGCTCATGGAGATGGCCCGCATCATCTCTGCCCAGCGCCCCGCAGTGGCTATCGATTTCGTCTTCTTCGACGTCGAGGACCAGGGTTGCCCCGAATGGGCCGACAACTATGTCGAGGACAGTTGGTGCAAGGGTTCGCAGTATTGGAGCCAGCACCCCCATGTGCCCTATTATACGGCCGTTTACGGCGTGTTGCTCGACATGGTGGGTACCGAACAGCCCCGCTATACGAAGGAGCAGATTAGCCGCCAGTATGCCGCCGGCGTCATGAACAAGATGTGGGCGGTGGCCGCTGCCCTCGGACACGATAAGATTTTCGAAAACACCGAGACCGACCCCATTCTCGATGACCACTACTATGTCAACCGCATGGCGGGCATACCTATGATTGACATTGTTCAGAACACGCGCGGCATCAGTTTCTTCCAGCACTGGCACACGGTGAACGACAATCTGGAGCATGTCGACAAGAATACCCTCCGAATTACAGCCGAAGTCATCCTGAAGACCATTTATGGCGACTACGGCATCCAGTCCAATTAGTCCCTATGTGCCATTCCCGCTATTATTTCGTCCCCTTAGGCCTCTTTGTTATTGCCTTTGTAGCAGCCTTTGCCTTTGCCTCCTGCGGAAAAGAGGGGCGCTGCCATGTGCCGATTGGGGATGCCAACTGCCAGATTGACCCCAACTCGCCCCTCTATCCGGGCATAAACAATTGCGACGGCTACGAATATTTGGTGGGTGGGGCAAACGGTTTGGTTGTTGTGCGTGTCAGTTTCAACGATTTTGCCTGTTACGAACGCTCCTGCCCCCTCGACTCTGGCCGTCTGGAGATGGCTTCCGGCTACGGCAACATTGTCCTGGAGTGCCCCAAGTGCCACTCGCAGTTCAATACTTTTCTCGACGGCTGCCCCCTCGAAGGTAGCCGCACCTCATGCTACCTGTATAAGTACGGCACCTACTACGACGGCCGCACCCTATACATTAGCAACTACTAAAGGGTACTAGGGATTATTAGTCTTTCTTTTTTAGCGAAGCGGCCTTCTCCTCGTCAGCCTCGGCCTTTGCAATCCATTGAGCCCGATCATCAGGATTTTGTTCAGCAAGGATTCGATAGCATTTGGCACGGTTTACGTATGCCTTAGCTTTTTTGTTATCAATAGAGATGGTGCTGCTGAAGTCCTTGATGGCTCCATCGATGTCGCTTAAGAAGTTCTTTTTGAGAATTCCGCGGTTATTGTATGCTTTTGAATTGTTCGGATTCTTCTCAATTGCCATGTCGTAGTCTTTCATGGCTCCCTCTTTGTCACCTAAGTTCCTTTTGAGATTTCCACGGTTATTGTATGCTTCTGAATTGTTCGGATTCTTCTCAATAGCCATGTCGTAGTCCTTCATGGCACCCTCCTTATCGCCTAAGTCGTTTTTGAGAACTCCGCGGTTATTGTATGCTTCTGAGAAGTTCAGATTTTTCTTGATTGCCATGTCGAAGTCCTTCATTGCTCCCTCCTTGTCGCCTAAGTCGTTTTTGAGATTTCCGCGGTTATAATATGCTGATGAATTGTTCAGATTCTTCTCAATAGCCATGTCGTAGTCCTTCATTGCTCCCTCTTTGTCGCCTGACTTCCTTTTGAGAATTCCGCGGTTATTGTATGCTTCTGAGAAATCGGGATTCAGTTCTATTGCCTTAGTGTATAGTGAGAAGGCTTTTAGCTTATCTTCTTCGGAGAGAGCCTGAGTGAAGTTCTCGCTAGCTTTGGACATTCTTGCTGCCTTTTCTGCAGCTTCCTTGCTCTGGTCTATGTCTTTCTTTATTGCCTCGACTGTATCTTTTAATTTGTTTATCTCTGATAGAGATTCCTTTGCGGATTTTGCATCTTCCTTAGCCGAATCGGCTTTTTGTTGCACAGTATTGAGTTGCCCCTCTAGCTTGTTCAGTTTTTCCTGTTGTTTTTTGTCATTTCTTACATTGAGAACTATAGGTGCAAGGACACCCAAGCCTACCCCAAGTGCACCGATGACGATGGCGAGTAATGTTAGCCAATGCGAAAGGTTGTCGTTGATGGTATTTTCTTTGTTCCGAACGTCTTCTCTATAGATTGCAACCTCTTTCTCAAGAGTTTCCATCTGCTTTTTGATTGCTTCGTTCTCGGCTTGCAACTGCTGGATGGTTGCGTTGGCCTGAACCTCTGGAGCGGTTGTTTTGGACTGTTGCCCAAAGATGGTTTGGCCACTGAATATGATGAGCAGTGACAGCAGTAGTGTGTACTTTAGTTGCTTTTTCATTTTGTGTGTTGTTGCGTTGCTGTGATAAAAGACGTTGGGTGTGCGCCCCTTGATGGCGGGGCTTATAGAATCAGTTCGGCACAGGAGGATTCGGTTTCGTAGAGTTTGAGGGAGTGGAGGCGGGTGCCGGCTGGGAAGGCACCGTCGAGAAGGTGGGCAAAGTGGAGCAGGAGATTCTCGGTGGTGGGCTGGAAGTCGACCCAGATGAGTTTGGCGGCAAAGCCGTCCAGGGCGTCGGTGGGCTGTGCGGTGCCTGGGGTGCGGGGGAGTACAAGGGCATGGTCGAAGGGGTCGACTAGGCGCTGCTGCACAATTGCTTTGATGGAACCGAAGTCGAGGACCATGCCGTCGGACGAGGCACCCTCCTGCTGCAGGGGGGTGCCTTCGACGGTGACGTAAAGTTTGTAGGAATGGCCGTGGATGTTGTGACATTTGCCCTGGTAGGAAGGCAGGGCGTGGGCCATTTCGAAGGTGAACCGCTTGGTGAGTCGGAGTAGCATAGGCCGAGGGGTTTATTTCATTCCCACGGGATGGGCCAGCATGGCGCGGCCGTTCTTGATGCCGAGGAGTTTGTGGATGGATTCGCGGTTGATGCCGCCGCAGGCTACGGTGCCCAGTTCGGCGGAGGCGCAGAAGAGGTAGATGTTTTGGCTGATGTAGCCGCCGTCGGTGGCAGCGTAGAAGTCGCGGTCGGCGGTTTCTTTGAACATTTTCATGCGGTCGTAGTTGGCCACCAGGACGATGCTGACCGGCGCGATGGAAAAGAATTTCTGGTTGCTGATGATGGCACGATTGTCGCCTTCGACCACTTTGCTTAGGGCGTGTTTTTTGGCGTCGTAGAGATAGACCCCTTGGCGGGTGAAGACGTAGATGTCATATTCCTGGCAGTTGACGGCCGAGGGGACGACACGCTTGCCCTCTTCGAGACGGTTGAAACCGTAGGTGCTCCAGAGGAGGCTGGAAAGCATTTCGACGGGGAGTTCTTCTTCGCGCAGGTCGCGAATGGTCTGACGGTGTTTCAGTGCAATCTGCAGGGGGGTGTCGAGTCCCATTTGGGGTTCGGGAAGCGGGATGTCCTCGATGATTTTTAGTGTGGTACCAGTGGTGCGGCCGTCGACGGACTCGGTGCTCTTGGGGGCTTTGTTGGTTTTCTTTGCCTGTGCCTGAACTCCGCCGAAGGTGAGGAGCAGGACGAGGCTGAGCAGGATGATTCTTTTCATGATGTCTGTTTTTTTATTATTTTAAAGTGGGGTTTATGCTGGATTTGTTTATCTGGTCGAGGGCCAGTTTCTTGGTGATGCGGACTTTGGAACCTTTCTCTTTGTTGGGGAGGTCGTACATGAGGTCGTTCATGATGTTTTCCATAATGGAGCGGAGTCCGCGGGCGCCGAGTTTGTATTCCACAGCTGTGTCGACAATGGCGTCTAGGGCGGCTTTGTCGTACTCCAGTGTCACGCCGTCCATTTTGAAGAGTTCCTGGTACTGCTTGGTGAGTGCGTTTTTGGGTTCGGTGAGGATGCGGCGCAGGGCATCGTGGTCGAGGGGGTTGAGGTGGGTGAGCAGGGGGAAGCGCCCGACGAGTTCGGGGATGAGGCCGAAGCGCTTGAGGTCCATGGGAAGGATGTAGCGGAGCATGTTGTGCTGGTCGATTTGCTCGCGGGTGTGGGTGCCGTTGTAGCCGATGACGTTGGACTTGAGGCGGGAGGCAATGGCACGTTCGATGCCGTCGAAGGCGCCGCCGGCGATAAAGAGAATGTTGCGGGTGTTGACCTGTATCATGGGCTGCTCGGGGTGCTTGCGGCCTCCCTGGGGCGGCACGTTGACCACGGCTCCTTCGAGCAGTTTGAGCATGGCCTGCTGTACGCCTTCGCCGGATACGTCGCGGGTGATGGAGGGGTTGTCGCTTTTGCGGGCGATTTTGTCTATCTCGTCGATGAAGACGATTCCGCGTTCGGCGGAGGCCACATCGTAGTCGGCCGCCTGCAGCAGCCGCACGAGGACGTTTTCCACGTCGTCGCCTACGTAGCCGGCCTCGGTGAGGGTGGTGGCATCGGCAATGCAGAAGGGGACGTCGAGCATACGGGCAATGGTGCGGGCCATGAGGGTTTTGCCTGTGCCGGTTTCGCCCACGATGATGATGTTGGACTTTTCAATTTCTACGTCGTTGGTGTCGTCCTGATGTTCGGAGAAGTATTTGAGGCGTTTATAGTGGTTATAGACCGAGACGGCGAGGACTCGCTTGGCGTCGTCCTGCCCGATGACGTACTGGTCGAGGTATTCCTTTATCTGCTGAGGTGTGGGGATGGATTTGCCGGTGTTGAAAGTGGACGGGTTTTGGCGGTCTAGTTCTTTGAGCATTTGGGAGGCTTGCTGGATGCAGGAGTCGCAGATGAAGCCGTTGAGTCCGGTAAGCATGAGCCGGGCTTGTGACTCGGGGCGGCCACAGAAGGAGCAGCGATTTTCGGAGGTGGGTTTCTTTGGCATATTATTGAGTTGGAGTTTTTGTTTTATTATGATAGGGCACTGAGTGCCGTTAGTTCGCGCGAATGAATGGTCTTAGAAAAGGGCGTTGCGGTCGGCGTCCTGCCGGATGAAGACGAAAAGGAGCAGGGTGAAGGCGATGAGGGAGGAGCCGCCGTAGCTGAAGTAGGGGAGGGGGATGCCGATGACGGGGACGAGGCCGAGGACCATGCCGATGTTGATGAAAAAATGGAAAAAGAGGATGGAGGCCACGGAGTAGCCGTAGAAACGGGCAAAGGTGGAGCGTTGGCGCTCGGCCAGGGTGACCAGACGGATGAGCAGCAGCACGTAGGCGGCAATGACTACCAGGCTGCCGATAAAGCCCCATTCTTCGCCGACGGTGCAGAAGATAAAGTCGGTTTCCTGCTCGGGTACGAAGTCGGCCTTGGTGATGGTGCCGTTGAGGAAGCCCTTGCCGACAAGGCCGCCCGAGCCGATGGCAATTTTGGCCTGGTCGACATTGTAGCCCACGCCGGTGGGGTCTTCGATTTTGCCCAGAAGGACGTAAATGCGGTCGCGTTGGTGGCTCTCGAGAATGTGATCGAATGCAAAGTCTACGGAGAGGGTGAAAAGGCAGCAGAGGAGGAATACAAGCCCGGTGTGCCAGTAGTCCTTAGCGGTACGTTTTGAGAGCCAAAGGAAAAGGTAGGCAAGCCCGCCGAGAAGGAGAATGCCCATGAGAATGAATTTGTTAACCAGTAGGGCAGCGATGAATAGCACGATGGCCACCACGCCGATGATGAGTATGTAGGGCGAAAGTCCTTCGCGGAAAAAAGCCAGCAGGAAAGCCGTGAAAACCAATGCCGAACCGGTGTCGTGCTGCAGCAGTATGAGGAGGCAGGGGATGAGCACCACAGCCGAGAGAACCAGTTGGGTCTGCCGCTGCTTGAGGTCGGTGTTGATGTCGCCCACATATTTGGCCAAGGCCAGGGCGGTAGCAAATTTGGCAAACTCGGAAGGCTGCAGCTTGAATATACCGAAGTCGATCCATGACTGTCCGCCGTTGGTGACCGTACCGATGAAAAGGGTGAGTATCAGGAGCGCGATAACAATGCCATAGATGATATACGCAATGTTAGAAAAGATTCGCGGCTTGATGAGTATGACGCAGAGAGCCACTACAAAAGCAGTGCCCATCCAGATTAGTTGTTTGCCATGCTGGACGGAGAAATCGAGAATTTCGGCATGAGTCTCGTCGTAGCAGGCGGCGTAGATGTTCAGCCAGCCGAACAGCACCAGGAAAAGGTACAGAACCACGGTAATCCAGTCGAAGCGTATTTTCTCGGTAGGCATAGGGCGTTATCTTCTTTTTTTAGGCTTTTTAATGCGGCGGGTGAGCGGCAGTTTCTGGCAGGGGTTTACCTCCATATAGTATTTTTCGACGTCCTTGCGCTCCACCTCGCCTTTGAGGTACTTCTCGATAATGAGACCCGCGATAGGAGCGGCCCAGGTGCCGCCGCCGCCTTGTGCGTTCTCTACATATACTGCCACGGCTATTTTGGGGTCGTCCATAGGGGCGAAGGCAATGAACACCGAGTGGTCGTTGCCGTAGTTTTCGGCCGTGCCGGTCTTGCCGCAGACGGCTATGCCAGGCACGTCGGCCTTATGTGCCGTGCCGCCGGCTCCGTGGACCACGTCGTACATGCCGCGGGCAGCGATGTCGAAATATTGTTTCTCAATGCCGGTCTCGTGCTTTTCATAGAATGCGGGGTTCTTCGTGGAGTCGGGTCCATAGTAGCGCACCAGATGGGGTGTGTAATAGTAGCCCCGGTTGGCCACAATGGCAGCCAGATTGGCCATTTGCAGGGGCACCACCTCCACTTCGCCCTGTCCGATACTGTTGGAGTAGATGGTGGTGAAAGCCCAGCGTTCCTTGCCGTACCACTTGTTGTAGAAAGCCGTGTCGGGTATGTTGCCGCCCTTAACGTTGGGCAGGTCGATGTCGAGCCGCTGCCCGAAGCCGAAACGCAGCATATAGTCGCGCCAGACGGTCAGACCGTACTGGCTGTCCTTATAAATATTTTTGTATTTCCCCTGCTGAATTACACGGCGATAGGTGTAGTAGAAATAAGGGTTGCAGGACATTTTGATGGCTTCCTGCACACTTCGTGCGCTGGGGTGATTATGGCAGCCCAACACTTTGTCGCACACAAAACCCGTGTTTGGCGTTATAACGCCTAGGTGCAGCGCAATCATGGCCTGTGCCACTTTAAATATAGAACCCGGCGGATATTGTGCCTGCAAGGCTCGGTTGAATAGGGGCTTAGAAATGTCCTCGTTCAGTTTGACGAAATTTTGGCCTCGGATGCGGCCCACCAGCATGTTAGGGTCGTAGCAGGGCGCGGAGAGGAGGGTGAGCACCTCGCCGGTAGAGGGCTCAATGGCTACCACGCAGCCACGCTTGTTGGCCATTATTTTTTCGGCGTACTCTTGCAGGTCGGCGTCCAGGGTGGTATATAGGTTCATGCCCTCGATGGGCATGGTGTCCAGCTGTCCGTGCATGTAGGAGCCAATTTCGCGATTATGCACGTCCACCTGCATAATTTTCTTACCCTTGATGCCGCGCAGTTCGGTCTCGTAGGAGGCCTCTAAACCGCTTTTGCCTATATAGTCGCCCCGTTTGTAGTAAGGCTTTTCTTCCAAGTCGTGTTCGTTCACCTCGCCCACATAGCCCAGCACATGGGCTGCTATAGGTCTGCCGTAGAGGCGCAGCGTTCGTTTGGATATGTAGAACCCCTTAAACTTATACAGAATGTTCTCCCACTTGCCGAACTCTTCTTTTGAAATTTGTTTCATAAAGATGGAGGCGGAGTAAGGCGAATAGGTGTAGGCCTTCTTCATGCGCTCTTCAAAATCTTGTCGAGTGATGCCCAACGACTGGCAGAAATAGTTCGTGTCCAAGTTCTTCACCATACGGGGGATGACCATCAGGTCGTAAACGGCCTCGTTGTATACCAGCAGGCCTCCGTTGCGGTCGTACATTAGGCCGCGGGCGGGGTACTGCGTTATGTTGCGCAGCGATTGGTTCTTGGCCTTCTCTTTATATTCCTTATCGAAAATTTGCAACAGCGAAAGCCGGCCGACAAAAATTATGCCGACCACGAGGAAGATAATCTTCACTATTCCACTGCGATTACTATATTGGTTGGACATGAAAATGCCGTTTCAATCAAATTGCAAAGATACAACTTTTTTATGAATTGTTGCGCGCGTATATATAAAAAAATAGAAGGGCAGCAGTACTGCCCTTCCGTTTTTTATTAACAAAGCTAAAAGTTTAGGTGCTCTATTAAATGTTGCGGTGGAAAACCAGTTGTAAGGTTACGTCCTCATCCTCGTCGAATCCGTAAACGATGTTCAGGTCAATCACGATAGCGTCGGTAGTGGTGTCGTAAGTAAAGGCAATCTGAAGGGTGTCAGGGTTGCCGTCCTCGTCAACAGTATTGGCAGTGAGATAACCGGTATGGGTGGTGGGGTCGTAGGAATAGCCAAAATCCAAGCTCTCAATCTCTTCAAGGCTGAATTCGCCGTCCACTTCGCCAGCGCTCAGAACCGTCACGTCCTCAGGGAAAGTAAGGTGGGCGTAGGTGGAGTCGAAGTTCAGACCAAACTGAAGCTGCAGGTTCAGGCCGGCAATGCTGTCCCAGCCGCAGCCACCATCGATGAAGGTAGAGTCAAGGAGGTTCATCGTAAAGGTCCATTCGGTACCGATAAGGTCCTCAGTACTCTTCACAAGAACGTTCTCATTTTCGTGGTTGTTACCGTTAATGGGGGCGATTTCGTCCTTCTGGCAGGCGGTCATACCGAGCAGCAGTGCGGCTGCGACTAAAAGAATCTGTTTCTTCATGTTTTCTAATTTTTTTGTGTTAATTTTTTGTGAGTTAATTATAATTTTATGTTTCTTTTTTTTCTGTTCAATTTTGTGTTGCTTCAGTTTCCAAGTCTGTTACGCCTATAATAACGCAATGAAAAAATCAAAAACTACAACAATTGCAAATTTTAACAGTTGTTAATAATTGGAAGTGTTCGTAAGTACCATCTGCTGAACTATCGGCTGCTTCTCCTCGTTTGCATTCCAACGGGTGATAATCATTGTATTCGAAGTCAGCCATACGATGTTCCAGGTGCCCCCGGCCATGCCGGTCAGGTTGCAGGTAATCGCATCGTAGCTGATGCTCCAAGTGCCGTATTCGGGCTCCATGGCAGTGTTGCCCACTGTGCGCGCAGCCGTCCCATCGGCGTTGAAGGTATAGTAGATAGGCCTGCCGTTTTCTTCGGGGAAATAACTATAGACATCAATAAGGTAATCCTCGCCGTTGCCGTAGGTATATTCGGTATAGTTGCTGAATTGCCAGGTACCGATGGGCGTAGAGTTGTCGGCAGTGATTAGGTTCAGGAATAGGGTGGCGTCCCCACCGTTGTAATCGGCCGTACTCACATATCCCGACAAGGTGACCGTATCGCCGAGGCTATAGCCCTCCAATGTGCCGTTAGCTGAAAACAGACAGTTATTTTGCAGAATGACAAGGGTGGTGTCGGCATTTATTCTTAGGGCCAGAATATCCTCATAAATTTGTTGCGAAGAAAAGAAATCCGAAAGCGATACCGACACTAGGACACCGGTAAAGCTCTGATATATCGTGCTGTCTTCCACCACTGGGGCAACTGCGTAAGCCGTTCCGTTCCACACACCCGTCTGCCGGTCGTAAGTGACGTTCACCGTCTTGCCCGCCTGTTCCATTCGGCGCATCCATGCTTTCATCTCGTCACGGTTGCTAGTGCTGATAGTATTGGACTCCTTTCTGAGCACTGGGCCACCCTTTGCAGCATACAGGTCTGCCGGCTGCGAATTGAGGTTATAGAACGTAACCGACTTTCCCTCCTCGGCATAGTCGCAAAATTGGTCCAATAGTTTTCCCCATTCCGATTCGCTGTGGATCATCGTGCTGCTTTCGGCCTTGTCAACGGTGTATATCACCGTGCAAGTCCAGTTCTGGGTAGGTTTGTTTTCTTCTTTGCAAGCCGTAGCGCACAGCAAGAGAGCGATGAGAGGTAAAAGAATTCTCGTCTTCATCTTAGTCATATTATTATTCGTTAGCGTTTCTTGGTTTTATTCTTGTCAGAGCCCTCCAGGGCGTTCATCTGATAATTGAGCAATGCCTCGTACTGCTCCGAGCTGTCCAGCCGATAGAAAGCCATGGTGCGGCGGTCGTGAGAGGCCACTACCTTTATCACCGGGCGTCCAGTCCAGCGGGTGCGTTTGGCCGGACTGGCCACTTCGCCCAGCCACGACGAGGAGCCCCCTCCGGGGCGGATAGCGTACTCTTTCATCAACCGCTGCCAGGCAGCCTCGTTGTCGGCCACCACCAGCACCACGTCTACCCGCACACTGTCGCTCAGCGCAAAGCCGTTCACCTGCGCCACGGCCAGGTCTTTCTGCGAGGCATAGCGCTCATACAGGCTGCTTTGTGCGCCCGCTGCCAGCGGCAGCAATAACATGAGTATTAATAGTATTCTTTTCACAATTATTCTTTTCACAATAAATCAACTGTTAGCATTTCGGCTGCCAGCGACACCCATTGGGCATCGTCGGTGTCGCTCCGGTTGCTGCACACCGTGGGATATTCTGTTGGGGATGAAGGCCACAGCAGGGGGACGGTGGCGGTCGATAATGCTCCCACCACCAGCACTGCCATCACTCCGTTTCGCACACGCCTTTGCCGGCGTTCCCATGCAGGGTATTGCCGTGCCAATCTGTGGGCTTTCCCTTGGATTTCAGTTTCTTGCCATAAGTTGTCAAACTCTTCTACGTTCATAGCGTCATTCTTTTTCTTAATTCATCTTTTATTCGCACCAGTCTTACACTCACGTTCTTTTCGGAAAGACCTGTCTTCTCGGCTATTTCCTCGTAACTGTAGCCCTCTAACTGCAGGCGCACTATGCTGCGGTTGGGTTCGTCAAGCAGTGCAATCTGTTCGTGCAGCTCGCGCACCAACGGGTTTTCCTCCGCCTCCTCGTCGTATCCTTCCGGAACCGACTCCGTATTCTCTATGCTCCGCAGGCAGCTCACTACTGCATTGTGGGCAATCCTCCACACCAGGGCAGCCTGCTGCAGCTTGGGCAGTGGCATTATCTTCTCCCGTGAGCGCCAAAGTGCTATAGTGGCTTCTTGAACCAAATCCTCAACCTCTAACCCACGGTGCTTGAATCGCCGGCAAAGCGAGAATATCAGTCCACGGTAGCTCTTGAGCAGGTCGTCAAACGGGTCGTGGTGCATCATCTTATATAATAACGTAACAAAACGCCGAAAAACTACAATAACTGTAAAAAAAATCCTATTGCCTCAAGATGTAGTTACAACCGACAGCTTTTTAGCCAGTTCCTCTCTTGGGGCAAGAGTGAAGACGAGCCCTCTTTGCCTGTCGGGCGGCAGAGTGTGGAAGTAGCGTAGCTGCTCTTCGAGAATTTTTCTGAGGTAGGTAGTAATCTGCTGCGACAGCTCTACCCGTCCTGCACCCTCGAAAGCCTGAGCAATGCGGTAGACCAGTTCGGGGCTCTGCAAGGCCGTGAGGGGTATCTCGCCCAGGGTCTTGCTCAGCACACTGTCGGCCCTTGCGCCCATGTCGTGGGCGGTGAGGTTCTCAGCCAAGAGCACCACGTCGCTCCAGTACTGCTCAAGAAACTTGCAGCATGTCTCGTCAATATATACCCCCTCCATCGGTTGCCAGCCCATGGCTTCCATCACATGGCGGTAGCAGGGCTCCACGGCCACACTGTCGCATGTCTCATTGCAAAGGCGGTAGGCGTTACCCTCCAGCTGGAACTGATCCGGAAACAGGTCGCGAAACCGGTTGAAGGCATAGTGGGTGAAATAGACGGGGCGCCCCACCTCCCTGCTCTCGCTCAGCAGTTTGGCAAAATTGCTCCATCCCATCAGGCCTATATTCTCCACGCGCACATCCAGCCGTGTCTGTTCCACGGTCTGTAGGTACCAGAGGGGGAAGGTGTCGTTGTCGCCATAGCAGAACAGCACGGCACCCAGCTCGTTGCTGTCGCAGGAGTTGAGAATATTGGCTCCGGCGTCATGTGCTATGTAGCGTCCGCTGCGGTCGTGGTCGTCCCAGTTCTGGCAGGCCATGAGCAGGGGCACTGCCAACACCAGCACCGTTCCAACCGCCGTCCCAACGGGTCTGCGCAGGCGCACTTTCGAAAGGAGAAGAGCAATTTTCTCAACCAGCCATCCCGCCCCGTGGCCGATAAAGATACAGAAGGCATAGAAACTGAGCACGTAGGCATAGTCGCGTTCGCGGGGTTCGTAGCAGGGGTGGTTCAGGTAGACCGAAAGCACCACGCCGCCCATGAGAAACAGCGTCAAGACTGCCCAAAAGGCCTTCTTCTCGTCGGTCATTACCACCAGCCCCAGTATGCCCAGCAGCAGCGGCAGCATATAGTAGACATTATGCCCGCGCGTGTGCAGCGACTCGGGTGGCCGCTCGGCCGTGCCCACCAGCAGGCGGTCCAGCGGCGCCAGGCCTGT
The DNA here is from genome assembly GCA_947165255.1 of uncultured Bacteroidales bacterium. Lineage (GTDB taxonomy): Bacteria > Bacteroidota > Bacteroidia > Bacteroidales > P3 > Colimorpha. The sequence continues at coordinate 114,443 of CAMUZR010000007.1, forward strand.
TAGGAACTGCCCGTTCTGCGCCGAGCCGTAGCCTTGGCGGTCGTTATAGCGGCCCGAGAAATTCCACATCAGGTAGCGCAGATACATATAGGTCAGCTGGTAGGAACCGTAATAAGTCATATTGCCCACAAAACTCGTGTCGCCCCCGCTCCAGGTAAGGCCATACTTCAAATCGTTTGGGCGGTGGCGCCACATGCGGGGGTAGAGAGGCGCCTTCTCGTAATTGTCGCGGCCCAGGTAGGCCTTGAACTCAGCCACCGTGGCGGGGTGCCCTTCGTTGATAGGGGTCCCGGCCGCGGCACGGATAGGGATGATAAGGTAGGGGCTGAGCCCCAGCGCAAAGAACAGCAGGAGCATGGGCACAATTCGCGTGGCGTAGGCCTTGAAGGGTAGCTCCCGCCCGGCTTTTTTCTCTTCTGCAGCCTTGAAGATGAAAAGCAGCAGCAGGGTGGGGGAGGTGAGAAGCGCCAGCTGGTGGACGCAGTATCCCATGCCCATCAGCAGGGCAACCAGCAGCAGCCATCGCTGCGCCTGACGGCGGTCGGGGCAGCGGTACCAGTGCAGCATGGCCCACAGCGCCGCCGAAGCAATGAGCATGGCCAGGCTGTACACCTCGCTCTCCACGGCCGAGAACCAAGCCGTGTCGCAGAAAAGGTAGCATAGCGAACCCACCAGTGCCGCCACACGGTGCCGTGCCATGAGCGGACGCTGGGGCTGCGGTTGGAAAAGCAGCAGGATGGTCCAGTAGAGAAACATCACCGTCAGGCCGGCCGAAAGCGCCGAGAGGGCGTTGCACCACGGAGCCACGGCCAGCATGTTGCTGCCGGCGAAAAGCGTGAAGACATGCGCCAGCAACTGATAGAGGGGTGCTCCGGGAGGGTGCCCCACCTGCAACAGGGCCGAGACGGAGATAAATTCGCCCGCGTCCCAGAAACTAGTCGAGGGCTCCAGGCAGAGCAGGTACACAGCCGTGGCTCCCAACGCCAGCAGCCAGCCTATCAGCAGGTCCAAGCGGCCTACCAGTTGACCACGCTCTTGTTGAAGATGTCCTCGCATAGCTCGGTAACAATCTCGCTCACCAAACCCGCCTCAACGGCCGAGAGGTCCAGCGAGGCGTTGTAATCCTTGAAACGGGTGAACGACTGCTCAAAGTCGGCCTTGGGGTCGTAGCGGTTAGTGAATTTTACTTTAATGGTGATAGAGAGGCGGTTGGTGGCCACATTGTCCGAACTGCTGATGGAGGAGGCCTTGGTTCCGTAGTCGGTTATCTCGCCTGTGATTTGCAGGTCGCCCTCGTCCGACGCCATGTTCAGGCTCGTTTGGGAAGAGAACATCTGCTGCAGCTCGTCGTATATCTTCTGGCTCAGCTGCGGATTGACCGTCGTGGCATAGTTGGGGAATTGGCTGATGGCAATGGTCTTGGCCTCCACCGGGATGGAGGCGCCAGTGAACGAGTAGCCACCCGTGCAGCCACACAGCGCGGCGGCAGCCAATCCAATGAGGGCAAACGCAAAGAACTTCTTCATATAGCCGGCCTCCCAGAAATCAGTTTGTCAGTGGCATGAGGGTCAGGGAACCTCATACGTTGTTGGCGTCGTGGTCGATGTGCTCCTCGTCCTGCAGCATCCACAGCATGTAGGACGACTGCTGCTCCATGTAGTCCAGGATGGCAATCTTTTGTGGCAGGTCGTTTATTTTCGAAATCTCCGCCACTATCTCGTCAATCTTTATTTTTATATTGTTATCCATTTGTTTATCAGATTGTAATCGGTTAAAAACACAGTTTATTTTGTCTGCAAATTTACATAAAAAAAATGGAACGGATTGCCCATACAAAAAAATAATTTCTCACCGGCCCATTGCCCCCCTCTCCCCCCGGCCGCCAAATCCGCCCCGCGCAGCCTTCTTTTCGCCCCCGTTCCTTCGCCTTTTGTTTTGCATTTAGTTTGTATTTAGTTTGTATTTTATTTGTCTGACAAAAACAAAATGCAAACTAAATACAAACTAAGTGTAATGTAAAAAGCTTGTCTGGAGCGAGGGCAGCGGGAACCGCGAAGCGTGTTGGCCCCACCTGGCGTGGAGGCTGCTGACGGTTCAGGGGGTGGGCAGGATTGGCTTGGAGGTAAGGTTTTTTTTTGATGGAATGGAAAAAATATGTATTTTTGCAATCTCAAATGAACCGCTTGGAATATTGGATTAAGGCTCAGACGCAGTACCGTGTGCATTCGCCGTTCGTGTTTGACATGTATCGGAAGGTTCTCTTTGCGCGTCTGCCGAAGGATATTTCACGCCGTTTGGCCGCTGAGCATGCAGACCAACGCCGCTGTTACCGCGAGTTGGTGTATAAGCTGCAAGACCACTATCATCTGCGCACGGTGTGCTACGATGCCGACGAGGCGGTGCTGGAGGGCGACCCCGACACTTTCGGAACGCTCAAGGTGGTCTGCCGTCCTCATAGCAGCCGGCTGCGCGAGCTGCGGTGGAACGCGCAGTGCGGCAACACGAAATACACGGTCAGTATCGACCTTTTCGACGTGGGGCTGCTGATGGGCCATCCGAAGCTGCACCGCCAGCATTTTTTGCTTAAATAGTATCATCATCGAACGAATCCTATACAGAATGAATCAGAAGGTTTTGACTTTAATCACATTGGTGGCGGCCGCCGGGCTGATGGCCGCCTGCCACCACCGAAATGACGAGACCCCTAAGCCGCAGGCCTACCTGCGCATCGACCTGCCGCCCCACGACTATGCCCTCTGCGATACCGCCGCCCTCCCCTTCACCTTCGAGCGCAACAGCCTTGCCGCCCTCCAATGGAAGGAGAACCCCGACCGCTCGCAGGACAAATGGTTCACCCTGCAGTACCCGCAGTATAAGGGCTATCTCTTCCTCTCCTACAAGCGCATTCACGGCCCGAAAGAGCTGAAGGCGCAGGTGGACACTTCCTACCGCTTTGTGGAGGACAATTTCCACTTCTCCTCAGGGGTGGACGAGAACACTTTCGTGGACCGCAAGCACAGGCTTTATGGCACTACTTACCACCTGAAGGGGCAGAACGTGGCCAGCACCTATCAGTTTTGGCTGACCGACAGCACCAGCCATTTCCTCCGTGGGGCGCTCTATATCGACGTCACCCCCAATAACGATTCGCTGGCTCCGGTGCTCACGTACCTCCAAGAAGATATTGACCACTTAATAGAATCGGTAAGATGGAGATAAAGTTTGTATTTTTGGCATTTGCCATGACCCTCCTAGCAGGCGGTCTGCAGGCTCAGTCTTTCTCTGAGCAGGAGGTTGTTATTCATATCGTGGGACATGAAGAAGGCGCCACCCCGACCGACTCGATGCAGCTGGCCGGAACGCTCTCTGTGCCATCGGAGGTGCAGGGCCGGCTTCCGGCGGTCATCCTCATCACAGGTTCGGGCGCTCAGAACCGCGATGAGGAGCTGATGGGGCACAAGCCTTTTAAGGTGATAGCCGAGTATCTCTCGGCACGGGGCTATGCCGTGCTGCGGTGCGACGACCGCGGCGTGGGCGGCTCGACGGGCGAGGTGGCCCATGCCACCACTCTCGATTTTGCGCAGGATGTGCGCCATCAGGTGCACTACCTACAGCAGCAGAAGATGATTGACCCTGACCGCATTTTCCTCTTCGGCCACAGCGAAGGGGCCACGGTGGCCGCCATTGTGGCCGCACAGAGCCGCGGCATGGCTCATCCGGTGGCCGGAGTGGCTATGCTGGGAGGCGCCGGCATGGACGGCCGGAGAACACTGCTGCAGCAGAACGGCGTGATTTTCGCCCTGCGGGGAGTGGCCGACAGCCTTGTGGCCCGGCGGCTGGCCTGCATGAGCGACATCTTTGCTGCCTGCGACACCATCTTTTTGGGTGCAGGTGCCGACACAGTCAAGACGCTCAACCTTGCTTTCCGCCCTATTTTCAAGCAACATGCGGCCGGCCTCACCAAGGAGCAGAAGAAGCAGGTGGGGCTGACCAGTGTCGACTGCTACGGCTGGGCCGTCACGATGGCCATGCCGTGGATGGTTACTTTCCTAAGACTGAATCCGGCCGAATATATAGCCCAGTTGCCCTGCCCCTTGCTGGCTATCGGCGGGGAGAAGGACTGCCAGGTGCTTCCCGGAGTCAATCTGCCGGCTATTGCGCAGGTGTGTAAGGAGAATGGTGTGCCGTGCCAGACGATGCTGATGAAAGGGCTGAACCATTTGGGGCAGCAGTGTGAGACGGGGGCTGTGGAAGAATACGTCAACCCCGAACAGGCGCCGGACGACAGAGTTTTGGAAGCTTTGGTTCAGTGGCTTGGCAGCATCGCGGGGAAATAAATTTGTCTATGTCGATTATTTTCTTTATTTTTGCAAAATCAATATTGTAAATTATTAATATATAAAATATTGGATATGTCGAAGTTACTCCTTTTAGGCGACGAAGCAATCGCGCAAGCTTTTATCGACGCGGGCGGCAGTGCCATTAACAGCTATCCCGGCACCCCTTCCACGCAGATTACCGAATATGTCATCAAATCTAAAGAGGCTGCCCAGCAGGGCATCCGTGCCAACTGGTGCGCCAATGAGAAAACTGCTCTTGAGGCCTCCATCGGCGTGGCATACGCCGGCAAACGTGCCATGACCTGCATGAAGCACGTGGGCCTTAACGTCTGCGGCGACCCCTTCATGAATGCCGCCATCATCGGCACTAAGGGTGTTATTATCGTCGTGGCCGACGACCCCAGCATGTTCTCCAGTCAGGACGAGCAGGACAGCCGTTTCTATGGCCATTGGGCTATGATTCCCATGCTGGAGCCCAGCAATCAGCAGGAAGCCTACGACATGGTTTTCTACGGCTATGAGTTGAGCGAGAAGATGGGTACTCCCATCCTTATGCGCATCCCCACCCGTCTGGCCCACAGCCGTGCCGGTGTCGAACGCCGTCAGCCCCTGCCCCAGAACCCCATTTCCTATCCTACCGACCCCAAGAGTTTCGTGCTCCTGCCCGTCAATGCCAAGCGTCTGTATCGCGACCTGATTGACAAGCAGCCTAAGTTCGAAGAATCTTCCGAAACCAGCGGCTATAATCAGTACATTCCCGGCACCGACAAGAGCCGCGGTATTGTTACCACCGGTATTGCCTATAACTACTTGCTGGAGAATTTCCCTGGCGGCAAGTGCCCCTATCCTGTGGTGAAAATCACACAGTACCCCCTGCCCACCGCCATGCTGAGCAAGCTCTATGACGAGTGCGACGAAATTCTGGTGCTTGAAGATGGCCAGCCCTTCGTCGAGGAGCAGATTAAAGGCTGTTTGGGCAAAGGCAAGCCTGTCCATGGCCGCCTTGACGAGGTTATCCGTCGCGACGGCGAGTTGAATGCCGAGAAGGTGGCAAAGGCTCTTGGAATGGCCGTTGCTAACGGTCCTGCCGTGCCCGAGGTGGTCACCAACCGTCCTCCCGCCCTCTGCCAGGGGTGCCCCCATATCGACAGCTACGAAGCTCTCATCGACGTGATGAAGAAGTACGAGCACGGCCGTGTCTTTGGCGACATCGGTTGCTATACTCTCGGCTTCAATATGGGTGCCATCAATACTACCGTCTGCATGGGTGCTTCCATCACTATGGCTAAGGGCGCTGCTGAAATGGGCATCTTCCCCTCGGTGGCAGTCATCGGTGACGGCACTTTCGGTCACAGCGGCATGACTGGACTTTTGGACTGCATTAACGAGAAGGCCAACGTCGTGGTCATGATTCTCGATAATGACATCACCGCCATGACTGGCGGCCAGCCCTCAAGCGCCAATATGAAGCTCTTCAACATCTGCAAGGGTCTCGGTGTCGACCCCGACCACATCCGTCACGTAGTGCCTCTGAAGAAGAATTACGACGAGTTCGTTAAGATTCTTGAAGAGGAAATTGCCTACGACGGCGTTAGCGTCATCATCCCCCAGCGCGTCTGCATTGTAGAGAACAAAAAGCGCGTAGCAGCTAAAAACAAATAAAATGTTAGAATAGTCTGAGTAATCGGAGTTTTCAGAATAATTGGAGTACTCCGATTACTCAGACACAAAAAAAGAACACAACGATGAAAAAAGACATCATACTTTGTGGCGTAGGCGGTGACGGCATCGTCTCCGTAGCCAAAATCATCAGCGATGCAGCCCTCAACCTGGGCATGAATGTTAAACAGAGCGAAATCCACGGCATGTCGCAGCGCGGCGGTTCTGTGTTTAGCCACCTCCGCATTAGCAGCGAGCCCATTTTCGCCGATGTAATTCCCGAAGGCAAGGCCGACATCATCCTCAGCTCTGAGCCAATGGAAGCCCTGCGCTATCTGCCCTTCCTCGCCCCCGACGGCGTGGTCATCACCAACAGCGACCCCTTCGTCAATATTAAGAATTATCCTGACATTGAGAAGGTCAATGCCGAGCTGGCTAAATTGAAAAAATGCGTCAGTTTCAACGCCAATGCTATTGCCAAGGAAATCAACGCCCGCGGCAACATGGTGCTCCTCGGCGCTGCTGCCCCCTATCTTGAGATCGAATTTGACGAGCTGGAGAAAGCCATTAAGGCCATCTTCGGCCGCAAAGGCGACGCCGTTGTTGAGACCAACATCAAGGCCATCCGCGCCGGCCGCGATGCGAAGTAAGTAGTAATTGGCTGACATAAATAATATTGGGCCACTTGGCATTCGGTGTCAGGTGGCCTTATTTTTTTCTGTCATGTTGAGAAAAATGTGTACCTTTGCATTTGTTTTAATGTAGTAAGATGAGAGGTGAAAGTTTGAAAATCGTGGTGCTCCTTGTGCTCTTGACTATGGGATTTCAGCAAGGCTTGGGGCAGAGTTGGCCTAAGCGAGGTGGCGCGAGCTATTATTCAGTTGGCCAAATCATATTGCCTCAGAAGGCTGATAGTATTGAGCAGCAGGCAGCACGGCTGTTGTCAGATTATTTGGAAGGCTTTGTGGTTATGCCGGAACCGGCGCAGAGCGATTCGCTCTATTCTGAAGCTAATCCGCAGTACAGGCAGTTGAATCCAACGATCTTTGTGGGACGGACTCACTGGGCAGGGAGGATGCTGCAGCGCAAGGAGGAGGTGAGAGATGATGGTTTCCGTCTGCTGAGTAACGGACGGGTGGCGGCCATCTATGGCCTTCAGGGCAAGGGGGTTCTCTATGGGGCTGCGCGTCTGCTGGAGCTCAAGGGCTACCGCATGACCCATCATCAGATTCCCGATGTGGCTCCTTCTATCCTACCGGGACTGCCAGTAGTGGACGAGGTGAACAATCCGAGTTTTGCCTACCGCGAGATGTGGTACTACACGCCGCATCACAGCCAGGACTATGCCGACTGGCACGGACTGCATTTTCGCCGTGACCTGCATTGGGCAGATGATATGTATGTGCATACTTTCCAGAAGCTTATTCCTCCGCAGGAGTTTTTTGACCGCCATTCCGAGTGGTTCAGTGAAATCGGGGGCAGGCGTGTGCGCGATGGGCAGTTATGTCTGTCAAATCCCGCTGTGCTTGACACCCTTTGCGAACGGCTGGGAGAGCGGATGGCGCAGCAGCCCGAGGCGCAAATATGGTCGGTTTCTAACAATGATAACTACAACGTCTGTCAGTGTGCACGTTGCCGTCATCAGGACTCGCTCTATGGTGGGCCGAGCGGTACGCTCATCCATTTCATTAATCAGGTGGCAAGAAGATTTCCCGACAAGACTATTTCCACACTTGGCTATCAGTTCACCCGCCGCGCTCCGCAGCCAGTGAATGGTCGCATCGAGAAGCCCGACAGCAATGTGAACATTATGTTCTGCTCCATCGAATGTGGCCGACAGGAGCCCATCGTAACCGCTGTTGCAGAGGCCTCGTTCCGCAGGGACATGGAGGAGTGGGCAGCGCTGACGGACAATATCTATATGTGGGATTATGTGGTGCAGTTTCGCAACATGTGGGATCCGTTCCCCAATCTGCATGTGCTGGGACCCAATCTTAGATATTTCCGCGACCATGGCGTACACTGGATGTTTGAACAGGGCACTGGGGCCAACAACGTAACATCGTGGATGGAGTTGAGGGAGTATTTGCTGGCTAAACTGATGTGGGACGTGGAGGCCGACGTGGACTCGTTGCTGCACGACTTCTGCCTGCATTACTATGGCTTCGCATCACAGCCAGTAGAGGAGTTGTATCGTGAGATGACACGATCACTGGTGGCATCTGGTAAGCGATTGGACATTTACGGCTATCCTATTGATGCCGCACAAGGCTATTTGGCACCAGCGCAGATAACTAAGTATCAGACCCTCATTCGCACAGCCTATGAAAGCCTCGGCCGATATGACTCTGTGGGCAGGACGTATTATATCGATTACGGTCTGTTCACTGACCAGGTAGTGCGTGACCGAATCCGTTTTTTGGAGCTATCCATAGACTATGCAGTACTAGAGTTGACCATGGCGGGGAAACTGCCGATGGATAGCACATTCGTGCATAGAGCCTATCGTTTTGTCGAGGACGGCCAGCGGCTTGGAATCACCATCCTGCATGAGATGGGGTATACGCTCGCCGAGTACCTTGCTGACATTAATGGTTTTCTGATGAAAAGTAGTGAGCCGAATCTTGCCAGAGGCTGTCCTGTGTTTTTGAAGTCACAACCGAAACCCCAATATGCCTGCGGTGGGGGTGCGGGACTAACCGACGGACAGGCGGGTACGCTCGACTACCGCCACTCGTGGCTGGGCTTTTTACGCGACACGCTGGATGCCGTAGTGGACCTTGGCCAGCGACATCAGATTAGCGAAATGAGGTTGGATTTCTTCTTTTATCCCCTCTCATGGATTTTTATGCCTCAACGGGTGGAGTTTTACCTCTCCAACAATGGTCGCGACTGGCGACTAGTGGACACGATATTGCCTAGTAATCCAGAAGTGCTGGCGGTGCCACAGATAAAGATTTGTGCCACACGTGAGTTGAAGGAGAGAGCGCGTTATGTGCGGGTAGTGGCCGTACCGTTGGAAACGATACCCGCTTGGCACCGTGCGACTGGTAATGTACCGTGGATTTTCACTGACGAGATTATTGTTCGTTAGGTTCGGTTCTGCGAGTCAATGAGGATGGTGACGGGACCGTCGTTGACCAGTGACACCTGCATGTTGGCGCCGAATTCGCCAGTCTGCACCTCTTTGCCAAATTCAGCAGAGAGGCGGGCGATGAATTTTTCGTAGAGAGGAATGGCCACTTCGGGACGTGAGGCGCGGATGTAGCTAGGACGATTGCCCTTCTTGGTACTGGCCATGAGGGTGAATTGGCTGACCAGCAGGATGCCGCTATTGGGTACGGAAGTGACGGGAAGGTTCATTACGCCGTCGGCATCGTCGAAAATGCGCAGGGACACAATCTTGCGGCAGAGCCAGTCAATGTCTTCGTTGCCATCGGCATCTTCAATGCCCAGCAGAATCATCATGCCGGGTCCGATGGAACTTTTAAGTCGGCCACCTATGGTGACAGAGGCTTGGGTGCAGCGCTGTATTACTACTTTCATATCACATTATGAGATAATAGCTAGTTTGGCGAAGGCGAGGAGGAGGGTTTTCTGGCCAATGTTATCGAAGAAGACGACAGCTTTGCGGTCTTTGCCACTGCCTTCAATTGAAATGACCTTGCCGATGCCAAATTTGGCGTGTTGGACTTGCATGCCCACCTGTATGGCGTTGATTTCAGCAGGAGTCCGCATGGCGGTAGGGCCTTGGGGGGTGGGGGAGGCTTTGGATTGAAGCCTTCGAGGGCTTTGACTATTACTTTCCTTCCGTTTGAAACTGCGCTCGGTTTCGGGAGACCATCTCACCCCTTTAATGCCCGAAAAGGCACGTGGAAGTTCGCCCACCGGAGGGAATTGTTTCTGTACCCGGGGCAGTTCGATATATTGAGGGTCGACTTCTTGCACGAAACGACTGATTTCCTGAGCAGAGGAGTTGCCATACTGGTAGCGCGTCATGGCGTAGGACAGGGTCAGTTGTTTTTCGGCACGGGTGACGGCGACGTAGAAGAGTCGCCGTTCTTCTTCAAGGTCTTCGCGCGAGAAGATGGATAGGGCCGAGGGGAAGAGGTTTTCTTCCATGCCGACGACGAAGACGTAGGGAAATTCCAATCCTTTGGCGGCGTGGATGGTCATCATGGACACCTTGTCGGCATCTTTATCTTCGCCTTTATCCTCGGAGGTGAGAAGAAGCACTTGCTGTAGGAACATGTCGAGGGTTTTGAACTGAGAGGGAGGGTTCTCAGAATTGTAGGTGTCTTCTGGGAGTTCTGAGTTTTCTGATTCTTCGGAAAACTGGTCTTCTTTATCGCAAAATTCTTGGACACCGTTGAGGAGTTCTTCAATGTTTTCGATGCGGTTAGGGTTGTCAGGGTCGTCGTCGTTCCGCAGGAGGGTGACGATGCCTGAGCCAAAGACGATTTGTTTGGCCAACTGGTAGGCGTCCACAGTGTGGAGCATGGCAGTGAAACGTTTTATCATCATCATGAATTCACCGATTCGCTGCACGGTGCCGCTGTTGATACCGAGTCCGAAGGAGGGTAGGTTTTCTATGACGGTCCAGATGGCTACGTCGTTGTCGGCAGCGGCAATGCGTATTTTGTCAATGCTGGTCTGTCCGATGCCACGGGCAGGATAGTTGATGATGCGCAGGAGCGATTCTTCGTCGTAATTGTTGATGACCAAGCGCATATAGGCCAACACGTCTTTAATCTCTTTGCGGCCATAAAAAGAGAGGCCTTGATAGATTCGGTATGGGACTGCGTCTCGACGGAGGGCTTCCTCAATGGCGCGCGACTGAACATTAGTGCGGTAGAGTATGGCGAAGGATTTGTAGGGAATGTCTTGGTCGATATGTGCCTGTTGGATGGCTTCGGACACTTGTCGACCCTCGTCGCGTTCGTCGATGGCACGAAGCAGTCTAATGCGGTTGCCTTGGGCATTGTCGGTCCAGATTTCCTTTTCAATCTGGTCGCGATTGTTGGCAATGATGGAGTTGGCTGCATTAACAATGACCTTAGTGGAACGGTAGTTCTGCTCGAGTTTGAAGAGGTGAAGGTTGGGATAGTCGCGACGGAAGTTGAAGATGTTCTGAATGTTGGCACCGCGGAAAGCGTAGATACTTTGTGCGTCGTCACCCACCACGCAGATATTTTGGAAACGGGCGGCTAATTTTTTGACTATGAGGTATTGTGAGTAGTTGGTGTCTTGATACTCGTCCACCATGATGTAGCGGAAACGGTTTTGATATTTTAGCAGCACGTCGGGAAAGTCTCGCAGGAGGATGTTCATGTTGAAGAGGAGGTCGTCGAAATCCATGGACATGGAGTTACGAAGGCGTTTGTTGTATAGCTTATAGATCTCTGCAATATGGGGCTTGTGCGCGTCCTTGTCGGTCTGCTGTATTTCGGGATTGGAGGCGTAGTCTTCGGGCGAGAGAAGATTGCTTTTGGCCATGGAGATGCGGCTGAGGACATATCCAGGGCTGTAGGTCCTGGGGTCAAGGTTAAGGTTCTTGACAATCTGCTTGATGGCCGATTTACTGTCGTCGTTATCGTAGATGGTGAAGGTGCTCAGGTAACCCAGTTTGGTTGCCTCGGAGCGGAGAATGCGGGCAAAGACGGAGTGGAATGTGCCCATCCAGATGTTGCGGGCTTCGCTGCCGACAAGTTTGATAATTCGCTCCTTCATCTCGCCGGCAGCCTTATTAGTGAAGGTGAGGGCGAGGATGCTCCAGGGATCGGCTCCTCTCTGTATTAGGTAGGCTATGCGGTGAGTTAGGGTCTTGGTTTTGCCGGAGCCGGCTCCAGCGATAATCATGACAGGGCCTTCGGTGCATTCGACCGCTTGGCGCTGCGAGTCGTTAAGTTGGTTGAGTATATCGTGTTCTTTATTCATTAGTCGATAATGAGGGTGGGCTATAGGGTTTCTATCTTGAGGCCGTAAAGTTTTGTCAGTGCTTCGTAGGCTCGTACACTCTGCGATTGCCGCACACTGACATCCAGCTGACAGTCGAGGAGAAATACCTGGTTGCGCGGAGTGAGGTTCTGCTCTTTTAGGATTCTCATGACATCATTCATAAGGGGATATTCGAAATGAAGGCGGTAGGAAATGTCGATGGTGCACTCTTTGATGCTTGCATTGGCTATGGCGTCGCGGGAGGCAGCCTTATATGCGTTGGCAAGACCGGATGCACCCAACAAGATGCCGCCAAAATAGCGCACTACCACTATGAGGGTGTTGGTAAGGTCAGCCGAAAGGAGTTGCCCGTGAATGGGTCGGCCACCAGTTCCAGAAGGTTCGCCGTCGTCATTGAGACGGTAGGATTCCTTGGAGGGTCCAAGAATGTAGGCGTAGCAGTGGTGTCGGGCATCGAAGTACTTCTTTCGGAGTTCGTCCAAATGTGCTTTCACCTCCTCGACAGTGGTGACGGGGAAAGCGAAGGCGAGGAACTTGCTGCCTTTTTCTTTGTAGAGACCCTCTGACGGGGCGGAAATGGTGCGGTAGGTGTCGTCAAACATAGTGCTGCTCAGAAACTTTCTATTTGTGCGAACCCATGAAAGTTACCCACAAATGTCGTGCAAAATTAAAAAAAAAAATCGACATGGAGAAACAAAAAACAGTGGCGTAATAAAATACTGGATCCCCAATTTGGGTGAATAAGTGACAGCGACATTACTATGGTTGAGCTGCAACAATTCATTAATAGAATTTTATTATACTGACACATAACCTGTTGAGTTTTTTTTAAGTAAAAATAGTACTTATTTAAATTTTTTTATGTAAATTTGCAAACGATTTCATTTGCGGAATCAAGAAACGACATGCCTTTCTTCTGAATCTATCGGCGGATGGTTTTACGAGCACCGCGTTTCTAAAAACACACTTCCCGTTGTGGTGCAGACGGGACTTAAAAAACTGAAGTGCCAACAGGATAAAACGGCATATTAAAAAATGAAGAGATTAGCCTCTTTCCTTTTAATGGTCATGCTTGGCATGGCTACAATGCAGGCTCAGACCGTGCTGCCTGAACCCGTAAATAACAATTCTAACGAAAACATGCCCATTGAGTATGCCGAGCTGAGTAGCGATGTTTCCGCTTCTTTGGAGAATCTTGTGGACGCTTCGTTTTTGACCGAGAGCAATCTAGACTATACAACGATAGACCTGACAAGCAATCCTAAAAAAGAGGTTGCCGCACTTCTCAGTATTTTTCTTGGTGATTTCGGCATTGGTCATTTCTACACCGGCCAGACCACGCGCGGTATCCTTGACATCGTTTTCTGCTGGACAGGAATTCCCGCTATCATCGGCCTGGTAGAAGGCATCATCTGGCTTTTCGACACCGATGAAGAATGGGCTGCCCGTGTTGCCGAGTGGAACAGTAATAAATAGTCAATCTTCGATTGGACAGAGTGAATAAAGAAACGCTCCTCCTGCAGTGGGGGAGCGTTCTTCTTTTGTATGTTTTGCTGATTAGAATTCAGCGGTCTTAGGTGTGCGAGGGAAGGGAATGACGTCACGGATATTGGCCATGCCGGTGACGAAGAGCATCAGGCGTTCGAAGCCTAAGCCGAAACCAGCGTGAGGACATGTGCCGTAGCGGCGGGTGTCGAGATACCACCACATGTCTTTCATGGGGATGTTGCGCTCTGTGATGGATGCCATCAGTTTGTCGTAGTTTTCCTCACGTACCGAGCCACCAATGATTTCGCCAATCTGCGGGAACAATACATCCGTGCCCTGAACGGTCTTTCCGTCGTCGTTCTGCTTCATGTAGAAAGCCTTGATTTCCTTAGGATAGTCAATCATGATGACGGGTTTCTTAAAGTGCTCTTCCACTAGGTAGCGCTCGTGCTCGCTGGCAAGGTCGACTCCCCAGTAGACAGGGAATTCGAATTTGCGGCCATTTTTTACAGCCTCTTCGAGGATGCGGATGCCTTCGGTATAGGGCAGGCGAACGAAGTCAGTGTCCACCACGCTCTTGAGTCGCTCAATAAGGTCTTTGTCAATCATTTTGTTCAGGAATTCGAGATCGTCGGCACAATGGTCGAGGGCCCAGCGGACACAGTATTTAATAAATTCTTCCTCAAGGGCGGTAAGGTCGTCGAGTTGATAGAAGGCCATTTCGGGTTCCACCATCCAGAATTCGGCCAGATGGCGCGGAGTATTGCTGTTTTCGGCGCGGAAGGTAGGTCCGAAGGTGTATATTTTTCCAAGTGCGGTAGCACCTAACTCGCCTTCGAGCTGTCCACTGACGGTAAGGGCGGTCATCTTGCCAAAGAAATCCTGGTCGTAGTCGACGCTGCCATCTTCCTTACGTGGTGGATTGTCGAGGTTGAGAGTGGTCACCTGGAACATCTCGCCAGCACCTTCGCAGTCGGAGGCGGTGATAAGTGGGGTATGGAAATAGAAGAAGCCACGCTCATGAAAGAAAGTGTGGATGGCATAGGCCATATTGTGGCGGATGCGGCAGATGGCTCCGAAGGTGTTGGTGCGCAGGCGCAGGTGGCCAATCTCGCGGAGAAATTCCATGGAGTGGCCTTTCTTCTGTAAAGGATAGGTGTTGGGGTCGGCTTCGCCATATAATATAATTTCCTGAGCCTGAATCTCAACACTCTGCCCAGCTCCTTGGGAGTTGACTAGTTTGCCATCGACACTGATGCAGGCACCCGTAGTGATACGGCGGAGAAGGTCTTCGTCGAAGTTGGCCAGGTCCACTACAACCTGGATATTGTTAATGGTAGAACCGTCGTTAAGGGCAATGAAAGCGACGTTTTTATTGCCACGCTTGGTACGCACCCAACCTTTGACGTTGATGGTGGTATCAATCAAATGTTCTACACTTTGTGTGAGGAGTTGTTTGATTTCGATACGTTTCATGATAGTATAATTATTATTTTTTGTTTTTCATGTATATGCTGCCCATCATCTGATTGAGTTCGACATCGGAGATGAACTTTAGGATACGGTCTTCCTGGTCGCGGCGGCAAATGAGGGTGGTGTTGTCGTTTGCGGCCACAATGTAGCCGTCCAAACCCTGTAAGACTATGGTCTTGTTGGCAGGTATGTGGACTACGGAATTTTGCACGTCGTAAGTGAAAACAGTACCTGAGATGATGCTGTTGTTACCGGCATCATGGGGATAAGTGTTGTAGAGCAAATCCCAGGTTTCGACATCCGACCACGGGAAAGAGGCCTCAAGCACATATACGTTCTCGGCGTGTTCTATAATGCCATAATCAACTGAGATGGTGTCGCATAATGAATAGACGTGCTCCACCTCGTCGGGCGAGGTGTCGGCTTTGAGGGTTAGGATGCTTTTGGCTATGTTGGGCAGGAAGGTCTGATAGGCTTTACGCAAAGTGCTAAGACTCCATACGAAAATGCCGGCATTCCAGAAGAACTCACCCGTGGAAATAAATTGGCGAGCAATTTCGAGCGGCGGTTTCTCTGTGAAGGTAATCACTTTGTGAAGGCTTTGTGCATCGGGCAGTGCAGGGGATTCGTTGAACTGTATGTAGCCGTACTTGGTTTTCGGGTCGGTAGGGCGTATGCCGATGGTGACGATATAATCATGGCAGGCGGTAATGGACAGGGCCTG
This sequence comes from uncultured Bacteroidales bacterium, assembly GCA_947165255.1. Taxonomy (GTDB): domain Bacteria; phylum Bacteroidota; class Bacteroidia; order Bacteroidales; family P3; genus Colimorpha. The sequence continues at coordinate 130,085 of CAMUZR010000007.1, forward strand.
ACGAATGTCATGGTCGTACTTAGCCTCGTCGAATATGGCGTGGTCGGAAGGGGTGACGATGATGTTGGCATTAGGGTCGAGTTGGGAGATAATAGCAGCAGCGTATGCTATGCAGGGAGCGGTGCTGCGGCGGTAAGGCTCACTGAGCACCTGGTAAGGCTGTAGGTTGGGTATTTGTTCACGCACACGGTCCGCATAAAGGCTGTTTGTGACTATGATGATGTTCTCGCGAGGACAGATGCGTTCAAAACGACGGAACGTGGTTTGTAGCATCGACTCCCCGTTGCCTAAGATATCGATAAATTGTTTCGGGTTGTTGGCTTGGCTGATGGGCCAAAATCGGCTTCCAAAGCCACCGGCCATGATGATGCAGTAGTTGTTCAAGGTTGCTGGGTATTGTGTTTTTTTAATGTCTATATTAATAATGTATTTAAACGCTTACGGCTCCTTTAATGTGCGGATGGGGGTTGTATCCCTCAAGCTGGAAGTCTTCGAAGTCAAAGTCAAAGATGTTTTTCTTCTCGGGATTGAGATGCATTGTGGGCAGTGGCCGAGGGTCGCGCGTGAGTTGTAGACGGCACTGCTCGATGTGATTATTGTATATATGGGCGTCGCCGAGGGTGTGGATAAAGTCGCCGTATTGAAGTCCACAGGCCTGTGCAATCATCATGGTAAAGAGGGCATAGGAGGCAATGTTGAAGGGGACTCCAAGAAAAATATCGGCCGAGCGCTGGTAGAGCTGGCAGCTGAGACGGCCGTCGGCCACATAGAACTGAAAGAGAATGTGACAAGGGGGTAGGTGCATCTGCTCCAGTTCGCCCACGTTCCAAGCCGAAACAAGCAGGCGGCGCGAGTCGGGGTTGTGCTTGATTTCGTCGATGAGGTTGCTAATCTGGTCAATGTGTCGGCCGTCGGCACATCCCCACGAGCGCCACTGGTGGCCGTAGATGGGACCGAGCTCTCCATCGGAACCGGCCCACTCGTCCCAGATGCTCACTTTGTGGTCGTGCAGGTACTGAACATTAGTGTCGCCGCGCAGAAACCACAGTAGTTCGTATATAATAGAACGCAGGTGCAGTTTCTTAGTGGTCAGCAGCGGAAAACCGTCGTCAAGGTGGAAACGCATCTGGTAGCCGAAAGTGCTGATGGTTCCCGTGCCGGTGCGGTCGTGCTTGGGTATTCCGTTGTCTAGCACATGTTGCAGGAGGTCAAGGTATTGTTTCATGTCAGTCCTTTATAACTATAAAGGTTAACGAAAGAAATCTTTTATTATTATGTGAATGAAATAATTTGTGATGCCCACGCTTATTCTTCTAAAAGCACTCCGCTGATGCACCAGTGGGAGAAACTGCCTGCCTGTGGTTCGCCCTGTGGGATAGCCACGGTAAGGGTGTGCTTTCCGCGCGAAAGTTTTGGCAGGGTGAAGTAGTAAGGCTGCGTGGCAGTTCCGGGGCACCATCCGCAGCGCGAGAAGTCGCTGCTAGACATCCCGTTCCAGAAGTTTCCGCTGACGGGGTTCCACTCGCGATAGCGGCCGCAGTCGCTGCGCCAGGGTGTGTAGCTGAAGACCGGCTTGCCGTCGATGAGGATAGTGTGGGTTTTGGGGTTGAACTCGTCGCCGCCGTCCCAGCCGCCGTGGCCGGTGGCAATGTACCGTAGACGGTATTGGGCGTTCGTGTCGAAAATGCCAAATTGTACCGTAATACTATCTGTGCCGAAGAGCTTTCCATAGTTTTGACCCGCCATCTCCAACACGTTGCAGGTGTTAAAGAGTGCGCGCGGCTGGTTATGGTCTGATTCGGGCAGGGTGGGGTCGGTGTCCCCAGGATAGGATTTAATATCTAGAGTGACAGTGTGGCCCCCTTTATCGTAGTTGCCAATCCATACGCCAATCCACACCTCTCCCTGCAGCAGCTGGCCAAGGTCGGTCACCTCTTGTTTATAATAGGCCTCGTCCTCCCATTCAAGACCGTCAATCTGAACTCGGTCGTTGAACTGTCCCACGCCAAAGGGGGTAAAGAAGCGCATGAGTTCCACGGGCGGCTCATAAACGAAGGAGGAAATAAAGTACTCATGGAGATGGCTGATTCCTAGGCAAAAGCCTTGATAGCTTTCCCCGTTGCGTCCTATGAATCGTGGGAGGCTGTCAGGGTGGTTATTGATGCCGTCGAAGAAATTAGGCTTCAAGTCTATGTATGCTCCCGGTATGACAAACACCGAACCCGTGCGGTCGTAGGCATCGCCGTTGCTACGTTGGTGCAGTTCTAGAAAGGTCTGGTAGTGCGAAGGCAGTTTGGGCAGCCTGATACGCTTGAGGGCGAGGGTGCCGCCGGCATAGTGCAAGACGCTGTCGAAGGGAGTATTCTCGCGATAGTTGCCCTCAATGTGGTCGTTCTTTCCGCACCAGCAGAGCTGCACACTGTCGAATACTCTTGTGGAAATAACCATCTGCTGCCGTTTTATATCGGCCAGCTGTCGCCAAGTGACCGGCACTGCCTTGCGGTCGACATAGAATTTGCTGCTGTGCATCTTTTCAGTCTTGGTCAGCTGCATCTGGCACTGCCCGTTGCGCCAATAGCTCACCAGCAGTCCGGGGAAATGGCCATAGTGGGGTAACGGAGTGATGTCGCGCTGTGCCAAATATTTACGGCTATTATCACTATGCCAGTAGGTCTTAAAAGGCTGCACGTAGAACTCCATCTTATTGCTATTAATAGAGCAGGTATAGCGGGTGAGGCCGTTCACCTGGGCAGTGTCGAAATGGATGTCCTCGCGCCCATAGGGAGAGGCCGTGCGGTAGAGTTCGCGCTTGTCGCCATTGAAAATAGTGGTGATGGTGATAATGCTGTCCTCGTCAACAAAAATGTCCTCAACCGAATAGCCGGGGATATAGTTTCCCTTGGCATTGGCTGCCGGACGGTATTCTCCTGGCAATTTTTTGCCATCGGCGATAAGGTATTGGGCAAAACCACCAATCTCAATCTGAACGTATTGGGTGTCAATATTTTCTCCATAATTATACACCTCATAAATGAAGTGGTTGTCGGTGTGGGATACCTTTATAGGTTTCACATTCTGAGCCATGCAGCAGCCTGTGCCCAGTAGAAAAAGTAGGGGTAGAATCGTTCTCATCATTATCGATACTTTAGGGGTTCAATTATTGGCCATCGGCTTCTGTGGGGTCGTTTCCTTCTTCAGGCAGGTCGATTACCTTGAAACGCGACTGCCGCTGGTGCCATCGGTCCAATGCCAGCTGCCGCATGTCGGCCACGTCGTCGCGCTCGTCCATTATCTCCAATCCCACAATGGTTTCAATAATGTCTTCCAGCGTAATGATGCCTTGGAAGCTGCCATATTCGTCTATCACACAGGCAATGTGCTGCTTGTTCCTCAGCATCGAATCCCAAATCTGCGAGACGGGGAGCTTCTCGCCGTACATGGCTATCTCGCGTTTTATGTCGCCAAGGGTAGTGTTAAACTTGTCCTCGGTAAGCATTTCCAAGGCTTCGCTGCGGAGGACATAGCCGGTGATGTATTCGTCCGAGTCGCTGTAAACCGGAATGCGCGAAAAGTGAGAGTAGGCCTTGTCCAGGTAGAATTCTCTAAGGGTCATCTGCTCGGGTGCAATGGCGGCCACGGTGGTCGGGGTCATCACATCCTCGGCCTTCACGTCGTCCAGTTTGATAACATTCTGTATGATTTTGTTCTCGTCCTCGTCAATCACCTCTTCGTCCTCGGCCATATCGGCCATGGCGGCCACCTCCTCGCGGCTTACGGCGGTCTCATCCTCATCGGTGGCTGCAATGCTCTTGCTCAGTTTCTCCACCACCCACACGATAGGGAAGAGAAGCGTAATGATGAAATGCAGGGTTCGCGCCGTGAACCCCATGAGCTTTTTCCAGTAGTTAGTGCCAATGGTCTTGGGTATGATTTCGGAGAACACCAAGATGAGTATGGTAGTAATGATAGAAACCAATCCAAACCAGCGACTACCGAAAACCTCCGTGGCCTGGGCTCCCACTCCGGCCGCACCGATTGTGTTGGCAATTGTGTTGAGCGAGAGAATGGCCGCTATGGGGCGGGCATTGTTAGTCTTGTACTCTTTAAACCGTTTGGCTGGCTTGTAGCCTTCGTCCTCTCGCATGTTGACGTAGGACAGCGGGGTCGACATCAGCGTGGCTTCCAATATCGAACAAATGAACGATACGGCCATGGCTGAGAAAAGGAATATGAACAGGAGTGCCATTGTCTATTTTACATTTATTTCATCTATCATCAGCCAGGCGGGTTGTCCTGCGGCAATGTGCCACGGGGGCAACAACTGCTGGCAGTGTATTCTAATACGTATATATTTCACATTTGGAGCTTCGGCGGGGTGGAAAAATCCCTGCTTGGGATTAAAAGTGCAGCGCATGGCCACCCGGCGCCCCTCTTTCTGCACGTCGGTGATGGGGTGCACCGCGCTAAGGGGTTTCCAGTCGGAGTAGGAACGCCCGTTTTTCGACCACTGGACTTTCACCTGCCAAGGCTGTAGCACCCAGTCCTTGGCGTTGTGGCAAAAGCCAATGGCTACCTCTTCAAGAGTGGTGGGCTCGCCCAGTTGAATGGTCACGTCCACGCTGTCGCGGCCGTTGAATCCCGTCCATCCCTCGCTATAGTTCCCGGCAATGGCCAGGTGCCCGTCGTGCAACACCGTGGGGTAGCCCTTACTGTACTCAAAACTGGGATATTCCGCAGGCTGCGATTTGTCGCCGTAGGCCGTAACGCTTATCGAGTCTACCTTGTTGGCAGGCTTTGCGGGGAATGGCTGGTCGAGCGCTTTGGGCTCGTCGAAGTAGTAGCCGCAATAGCGCCAAAGGTTCACCATGTCGCCCTCCTGCGAGGGTATCATCACTATGCGGAAGTATTGGGTGCTGTCGCCATTGATGCGATAGGGCTCCCTCACGCCGGGGCCGCAGGTGGCAGTGCCCAGTCCGGCCTGGCGCGCATCGATATTGACAATATAGTGGTCGGCCTTGGTCAGGTCTTTTATTCGGCGGGCAGCGGTCATGACGCTGTCTTCATACTGGCGCATGCTGAAATTGATGCGGCGCTCGTTGGCACTGCAAAAGTTCAGCCGCTTGTCGGCCAGGGCAAAAGAGGTCCAGAAGGCAGTGCGGTTGCCGCTCTCTTGGGGCACCACATGCAGCTCGCCGCACACCTCGTCGGGCGTGGTGGCGTTGTGTCCCTGCCACTGGGCTTCTTGGCGGTCGGGATAGCTCTCGTAGAAGTTGCCCCACCATTCCACCTCATGGCAGGCGCTGTCTATGCCCAGCTGTATGCCCAACTTGGGCAGGGTGCGGTAGTCTCCGCCGGACTGGAGGGCAAAGCTCAGCTGCATTCGGCCTTCGGCATCCACGTCGATGATTTCCCGCATGGCAATATTTCTGTCCTCCGGGCTGCTCAGCTCCAGCAACAGGACAACCTGCACCATCAGGTCGGCGCGCCCCACCTGCGTAACCTTGCAGCTGATGGGGGTGGACTCAAGTCGGTCAAGGCCTTCCCATGCACGGGCACCATAGGGATCCACCAGGTCGTTCAGCGTTGGTGGCCGCCAAAAGTTCCATCGCAGCGGACGCTGCAGCATCTCCTGCCCATAGTATTCGTAGCGGGTGATGTAGCCGTTGCGGGTGTCGATGGTGAGGTCGAATATGCCGTCGCGGCCAATGTTCACCGTTTGGTGCTGTCTGCTCTGGTGGCAGGTGAAGCCCTTCGTGGGCACGTCGGGCACGTCAATGGAGTCGGTCGGAACCTCCATATCGGTTATTTCAAACTCGTCGTGGCTGTTCTCGTTGAATGTCCAAGAGATGCCCTCATCGTAGGGGTCGTCCACCTCATAGCTGTCGCCGGTGAAGTTGAAACGTATGAAGAGCCGTTCGCCCGGCAGGGGGTCTATCTCAGGCATGCGGAACTGCAGCCGGCAACTTTGCCCGGCAGGCAGGTGCGGATGGAGCGTGTCGCTGTAGATGCTGTCGCGCAGCGAGGAAAAGATGCGGTATTTACAAATGAAGTTGTCCGCATCGCGAAAGTTAAAGTCGTTGTGCAATATGTATTGCTGTTCGCCCGTTTTCAGGGTGACCTGCTTCACGTTGAGGTTCTGGTATACCTGCTGCACCTCGCCGGCGTGGGCATGGGGTTTGCGGTCGCTGGAGATGATGCCGTTGGCACAAAAGGCGTCGTCGTCGCGTATGCCGGGCAGGCTGCCAAGGTCGCCCCCCACGGCAAACCACGTTTGGTCTGAGGCCAGGGCGCTCGCAATGGAGTCGTTGTAGGGCTTTATGCAGCGGGCTCCGGTGAGGAGGCTGTCGGTGCTGGGTATCAGAAAACTCTGGTCAACCCAGTCCCAGATAAAGCCGCCCTGCAGTTGCGGGTATTTGGCAATGGTGTCCCAGTAGTCGCGCAGTCCGCCCAGGCTGTTGCCCATGGCGTGGCAGTACTCCACCATGATGAAAGGGCGGCGGCGGTTGTCCTGCAGGTCCTCGGACGGGTCGCACTCCATGGGGCGTCGGTCGGTGCGGGTGAACACATCGTCGCGGCTGCGCCACTCGCGGCAATAGTCCGAGAGGTGGTCAACACTCGAGTACATCTCGCCCACTATGTCGGTATTCCAGTCCAGCCCGGCGCGCTCGTAGGCGACGGGGCGCGTGGTTTCCACCCCCTTCAGGTAGCGATAGGTGCGCTGCGTGGCAATGCCGTTGCCGCATTCGTTGCCCAGCGACCATACAATAACCGAGGGATAGTTGCGGTCGCGGTGGTACATATTGCTCACCCGGTATATCATGGGCTCTATCCATTCCTCCCTCTTGGCGAGGCTGTTCTCGCCGTATCCTTGGGCGTGTGACTCTATGTTGGCTTCGTCCCAGATGTACATGCCGTAGCGGTCGCACAGCTCGTACCAGTATTCGTCGTCGGGATAGTGGCTGGTGCGCACGGCATTGATGTTCAGGTGCTTCATCAGCATTATGTCGAATTCCATCTCCTCGCGGCTGACGTAGTGTCCCGTGTAGGGGCTGTGCTCGTGCCGGTTGGCACCCTTGATGGTGATGGGCACCCCGTTAATGCACAGCTGACGGGTGGTCATCGTGGTGTCCCCCACGCGGTATTCCACCTCCTTTATGGCCACGTTGCGGAATCCTACCTTGCAGCCGAGCACTTCGGTCAGGTTGCCGTTTGCGTTCTTCAGCCGAAGGATGAGGGTATAGAGATACGGCGTTTCGGCCGTCCAGGGATGCACCTCGCGCACCCTACAGACCGGGTCGCCAAAGTAGGCCGCCGATTCGTGCGTGTCCAAACTTTTCTCCTGCCGCAAAACCTGGCTCCCGCTGTCGTCCAGCAGCTCCATCTCCACGCTCATCTTGTTGGTGAGGGCGGTCGAGAGGTCCACCTGTAAGTCCAGCAGGCCATCGCCGTTTCGCTCGTTGATTTTGGCCACCACCTTATAGTCGCTCACATGCACCCTCGGGGTGCTGTAGAGGCACACGTCGCGCTCTATGCCGCTCAGGCGCCACATGTCCTGGCATTCGAGGTAGCTGCCGTCGCTGAAACGGATAACCTTCACGGCCAGACGGTTCTGCCCCGGGTGGACATACTTGGTAATGTCCCATTCGGCGGGGGTTTTGGAATCCTCGGAGTAGCCAACGCGGATGCCGTTGATATAAAGGTACATGGCCGACTTCACCGCCCCAAACTTGATATAGATATGGCGGCTACGCCAACTTTCAGGCACTTGGAAGTCGTAGACATAGCACCCCGTGGGGTTCATCTCGCGCGGCGCGTAGGGTGGGTTGGAGGGAAACTCGTTGCTGATATTGGTATACACCGGTATGCCAAAACCCTGGGTCTCGATATTGCCGGGCACTGCTATGTCGGCCCAGTCCGACACGTCATAACCATTGTCGTAAAAGTTTGGCGGGCAGACCGCTGGGTCCTCGGCCAGGTAGAATTTCCAAGTCCCGTTCAGGCTGCGGTAGTAGGGCGACTCGCGGTAGCGTAGGTCGGCAATGGCACTCTCGTCGGCGTAGGGGATGACATTGGCGTGTGCGGCCACCTTGTTCAAACTGAAGGTGTTCACGTCGTCCCATGCGTCTTGTGCCCAAAGGGAGGCAGGCAGGTTCGCTAAAGTGAAGATTAATAATAATATAATAAAACAAAACCTCTGTTTCATACAAATAAATAAAATGCAAAGATACTAAAAATAATTGAGATACCAGGTTTCATCAGGCAAAAAACAGGAGGCACACTTCCGGCCTGAAATTATTTTTTGTTTCGGTTTCAATTTTTCTTTGTATTTTTGCAACCCGAAACAACTTCGGGCCGCTGGTCCTTCGGCTCTGTTGCACAAATAATACGTAATGGTTGGATTGGTCATACGCACTACCGGCAGCTGGTACAAAGTGCTGCCCACGAGCGAATACGAAAGCGCTTCAAACCCCTGCTGCGGGCAGTCGTTGGTGAATTGCCGCCTGCGGGGCAACTATCGCCTGCGGGGCAACAAGCAGACCAACCCCGTGGCCGTGGGCGACCAGGTCGAATACCTCTTGCAGGACGACGGCACCGGCGTCATCAGCGAGGTGCGCGACCGCCGGAACTACATCGTGCGCAAGGCTACCAAACTCAGCAAGCAAACCCATGTCATCGCGGCCAACCTCGACCGCCTCTGCATTGTGGCCACCCTCGGCTTCCCGCGCACCTCCACCGGCTTTATCGACCGCCTGCTCGTCACCGCCGAGGCCTACCATATCCCCGCCTGCATCATTTTCAACAAGTGCGACCTCTACGAAGAGACCCTCTGGGAAATACATAACCAGCTCAAAGCCATCTACCAATCCGCCAGCTACCCCGTCATGGCCGTCAGCGCCCTCAAGGGCGACGGCATCGAGGAGGTCCGCCAGGCCATCGCCGGCCAGACGGTGCTCTTCAGCGGCCATTCGGGCGTGGGCAAGTCGGCACTGCTCAACGCCATCGCCCCCGGGCTCGACCTCCGCGTAGGCGAGGTCAGCGAGTGGAGCATGAAGGGCAGGCACACCACCACCTTTGCCGAGATGTTCCCGCTCATGCTGCCCGGTACAGCCTCCGCCCGGCCCACCTTCCTCATCGACACCCCCGGCATCAAAGAGTTCGGCATGGTCGACTTCTCGCTTGGCGAGCTTTCTCACTTCTTCCCCGAGATGCGCCGCGTCCTCCACGACTGCCATTTCGCCAACTGCACCCACCGCCACGAACCCCACTGCGCCGTCAAACAAGCCGTCGACGATGGCCTCATCAGCACCGAGCGCTACAACAACTACCTCGCCATCTACGACCAGATAGAAAACGGCAACGAGACCCGTTAGAAATCCACCCCCGGCCTTACCCATCTGAACCTCACCGTGCCTATAGTACGCCCTTTTCCCTCCCTCCATGCCTTCGGCACACCTCCTGCCGTTCCCCTATTAGGGATAGACGACCGAAAGACGAACAATAGACGATGTATAGAGGAACAACTGGAACCACCCCCGCCTCAGGCCGCCCGCCCCAAGCCGGCTGGACGGGAGTAAACGGAGTTTGTAAATATTAGTCTTGTTTTAGTTGTGTGGCGTCCAATTTCTCTTTCCCCTCATGGATGGCGGCTATCAGGTTATTACAATCTTCAACATCCTTGTCGAATGCCGCAGGACTTTTAGCAGCCATGATTTGGTACTTTTCTAAACTCTCCTGAGCCGCCTTCTCGGCAGCCTCATAGTTTTCCTGGTCAAGGCGTAACAATGCAATATTGAAAAGCGTCATGGCTACATCAGGCAGAAAAGCATCGGGGTTCTTTTCGGCCAGTTGTCGGCGGATGTCCAATGCTTCTTGGAATTCTTTTTCGGCCTCGTCATGGCGGTTGGTGTCGCTGTGGAGGTTGGCCAAGTTGTTCAGCGTCATGGCTACATCAGGCAGAAAAGCATCGGGGTTCTTTTTGGCCAGTTGTCGGCGGATGTCCAATGCTTCTTGGAATTCTTTTTCGGCTTCGTCATGGCGGTTGGTGTCGCTGTGGAGG
>CAMUZR010000008.1 GCA_947165255.1 uncultured Bacteroidales bacterium
GGGACGCGATATGCAAAACACGGTACAAGCCTATGGCGCAGTGCCGTGATGTCAGCATGACAATCGGTAGGGCGTCCCGACAGGGACGCGATATGCAAAACACGGTACAAGTCTATGGCGCAGTGCCGTGATAGTAGCATGACAGCTGGTAAGGCGTCCCGATAGGGACGCGATATGCATAACACGGTACAAGCCTATGGCGCAGTGCCGTGATGGCGGCATGACAATCGGTAGGACGTCCCGACAGGGACGCGATATGCAAAACACGGTACAAGCCTATGGCGCAGTGCCGTGATAGTAGTATGACAGCTGGGAGGACGTCCCGTCAGGGACGCGATATGCAAAACACGGTACAAGCCTCGGGCGCAGTGCCGTGATGTCAGCATGACAATCGGTAGGGCGTCCCGACAGGGACGCGACACAATAAAGGCACACAACAAGCGTTATCAGAGCATGAGTTATGTCAGCACATTGTATCATATCGTCCTGCGCACACACCGCAGCGAGTTAGCTATTGCCGAAGAACATGAGAATGAACTTTATGCCTATATGAATGGTATCATCAATAACTATAACGGCAAACTGTACCGCATCGGCGGGATGCCCGACCATGTGCATCTGCTGGTATCCTTGCCAGCCACATTGGCTCTGGCCTCTTTTGTGAAAGAGCTGAAAGTGTCATCCAGTAAATGGATGAAAGCCAACCCACACTTTCCAAAGTTCACTGGGTGGTCGCAGGAGTATGCGGGATTCACCTACAGTATTCACGACAGAGACAAGATCATCAATTATATTAAGGGACAGAAGGAGCATCACAAGAAGATGACCTTAGCCGAAGAGTATAGGCGGTTTATCGAGGCCAATGAGGTGGCTATAGACAATCGGTTCTTCATGAAGGATGCATAGTCGCGTCCCTGTCGGGACGCAGGCTCTCAGACAGTCTTGTCACGGCACTGCGAGGACTTTGTCCTCTTGTACCGTGTTATGCAAGGTCACGTCCCTATCGGGACGGATCGCCATTTTCCATTCGTTATTGACTCTACGGTTAGTAGATTTTATGGTTCCACAATTCTTGTAGGAAATGGGTTGCCGGCATGACTTCGGCATTGTTGAAGGTGCGCGGTGCGACATCTAAGGATACGATGATGAGGCGGGCATTGGGGTGTTCCTCGCCAAATGCCTTTAGGCCGCGCAGGTGGCGGGATTGTACTTCTTGGCAGGATTTGATTTCGATGGCTACTTCGGCATCACCGAGGACGGCATCGACTTCGTATCCTGTATGGGTGTGCCAGTAGGAGAGGGCATTCTCGTTGTCGTGATAGCCGAGGTAAGCGATGATTTCCTGAATTATCAGATGCTCAAAAGCATGACCGAAATCATCGCTTCCTGGCTGCATAGTGCGGCGGTGTAAGAGATAGTTTGGTATTGAAACATCGAAGTAGTAGAATTTAGGGGCCTGATTGAGTCGGCGTTTCACTACGCGGGAAAAGGCTGGAATCATGTATCCAATGAGCGTTTCCTCCAGTATGGCAAAGTACTCTTTGACAGTTTTTGCGTCGATGCCGCAGTCTTGGGCGATGTTGTTGTAATTGACTATTTCGCCATCGGTGAGAGCTGCAACTTCCATAAAGCGGTTGAAGGATGCAAGTTTGCGCACTAATGCTTCGGCTACGATTTCCTCTTTCAGATAGACGGAGATGTAGGCCTGCATACGTTTCTCTAACTGGCGGCCGTTGGTACTCAGATAGTGGGTGGGCAGCATGCCGCTGTTGGCAGCCTTCACTACATCGAAATTGTCCACTTCCGCACTGACAAGTGGGTACAACACATTCCTAACGGCACGGCCTCCAAGGGTGTTGACACCTCTGCGTTTTAGTTTCCGAGCACTGGAGCCGCTCAAGATGAAGTGGATGTTTTGTCGTGTGATAAGCCAATGTACTTCATTCAGCAGCTCGGGTATTAACTGTATTTCGTCAATGATGACTATGTCGCCACTTGGAGCGGTGGCCAGTTCCTGGCGCAGTAAGGAGGGATTTCTTCTTAGACGTTCGTAGGTATCAGTTTCAAGCAGGTCGTAGAATTTATTGTTCGGAAAGAGTTTAAGCAATAAGGTTGTCTTTCCTGTTTGACGAGCACCAAAAAGGAATACACTTTCTTCTTCTGCATCTTTGATTTTGAGTATTCTATCTAGCATATTGCCATGAATTAAATTCTTTAAATATGTGGAGTTGTACTCCGTATTTTCATATAAAATCAGGAGTTATACTCCGTAAATTCACGATGCAAAAGTACAAAAAAAATGGTAAATAGCACTAAAAAAATGCAGAGATGCATGTTTTTTACGGCCGGGATGCCAATTATCTTGTGCTGTGTTATGCAGGGTCACATCCTGATAGGGACGTGGATTCATTGCGTATGAAGGCGGTGACAGAGACATAGTTCATTTTACCAGCAAATAGTATCCACTTATAGAAAAGTGAAATAGAATGCAAAATTCACTTTTGGAAAAGTGAAAAAAGATACAAAACTCGCTTTTTAAAAAGCGAATATTTTTGTATCTTTTCCGACCCATCACTATCCAGCGGGGGCTCCATGCCGTGCCGTTGGTCTGGATTTGCAATCCAGACCCATTGAGTATAAGGATTTTCAATCCGCCACGACAATGTACTGTACCAAAATGGCACACGTAGCAATAAAAAGCAAACCTTTTCATCACGCTTTTGGTGGATTTGTTTTATTCTTTTTGTGTCGCGTTCCTGATGGAACACCCTATCGGCTGACATGCTGCTATCATGGCACTGCGCGGACTTTGTCCTCTTGTACCGTGTTATGCAGGGTCGCGTCCCTGTCGGGACGCTGGCTCATCGACCGTCTTATCACGGCACTGCGAGGACTTTGTCCTCTTGTACCGTGTTATGCAAGGTTGCGTCCCTGTCGGGACGCAGGTCCGTTGGTTGCCTTGTCACGGCACTGCCAGGACTTCGTCCTCTTGTACCGTGTTATGCAAGGTCGCGTCCCTGTCGGGACGCTGGCTCATCGACCGTCTCCTCACGGCACTGCGAGGACTCTGTCCTCTTGTACTATGTTATGCAAGGTCTCGTCCCTGTCGGGACGCTGGTCTATCACGGCACTGCGAGGACTCTGTCCTCTCGTTCCGTGTTATGCAAGGTCTCGTCCCTGTCGGGACGGGTCGCCATTTTTCATTCGATATTGACTCTACGGTTAGTAGATTTTATGGTTCCACAGTTCTTGTAGGAAATGGGTTGCCGGCATGACTTCGGCATTGTTGAAGGTGCGCGGTGCGACATCTAAGGATACGATGATGAGGCGGGCATTGGGGTGTTCCTCGCCAAATGCCTTTAGGCCGCGCAGGTGGCGGGGGCATTCTTCTTGGCAGGATTTTATTTCGATGGCTGCATTGACATTGCCGAGGACGGCACCGATTTCGTATCCTGTATGGGTGTGCCAGTAGGGAAAGGCACTCACGCAGTCGTGATAGTCCACTATGCTACTGAGATCCAGGGAGGAAAGTTATTTTCATATTTTTTGAATTCAAAATATTTTGTATCTTTGTAGTCCCTATCGGATGAGAATAACGGGCATGATAATAAGAAAAGTATATAATTTACAAAGAATTACACTTATTATACGTACCACTGAAATAGGTGTTGCGGGGGCTTATATTTTAAGTTAGATGGTTGGGCTGTAGCCACAGTTTTATGAAGGATCAAACACATAATTAATCACAAACACATATCTTAAAAAACTTACCAATGAAACAATTATTTGACTTAACCGGCCGGGTGGCACTGGTCACTGGCTGTTCTGGAGGATTAGGCGTACAGATGGCAAAGGCACTGGCACAACAAGGAGCCGACCTGGTCATTATGGCACGTCGGTACGAGAAACTGCTGGAAGTGAAACAGGAAATTGAGTCGGCACACGGCGTAAAGGTGCTTCCGATTCAATGCGACGTGACCAACACGGAGGCCGTGGACAAGATGGTGGACGAAGCCATTGAGAAATTCGGCCACATCGACATTGTGGTGAACAACGCAGGCACGGGTGCCATCACCCCCGCTGAGGACATCACGGATGCCCAGTTCGAAAACGAAATGCAAATAGACCTCTTCGGCACCTTCCGCGTGGCCCGCGCCGTGGCTAAGAAGTCGATGATTCCTAACAAATACGGCAGGATTATCAACATTGCCTCGATGTACGGCCTTGTGGGCAACAAGATAGCTCCTTCGTCGCCCTATCATGCGGCCAAAGGCGGCGTGGTCAATCTGACAAGAGCCCTGGCTGGCGAATGGGGCAAATATGGCATTACGGTCAACACTATCTGCCCAGGCTATTTCATGACCCCGCTGACACGCGACACGCTCACCACCGAGTACTTCACCAACTATGCCAAATCGGTCATCCCCCTGGAGCGCTATGGCGAGGAGGGAGAGCTGGACTCGGCAGTGGTGTTCCTGGCAGCTGACGAGTCGCGCTACGTGACCGGCGTAGCCCTGCCAGTTGACGGTGGCTACACCTGTGTGTAAATATATATTATAAAAAAACAGTGTACAATGGGGCGAGAGCCTTCATCGTACACTGTTTTTATACATTATTCACAATCAATAGTCGTCGTTGTCTTGGTCGTCGTCGACGGAGTAGACTTCGCCCGTATAGGCATCGACCCAGAGGTGCTTGCCGTCGGCCGAATAGCCGCCAAAAACATACATGGCGTGGCCCTTGTCGAAGGAGTAGACCGGATAGCGGAGGTTGACATAACGGGTGTTGGGGGTGGCATAGTCGGAGGCCATGACACAGCGGATGGCCTGTTCCAGCGTAATCATACTGTCTAAAGAGGCCACGGGGATATAGTAGTCGCCAAGCCATGGGCTTCGAGGTTGGTCATAGGTCATTTGCGTAGTTCCGGCCTCAAAATCGCGGTCCATATAGACGATATGGCTGCTATGCTCATCGGAGAAATAGCCGATATAGTAGACCTCAGACATGCTCACAACGTTCAGGTCTTTAACGGACGAAACCTCGGTAATTCTATGGTCAAGGGTACAACGGGCTTCCACCAGTCTGTCAAGAGCATCAGGATAGCTCTTAATCACAGTCCGGTAGTCCTTTTTCAGCGCATTCAGCATGATTTGGGTAGTGGTGACTGGACGGATGTTGTCTTTCTGGTCCTTCTTGCAGCCAACGGTCAGCATTACGGCCGCGCCCATAATTAGGGCAATGACGATTTTCTTCATGATAAATAAGTATTTAATGCTAGGGGTACTTTACTTTATTTATAACGGCACGGCAGCAGTGAGTCCCCTATGTCACCCCGCCGGTGCTGGATATACTTCTCAATCTATTGCAACCCGCCGGCGGCTCTGACTTCCGCATCGGTGCGGAAGAGGTCGTCCAACGTGGGCTCAGCAATAAAAGGAGCCCGCTGCATCTGCTCCTCCACAAAGTCGGCAATCTGCAGAAAGGTGAGCCGGCCATCGATGAAACGCTGCACGGCCACCTCGTTTGCCGCATTCATCACGCACGGCATGTTGCCGCCCTTGGCTATGGCCTGATAGGCCAAATCGAGGCAGCGGAAGGTCTTAGTGTCGGGGCTCTCGAAAGTGAGCTGGCTGTATTTCTCAAAACTCAGGCGGGGGAGGAAACTCTCGATGCGCTCAGGGAAGCTGAAAGCATACTGTATGGGTGTTTCCATCGTGGGCACCCCCAGTTGGGCCTTGATGCTCCCGTCGACATACTGCACCATCGAATGAACGACCGACTGGGGGTGCACCAACACCTGGATGCGCTCGGCAGGCACGTCAAAAAGCCAGCGCGCCTCTATCACCTCCAAGCCTTTGTTCATCAGCGATGCCGAGTCGATAGTCACCTTGCGGCCCATGCTCCAGTTGGGGTGCTTGAGGGCGTCGGCAAGGGTCACGTGGGCCAACTGCTCGCGCGTATAGCCGCGGAAAGGACCTCCGGAGGCCGTGAGGAGTATCTTGTCCACCCCGCCGCCTTCGCCCACGAGACTCTGAAAGATAGCCGAGTGCTCGGAGTCGACCGGAAGGATAGGCACCTGGTGCTCCATGGCTGCCCGCGTGACAATCTCGCCCGCCACCACCATAGTCTCTTTATTGGCCAGCGCGATAGGCTTGTGGTGCTCAATGGCACGGAGGGTGGGACGCAGCCCCGCAAAGCCCACAATGGAGGCCAAAACCATATCTATCGACTCCATCTCCATCAGGTCGGCCACAGAGTCCATGCCGCAAAACACCTTGATGTCATGCGGTGCCAAAGCCTCCTGCACCTGCTGGTACTTACGCTTGTCGGCAATGGCCACGGCATTGGGGTCAAACTCCAACGCCTGAGCAATCAAAAGATCGGCATTGCTTCCGGCACAAAGCACCTCGACGGCAAACAGGTCGCGGTGGCGGCGAATGACGTTCAGCGCCTGCGTTCCGATAGAACCTGTCGACCCCAGTATGGCAATTCTTTTCATATCAACCTATTCTATTATTATCAGTTACCTCCCTATTCGGGATTGGAAATACTACTTTACGATTATCCACAAAAAGCCAAGTAGCAGTTCTTTCATTGCCTGACATGTCCAACAAGCCCGCTATAATCGGAAATATCCCCGCCATGGACCATCAAACTCAAGTCCATCACAGACTTATACAGAGCAATGCGGATAATCATTTCTTTTTTTTCTTAGCGTCCTTATACTGTTTCTGCTTGGCTTCGATCTCCAGGCGCAGGAGGGAGTCGGACTTGGAGTGGCGGTAGACCACAGCCTCTTTGCTCACCTCTTCGGCCTGCTGTTTCTGCTCCTCGGTGAGCGACTTACCGCTAATCACATCTTGTATAGTGGCTATCATCTGCTCGTGCCCCTCGATAATCAGCTCCAACGAATCTATCGTTTGGGCACTCCGCACTATCTCCTCCCGCTGTTCGGGCTTTACATATCCAGGTATCAGGTTGTGCAACGGCGTGAATGCGATAAGCAGCATGGAGAGGAGAAGCAGCACGATGACACTGATGCCCACATAGGTGAAGATGTTGACCCCGGTCAGCTCCATCGAGAAATTCTCCTTGAAGGTGTCGGTGTCCATCAGCACCAGACGGCGTTTGTGGTGCATCCGCTCGCTGAAGTCCTGCCACTTATTAGAAAGGCGCAGCCGCATGGCCGCGCCTTTCTCTTTTATCGTATTCGACCGTTTGCTGTCCATTAGAAGAACTTAATACGGTTATCCGTCACCTTGGCTTTGTCTTTCAGCACCTGCTGAATGCCACGCAGACTCTGCATAAAGGACTGCTGTTTCTGCATGCGGATATTCTCGGCATTGGCGGCAGCAGGATTGTCCATCTTGGCGTTCACACTGACCATGTACACGCCGTTGGCACCCTGGATGGGACCCACCAGCTTGTTAGCCTCGGAAGCGGCAATGGCGGCCTGAACCTTAGGCTCCATGCCGTACTGGCCGAGATAGTAGTCGTTAAAGGAAACGCTGTCGAGGGTGTCGATGGTGGCGTTCACCTTGGCAGCAATGGCGCTGAGGTTGCCACCGGCTTTCTGAGCCTCTTCCAAGCGGGCTTTCAACACTTCGGCCTTCTTTTCGATGCGGACCTGGTTCTCAATCATCGGACGGACCTGGTCGAGCGAAGCGTAACCCACCTTGTAGACATTCTTCAGTGCGGCAACGATGTACATGTCGTCGCCCTCGAAAATCTGGTCGGCCACGGTGCCCACCTCGGTGTCCTCATTGTAGGCCCACTGGATGATGCTGCGGGCGTTGCTGACACCGCCAATGCCGTACTGCATGGCCGAAACCATAGCGTTGCGCACCTGCAGGTTCTCGGCCTGGGCGGTAGCGGTCATCTCGGCGTAAGTGCGGTTGTTGCCGGCAAACTTATTGGCCTCGTTATAAATATTGCGGGAAGTGGCCTCGCTGGCAGCAATCTCGCGGGTGATGGTGGCCACACGGTATTTTCTATGCGGTGTGGTCTTGCCCGTAACCTTCACCAGGAAGTAACCGACCTCCTGGGGGTGCTTCTTCACAAAGTAGCTTCCTTCGGGGGTGTTGACAATGTCCTCGTTGATGAAGCCATAGCCGCCGTCGAGGTTCCAGCCCATGTCGCCGTTGTTCTGCGACTTCTGGGGGTCGTCGGAAAACTTGCTGACGGCCTCTTCAAAAGTCATGGCACCGCTGCGGAGCACGTTCATCACGCTGTCGGCCAACTGTTTGGCCTGCTCGTCGCTGCGAGTGATGTTGCCACCGGCATTGCTATTGAAAATATAGATAGTGCTGGCGCGCAGACTGTCGGGGCGGTTGGCAATGTTCAGCACCTTGGCCATAACCCACTCGTTACCGGCAATGCGGGGGCTGATGTAGCTGCCTTCGCCGGCGGCCATAAGGGCGCTGTCCATGGGGCTGGTAAACTCGCTAGCCTTGCGGTAGGTGGAGTCGTAGTTGCGGGAAGACTCGGCATTGACGAAGAAAGTCAGCTCGTCGGCGCTGATGGTCTGGAACTCGTCCCAAGTCTTCTCCACTTCGGCCTGAATGTTGGCCATATCTTGGGCGGTGGGAACAACGGGATAGATAACATAGTCAATCTCGCGGATTTCGTCGCGCAGGCGGAACTCGGCCTTATGCTTGTTGTAGTAGTTCTGATAGTCCTGGTCGGTCAGGGCGCCGGCCTCGTCGTCGGAGAGCGACTGATAGCTGCAGTTAATGGCGGTGACGTTGCTCAGCTTGCTGCCCATGTCGGCAATCTGCTGGGCAATAGCCTTAGGCATATACAATCCGCGAGAAATCAACGCACTATATTTCTGCTGCTTGCGGTCCTCCGTCACGTTTTTCTCAATCTCCACCAGCTGCATACGCTGGGCGGTGTCGAGATTGTCAAAGTTGGACATGTACTGCTTGACGGCGGCCACGTTGAAATTGCCGGTCTGCGGGTCGGTGAAGATCTGGCGGATGTAGGGGTGGATAAAGGTACCCATGTACATATCGTTCAGCTCGGCATTAGTGAGTTGGAGACCCAGTTTTTCAAATTCTTTGTCGGTGAGGGTCTCGGTCACCAAGTTCTGCCACACCTGGTCGCGCAGCTGATATTCCACCTCGGCCGGTATCTGAGCAATGTTCTGCTGGGCCTTGTAGCTCTCTTCCATCTCTTCCACCTTTTCATTGTAGCGAGCGTATGTGATGGTCTGGTCGCCAATCTTACCCATATCGGGCACACCTCTCTGGTTCTTGGTGAGGTCACCGATGATGAATGCAACGATAGCAATACCCACAACGGCAACTGCTATTCCTGAGTGTTTTCTGATACTTCCAATAATTGCCATATAAATATTTGTTTATTATTATTCTAATTTTAAATCGCTTTTTAAACGTGCAAAGGTACAAAGAAAAATCAGTGTAAGAAACTTTTTCGCCTAAAAATATTTGGCGAAAACATATACAGCAGTGTCTCTCAACACTTTGCAAAACTACATTTTTTTCTACAATTCGGCCTCAAAAGCAAACGGGAGCAGGCTTTTCACCCCCGAAATCTGCCGAATTCGACCTCCCTCAAGATAGCACAGCACGGTTATCTCGTTGCCATACCGCAGCTCGTACTCGGCCATCACCTGACGACAGGCGCCGCAGGGCGAGGCCTCGCAGAATCCTCCTTCGTGGAACCCCACCACCGCCAATGCCTCCACCGCCAGTTGCGGGTATCGTGCCGAGGCGCTGAAAAGGGCCGTCCGCTCGGCACATAGCCCCGAGGGGTAGGCAATGTTCTCCTGGTTGCTGCCCGGCACCACCGTGCCGTCGGCCAGCCGCACCGCAGCCCCAACATGGAATTGAGAGTAAGGGGCGTAGGCATTCTCGGTGGCCGCCATGGCCGCCTCCATCAGCTGGCGGTACTCCTCCGGCAGCTCCGCCACCGAGCCGTACTCGGCATACGCTATCGTCAATCGTTTCTTTTCCATACCATTTCTCTTTAAATCAAGTTTTATTCGTATTTTTGCACACGCTTTTATGGAAACGCTAAACATAGGAAAATATTGTGTCCTTGGACTTTCGCCCATGGACGACATTACCGACCTCCCCTTCCGCCAGCTGTGCAAAGACTTTGGGGCCGACCTGCTCATCACCGAGTTCATCGCCTCCGAAGCCCTCAACCGCGAGGCCGAAAAGAGCTATCGCAAGATGCGTTTCACCCCCTCGCAGCACCCCATAGGCATACAAATCTTCGGGGCCGACGAGGAGGAACTGGTGCGATGTGTCGACATTGTGGAAGCCCAGCAGCCCGACTTCATCGACATCAATTGGGGCTGCCCCGTCCGCAAGGTGGCCGGCAAAGGAGCCGGAAGCGGCATCCTCAAAGACCTGCCCAAAATGCTGCATATCACCGAGGCCGTCGTCCGTCGCGCCCACCTCCCAGTCACCGTCAAGACACGCCTGGGCTACGACGCCGACGACAAACCCATCGTCGAACTGGCCGAGCGGCTGCAGGACGTGGGCATTGCCGCCCTCAGCATCCACGGCCGCACCAAGACCCAGATGTATCAGGGCAACGCCGACTGGACCCTCATCGGCGAGGTGAAGAACAACCCCCGCATGCACATCCCCATCTTCGGCAACGGCGACATCGTCACCCCCCAACAGGCCGTGGAGGCCCGGCAACGATACGGCGTCGACGGCATACTCATCGGCCGCGGCGCCATCGGCAACCCCTGGGTGTTCGAGCAAACCCAGCGCCTGATGCGGGGCGAGGACGAGCGCCCCGTCAGTGTGCAGGAACGCGTCGAGGTATGCCGCCGACACCTCCTGGCTGCCGTCGAATTCAAGGGCGAGCACACCGCCATGTTCGAGATGCGCAAACACTACGGCGGCTACTTCAAAGGGCTCTTCGACTTCAAGCAGTTCCGCATTCCGCTGGTCAACACCACCACCCTCGACCAAGTCCTCCCCATCCTCGACCGCATTGCCGAGCACTACAGGTAGCCCTCCCCCACTCCGACTTTTTCATTCCCCATCCGTTTCCCGTGGGACCGCTGCCCTGCCCCGCTTTGCCTCCGCCCTCCTTTGGCGGTGCTTTGTGTCTGCCTTCGCCACTTCCTTGTTAGTTCCTCTTTAGTTCCTCATTTGTTCCTCTCTTTAAAAGCAAAGAAATACCGTTGAGGTGACATTTATACAACGGAGTTGCAGCGGATTATGGACGGGCGCACTGCAATATGACAATGCAATGAGAGGCCATTTCGTTGAAAATGAGCAGGCTACCATCATCTTCTAGGACGAACGGGAGCAGACGGCGAAGGCGATTGCATCGGATATGTAGGTAAAACCTATTTTTCCGAACCGGCGTTGGCGATGGACGCAACGCCTTTCTCTTTTTGCAGAGGTGACTTCTGTCCCTGCCGACGCTTTCTGCCGTTGCTGGTCGGCGGCTCCCTTGCGATTGCCCGCCATGGTGATGATGTCCGCCTTAAACAAATGCCAAAGCGCCGCGGGGTGGAAGCGCTTTACCAACGCTGTTGGGACCTATTGACCGATAGGACTGCCAGTTATTTTCTGACGCCCCGCCGCCCAAGATAATTCAGCAGGGGGGCGCAGCGGTCGCTTTGTATGATGGATGCCCCCTGCTCCAGAAGCCAGCCCCAGCTCTCGTCGGGCTGGAAGAGCTCCACGGCGCGGTCGTCGTCGTGGCCGGCGCAGAGCGAGCCCCAGATGGAGTTCACCCAAATCCTGATGCCCGCCTCGCGCAGCCGTTCTAGATTTTGGCGGGCGGCGGCGTTGAATTCGTTCATGTTGCACTCCACTGCCACAGGACGGGCCTTTATGAAGGCAGCTATGAATTCGGCACTTTCGGGCCGGTCGATGCTCACCACGGGCATATACATCAGCCCCCGGTCGCCCACTTCGGCTGCCGCAAGCCGCTGGCCGCTGGCAGCCCTGGGGCCGTTCAGCACCATGCCGTCCAACGCCGAGGGACGCTCCTGCGCCAACTGCGCCAGCGGGACGCCGGACTTGATGACTATCTGGCCCTGGGTGCCGGTTTTCTCGGCCAGGGCCAGCACTTCGTCGTAGTACTGGTAGCCTTTGTCGATGTTGATCAGAATCCTGCCGCGGCACAGCTCCAGCGCCTCCTGCAAAGTGGGCACATGGTTGCGGGTGAGGCAGGCACTGTGCATGGCTTTCAGCCGCAGGTCGGCAATTTCCTGAAAGGTGTGCTCGTCGACGCGGCCGTGGCCGTTGGTGGTGCGGTCGAGGGTGGCGTCGTGCATGAGTACGAGAACCCCGTCCTGGGTGCGCTGCAGGTCTATCTCTACCATGTCCACCCCCTGCTCGATGCAGCCCTCGATGGCAGGCAGCGAGTTCTCCGGGTGGTTGCGCCAGTCGCCGCGGTGGGCCACCACGAGCACATACTTGTGGTTGTGCAGGAGTTGTTCTCTTAGGAAATCGGCACGGCTCTGGGCCGCGACGCCCCAGGCGGCGAGGCACACGAATACTATCAGGGCTAACTTTTTCATATACGGCTATTTTATGTCACTTTTCAGTTTGGACCACTCTTTCTCAAACATGGGGGTGAAGACCCCCTGGCCCAGGTGGGTCTCAATCTCCTCCACCGCCCAGAAGCGGCCGCCCTGGGTCTCGGTGGGCGAGGGCGAAGGGACGCCGTCGAAGGTGGCGGCAAAGACGTACACCAGTTCGCGCTCGATGGCACTCTCGTATATGTATTTCCGCAGCAGGCGGGGGCAGTATTGGTCGGGGGTAAGGCCTATCTCCTCCAGCACTTCGCGCGAAAGAGCCTCGGCGGGGGTTTCGCCATAGTCGAAATGGCCGCCGGTGGCGGTGTCCCACCGGTCGGGCTGCACATCCTTCCATTTGGCGCGGTGCTGCAGATAGAGGTCGCCGCGGCTGTTGAAGAGGTGGAGGTGCACCACGGGATGGAGCCGTTTGGTGCCGCTATGGGCCTCGGCTCGGCTCATTCGGCCTATCACATTCCCCTCGGCGTCCACTTCGGGGAATAGTTCTGTGGCCCTATCGGCCGTAACTAATGTTCTGTCCATGGCATCAATACTTTCACATTGCTTTCTAAAACAGATTGCAAAGATACGAACTTTTCCACAATAGGGAGAAAAACACTTTTTGCACAATAAAAAAAATACCTCTGCCGTTATTTGGCAAATTAACATTTTTAAAAACACAAACAAATGAAAAGACTAATCTTTATTGCCATCCTTTCTGCCGGCATTCTCTTTGCTGGCAAGGCCAACGCCCAGACGGGCATTCATCTGGGTTACTCTCCCGAAGTTTGGGCCAACGAGTCCAATTCTCAAACCCTCAGCAGCTTCTTCGTCGGAGTCGACCACAACCTCACCCTCACCGGCGACCTCAAACTGAACGTCGGCGGCCAGCTGCGCTATGGCACCGAGAGCGGTTCCAGCAGCCTCTGGGGCATTGCCAGCGGTAAGCACACCAGCACCGTTATTGGTCTGGATGTCCCCGTGTTGTTCAACTACGGCATCCATCTAGGTAAAGACCTTACCCTCGGCATCTTTGCAGGTCCCAAGTTCACTTACAACATTTCGGGCAAGACCCACTATGAGGGCAATGTGCTGGGTCTCGGCGGCAGCAGCGACCAAGAATGGTTCAACGACAAGTCGGGCAGCCTTAACCTCAAGCCCTTCAATGCCGCTGTCATGGGCGGTGTGAGCCTCGACTTCCGCCAGTTCCGTCTCTTCGGCGGCTACAGCTACGGCCTCACCGATGTGGATAACAACGACAATAACTCTACCAAGGTCGGCGGCCCCTTCTTCGGCCTCGGCTTCATGCTTTAATCAGCAGTTGCCCCTGCCCGATGAGCGAGGTATAGAAAAAAGAAGATGGCTCCCTGTTTCAGAGAGCCATCTTCTTTATGTATTGACAATTACAGCGTGCGCTTGCTCTGCCGCCTGCGGGCCATTTCGTCCATGTCGAAATGGCCGATGCCATACTGCAGACTCTCCAATATCTGCTGCTTGCGCGGGAGGAAAGGACCGGAGAGATTCATCGAAGAGGTGTGGTGAGTGTTGAACTCGCAATCACAAGTGAGCAGTTCTACGAATGTTTTCAGCTCCTCCATCAGTTCCCGCTCGGTGAGCGGGGTGAACTCGCCACGGCGGGCCTCGTCCAACAGTGGTGTGCCCTCAAAAAGGGTCAGGCCGCCGGTGCCCACCAGCATGGGCCGACACTGGTTGAATACTTTAGCCGAGTTAACGGCATGGTCGTGGCTGTGCTCGCGTCCAGCCACTCCATTGAGGAAGGTCATCCAATAGGCAATGCCTGCCTCTTCCAGTTTGTGGCACTGCTCCAGAATATCTTGAGAGGTATAGCCTTTGTTGATGCGTCGCAACGTCCAGTCGTCACCACTTTCCACCCCTAGCGAAATCTCGTTCAGTCCCACTTCGCGCAGGTCCCGCAACTGCTCAACGCTTTTGTTGGAGATGTCGGTCACGCGGGTGGCCGTGTACATATGCTCCAACTCAGGCAGATAGCGTTTGATCAGCTCCAGCCGGGGCATCAGGCGGTCGTAGGAAAGTGCCATGGGGTTGGCACTGAGCAACTGAATGGTCTTGGCATGGGGTTGGATGGCGCAAATCTCGCGCAGGTCCTCCTCAATCCACTCCAACGGCTGCATACGGAAGGGCACGCCCTTGTACATGGTGCAGAATTTACACTTGTTGTGCGTACAGCCCTGCGTAATTTGGATGAGCGGAAACGTGGGCCAATAGGGATTACGGTAAACAGGTTCAGTAAAATGCATATCTTTGCTCCTTTCTTTTTATGACTGCAAAGATACGCCGAATGTTGGGAACCACGGCCGCTACTTACCAGTTGGTAAGTGGATTTGAGGCATTGGGGCTCAGCCAAGCATCATACTGCGGTGCTGCAAGCCCCAGTCAGACATGCGGTAGACCACGGCAAAAAGATCGCGACCGTGAGGCGTGAGGCTGTAGTGAGGTGCAGGCAGTTCGCAACGGTCTATCAGGCGGTCCTCCTGCATCATCCGCAGCCGCTCGGCCAACACCTTGTCGCTCAGATTGGGTATGGCGGCAAGGATGTCCTTGAAACGCACATTTCCGCACACAATAGCCGTCAAAACCTCCACCGTCCACTTGCCCCGCAACACATCCATCGTGTCACCAATGGCCAGCACCTCGCGACATAACTCGCCATGGTCCTTCCCCTCCACCAAGCCAATGACCCCCTCAGCCTCGGAGGGAACAAAAATTCGTCCTTCTTTCTTCATAACAATTCAATTTAAATGCCACCCATGCTCCCTCCCAATTCCAATTGCAAAAGTACAAACTTTTTTGGTTTTAGACAGTACATGTGTCCTTTCTGATTTTGGTTGACAGATTCGCTTGTCAAAAAACTCCCCTCTTCCTCCCTTCCTCGATCCTTCTTCCTGCCCTCTTCAAAACCATTGAGAATCAAACCATCTTAATATATCTAGACGATTTGACGTAATTCACTAAAAACCAATCACAACCAATCATCTAGCTTTTACTATTTCTCCTCCCTCACTGCATCATCAACAACCGCCCCAACTGCCTTACAAAATAATAATTTGCCGATTCAAAAAAAAATAAGTATTTTTGCAACCTAAAAATAGGTGCTATGCTTTTTCAGAAGAATATAATCAAGAAATACCTTGCTCTACTGGAACCAGAAAAAGTAAGGTGTGCATGGGAACAATATAAAAGCTACTTTCTCAATACTGAGGTACAACAAAATATACTTCAATGCAAAGAAGAGCAGTTTCAAGAGGGGTTCTTGCTTGAGCTTTTTGTCAAAGTATTAGGCTACACTCTCAACCCATCGCCCGACTACAACCTCATTACCGAGCAGAAGAACGAGACCGACACCAAGAAAGCTGACGGTGCTATTCTTCAGAATGGCAAAGTCGTTGGTGTAATAGAGTTGAAAGACCATAAGACCACAGACCTTTCGAAGGTTGAAGCACAAGCTTTCAATTATAAGAGCCAGCATCCTGATGCTCGGCTGGTCATCATCTCCAACTTCGAGAAACTGCGTCTTTATATTGATAACGCCGTCGAACATCGTGAGTGGAATCTTTTCCACCTCTCCGAGCAGGAGTTCCGCGAACTATATCTCTGCCTTGCGTGGCCACAAGTGCAGCGTGATGTGGTCTGCTCAATGAAACAAGATTCGTTATCCACCGAAGACCAAATAACCAAAGACCTGTATAAAGACTATTCGCAGTTCAAACGTGCCCTTTTTGCCGACATCATTACCCAAAATCCCTATCAAGCAGGCAACTCATGGGCTGAGGACGAGAAATCATGGCAACTTTTGCTTTTCAAGAAGACGCAGAAACTGCTGGACCGCTTGTTATTCATTTTCTTCGCCGAGGATGGCGGACTGCTGCCACCAAATTCGATGGTTCGCATCATTGAACAATGGGAGCAACTAAAAGAAATGGACGAGTACCGCCCGCTTTACAACCGTATAAAGAAATACTTCGGTTATCTCGACACTGGCCACAAGTTCCCCAAATACGAGTTATTCGCATACAACGGTGGGCTCTTCAAGCCCGACGAAGTACTGGATAACATACTAATCAGCGACGAGCCTTTGGTGGAACACACTCGCCGACTCTCCACCTACGACTTCGAGAGCGAAGTTGACGTGAACATCCTCGGCCACATCTTTGAGAATTCACTGTCAGAGATCGAAGAAGTAAGCCAGAAAATCAGCAGTGGTGAAATCCCAAAGGCCTCTAAGCGCAAGCAGGATGGCGTGTTCTACACCCCGCAATATATCACCAAGTATATTGTCGAAAACACAGTTGGCCGTCTCTGTAGCGAAAAGAAATGTGAATTGGGCATTGTGGAAGAGGAATATTTCGCTGACAAGAATCGTCAGAAATCCACCAAGAAACGCCTCTTACAGCAACTACAGCAATACCGCGAATGGCTCATGCAACTCACTATCCTAGACCCCGCTTGTGGCAGCGGAGCCTTTCTCAATGCTGCGCTGCAGTTCCTAATGGCAGAACATGCCCTTATTGACGAAATGGAGGCTAAACTGACAGGTTCCAGTATAGTCTTCCAAGGAATCGAGAACAGTATTCTGGAAAATAATCTGTACGGTGTGGACATCAACGAAGAGAGTGTCGAAATAGCTCAGCTAGCCCTCTGGTTGCGTACTGCCAAACCTCGCCGCAAACTCAACACACTTAACAAGAACATCAAATGCGGCAACTCCCTTATCAGCGACCCTACTGTCGCTGGAGACAAAGCCTTCGACTGGCAGAAAGAATTTCCCCAAGTCTTCGAGAAAGGAGGCTTCGATGTGGTCATTGGCAATCCACCATATGTTCACTTAGAAAGCATAACAGAGACTTCCATTCAATTAGAGCAGCTGGGATACAGAACATATAACAAACGTGGAGACTTATACTGTATCTTTGTAGAGAAAGCTTTCCAATTAGCCAAAACGGGAGGCTTAGTGTCATATATTATGCCAAATAAATGGCTTCAGGCAGGCTATGGGAAGGAATTGAGAAGTTATTTCTTGGGCAAACGCTTGGATAAACTCATTGATTTTGGCGATATTCAAATATTTGATGGTGCAACTACTTATCCATGCATATTTATCGGAAGGAATGATATTCCCAAAAAGCAACTATCAGTATCTGTACTAAATGCAGCTAATGCAAATGACTTTAACCATAATGTTGCCACAACAGAGGAGCTCTTCGACATCTCACAATTCAGCAACGACACTTGGGTTATTTCTTCGCAAAAGGATAAGGTACTTATTGGGAAACTGGCAAACAATAACCAAACATTGAAAGAGCATATAGGAGGTGAAGCATATCGAGGCGTCCTAACTGGTTTATCTGAGGCATTCCTTATAGATTCAAATACATACCAAACAATCATAGAACAGGATGAACATGCAAAAGAGCATATACATCCATTCCTTCAAGGGCGGAACATAACCCCATACGGTAAAGCCGAAGCCCAAAACTACCTGATACTATTCTCAAAAGGCTGGACACAAAGAGAACATTACTTTGAGAACGAAAGCGACGCATGGAACCACTTGAAATCCAAATATCCTTCAATAGCATCATGGTTAGAGCCTTTTGCCGAGAAAGGCAGAAAACGGACGGACAAAGGCGATTTTTGGTGGGAACTTAGATCATGTGATTATTATGAGATATTTGACAAGCCCAAAATAATGTACCAAGCATTTCAAGTGAAGCCGTGTTTTATTTATGACACAGATGGATTCTACTCAAATAATTCTATGTGGTTCATTCCAACCGAAAACAAAGCCCTATTAGCAATTCTCAATTCCCGAATGGGTTGGTGGCTAATAACTAAGTTATGCTCACAAATCCAAGGAGGATATCAGTTGATTTGGAAATATTTTGGACAAATACCGATTGCAGATTGTAATGACAAATGCCTTTCTCCCCTTGCTGACAAAATGCTTTCCCTCAATGCCCAGTTGCAAGACAAGCGTAGTCGTTTCCTGCAACGCCTAACAGACAATATTGAGGTTGCAACGGTAACGACAGCCTTGCAGACATTCGACCAGATGGACTTTTCTGACTTTGTGGCTGAACTGAAGAAGCAGAAAATCAAACTCACCCTCCCGCAACAGGATGAGTGGGAGGACTACTTCCGCCAATACGCCGACGTTTGCCACCAACTCACCGACCAAATTGCCGCTACCGACCGCGAAATAGACCTCCGAGTATATCACCTCTATGGCCTCACCTACGACGAAGTCCTCACCACCGACCCAAAAACACGAATAACTAAGGAGGAATACGAATCCTTATAGTCAAATCCTTCAACGCTATGGAAAACAACACACAAATATCTCAATTGACAAAACTGCATGAGGCATCAAAACAAGGACGACTGGTTGTTTTTGTTGGGGCTGGAGTATCAGCTAATTCAGGTGTGCCAACGTGGGGAGAATTAATAACTGCCTTAAAAGATGATTTGCCGAAGAGCCTTTCTAACGAGAAGGATGACCTTAAAATCGCCCAAATCTATAAAGACTCATATGGATATAAAGATTATTTCAAAAAAATCAGAGATGTCCTTAAGGATGGAAGAGTAGCATGCAATCCAATTCATCATGCCATTTTAGAATTGGATCCAGTTCATATTATAACCACGAATTATGATGATTTGATAGAGCAAGCCATACAAATTGACTACAAACAATATGACGTTATTTCTAAAGACAATGATTTGCCATACTATCGCTTCCCCAATAAACTGGTCAAAATGCACGGCGACTTTAAAACAGGGAATATTATCCTTGCGGAGGAAGACTATTATAATTATGCCACCAATTTCCCATTAATAAGATCTTTTGTCACATCGCTATTCACTACAAATATTGTCTTATTTGTGGGATTCTCATTCTCCGACCTTAATTTAAAAGTTATTTTGAATGACTTGAAGAACATTCTCGACAAGGATATGCAAAGAGTATATTTATTGTTGAGTGATGTGACAATAGATAAAGAAACATTCAGATACTATGAGCAGAAGGGTATAAATATTGTTAATATTGCCAACGCAAATGAGTATGTTGATACACTCAAAATAAACATTAATGACTTGGAACTTGCCAAAATAAAAAGCGAAAAGGGGAAGGTTCTATATCAACAACTGCAGATTATTAAACAATTTGAAGAAATTGCATCCGACAATATTGTTTCACGACTATATCATTCTTTAAAATCCATTCAGCAAGAATTAACGATGCTCGGTGATGGAATCAAATATGTTTTTCCTGCTAAAGAGAGGCCTTATTGGAATTATTATTCTAGTGGTTTGCAAATAGGTTCTAAGTCTTTTGAAATAATTGCCCAAGAGCTAAAAACACTCAAAGGGCGGCGTTCATTTGTTTTGAGACACCCTAAAAATGAAAGAGATTTCCTAAAAAAGCAAGCCATGTTGCAGGGAATACTCAAAATAGACGATTTCCCGGTTCTAACAGAGTATGACCGCAATCATTGTGGAGAAAAACTTAGTGAATACAAAACCATAGACGATTTTTATGATTTAGATTTCAATTCTGTAATATTACAAATCAATTCATTAAGCCAAGCAGGACTGTATTATGACAAAAGGGATTTGATTTTGCCATATCTATTATGTAGAGTTGGCCGTTTTTATGATGCATATTTAATATATACATCTAGAATTACTGAGTTTTGGAGAAAAGAGCTATATGTGTTGTACTTCATTAGTTTGTACAATATGTATCAGATTCGTTATCGAATACAAGCGGAACTCATGTACCGAAAGGATATTGATGCAGAAGGTATCTTTGAGGATATTGGCAAATTTGATTTAGAGACATTACTGAATAGAATGCCCATTGCTCCTGCTATAAAGCTGACAATGAGAGATCTTTTTTATAATAGAATTTTTAGCGAAAATGCGAAAGAAGCCGAGCGTTTGGCAGGAGAACTTCACAAACAAAAAAAACAATCCAAAAAGGGTGGAGTTTCTCAGAATAGCAATGTGCCAAATCTGAAATCAAAGTTTTGGAGGGTATTCCAATTTTGTGTACGGAACTGTATTGAATACAACAATTCATTCTTTTATTTTTTGGCAACTGATACTATTATTGGGATACTCAATAGCCATACAACAAAAGACAATATGATTGCAGGTTTTTTTCAACCTTCAAAGATACATAAGTTAAGCGATAAAGATTTGTTTATTTTGATTTCTTTTATTGGCACAAGAGAATTAACTGATATTTTTAAACAGTATGAAATAGATAGCATTGTATTGGATAATAATGCGGTAAAATACCTGAAGGAAAGCGTGAGTAAAATGCACAATTCTATGTTTGAAAAGGGAATTTTTGGAGACATGCAAACAAAGGAGCTCCCGTTTAGAGTATCTCACATTCAGTATATCATTGGAAATATAATATATGTTATAAGTAAATGTGCCAATGAAAAATCCAATGAAACCATCGACAAATTATATAAGATAATACATGCCTATCCCAAATTGTTGTTTGATTCAGCTAATGTGAATAATCTCCATGGAATAATAAAAAAATACACTCCATCTAACCAAATGGCAGTATCTCTCATAAAAGATTGCCTTCTTAATAATACCACCGACACAATAGGCTTAATTACGACTTTATCGTCAAAACTATCTACATCGAATTTTGTTTTTGACGATTGTTTGGATTTCAAACAATTGGTACGCAGTGATGGCGAGATCGGTCTTGCCATGTATAAGATTTTACCCAAAGATATTCAGAAGAAGTATTTAGATTACATATTTATGCATTGCAAAAGCCTAATCCATTATTTACGAATAATGAATAGAACTCAGACATGTCCTTCTGATTCTTCAACTCTTCAAAGTCTTTGTAACGAATATCAGCAAGACGACAATTACTTGGGAGTCTTTCAATATATAACCAGTTTGCGAAAAAACAAAATCTTTTCTGATTTGTATAAACTATTCGACAAGTTTGGAGAAAAACATGATATTTATCATTTTATACTATCCCCTTTAGAGTTTAATATTAATGATGTTGAACCAGAATGGTTGCAGTGTTGTTCGGACGAAGAGATACGAGATTTATTGAAAGACGAATCCTTGCGTGAAAAAACAAAGAACTATATTCAAACTGATCAAATTGGTAAAAAAAATTATAAAAGAATCTTTTCGTTGCTGTAGTGCGAAATAGGTAATAGATTTCTAATCGGAATGACTCCTATTGAAAGAGCAGCTCAATTAACAAGTGAATAAAATGCAACATAAATCCCTCATAGACTGCAGGCAATACATGCAGTAGCTTCTCAATCTGAAAGACCAAAATAATGTCAACATCTTCGTAATATAAAGTCATGAAGAAAAAAGAAATACAACAAACCCAGCATAGCATCGTCCTCTATCAGAACGACGATAGCAATGTATGTGTCAACGTTTACTACAACAATGAGACCTTCTGGCTGACACAGAAAGCTATGGCGGAGCTATTTGGCGTGAATACTCAGGCTATAACGAAGCATTTGGGAAACATCTACCAAGAACAGGAACTGAATAAAGAGGCAACTTGTTCCAAAATGGAACAAGTTCAACAGGAAGGAGGCCGTCAGGTAAAACGATTCGTTGATTTCTACAATCTTGACGCTGTTATCGCTGTCGGCTATCGCGTCAACTCCCATCAGGCGACGGCCTTCCGTATTTGGGCCACCAAAACCCTGAAGGAATACATCACAAAGGGCTTTGTCTTGAATGACGATATGCTCAAGAACGGACAGCCTTTCGGGAAAGACTACTTCGACGAGTTGTTGGAACGTATCCGTGAGATTCGCGCCAGCGAGCGCCGAGCCTACCAAAAAATTGCCGATGTGTTTGAACAATGCAGTTACGACTACGACAAGAAAAGTGAGACAACCAAAGCATTCTACTCCTTCGTGCAGAACAAGCTGCATTTTGCTGTGACGGGAAAGACCGCAGCGGAACTTATCTACGAACGTGCTGATTCAAACCAGCCTACTATGGGACTGACCACATGGAGTGATGCGCCCGATGGGAAGATACTGAAACGTGACGTCACCATCGCCAAGAATTATCTGAACGAGAAAGAGCTGTCGCGACTCAACCGCTTAGTGACAATGTTTATTGACTATGCCGAGCTGATGGCCGAAGATGAGATATTGATGAGCATGGCCGACTGGCTGAAACAGACCGATGTGTTTCTCTCCACCAACCGCCGCAATATCCTTGCCGATAAAGGTACTGTTTCTCACGACCAAGCCGTTGAAAAAGCTACCAAAGAATACGAGATATTCCGCGTCCGCCAAGACCGCGAATACATCTCCGACTTTGACCGTGAAACCGAAAAATATTTGAAAGGTGAATAACAAAACTGGTAATTACTGGAACAAAAACATATCTCAGTGTTCAAATTGACCATGCAAGTGGCACAGAAAGTGGACCGAAAAGTAGACCAGAAAGTAGTACGGAAAAACTACGGAAAAGATTCTAATCACTATAACAACAAATCCTTATATTACACAAAGTGAGCTAGGCAAAGTGTGCGGTATAACTGAGGATGGCATATATTGGAATATTAAGAAATTAAAAGAAGGTGGAATTATTCGCCGTGTCGGACCTGACAAAGGTGGGTATTGGGAAATCATTAATAAGGACGTTAACGAATGATTAGAATCTGTCAGAAATGAAATTGCATTATGGCAAGTATGCATACAGATATGGAATACATCACTTATAGAAACAAGATTGCCACCATTGCGGATTGCGAGGAGGTTGGAAAGGAAGGCATTTCAAGTCCCCACACAGCGGAACCTAACGGTTCCTTGTATGGGGTTATTGAGATTCAGCCTCGAGACTGTTGAAAAATCAGTCAGATATAGCATAAGAGCCAATGTATTTTTTCTGCATTTCGGACTTCAAACAATTGAAAATCGCATAAGGACAGTAACTATGAAATGATTTGAATATCTTTGCAAAAAGAGGAAAGGCATATAATGTATGTGGGCTGATGTGATAATAAATGAAATATAGTGGTTGTAAGAATATGACAAAGAAAGATAATAACGAATTGGCGAACAGCAATCAAGCGTTCCTGATATATCAGGACGACAACGGAATCACGCAGGTAAATGTGAGGTTTGAGGGAGAAGATGTGTGGCTCCCAGTGGAGCTAATTATGCAGCTTTTCGATGCTTCACAGCAGGATGTGAGCTATCATATTGGACAGATTTATGCGGAGGGAGAACTGGACAAAGAACGAACTCACAAAAAATTTTTGTTAGTTCGCCAAGAGGGCAATCGAAGTGTGAACCGTCAGATTAGCCACTACAACCTTGATATGATTATCGCTGTGGGTTATCGCGTGAAGTCGCAGGTGGCCACACGCTTCCGACAGTGGGCAACGGCTCACCTCCATGAGTTCATTCAAAAGGGCTTCACGCTGGACGATAATCGACTGAAAGGCAATCGTAGCCGATATTTCAGGGAATTGTTGCAACGCATCCGCGATATTCGCAGTAGCGAACGCAACCTGTATCAGCAGGTGACGGACATCTTTATTACGAGCATTGATTACGACCCCAATGCCAACCTTACGCGTCAGTTCTTTGCATCTGTGCAGAACAAGCTGCATTATGCTGCTCATCACCATACGGCTGCGGAGGTGATATATGAAAGAGTAGATGCTAACAAGCCCATGGTGGGAATGACAAACTTTAAAGGAAGCTATATCACAAAAGATGATGTACAAGTTGCCAAGAATTATCTAACGGAGCAGGAGTTGACCTATCTAAATCTGCTTGTGTCTCAGTATTTGGATTTTGCCGAAATACAGGCTCTCCAACAAGTACCTATGAGAATGCAGGAATGGATAGAGAAATTGGATGAACTGATGAAACTTTCCGGCAGACAATTACTGGTAGGCAAAGGGACTATCAGCCATGAAGAGGCCAAGCAAAAAGCCGTTTCCGAGTTCGAGAAATATCGAAAAATGGAGATGCTGCAATACGAAAGCGACTACGACAGAGCCATCAAAGAGCTAATCCAAAAAGAAAATAGCCTGCCAGAAGCAGGAGACAAAGTTGAGTAGGCGATGTAAGGTTTCCGTATTTCGAACTTCAAATAATTGAAATTGCATAAGGACGGTAACTGTGAAATGATTTGAGTATCTTTGCAAAAAGAATTGAAACAATATATGACTAAACACAATCTAATGGAATGCAAACAATACATGCAGCAACTGCAAGACTTTATAGATAAATGAGAACGCTCTTATGCAACGTATGACTGATTTTTGCCAAATAGTATCCATGTCGAGTCTCTTCGAAACGCTGGAATGGAGGGTGTTTCGATGCCCCACACTGCGGAACCTAACGGTTCCTTGTATGGGGTTATTGAGATTCAGCCTCTTCGAGGCTGTTGAAAAATCAGTCAGATATATCATAAGAGCCGAAATCATTAGCAAAGATTATCAAATATGACAGAAACCAACCGCATAGAATTCAAACGAGAACTGACAGAAGACCTTGACATAGAAAAAGAGATAAAAATGCTATTATGTACCAGCTGTTTCCTCATAGATTGTAAACAAAACACGCAGCAATTATGATGAAAAAAGAAATACAACAAACCCAACATAGCATCGTCCTATATCAGAACGACGATAGCAATGTATGTGTCAACGTTTACTACAACAATGAGACCTTCTGGCTGACACAGAAAGCTATGGCGGAGTTATTTGGATGCTCGACCGACAATATTTCCCTCCACTTGAAGAAAATCTTTTCCGAAGGAGAACTGGATAAGGATTCTGTTACCGAGAAAAACTCGGCAACTGCTTCCGATGGCAAGAACTACCTAACTACTTTCTATAATCTTGATGCTGTTATTGCTGTTGGTTATCGTGTCAATTCCCATCAGGCGACGGCCTTCCGTATTTGCGCAACTAAAACCTTGAAAGAATATATCACCAATGGTTTTGTGTTGAACGATGATATGCTCAAGAACGGTCGGCCTTTCGGTAAGGACTATTTTGACGAGCTGCTTGAACGTATCCGCGAGATTCGTGCCAGCGAACGCCATGCCTACCAGAAGATTGCCGATGTGTTTGAACAATGCAGCTACGACTACGACAAGAAGAGTGAGACGACTAAGGCCTTTTACTCTTTTGTGCAGAACAAGCTGCATTTTGCTGTGACCGGCAAGACGGCTGCGGAACTCATCTTTGAGCGTGCCGACTCAGCCCAACCCACTATGGGACTTACCACTTGGAGTGCTGCCCCCGACGGCAAATTACTTCTTCGGTGATTGTCAATAGAAAGCACTAAGTAGGAGACTAGCTGCAGACATCGTAAACATAGCGGTATTTCTCTTGCCATTCGGCTGTACGGAGGGCGGCTGACAAAGGAGTGGTGGGATACCTATCGGCTAGGGTATCGAGATAATCGGCAGCCGCGCTCCAAGCCTGCTCACGGTTGAACATCTTCTTGGGAACCCAGCGGTAGTATTCTGCCGCCAGCGCATTACCTTTGTGCTTGCCGTCGTTGAGGGCCAAAAAGGCCGGTTTCATCTGGTCGAAAAGGGCCTGCAAAGGTGCGGAGGGATGCTGCAGAAGATATTCCTTTAGGTTGCGAGCCACAAAGAGAAACAGATGCTCGAAGTTAAACCAGCAGGAGGGGTCGCTGAGCAGGCGTGCATCCTCTTGGCTGTCGCGATAGTCGAAATTCTTGATGCCGCGGTAGAGTTGCTGATGGCCCCGCAGTTCGCCCACCCGAAAGGTAAGTGAAAAACTGACGTAGTTGTCGTACTGGGAGTCATAATCATCACGGCACCCGCTCAATGATATGTGCTGCCCTGCAGCCAGCGCAACCAACTCGTCAAAGGTGAATGTTGCGGGAAGCGAACGGGCGAGTTTGCGCAACTGAGACAAAGTGGCCTTCTGTCGCTCGACCGGGACATCCATGCCCACAAGGACAAAATCTGTACAGGTGCCGTCGCGATCGAGCCAGTGCTGATATTGGTCGGGGTGAGTCTGTTGGAAACGCTCCAACCGGTGCTTTTGAGCCTCGGAAAGGGGATGCAGACATTCTTTTATGGCCTCAAAGTACTTCATGCATGGCACACCAGCCAACAGCCTCCCTTGGTAGCTAAAAAGGTCACGCAGGACAATCTGGCGGTATCTACAGCTGCCGCACTGGGCTTCGCCGTCCATTACCTCAGCATCAAAGGGTTCATAAAAGCCCTGATGGACAGCCTCAACCCTTGTAATATTACCGTCGAAGTCAAGCCAACTTCCTGAATTATACATACCTATCCCATATTAACCGTAATTATATACTAAAAATCTAAAGGAATCAGCGACGGTAGTTTGCCAATCATGCGGCAGTGGATGTCGGCAGTGAGGTTGTCGTAGGAGGTGCTGCGGGCCTCGGGGAGGGCGGCAGCCAAAGCCTGACGTGCCGCAAGCCATTTTGAGAAAGTGTTGCGCAAGTTATCTACTCGCTCTGTCACTGTTTCTTGGCTTGGAATGCATTCCTCCATATCTAACTCTTTCAGTAAGTCGATATCCTCGGGCACGGAACTCTTGGCAATCCAGTCCTCCCATTGCTGGGTGTTGACGGTGCGTCCCTTCTGCTTGTACTCCTCTCCGACAAGTACAATAGAGCGTTCAATGGCTAGTTCGGCCCGACGATTTTGCATCATGTTAGAGTAGTAAGCCTCTATTTCCATCGGATTCATGCTGTATCTTTCCTGTAAGTATGACACATCGCGCCAAAGGGAGAAGCGGGCCTGATTGAGAGCATACCAGGTCTTATACTCTTCCTGTGCCAGCGACTTGAGATTGCTGGGCACCTCGGAGAGCCACTGGCGGTAGGCCTCGATGGTACGATAGAACTCCACCAATGTCAACAAGGAGCTTTGCACGTTCAACTCCAACTGTGTTTGAGAGGAAAATTTGTCTGTTAATCGTTCTATCTCAAAAAGGGCCGAGTCGGGTGCCACGTTGGGTATCTCGGATTTAAAAGAGTCCAGCACAACATTGACTGCCCTGGCAAACTGCAGTTGGTCCATGGCATCGCCATTCAGGAGGGCCACCTCATGCATTCGCATAACACGGTTAGCCAAACGCATGGCACAGGAGTCGCGCCTAGTGGCGAGATACTGACTGGCATGTTCCGGTGCTACTTTCGCCTGCTCAAAATTATTGTAGTTAAAGAGCCACCCTTCAACCGAGTGTATCTCGGCCAGCCCTAATAAGTCATTGCACGAGATAGGGCTCTGCACTACGACATTCTCGATATAGGCAATGCTGTCCTCACCCGTATATCCTTCGGGAACCTGTACCGTGTCGCGCGGGTCGAAACTGCTAGGATTCTGACCACAAGAAACCCAAAAAAGAGTTGCCAAACAGGCGCAAATAAACTTTATATTCACCAGTTTCATTTTGTAATACAATCGTATGGATTAGACTCCACCCCAACTGTCGCGGTCGAGGGAGCGATAGGTGAGGGCTTCGGCAAGGTGCTCAGCAGTAATGTTTGTGGCTTGGGCAAGGTCGGCAATGGTGCGGGCCACTTTCAAGATGCGGTCATAGGCACGGGCCGAGAGACCCAAGCGATCCATGGCCAAGCGCATCATCTCCTGACACTCGCTGTCGAGGACACAATACTGCCGGAAGAGCTTGCTGTCCATCTGCGCATTGCAGTGGATGCCGGAGCAATTGCGGAAACGATCCTCCTGAATTTTGCGTGCGGCAATGACTCGTTGTCGAATATCGGCACTGCTTTCGCCCGGCTGCTTGACAGAGAGTTCGCTGAAAGGCACTGGAATAACTTCTACCTGAATGTCGATTCGGTCCAGCAGCGGGCCAGAGATTTTGTTCATGTATTTCTTAACCGCCCCGGGGGGACAGGTGCACTGGATAGTGGGGTGGTTATAGTAGCCGCAGGGGCAGGGGTTCATGGCAGCCACGAGCATGAAACTGGCGGGATAGTCCACCGTCATCTTGGCCCGCGAGACGGTGACACGCCGTTCTTCCATGGGCTGGCGAAGCACCTCTAAGACCGAGCGACGAAACTCGGGCAGCTCGTCCAGGAAAAGCACTCCGTTGTGTGCCAGGCTGATTTCGCCCGGCTGGGGGTTGGTTCCGCCACCTACCAAGGCAACGTCGGAAACTGTATGGTGGGGGGCACGGAAAGGCCGGACGGCTATGAGGGAGTCCTGCTGGCGCATCTTGCCGGCCACGCTGTGGATTTGGGTGGTTTCCAATGCTTCCTCCAGACTCAACGGCGGCAGGATGGAGGGCATACGCTTGGCAAGCATGGTCTTGCCCGAACCCGGAGGGCCTATCATGATTACGTTGTGGCCACCGGCGGCAGCTATCTCCAAGGCCCGTTTGAGTACCTCTTGGCCTTTGACATCGGCAAAGTCGTACTGATACTGGTTGAGATGGGAGGCGAACTCGGCTCGGGTGTCGACAATGGTGGGTTGCATCATTTGCTCGCCGTTGAGATGGTCCACCACCTGCTTGACATTGGCGGCTCCATAGACTTCGAGATTGTTGACGATGGCGGCTTCTCGGGCATTTTCTTGCGGGACGATGATTCCTTTGAAATGGTGGCGTCGGGCCTCTATGGCGATGGGTAAGACTCCTTTGATGGGTCGTAGGGTTCCGTCGAGCGAGAGCTCGCCCATGATGAGGTAGCTGGGGAGATCGTCGGATCGCATCTCGCCCGAAGCGGCCAAGATGCCTATGGCAATGGTAAGGTCGTAGGAGGCTCCTTCTTTCTTCAAGTCGGCGGGGGCCATGTTAACCACCACTTTCTTGCCAGGGATATGGTATCCATGCTGGCTGACAGCAGTGGCAATGCGCTGTTGACTTTCGCGAACAGCGTTGTCAGGGAGTCCCACAATGGAAAATCCTACTCCTTTGTCGACACTGACTTCGACGGTAACAAGCATGGCTCCTACACCGTAAATGGCACTACCAAAAGTCTTGACTAACATAGAGCGAGTGGATAAAAAAAGATTTTCGGCGGCCAACAGGATGAGATCCTAAAAAGGAGCACACACTGCTGACCGCCGAAAGATGGATGGATTGTTTACTTAAGACCGAGTTTTTTCTTAACAAGGGGCATAATGTCGTCGCTGTCTTGGGAATATAGGACAGCACCGACACCGGCATCGAAAATATAGGTGTATCCATTCTCTTTACCGACCTCTTCGATGGCGGCCTTGGCACGGTCAACGATGGGCTTCAGGAGGGTTTCTTGACGCTCCTCGAGCAGTTTCTGGGCATTGGACTGGAACTCCTCTATGCGGGCTCCCATGGCCTGAAGGTCGCTCTCTTTGGTTTTGCGGATAAGCTCAGAGAGCTGGTCGCGCTTGGCCATGTATTCGTTCACCTTGCTTTCGTACTCTTTCTTCATGGCATCCATCTCGGCTTGAGCATCCTCTACATCTTTCTGCAGCTGAGCCATTGCGGTGTCGCGGCCTGGCATAATCTGCATCAGTTCATTAGAGTTAATGTGACCGAGTTTGATGTTTTTCTGAGCCATAGCACTGCCGCCAAAGGCCAGCATGGCTACCAATACTACGATAAATCCTTTCTTCATTTTGTTTATATAATTATGTTTTTACTAATAACCATTATAGGAGATACTAGCGAATCTCTTTTTTTGAATTGTTGCGACCTGCATTACTATTGCTACCAGAAGAGCTGGAAGCACCTTTGTTGGCCGAATTAGAACCAGGGGAAGAGGTGGCTGACTCGGTGTTGCTCCCAGGCTTAATGCCTAACATTTCCAACACCTGGTTACTTATGTCATATTTTTCACCTACATAGAGTACTGTATTGGAGGCAGCCTTGTCGAAAACGAAGGCATAACTCTTTTCGCGAGCAATACGCTCAATGGCATTGTAAACGCGATCCTGGACAGGTTTTAGGAGTTCTGCACGCTTTTGGTCGAGGTCACCACCCGCAGAAAATCGCTGCCGCTGTAGGTTGCGGAGTTCTGTTTCCTTCGAATTGATTTCGTCTTGACGACGCTGCTTGAGGTTGTCGGGAAGTAGGTATGCCTCCTGCTGATAGCGCTCACGCAATTCGTCAACTTCTTGCTGTTTGCCATCCAACTCTCCCTTCCACTCGGTGATATATTTGTTTAGTTTGTTGAGCACTTGATTGTATTCGGGCATTTGACGCATGATGTAGTCGGTGTTGACACATGCATACTTCTGAGCCTGTAGCTGGGGAAGGAAGGCTATGAGGAGAAGGATGGTTAGAGCTAGCTTTTTCATAGTGGGACTTTTGAATTAGTCGATGCTCTGTCCGATGCTAAAATGGAAATGGGAACCGCCGTTGGCACCGTCAAAACCATAGCCCCAGTCAACACCGATAAGACCAAACATGGGCATATAAACCCTTACACCAAGGCCGGCTGAATTGTAAATGTTGAAGGGCTGGAAGTCGCGGATGCTGCTCCATGCGTTACCACCCTCAAGAAATCCAAGTACCCAGACAGTGGCCATAGCACTTTCGACAATGGGTTGGCGAATTTCAAGGGTATAGCGGTCGAAAACAGAGGCTCCGTCGTCGGGACTAAGAGAGTTGTTTTCGTAGCCACGCAGGGGTACTACCTCACGACCATCGAGCATCCACGAAGAGAGACCGTCGCCACCAAGGAAGTAACGTCCGAAAGGAGAGGTGCCGATACTCTTGTTGTATGAACCGAGCCAGCCGAAACGGGCACGTGCATTAAGAACAACGTCACCAACAAGATTCAGCATCCAAGAACCGCGGAGGTTAATCTTATAATATTCTACCAAGCGGTATTTGTCCTGAGAACTTATATTGGAATAGTCCTTGCCGCTGATGAGGGAATAGGGAGGGGTGACATAGCCTGAGACTGATATTTCAGAACCACTACGGGCATAGATGGGAGAGTCAAGTGAATTACGGCTGAGTGTAAGGCCATAGGAGAGGTCATTGGCCTTGCCATCGGTGAAAGCAGTACCGGCTAAGATGGTATAGTTATGAAGGTTGTAGTGTTTGTATGAGAGACTATGGGATATGATGAAGTAGTCATCGGGCCACTTGAGACGTTTGGACAGGGAGACACCGCCACCAGTGAGACGGAGGCTCCAGTAGCGCGAGTCGGAATGGTTAGTGATGAAATAGCCGTTACTATAGAGATTATGATAGACCGAAACACTAAGGGACTGGGGACGTTTGCCACCAAGCCAGGGTTCGGTGAAAGAAGCATTGAGTGCATAGTAGTACGTGCCGTTAGTGATGGCATTAAGGGAGAGCTTCTGACCGTCTCCAGCGGGCAGAGGCTGCCACGCTTTTTTGTTGAAAATATTGCGGGCAGAGAAGTTATTAAGGGTCAGACCAATCTGACCAATAATCATTCCACTGCCATAGCCGCCCTGCAGCTGTATTTGGCTGGTATTGCCTTCCTCAACCTTGTAAACTACATCAACGGTGCCATCCTGTTGGTTAGGTTTGGCATCAGGGATGATAGACTCTTCTTTGAAGTAGCCAAGGGTGGCCAGTTCGCGGCGGCTACGCATAATAGCATCGCGGCTGAAGAGGTCGCCAGGACGGGTGTGCAATTCGCGCATGATGACTTTGTCATTAGTAATAGTGTTACCTTCGACTATGACATTGCGGATACGGGCTTGTTTGCCCTCAATGATGCGGATTTCAATGTCAATGGAATCGCCGCTGACACCCACTTCGACAGGCGTAGCGTTGAAGAATAGGTAGCCGTTGTCCATATAAAGCGAAGTGATGTCAGTACCGGCAGGATTGTAGGTGAGATTAGTTTCCAGCAAAGTGCGGTTATATGGATCACCCTTATTGATGCGGAGGTGCCTTGAAAGCATCTCGGTAGGATATATAGTGTTGCCCGAAAAAGTGATGTTACGGAAAAAGAACCTTCTGCCTTCATGGATTTTTATCTTAACTATCAGGCGGTCGGTCTTTGAGCCTTCACGATATACGGGATAGACAGTGTCGGATATGATGCGGGCATCGCGGAAACCTTTCTCGTTATAGTAGGTAATGATGCTCTCCAGGTCTTCGTCGAATTTTGACTCTTGGTATTTTGAAGCCTTCCAGAAACTAGGAGTCCAGAAGAAGAACTTCTTGAAATAGTTGACATCGTGAGTATTCTTCATCTGCTGCAACAGTTTGTTGGTGCTGATGCTGTCGTTGCCCTCGAATATGATAGAGTCAATTTTGACCTTTTTGCCTGTTCTGACATCGAAGTTAATCATCACACGGTTATCTTTACTTTTGGTGATGGTGTCGGGGGCGGTGGTGGCTTTGACCGAAACATTGGTATAGCCCTTCTCTAGATAGTAGGCACGAATCTTATTCTTGGCGGTAGTGAGCAGATTCTCAGTAACCACATCGCCAGCGGCAATCTTCATCTCCTCCTTAAGCTTGTCGACATCGTTCTTCTTGACACCGTCGAAATGAAAATAAGCTAGTTTGGGACGGCTACGCAGTTCTATTTCGAAGAAAATCTTATTGTCTTGAATGCGGGTTACGTATATTTGGACATCCTCAAAAAGACCCTGTTTCCATAGACGATCGACAGCTGTGGCAAGCTTGTCACTTGGGACACGGATTTCGTCGCCTACCTGTAGACCAGCGATAAGGAGAATCATGCGGGTATCATAGTTTTCTGCACCTGAAAAGGTGATGCCACCAATTTCGTATACTTTGGGAGTGAGGTAGTCGATGTCATATTCCTGATTTCCGACAACGACCTGTGCATGGCTCGATACCGAAAACATCAGCACCAAGAGCAAAGGTAGGAAAGAAACTATCTTCTTCATTCAGTGTTATATACTATACTTATACACGTTTTAATAACTTATAAAGTGCCAGACACTTTATACGCCTTAGTGAGTTAATAACTCTATTTTGTGTATTTTATTATATTTTACTTGCAAAAAAATATTTGAAATCTGTTTTTCTCTCGTCTTTGCCTAATTCATGCTCCAGAAGAACCGCACTCAAAAATCTCCCCTCCAGCAGCCTCGTGCCATCGCCATAGTTCCACTCTACCTTCGCTCTGTGCTCGCTCCTGGAGCGAAAAGGGACTAGATGTACCCGGTTGTTACAAAAGAAGGGAGGACAATCTCGGCTAATACTAATCCTATTACCGATGACAGTCCCTAATACTCTACTTAGCAACCTGGTCGCCTGTTTTGCCAAAACGGCGCTGACGGCTTTGATAGTCATATACTGCATCGAAAAAGTCCTCCTTGCGGAAATCAGGCCACAGCTGGTCACTGAAATAAAACTCGGTATATGCCATCTGCCAAAGAAGGAAATTGCTTATCCGTAGTTCGCCACCGGTGCGTATCAGAAGGTCAGGGTCAGGGTAATTCCTGGTAGCAAGATAGTTGCGCAAGGTGTCTTCGGTGATGGTTTCGGGGGTTATGCGGCCCTCGCGGGCATCGGTACAGATTTGCCGAAGTGCCTCCGCAGTCTCCCAACGGGCACTATAGCTTAAAGCCAGAACTAACGTCATCGCAGTATTGGCGGAGGTGTCCTTGATGCAGTCAAGTAATTTGAGGCGAGAGCGTTCGGGTATGCGCTGCGTATCGCCTATGGTTTCGAGCCTGACATTATACTCCATAAGAGTCT
This sequence comes from uncultured Bacteroidales bacterium, assembly GCA_947165255.1. Lineage (GTDB taxonomy): Bacteria > Bacteroidota > Bacteroidia > Bacteroidales > P3 > Colimorpha. The sequence goes on from CAMUZR010000008.1 coordinate 34,242, forward strand.
TAGTTTCGTCACGGATTGCTTTGATAAGCAGCTCCATCAGGCCATCTATTTCTTCTTGAGGGCGATTCCAGTTTTCAGTACTGAAAGTATATAGTGTGAGATACTTGACACCGCTAGCCACAGCAGCTTCCACAGCTTCGTGTACAGCCTTGATGGCATGTTGGTGACCAAAGATACGCCGGTGAGACTGTTTCTGCGCCCAACGTCCATTACCGTCCATAATGATTGCCACATGCTGTGGTACGCGATTTTTGTCGATGTCTTCAAGTTTCATACTGATGTTTTTGTTTATGTTTAAATGAGTCTTGCTATGCTACAATTCGCATGTTTTTCCACGCATCCAGCCGAAAAGCATTTCAGTAGAGAACGTAACCGATACGGAAAAGAAAGAGTACCAATCGGCAAGGGAATCATCGCCGCGTTTGATACCCACACCGTTGACATAGCCGGAAACCACTTCACCCGTACGGTCAGCTAACGTAGCTGACATAGAGCCGCCTCCTTGGCTGTTAAGAAGGTCAGCACCCACATAAGTTGTGCTGACATCATCAAGGTAGTCAGTCCATGTTTTACGCCAGCCATATTCAACCGTAACATGCATGTTATCAGTCACACGCCAACGATATCCTACTCCAAAAGGCACACTCACCTCCACCAACTGATATTTTGGTCTTTCGGGATAGGCTGCTGTACCCTGCCCCTCAGTTCCGAGGGGTTGGAGATCGTACCATTGAGTAGATCCACCTGTGGGGTCGGTATAGAGAGCCTGAGGATTGAACTTGAAAAACCCAATGCCAACAAAAATATAAGGCGTGGAACTCTTAAGCGTAGCCTTATGTGCACCGTAAGGGAAGAAATTGAATTCCACACGCGCACTAGCCTCGGCCAGCATCGAACGGAAACTGAGGTTGCGCCGGACAAGGTAGTCGGCACTTTCGATATGGCCGTAGGTCCCTGTAAGAGCAACCGCCCATCGTGGGTCAAGTTTGTAACGTGCCGCAAGGCCACCCGCCATATTGACATGACCGAACATGCTCTGGTTGTTGAGGTCGCCTATATAGTTCATGCCGCCGAATGAAAGACCCAATTCCGAACGGGATAGGAAATTCTGAGCGGATGAGGAAAAGCTAGCTAACAGCAATAGAATGAGCAGAAGAGTGAATTTTTTCAAGCAATCGAATTGTTTAGTTCTACCACTGAAGTGACCAGCAAATACTCTCCACCTGCATAAGGAGGTCGCGTTTTGTCCAAGGCTTGTTTCGGGGACAGTAGACATATCCGGTAAGCATGACAATCCGCTTTTGGTCGGGAGAGAGAATTGTATAAGTGACGAAAGGCCCACCCATGAAATCGCCAAAGGCGCGCCACAAACCACGAGTTTCGACTGCATAGTCGCTACTATCAAAATGCACCACCTTGGAATAGATTGGAGCCAGGTAGTTACCAGCCTCATCACGGCGACGTTCTATGCCCATATAACTATTGTCGGCCGAAGCTGGCACATAATGCTTCATCGTAGTGTCGAGACGGTCAAGAATATGGTTTTCATCAAAATCCTGTTTCGACTCATAAGGGAAAACATCAATCAACACACCAATGCCGAAATCTTTGGCTTCTTTGCGCACCCACGCAAAATCAGTTGCCTCTTTGGCCATAGAAAACTCATTTGAAAACATCAAGCCGAAAGCGAATTTCTTTCTGATAGCTTCATTGACATCGTAGCCTTTCATTCCCGCAAAGGCCTTCTGCACACGACGGTGTTCAGCATTGTAAAACTCTCCAAGCATGTAATCCTGGTATTTACGTATATTGGCTTGGAGCGAGTTGGCATCCTTACAGGCAAAGTCAACTATTACTTGCGGAGCGGCATACTCGTCAACGTGCATATATACCTTGTCGGGATTGTCAGGACCGACATCTAAGAGAATGATATTGCGGTGAACCTTGAACATCTCGGTACTCTCAAACGAAGAAAGCGGTATGTTGACTATATCGAACTTGCTTTCCATTTCCGGCAGCCCCACTTGAGGAGAAGTAAAAATCGAGTCGATAAGTTCCTTAATATCACCCGTGTAAATATTATTGTCGGCCACAACGAGCAACTCAAGCGTCTTGCCTGAGGAACCTTTTTTCTGAACAGCATCAGAATCGCCGCCGTTGGCACAAGAACAGAACCACACTGCCAAAAAAAACGACAAAACGATAAAAAATGACTTTTTCATACCTCTAGACTTTTTAGTTTATAATTTATAATAGAGTAACGCAACATGCAACATATTATTGCCCATGTGCTTCATCTTTCATATTCTTGATATTGTACCATGCAAAGAAATCTCTGATACCTTGACTGATAGGAATCTCCATGGAGCATAAATCGGTCTGTGCAGCAATGGCAGAATAGTATTCACGAACCATAAGCTGACGCACGTTCATCGTGGATACCTGAGTGGCAACACCACAGCGGCGAAAAGCATCTCCAACATATCCTGCCAAGGAAAGTAGCCAATTGGGCACTGTTATTAGCCATTGGCGGTAACCACAGACATGTGACTGCAATTGATAAAACTCACGTAAAGAGAGGTTTTCTCCCGTTAACAAATAGCGACCGCCATGTGAGCCCCTAGTGAGGGCACTGACGACTGCCGAGGCCACATTCGACACATGGATAAAACTCTTACCTCCTTTGGGTACCACCATCAGCGGTTTGCGATAAGCGGTGAGAAGCAAAGTTCCAGAACTGGGTTTGGTGTCATAGGCTCCCACCATAAAGCCCGGATTGACTATAACAATATGCCATTGAGGATGACGAGAAGCGCCCTCCTGTAGCAGCTTCTCCCCTTCCCTCTTGCTTCTACCATAAAAGGATTCGGAAAAAGGAGGTTGGGCAGGTTCCTCTTCGGTGGCCATGCGCGAAGGGTTGCCATACCCAATGGTATTGGCAGTACTGGTGTGTACCAGGCGGGTGATATTTTGCCTTTCCATCAACTGCAGCAGCCTCCCACAAAGGTCACGGTTGACCGGTAGGTAGTCCTCATAATGAAGGAGCGACATATCGGTAACACCGGAACAATTGATAATGGCATCGCATCCCTTAGCTGCCCTATTTAGTTCGTCATCATTCAATAACGACCCTTGAAATATTGTAAGGGATTCACAATTCGGGAAGTCCTTCGTATGAAGGGATGATAAAGACCGCAGCAGGGCATGAACCTCATGACCCTGCTGCAGAAGTTGTTTCAACACATTGTGTCCTAGCAGCCCATTGCCGCCTAAAAGGAGAACTTTCATATCAACCCACGTTGCACCCGGGGGTGACCAGCTGGCTGGGGGTGACAAGTACGAGACGCCCGTCCTTATCTTCGGCACTCAGTATCATGCCCTGGCTCTCCACGCCTTTGAGCTTGCGGGGCGCAAAGTTGGCTATGAAGCAAACCTGCATGCCTACCAGCTTTTCAGGCTCGGGATAGAACTTGGCAATGCCACTAACAATAGTACGGGTACCCATACCATCTTCAATGAGGAATTTCAAGAGTTTATCGGCCTTTGGTACCTTTGTGCATTCCAGCACAGTGCCCACACGGATATCCATCTTGCCGAAGTCCTCGAAAGCCACAGTCGGTTTCACCTCAGCAGGCATCCAAGCGTTGAGGGCATTCTGCTTCTTGGTTTCCAAGAGTTTGGCAACCTGATGCTCAATGGTGGCATCGTCAATTTGCTCAAAGAGCAGTTCGGGTTTTTCCATCAGCATGTTTGCGGCCAATAGCTCAGCACTTCCAGCATCGCGCCAACGAAGATTGGCACCCAAATTCATCATACGACGAATTTTTGCGGAGGTGAAAGGAAGGAACGGCTCACAGAGGATTGCCAGATTGGCACAAATCTGTAACGAGAGGTTCATTACAGTAGCCGTGCGCTCAGAGTCACTCTTAATGAGTTTCCAAGGTTCGGTGTCAGTAAGGTATTTGTTGCCCACGCGAGCCAAGTTCATCATTTCGGCCAAAGCCTCGCGGAAACGATAGGACTCGATGCTGCGACCCACCTTCTCCGGAATGGCAGCCATCTCTCGGATGGTTTCCTGCTCCAACTCACCCCAAGGCCCTGCTACTGGAACTCTGCCACCATAGAACTTATGGGTAAGCACCAAAGTGCGGTTAACAAAGTTGCCTAGAATGGCCACTAACTCAGAGTTGTTCTTAAGTTGGAAATCCTTCCAAGTGAAGTCGTTGTCTTTGGTTTCAGGAGCATTGCTGCAGAGGGTGTAGCGCAACACATCCTGCTTGCCGGGGAACTCTTTCAAGTATTCGTGCAGCCATACAGCCCAGTTGCGCGAAGTGCTTATTTTGTCGCCCTCGAGGTTCAAGAACTCATTGGCAGGAACATTCTGTGGAAGAATATAGCTGCCGTCGGCATGGAGCATAGAGGGGAAGATTATACAATGGAAGACTATATTGTCTTTGCCAATAAAATGAACCAACTTAGTGTCCTGATCTTTCCACCATTTCTCCCAGTCGTCGCCCTTCAGCTGCTTAGTAAAGCTGATGTAACCGATAGGAGCATCAAACCACACATACAGCACTTTACCGTCTGTTCCTTCCAAGGGGACTTTCACACCCCAATCAAGGTCACGGGTAACAGCACGGGGCTGCAATCCGGCATCAATCCATGACTTACATTGCCCGTAGACATTGGTCTTCCAATCGCCTTTATGGTCTTCCAGAATCCACTGGCGCAGCCAAGGCTCATCCTCATTTAGGGGAAGATACCAATGCTTTGTTTCCTTCATGACAGGAGGGTTGCCGCTGAGAGCCGACTTAGGGTTGATAAGGTCGGTGGCATTCAGCGAGGTGCCGCAAGCTTCGCACTGGTCGCCGTAGGCGTGTTCGTTACCACAATGGGGGCAGGTGCCAGTGATATAGCGGTCGGCTAAGAACTGGTGCGCCTCCTCGTCGTAATACTGCATGGAAGTCTTCTCTACAAATTTGCCTTCTTCATAGAGCTTCTTGAAAAATTCGGCAGCCGTCTTGTGATGTTCTGGGCTGGAAGTGCGACTATAAATGTCAAAAGAAATACCCAGTTCCTTAAAGGACTCCTTGATAATACCATGGTAACGATCCACAATATCCTGCGGGGTGACACCCTCGCGACGGGCCTTAATAGTGATAGGCACACCGTGCTCGTCACTGCCGCCAATAAACATCACCTCCTCGCCCTGACTGCGGAGATAACGGACATATATATCGGCCGGAACATACACGCCAGCCAAATGGCCGATATGCACTGGGCCGTTGGCATAAGGCAGCGCCGATGTTACGGTATAACGCTTGAATTTCTTATCTTTTTCGCTATAAATCATTGTTTGTATGTATATTCAAGTTCTGCATCGCCACTAACGTGAGTGGGATATTTCTTGTCATTATACTGGTATTGATACTCTGTGTAGTCGTCCATCGGATTATTGAACAAATCCATGCTCTGACCCATGAACGAGATCTTAACGGATACGGCGCCCTTGCTGGTCTGCGTGAGGATATTGTTCAGCGACAGCGTTTCCGGCGAAACCATCATTCCCCAATTGCAGAACATGGGGTTGTAGTTGTCGTCAAAAGTGGACGAAATGGTATCGTCCAAGGCCAAGGTCAACGGAAGACCGCCACCGTACACCATTGCCATCTGAATAATGGGGAGATACTCATCGGGAATCGGCAAAAACTGTTGCACCAAGTTGAGGTCGTTGGTGTCGAGGTTCAAGGTCATCCTAGCTTGCAACACCAGGTTGGACACATTCTCTCCAGCCCAGTCAATATTGGCAGTTACACTCTTATCGCCTACCGAGAATTTAGTGCCTTTGGCATGGGCAATTTTGGCCATCGTAATCATCGACTCGGCAGCCGGACGACCCACTAGTTTTTCAAAACTAGAGTCAAAGCCCAGCAAATCGCCTGCCAACGACAGCAAAAAGGAGTCCTCAATGGTGACATCGGCGCTGCTAATCTTTCCAGCGGCATTGTGGGTGAAAACCATCGTCAAGGCCTTGACCCCGTCATAGTATATTTCGCACGACTGGAAGGCATGGTTGCCGTCATAGTAGTAGCGAATCTCCTCGGCGCGGTCGCCTGCCGTAGACACCTTGGCGATATAGTTGCCCGAATAGTTATAGGTCACGTTCTCGCCATTAGTGGCAATTATCTGGTCCAGATTGTCGCCCACCCAGTTCCACTGCTGGGTCAACTCTCCGTCCTCTCCCACCGTGGCAATTTTCAGCGTCGGGTGATAGATACCTTCGGCATAGAGGGGAACGGGATTAAATTCAACTATCGGGTCTATTTTCTCTTTCTTGCAAGAGACAGTGCCCATCACTAAGGCAATTGCACACAGCGAAATAGCAATTTTTTTCATAACTTTTATTGTGTTTTTATTGACTATTCAATGCATCAGATAGCCTTCTTGGCTGTGGTGGTGCGCTTGGGAGCCGACTTGGCTTGAGTGCTAGCCTTGGGAGCAACATTCTTAGGAGCAGCTGTTTTCTTAGGAGCGGCAGGTTTCTGGGCAACAGGTTTCTCTGCCGAGATTTCTTCCTTTCCTTCCTCTTTCTTGTCGTCCTCACTGGGGGTCAGCTTGCCGGCATTCAACAAAATATTGTACCATGCAAACAGTTTCTTAGCATCGGAGGCGTGTACACGCTCGGTGTCGTAGTCGGGCAGGACCTTGCCCAGCAGCTCAAAAAGGGTAGCGCTGTCGGCCTTCTTGGGGTCAAAGTCGGTGGGTTTGGCATCCATCAGCTTGTAAATATTCTCGAAAATCTCCTCCAAAGGCTTCTCGTCATTGGTGGTGTACATGCGGATTTCACTCAACTGGCTGATGTTACTAGTGGCAAAAACGGGGAACTTGGCGTTGGTAACAAGATTCTTAACGATAGCCCCATTCTTAGTGCGGGATACCAATTCATTCAAATCGGGTTTGCCAGATACGGCTAAGATGTTAGAAAGATCCATTGTTGTGTTAGAAAATTATAAAATTATTAAATTCGAAAAAACAATATTTTAAAACGCAAAAAAAAGAATAAAAGTATATAGCAAGTGAAAAAAAATTAATCAGCCCGCCTGACTGTGAAAGGCGATGAGGCCGGGCATGGGGAGGCCAAGCATTTTGCCTAGGGTGATGCCCCGGCGGGCGGCTGCATGGGTCAAAGGCTGGGCAAACGACTGGGTAATGCCACCCACCAAATGAAGTGACCTTCCTTTTGCACCACCTAAGGACTCCAGTTGGCAAAAAAAGCTGTCAAAGCAGTCTTCCAGCACCGCAGCAATATAGCGTTCACTCTGGTGATCGGCGGCAAAGGAGGCCAATGAGGCCAGGAAGCGATTGGGGTTAGGCTGACGATAGAGGCGGTCGATAAACTGGTCGGTAGTCAGTTTATAAGTATCATGGAACATGACACTTATTTCGTTTGGCATACGTTCTTCCAAATAGTCTTTTAGTAGTCTACGCCCTATGTGGTTGCCCGAACCTTCGTCGCCAAGGATGTAACCAGTCGACACCCGCTGACGTGCAATAGACTGGCCGTCATAGAAACAGAGGTTACTGCCTGTGCCAAGAATGCCAACCCATCCCGCCGAAGTGCCGCAGGAGGCACGACAAGCACCCAAAAGGTCGCCCTCGACCCGGACTTCTCCAACACCGTTGCCAAATGCCAGTCTCAGCAGTTGGGCCACGTGGGCTTGTGAATCCCTAGTTCCACAGCCCGCCCCGTAGAAATGAAGCATTTCCACCCTCTCATTCAAGGGCATCTGTTCCCTCACCGAAGTCAAGATGGTGGCAAAGGCGTTGTCGTCGGTGAGACGGGGATTGAGACCATCCGTCAACAGCTCGCGCACCCCGTCCTTGGCCAGACAGGCCCAGTGGGTTTTAGTGCTTCCGCTGTCGGCCAGGAGTATCATATTATGCCTATGATGTCGTTGATATCCTCAACCTTATGCCTTAGGCAGTAATCTTCCAATCCTTCCACAATCTTCACCGTCACCGTGGGATCCACGAAGTTGGCCGTGCCCACCTCGACGGCCTTGGCACCGGCCATCAGGAACTCCAATGCATCGGCTGCCGAAGCTATGCCGCCCAAACCAACTACGGGAATCTGCACCGCATGGGCCACCTGCCACACCATACGCACCGCCACTGGCTTCACGCAGGGGCCGCTCAGGCCGCCTGTAATAGTGCTGAGGTAGGGCTGCTGGCGTTCCACATCGATAGCCATGCCCAGCAGGGTATTGATAAGCGACACACTGTCGGCTCCTGCTCCTTCTACGGCCTTGGCAATCTCCACCACGCTGGTCACGTTGGGGGTAAGCTTCACTATCAGGGTTTTGTGATAGACCCTGCGTACAGCTTCTACCACCTGCGCTGCCATGTCGGGATTGGTGCCGAAGCCCATGCCTCCCTTCTTCACGTTGGGACAGCTGATATTCAGTTCGATACCAGGAATATTCTCCAACTCATCTATCTGCTCGGCCACACTGCAGTACTCCTCAATAGAGGAACCGCTGACATTGACCAAAATATTCGTCTGTATGCCTTTAATCCTAGGATATACCTCTTTACAAAAAGTGCCCACGCCAACATTCTGCAGTCCCACGGCATTGAGCATGCCCATGGGGGTCTCGGCCATACGCGGATAGGGGTTGCCCTGACGGCGCTCGCCAGTGGTGCCTTTCACGATGATGCCTCCCAGGCGTGAAAGGTCGATAAAATCTGCAAACTCCTCACCGTAGCCGAAAGTGCCCGAAGCAGTCATCACGGGATTCTTCAGCGTGATATTATGTATCTTAGTCTCTAATTTTGCCATAGTCAATTGTCCTTTCTGTTGAATTATGCAGACAGGTTATTCCAATCCCATCCATTTCTTTAGCCGGAGGGCATCAAACACTGGACCCTCCTTGCAGACACACTTATGTCCCTCATCGGTGTCGGTCACGCAGCACAGGCAGGCTCCAATGCCGCAGGCCATCATGTTCTCTAACGACACTTCGCAGCCGATGCCATTCTCCACTGCATAGCGCCCCACGGCCTTCATCATCGGAGTGGGACCACAGGTGCAGATGTGGTCATAGGGGGCGGCAAACTGCGAGTGTTGGGTCACCATGCCTTTTTCGCCCAAACTGCCATCCTCGGTGGCTATCAGCAACTGACCGTAAGGCTCAAAAGCCTCTCGGACAGGGATGAGTTCCTTCGTGCGGCCGCCCAGCAGGATAGTGGGGCGTATACCCTTGGCATGATAGCACTTGGCCAAATGCAGCAGCGGGGCAATGCCTGCGCCACCGCCGACCAAAAGGGGGCGCTGCCCTTCGATGGCAAAACCGTGCCCAAGGGGATATATAAGGTTCAGGCGGTCGCCTTCCTGCAGTTGCGCCAGTTGGCGAGTGCCTTTGCCCACTATCTGTATGAGCAACGTAAGGGTGTTCTCCTCGGGGTCGACATCATGGATGGATATGGGTCGACGGAGCATGACGTCGCGATTACCCTTCACCTCCACCTCAACAAACTGCCCTGCGGCAATGGGAGGCAACTGGCTCGGATGGCGCAGCGTGAGGGCGAAGTAATGGTCGCCCAACTGTTTGCGGCAGACAATAGTAAAGTCGGTTATATGTTTCATTCTCTATAGGGGTTATCACATTTTCAAACTGCAAAGATACAAATATTTTTACAATTAACCACATATTTTGTCTCATCCCACGCTACATGCCTGCTCTGACACCATCGGACGGTTGCTACATAAAGCATATAAACGACAAAAAAAGGAAACCGTCACCACGGAGAACAGTCCTCAACAAAATAATTCGCCTACATCCACAAAAAGAAAACTATCAAAACAAGAAAAAAAGTGTACTTTTGCATTTCAAAAAAAGAACGAGAACACATGGAACTGCCCTCAACCACACTCAGCAAGGCCGTGGAAGTCCTCTCCTCACTCCCAGGGGTGGGCAAACGGACAGCACTGCGCTTTGCCCTGCACCTGCTCAAGCAGCCTCCACATGAAGTGGCCGACATGGCCGATGCCATCCACCGCCTGACAACCGACGTGCACTATTGCCGCATCTGCCATAGTATCAGCGACTCAGACCTCTGCCCCATCTGTGCCAGCCCCAAGCGGGTGCAAAGTATCATCTGCGTGGTTGAAAACATTCAGGAGGTCATGGCCATCGAAAACACCCAGCAATACCGCGGCCTCTACCATGTGCTCGGCGGCGTCATATCCCCCATCGACGGAGTGGGCATACGCGATCTCAACATCGCCTCGCTCATTCAACGGGTGCAGGAGGGCAACCCCGCCCCTGTAGAGGAGGTCATCCTAGCCCTGCCCACCACCATGGAAGGAGACACCACCAATTTTTACCTCAACAAGCAACTCCAGCCCCTGGGTGTGAAGGTCACCACCATCGCACGCGGCATTGCCATCGGCGACAACCTTGAGTATGCCGACGAAATCACCCTCGGACGAAGCATACTCCACCGCGTCCCCTTCGGACAATAACCAACGCAAAAATCCATTTAAAATATTGATAACATGACTACTACAAAACTTTTCCCTACCCTTATAGCACTCTTACTTACCTGCGGACTCTCGGCCTGCGGTCAGAATGTGCCCGACCAGTCAAACGAGGCTCCCACCACTCCCACTAATGTAAATGTAACCAAGCAATTGCGTGAGGACATAGGCGAAATGTTGCTAGTGGGCTTCCGCGGCACCTCCGTCGACGACAAAAGCACCATCGTGCGCGACATACGCGACTACCATGTCGGCAACATTATCCTCTTCGAGTACGACGCCCCCACCGGCACCCGCCACCGCAACATCCAGTCACCCAGCCAACTCAAGCAGCTCTGCACCGACCTACAGAAGTATGCCGGAGGCAACCTGCTGATAGGTGTGGACCAAGAGGGCGGCAATGTGACCCGCCTACGCACCAAAGACGGCTTCCCCGCCACCAAGAGTGCTGAGGCCTCGGCCCAAGCAGGCGACAAGGCAGTAGAGGAAAACGTAAATACCATAGCTACAGAACTAAACGAGGCTGGCATCAACCTTAACTTCGCACCCTGCGTAGACGTGAACGTCAACCCCCAATGCCCCGTCATCGGTCGGCTGGGCCGCAGCTTTTCCAGCGACCCCGACCAAGTAGTACACTTTGCCCGCACCTGGATTACCCTCCAACGCAAGCAGGGCGTCATCTCCTGCCTCAAACACTTTCCCGGCCACGGCAGCGCCAAAGGCGACACCCACGCCGGTCTGGTCGACGTGACCAACACCTGGCAGGAAGAGGAGCTCCTCCCCTACCGCGAACTGATTGGCAGCGGCGAGGTGGACATGGTGATGGTAGCCCACGTGGTCAACAAACAATTTGGCGACAACCTCCCCGCCTCCCTCTCACCACTGGTGGTCACCGAAAAACTGCGCAACGAGCTTGGTTTCAACGGAGTGGTCGTCACCGACGACCTAGCCATGGGCGCCATCGCCAAGCAATACGGCTTCGAAGAGGCACTGAAGATGGCCATACAGGCAGGCTGCGACCTCCTCTGCATCAGCAACAACGGATCTAGCTACGACCCCAACATGGTACCTCGCGCCGTCGAAGCCATCCTTCGATTTGTGAAGGACGGCACCCTCAGCGCCGATGCCATCCACACCTCCGCCCAGCGCATCCGCGCCCTCAAGGCCACGATAAACAAAGAACTGGATTAGGGACTTGCGCATAGGTGCACCCCTGCCAGCAAACAGACATATTTCCCCTGTAGTAGTATACTATAACTGACAACAGGTCAATGCAGCCGTTCCAGCAGACTACGGAACGACTCTCTCCCAACCATACCAGCCGAAACAGTCCACTAATGCTTTCTTGTGCACAAAAGGAAGGAACAGCATCAACAAATTCGTTCACACCCAGCACATTGCACCCATAGTCAATATAGCCCATCGGGGCTCGACTTTCACCATATCTACCATTTTAATTGTTCCAAGGAAAGTGGCTCCTGTCCATTCTCTATTCCATCCCAACTCTCAACCCTCCGACCATGATGGATAACCATCCATCCCTATTCCCAATTCGATTCTTTACGCGGCATCTGCCCTTAAACAACGCCATTACATATAGGAACGTTCTGGGTTAGGCCTACAATTATTCTATAAAACAGCGAAGAACTATAGAACATCCATAGAACAAGTATAGAGCATCAAGCGAAGGAAGAGCGAACCTTCACCAGCCGACCGGATGGCCACAAGCACGACAGAAGATACGGCTGCGGAAGCGGAAGAAAGGGCTGCACCTGCCCTCCCGGGAGGGCATAGATGGCTTTAACCAGTATTGTTGGGGATGAGGGGCTAGAAGAAGGCTCCTTTGACGGCAAAAATGAGCAGGAAAAGCATGCCTAAGAGCATCCAGCGGCGGACACGTACCTGTTTCTTGCGACGGCCCAGCATGATGCCGAGGTAGGCAAAAAGGAAGATGACCACTATGAGGGGGATGCCTACTTTCCACAACTCGTTCTCGACCAACACTCGGAAGCCGAGACCGAGGCCGACAAAGAGGGAGTTGATTCCAGTAGCGACGCCTAGCAGTAGCACGGTGGGCCAACTGGCGATGTCGTAGGAGGGTTTCTCTTTCTTGCTGAATGCCATGAAAAACATACGCCCAGCCACTATCACAAGCATGCCCAGATAGATGAGGTTGTCGTAATCGGGAATGTCGAACCGCAGCAGGTTGCCCACCAGAATGCCTGCTAAGAGGAGCAGCGTGTGCTCCAAGGCAATGAGAAAGGATACTCCCAGTCCACGGGTAAGACGGATGGGGTTCTTGACGGCACAGCCACGCACGGTGACCATGGTAGGTACTGCCAAGGCAAAGGCTAGAAGGATGTATTCTATGACTGACATGGGGTTGGGGGAATTACTGATTTGTTGGGATTTCTTTCACCGAATTGGTGATTGTGACAAAGTCGGCCACGGTGAGTTGTTCGGCCCGTTGGGACAGGAGGCCGTCGGGTACGGCAGAGATGTCCATATTGAGCTGTTTAAGGGCATTGCGGAGGGTTTTGCGCCGCTGGTTAAAGCCTATCTTTACCACCTTGGCGAACAGGGCCTCGTCGCAGGGGAGTGCGGACACATGGTTGCGCTGCAAGCGGATAACGGCCGACTTGACTTTTGGGGGCGGATTGAAGACATGCTCGTGGACGGTGAAGAGGTATTCGATATCGTAGAATGCCGAGAGCAACACGCTGAGGATGCCGTAAGTCTTGCTGCCCGGCTTGGCAGCGACACGCTCGGCCACCTCCTTTTGGAACATGCCTACCACTTCGGGAATGCTGTTGCGGTTCTCGTAAACCTTAAAAAGTATTTGTGAGGAGATATTATAGGGAAAGTTGCCTATGACGGCGAAAGGCTCAGAGAATAGTTCACGAAGGTCCAGCTTGAGGAAATCGCCCTCGATAACGTGGAGCGAGGGATAGTGGTCGTGGAGGTAAGCGACCGACTCGGTGTCGATTTCGATGGCATGGAAGTCTAGTGCGGGGTTGGCCTGAAGATATTTGGTGAGCACACCCATTCCGGGGCCAATTTCCAACACGTGGGGGGTGGAGCCGGTGAGGCTTTCGGCAATTTGTTGGGCGATATGCTCGTCCTTGAGAAAATGCTGTCCTAGGTATTTCTTTGCGCGTACTTCCATAGGCTTAAAGATTGGTGGGCGTAAAGGCCTTCAATTCGTTGTATTTCTTACGTGCCTGGTCGACATAGAGACTGGTGGGATAGTCCAAAAGGATTTTCTCGTAGCATTCGCGAGCCTTGGCAGGATTGTTCAGCCGATCTTCGTTGAGCTGGGCCTGCAATAGAAGGGCATCGTCGGCCAGAATGTCGTTGCCATAGAGCGTCACAAGTTGCCCCAAGAGGGAGTCGGCCTCGGCATACCGCTCCTGCCGTATGCGGATTTTGGCTTTCTGCAGCAGCACTTCGTCGAATAGTGGGTGAGAGAGTGCGCCAGTGGCAATGGACTCAAAGGCATCCCACGCCGAGTCAAGTTGGTTGCGGTAGAGCAGAAGGTCGGCATCGGCATAGCGTTCCAGCATGTCGAAAGTGCTGTCTTCCTCCATATTGTCGCTAATGAGCAGCGAAAGTTCCATGGCGTCGTTGGCGATAAGCTTGCTAGTAGAGGCCCGCAGCACGTCCAGCTGGGTCTTTGCCCAGAGGAAGTCGTGATTGTAATAGGAGAGTTTGGCATTTTTGAACTTGGCTAAGGACCCTATTACCTCATTTTTGTTGGCTTTCTCCACCTGCATATACAGCAGGGAGGCATCCCACACTTCACCGGCGAAAAGCAGTAGGTCGCCGAGGGCTAGTTTGGTCTCGTCGCGCTGCTGAGGAGAAAGACGGGGAAGGTCTAAAATATCGTAAAGCATGTCGGCTGCCCGTTGGAGGCTGTCGGCATAATAGGCCATGAGGTCGGAATAGTTGCGCATGAGGGACACGGTATGCTCGTTCTTGCCCAGTTCGGCAAATGCGACTTCGTAGTCGTGTAGCAGCGCCCATAGTTTCTTGTTCTCGATGGGGAAATTGCGATTGATGCGGGCAAATTGGACGTTCAGCTCCCCTACCCTACTATCGAAATAGAAAGGCCCATCTGTGCCTTTCTTGGCCACGGTGGCATAGCACTCCAGCGCCACGTCGTAGGCCTGATTGCTTTGAGCAATGTCGGCCACGCGCATGAGGGTTTCGCCTTCCTGTTGGGGAAATCTGGCATCGACTGCCTTTGCCTGCACCATGGCAAATTGGAAGTCTTTCTGTTGCAGGGAGTACCAAATCATCATTTCCAGATAATGCTGGTTTTCGGGGTGCTGCTGGACACGCTGCACTAAGGCACTGCGAAGCCCCTCGGACACTTTGGGGTTGGAGGTCTCGTTGAGTACTCGCTGCAGCGCAATCTGGATCTGATTCATCATGCGGGGCTGCTTGTCAAGAAGGTCGAAATACTCCTGCATCATTGCCTCATAGTTGCCCGAACGCTCATAGAGGGTGGCCAATTCACTCACGTAGGCTAATTCATTTTTCATCTTTTTTCGGGCTGAAAGATAGACCATGATGGCATATTCGGTGTGGTTGGCGGTCTCAAAGGCTTGACAGAGGTCGGCAATTTGTTTGGAGTCGTAACCTATTTTGTCCACGGCCGAATCATAGCTTTTCAGGGCTTTCTTGCGCTCGCCACGGCGTTCCTGCACTTGTCCTAGGTCGACATAGAGGTCCAATTCTTTGGGGAATTGTCTCAGACGGCGTTCGGTCAGCCGTTCGGCATCTTTCCACTGTTCCAATTCAAGATAGGAACGGAATAGCATCTGATAGTAGAACTTATTGGGCGAACGATTGTACATCTGCTCGTAGAGCTCTGCCGCCTGTGCAAAATCGCCGTTGGAGTAGTAGTGCGAAGCCAACTGCTCCTGTGTTTGCTGGGCTCGGCTGGTGGCCGTCCAAAACAATAGGAACAGCAAAAGTCCCATTCGTGCTATTCGTGGCATTCTCATGATACAAAAAAACCGGAAGAAAAGCGCTCCCGGTTCAATTTCGTGACTAAGCTGGGGCTCGAACCCAGGACCCCATCCTTAAAAGGGATGTGCTCTACCTGCTGAGCTACTTAGTCTCCCATATTATCTCTGTGACTAAGCTGGGGCTCGAACCCAGGACCCCATCCTTAAAAGGGATGTGCTCTACCTGCTGAGCTACTTAGTCATCCTCAAATTTGAGTTTGCAAAAGTACAACTTTTTTCTCTTTTAGCAAAAAGTTTTTCCGTTTTTATTTTTAACATTTTACATAATCCGTTGTTTTTCAACAAATAAAAATAGATATTGAAATCATTTTTCCGAAATAATTTGCCTAATTGAGAAATAAATTGTACCTTTGTTTCCTCAAAAAAAAACAAAAATTGGGGTGATTGATGACACCCCTGACAACTAAAATTAATGACATGAACAAGGAAATACATATCAAAAAAGGATACGGAGATGTCCGTTTCGACATGCCCGTCGAGGAGGTGGTTGCCCTGCTTGGCCAGGCCGATGAAGTGGAAGCCTTAGAGAATGCTGCCAGCGAGACTACCACCGTGCTTCGCTACGGCGATGGACTCACGCTTTTCTTTGAGGGAGACAATCCCATGCTTTCTTGCATCGACATTACCGACGAGGATACCAAGCTCTTCGGAAAGGAGATTTTCGACCTAGGCGAGAAGGAGATTGTCGCCCTCATGGTTGAAAATAAGTTTTTCGAGCAGGATGTGGATGACGAAGATTGGGGCGAACGAAGGGTTTCGTTTAACGAGGGAAATATCGATTTCTATCTCGAAGACGATGAACTGATGTCTATTAGCATAGGAAAATAGTGCTCTCTGTACCCGCTTTATTCCCCACGGCTTATCTTCCCTCGGTCTATTATATGGCCTGCTTGATGCGCTACGACAACATTGCCATTGAGACGAAAGAGACTTTCCCCAAGCAGACCTGCCGTAACCGTGCCGTCATTGCCACGGGCAACGGTCTGCAGGTGTTGACCGTACCAGTGGTTCGCATAAACGGTAATCACACTCGCACAGAAGAGATTGGCATAAGCTATCAGGAGCCTTGGCATATCCACCACTGGCGAGCCATCGCGTCTGCCTATAGCGCAGCACCCTTTTTCCTCTATTACCGCGACGGCCTTGAAAAGATTCTCTTGCAACCCTGGCAGCGACTTGCTGACCTGAACGATGCCCTACTACGATACCTTTTAATAAAACTGAAAATCAAGTGTTCTGTTTGCTTCACCGAAGACTATTCACCAGCTGAAACACTCGGTGACAGCACTATAGACTACCGCAACAATCTCTGTTCCAAACACTTTCAGCCGGAGATCCCGTTGCACCCCTATAGCCAAGTGTTTGATATGCGATATGGTTTTCAGCCTAACCTCACCACCCTCGACCTACTTTTTAACCTCGGTCCTGAATCTAAAGAGTATCTGAGATGTGTACTCTGCGACTAGTCGCAGGAGAAAGCACAATACTTTATTCTATATAAATCGTCGTGCTTTGCATTGGCTATGGTGGATAATATTGTTTCGTACCCACTATACTGACTATAAGTACGATAATTCTGGCTACTGAGCCGGATAGTATGACGATTACGGTCGATACCATAATGCCCACGCACCTGCTTTTTAAGGAGACAGCCTTTCCGCCATGGCGATGGTAGCTGCGATTATTTTTTCCTAGCTATGAATCCAATAGCCATTGCTGCAACCGAGGCGAAAAGCGATAAAATAGCCAAGAAGACAACAAGAGAAACGGAATAGTGAGCAAACCTGGCACAACTACACCAAAGGCGCCCAAAGCCACACAAATGAGGCTTGAGACGATACACAATTATCTTTGCACTCCTTATAAATTGGTGTGAGTTCTATGTATTACACTTTCGAGTTCAGCTGGGCTAACTAGTCTATGCTTTCATACCCTGAGATTTCAATGAGAGGAACGCCCTTTCTCTTAAATACATCTATCCTAATAACTAGAATTTTTCACAACATATTGTATTACAATTATTCCATATTGAACGTGAGGCAGTCGGATTTCGAATTATTATTTGAGCAATTTCAAAAGAATTATTATCTTTGCACACAATATAATAGCGTAAGCGAACTTCAAAATGGAAAAAGAAAAAGTAATACTACAACACCTAAGAGACGTGGAACAAGCCCATTGTGTGAAAGTGCTACTGGCTGTAGAATCGGGCAGCCGAGCATGGGGATTCGAGTCTCAAAACAGCGACTGGGACGTGCGTTTTGTGTACGTCAACAAACCTCAATGGTATATAAGTATAGAACGAAAACGAGACGTCATAGAGTATATGTATAAGGATAACATCGATTTGGTCGGCTGGGATCTGAAGAAGGCCTTATCACTACTCAAAGCGAGCAATCCATCTTTACTCGAATGGTTCCATTCTCCTATTATATACGAGAAAAATTATGATTTTATGCAATCTATGGATGGCATTGTCGACAAGTTTTTCGATCCAACAAAAATGATGCACCACTACTACCGCATTTACCATACACATGATGCAAGATACTTAAAGCAAGAGAAATGCCGACTTAAGGTATTTTTTTACTACCTCCGAGGTATTCTCGGCTGCCGATGGATTGAGCAGCATCAGACTCTTCCGCCTGTACTTTTTACTGAATTGGTAGAAGCCACCATTCAAGAAGAAGAAATCCGAAGAAAAATAAACGAATTGGTCAAGTTAAAGAAATGTGGGGTAGAAATGGGCATAAGATCTATTGATAAGGAATTACTAGACTATGCTCAGTACCTGGCAGATTATTACACTGGACGAATTGAAGTATTTCGACCTGACGCAAAACCCATATCGACCACTACCCTAGACTCAATATTATATCAAATGGTCATGAAAAACAAATAGCCCAAACTCACAGGCCAACCCTTCTGTAAATATCATGCTATAAAGAGCTAAACAGTATAGTTGAGAATAATGGTGGTAGATTAAACCGAAAAACACATTAAACATCATAGAACATGAGATTTACAACAAAAAGTAGCATGGCGATACAACGTGGAAATAATACTTATTAAAAGGAATATGCCTTATATACGTGATAGGAGATAAAAAAACAGGGTGTAGAGCTGTTGAATAGGAATCCTGTTGTCAGTGTGATTCATCGCATAAATGACTTACGGAAATAGTTACGAATAGAATCATTCAAATATCTCTTATGATGATATTTATATGGTTCGTTTCTCGTGAAACCACCCACCCCTACTCTATTTGTGTGAAGCAGCGTTCGGCGTTTCATTCACTAGTCAAGACCCTCCTTCTTTTCCATCCTTAGTATTCAAGGTTATGAGGAGAACAGAAATGTCAGCTGGGGAAACTCCACTGATACGGGAGGCCTGACCGATTGTAGCCGGGCGCAGTTTGGTTAGTTTCTCACGGGCTTCATAAGAGAGCGAATGTAGAGAATAGTAGTCAAAATCTGCTGGAAGTGAGATATCCTCAAACTTGAGTATTCGGCTGGCCACATCTTGCTCTTTCTCTATATAGCGTTTATATTTCAATTGTACCTCTGTCGCATTAAGTACCTCTTCGCGTAAACCGACAGTTACATTATCCACTTGTGACCTAAGTTCAGAAGAGACCTCCATGAGGTTCTTCATCGTCACTTCCGGTCTCAACAGCAGGTTAACTAGACGCACACGCTGCTGAAGTGCCGGAGTATTCAACGATTCCAACATGGAATTTGCCGCTGACGGTGAGATAGAGGTTTCACTAATGAAATCTGAAAGCTCTTGAGTATATCTTATCTTCTCTCCTACCCTACGCATTCGCTCATCAGAAGCAAGACCAATATTGTGGGACAACTCCGTCAGTCGAACATCGGCATTATCCTGACGCAAAAGGATACGGTACTCAGCTCGGGAAGTAAACATACGATATGGTTCATCTACCCCTTTAGAGACAAGATCATCTATTAGCACTCCTATATAGGCCTGGGTTCGGTTAAGTACAAATGGGGATTTACCACGTATTTTTAGAACAGCATTAATTCCTGCCATAAGCCCTTGACAAGCAGCCTCCTCATAACCTGTCGTACCATTAATCTGACCAGCGAAATACAGATTCTCTATTCTTTTCGTTTCTAGGGTGTACTTGAGTTGTGTTGGGGGAAAATAATCATATTCAATTGCATATCCAGGTTTTAGAATAGCTGCATCTTCAAAACCTTGAATAGAATGTAGAGCATCAACCTGTACCTCCAAAGGTAATGAAGAGGAAAAACCATTTAGATAATAAGAATGCGTTGTCCATCCTTCTGGCTCCACAAATAGTTGATGACGCTGTTTATCGGCGAAGCGGACTATTTTAGTTTCAATCGAAGGACAGTAACGAGGACCCGTACCTTGTATACGACCAGTATACAATGGAGAACGGTCAAACCCGGTTCTAAGGATGTCATGCGTATGCTCATTAGTATAGGCCAAAAAGCAAGAGCGCTGATACTTAAGAGGAAGGGTTTCAGTATAGGAGAACTTTTGAGGATTCTCATCCCCAGGTTGTTCTTCCAATCGTTCGAAATGGATTGTTCTGCCATCAACACGAACTGGCGTTCCTGTTTTAAGCCTGTCTACCTCGAATCCCATTTCAAGGAGCTGATCAGACAAACTGCAAGCTGCCCCCTCTCCTATCCTTCCGCCGCTCCAACTCATCTCTCCAACATAGATAGCACCATTTAGGAAAGTCCCATTGGTTAATACCACAGAGCCAGCTTGAATATCCAAACCCATACGAGTTCTGACGCCTGAGGCTACTCCGCCATGGACAAGAACCCCAACTACCTCATCCTGCCAGATGGAAAGAAGTGGAATATTTTCCAACTGATAACGCCAATTCAACGAGAACTGCGTTTTGTCACATTGTGCACGTGGACTCCACATAGCCGGTCCCTTTGAAAGGTTGAGCATTCTGAACTGAATCATAGAATGGTCAGTAATGATACCAGAGTAGCCACCTAAAGCATCAATCTCTCGCACAATCTGTCCTTTTGCCACACCGCCCATTGCAGGATTACATGACATCTGACAGATTGTATCAATATTCATAGTAATTAGAAGTGTTCTAGCGCCCATATTAGCTGCGGCAGCTGCTGCTTCTGCACCCGCATGGCCTGCTCCCACAACGATAACATCATAGAAAGGGGAAGTCATTTTGTTTTTTTATTGTGACAAAGTAAATCAAAGTTTATTTGATACGTTTCACGGGAAACAGGCAATTAAGCCATTGAATTCCACACTGCTAAAGCAGCCTCCTCTTTCTTCCGCATCTGGGCTGCTTCAGGGGCTGTCTTATCACCTTGACCTAAAAGATGGAGTATTCCATGGATAATCACGCGATGTAACTCCTGATCAAAAGTGCTACCGAATAGTTGGGCATTTTCTTTTACTCGTTCAACACTTATCATAATATCACCTGAAATAAGATTATCTTCGACATAATCAAAAGTAATGATATCAGTATAAGTATCGTGATTGAGGTAAGCACGATTCACTTCGATAAGATAAGCATCATCACAAAAAAGATAACTAATATCACCTACTTTTTTACCCTGGGCCTTTATAATATCGGTAATCCATCTTTTAACCCTCATCTTACCTTTGAGGTCAAAATGAATATTTTCGGTCGAAAAATATATAGCCATATTGCAATCTTGAATAATGAATGATTTACTGAATAGGGGAGAGGCAAAGTTTATATTTTAGCATTAGAATATTGAATGTGCAGAATTATGTGATAAAAGACATGTTTCCAAATAGTTATCATAAAAAACGTCAATATATTCCTCATTTTCCTTTGAATATTTTCAACAAGTAAGGGGTTTGGTCTGGTAGGTCAAAGCCTCATTGAGTTAAACAAGGAAAAAGTAAATTAACTTTCTACGACCTCAACAATCTGCGAACGAATATTGACATAGAAATTCTCTAAAATATGAATCCGATGAGCGACCTCCTGAGGAGCAATACCTAAAACATCAAAAGTCAACTGAAGACCGCATCCGCCATCCAAGACCTCCAATTCATCAGAAAGGATATTAACTAAGTATAATAATTCCTCATCTGACCCAGTAGGTGGTATTCCCGAAGAATGAGTTTTTTCAAAACATTGATAGTCCGACTGGACAATAAACCTAATGCCACCACGACACTGTTCGAAAAAGATAGTAAGGGGAGAATTGGCATTATGATGGAACGCATATTCAGCAACCTTAAGCACTGATACGGAAATAGTAGCAAAATAATTAGGAATATGATTGTCATCACAAACAGCTCTTACAAAGTTTTCTATCTGTTCAATACTACTCGTATTATTCTGAATTATAGCTCTTTCCATTATTCGGTACTAATTAATCAATCTTTACAAAAATACAAATAAAATTCATTATTATGCACTATAGATTAAAATTTATAAAAATAATCGTCCACTTTTGCCTTATAGTAAGGTGAAAGGGTAGGGGGTACAGAGCGGAAAAGTTCCATGTTCTTATCCTGCAATTTCTTCAACTTCTCAAGATCGGAGGGGGAGGGCTGATGGTAGGTATCTTTCCCTTCATGACTTTGACGTCGCTCTTCTTTTTCGCGTTCCATCTCTGCCTTCTCATGATCCAACATGCGAGTCATAATCTGTTGTTGGCGACGAATCGTTTGCTGAGTGATTACTCGGTTAACAAGGTCTGTCTCAGTTTGTTCCATCTGCTTCATCATTTGGTCGATTTCTTTGGCTAACTTTGCATTTCCTGCATTGTTCTGCTTAATTTCCTGACCATATTCTTGCATCATCCTTCGAATCATTTCTTGCTGTGCGGCCATGCGGGCAAACTCTTCGCTCAATTGGGCACTACCTTTATCTCCCAACTTTTTACGTTCACCCGGCTTACTGTTTTTCCCTTGTTTATCTAACTGTTTCTTAAGCGCTTCCATCTGCTTATTCAGTTCCTTTTGCAACTCCTTCATTGATTTAGCAGAGGGCTTTCCTTTACCAGGATTACTGCAATTACCTTGCTTTTTCATCCCAGGGTTCTTACAACTCCCATTCTTCTTTTTTTGGCTATTTTGACGCATTTGATTCTGCATCTGGTCAAGTGATTCAGCCAAGACCAATGCCAAATTATTAAAAGAAGTCATTGCGTATTGCATTGACGTCGAGGCTTGTGAGTTCTTATATGCACCATAGAAAGCCTGGTTCATATTCAACAACCCGTTAAGAGAACGACTGAGACTGCTATTCACCTCGGAAAGGTTTCTATTAATAACCGAGGCCACCTGCACCTGTCGCTTAGCAATTGCCCGTAAAGAATCTTCTACCCCTCTGAAATCAGTTTTTATCTTATTCTGACCAGCAATGATAGACTGATATTGAGGGTCTTGAATAAAAGTACTGCGCACCTTTGAAATCAGTGATTCTTGATCGTATGACAAGCGAACAAGATTCTTCAGTAGCTGTCTAATTAGTTCGGCATCCTCTGCCAAGTCCTGTTGCTCTAAGTCTTGTTGGGACTCGGCCAACTGTTCAGAGAGTTCTTCCAACTGTTCGGCAGCCTCTTTCTGATGCTTCGAAGCGCCTTTTTTCTTATTATTCTTTAAACTATTCTCTGCTCCTTGTTGATTTTGGTCAATCTTTTTCATCAACTCCTGGTCGAGTTTGAAATCCAAACTTTTATCTATCTCCTGATAGCCTTTCTGAATATCTTTAAGTTCCTGCTGTAGTTGGTCGAACTGTTGGGATAAGTCTTGCTGCTCTTTAAGAAGATTCTCATTCTCATTTTTATTTTTAGAGTCCTCGGCTTTTTTTGACAATTCACGCTGTTTTTCAGCAAGTTGTTCTGTTTTTTGAATAGCATCCTCAACCTTCTTTTCCATTTCTAAGCGCTTCATTAACTCAATATTTTGGTCGAGCTGCTTCTCCAAATCCTCGTTATTCAATTTAAGCTGTTCCAGTTTCTCCTGAACCTTTTTCTTATCCACCTCCTTCATCATCTCATCAATTTGTTTCATCATCTCCTTCATCTCCTCCGTGAGCACCTCATTCATCAAGCGGTCAAGCTCCTGCTGTTTCTCCAACAACTTCTCGCTCTGGTCTTTATATTTCTCTTCTAACTTCTTATTTTCATTAAGCTGCTGCTGCATCTGTTGCAGCATACTCTTCACCTGCTCCTGCTTCTTGGCAAGTTCTTGCAAATCTTTCTTATCCTGCCAGTTAAGCTCCTTTTTATCCACCAGTTTACGCATCAATTCGTTGATATCTTCCTGCATCTTTTTTAGTTCCGACATCGACTTTTGTGCACGTTGCTGCGCCTCTTCTGAGTTGCGGTCTAATATATTATCCAGTTCCTGTTCAGTTGGTATAGTCAGCTCAAAATGCTGTGACGTTGCAGACTTTGGGCCGTGAATGCCGTCATTATCCCATACCTCGAAATAATAAACCAGCTTATCACCAGGATTCAGCACTACCTCATTAATATTATAAGAATAGTAAAACTCCTGAACAGACTCATGCGATAGTGCAATGGGAAACGATGAAACCTCCTTTTGGGAAGTATCTTTCACGTTGGTTTTCACCATTTTAAAATCTAACTTAGTAAAGCCATAGTCATCTTTTATGCGTCCAGAAAAGAAAAGACGGTCGTCAAGCGTAGAATCTTTCATCTCCATAACAGCTATCATAGGCAGGGCATCGTCTATAGCAGATACTGCGTATGTAAGCGTGTCGGTGATAGGCGAAAACTGATTAGCAACTGTAAATCCATAGCTGAAGGACTGCATCGCTCGAAGAGTGAAAGAGAGTCTTCCATTAGCATCTGGTACAAGTTTCTTAATATCCTCGTTTACAAAGAAATATAATGTGTCAACATCTTGTGTATGGAAATACCATTTAACAAATGTTCCCTGAGGAACAACCATATCTCCCTCATTAGAAAGGGTCTCATTCACCTTATGAGTATAGGCAGGATACGAAAGTGCAGCTTGAAAATCAACAATTGCAGGTTTAGGAAACACCTGCAAAGTAAATTCAGAAGATACGACACCGGCTGCTTCAAAATGAAAAGTGCAACTACGCTGAACCGTCTTAAAAAGGTATGAAAAATGGCTTTTGTCAAGCGGGCGCATTTTATAAAGATTACCATCTATACTGATAAAAACCTCTGATGGAACAGCATCGCCCTGGATAGATACACGAAGGTCAAAATCTTCTTGCTGAGCAACTTGAAGGGATGGATTATCAATAACAAAAGTAAATGGGGCAGGGCGCTCAAACTGAGTTGAATAGTGGGTGATGCGGTGAGACGGTTGCGTCAGAAGGGTAGGGGAGATTAGCAGGAGCAGCAAAACAATTCCCAAGGGGATAGCCGCATATTTAATATACCTACGGTTCGATTTTGTGTCAACCGCTTGCTGGAAAGGAATGGGCTTCAGTTGGGCAGTTTTTTGGGCAATAGCAGCTCTGAGCAAATCGTCCGAAGAGGCACAACCTTTTTCTTGCAACTGTAGTAGATTGAGCAGTTTATCTTTCACCTCAGGAAAATGATTTCCTACAATCTGGGCAGCTTCTTCGTAGGAAATAACCTTCCCCAATCGGAACATTTTAGCAAGGGGGATGAGCACGTAATAAACTATTACAGCCATGCTGACCAAAAGATAGAACCAGAAAAGAATAGCCCTAACCGTAGTGCCAAAATAACCAAAATATTCAAGGAAGACAATAATCAAGAAAAGCGACAGCAATAGACCCAAGGCATAGAGAATGCCTTTTATCATCCTGTTCTTGTAGTACTTACGGATAAATCTATCCAGACTCCTGAGTATTGAATCGCTATTTTGCATGAGCAAAAATTAACTTGCAAAGATACAAAAGAAATTTGGATTAAACGGTTTTAATACTGAATATACAACTGAAATAACAGGTAAACTGAATATCCTTTAACTCCCATTCAAGAGGGTAGGAGAGGTGATACAAAAGAAGTTTATGCTATTTCAAATAAAAAGCGTACTTTTGCAAGAAATAAAAGCCAATAAGAAAATACGGATATTATCCAATTAAGAACGAAATAAAACACTATGAATAAGGTAATTATAATCACAGGGGCATCATCAGGATTTGGCAAACAGACAGCCGAACTCCTTGCCTCACACGGACACAAAGTATACGGCATCTGCCGCCGCGAGATGACTCATCCCATAATCAGCTATATTCAATGCGATGTGCGCGACCCAGAAACTATTGCTTTAAAAATGAGAGAGATATACGACACTGAAGGGCGCATCGACGTGCTTATCAACAATGCTGGTATGGGCATTGGCGGTTCACTTGAGATGGCCTCAGAGGAAGAAATAGACACGCAAATGAACGTCAACTTCAGGGGTTGCGTGAACATGTGCCAAAAAGTACTACCTTACATGCGTCGTCAGCGGCATGGAAAAATCATTAATTTAAGCTCTATTGGCGGCATTATGGGACTGCCCTACCAAGGCTTCTATTCGGCTTCCAAATTCGCCATAGAAGGCTTTTCCGAGGCCTTGAGCGCCGAAGTAAAAGGCTTCGGCATATCCGTATCGATGGTAGAGCCTGGCGACTTTGCCACCAACTTCACCGCCAGCCGCAAAAACTCGCAAGCCACAATGGACGACCCCGACTATGGCCCCATTTTCAAACGTTCTCTGGGACTGATTGAAAAAGAGGAAAATAGCGGTCTCACACCCGATGTACTTGCCCACAAAATAGAAAAAATAGTAAATGCCAAGCACCCCAAACTGCGCTACGTAGTGGCCAACTTCGAACAATGGCTTTCAGTGGCCTTGAAACGGTTCATTCCGGGCAACTGGTTTGTGAATATTTTAGTCGATTACTATAAAACCAAGCCGAACAAACAATAGCCCAACAATACAATTAGTTCATAACAAACACATTTACAAAAAGAAAGTGTCAGTTTCAACCAAACTGACACTTTTATTAATACTAATTATATTATACCTGATTATAAAATTGCTGTTGAAAAAAGTCTATATTTTCTTTTTAAAGATAGCGCGTTGCATAATCTGGTGAGCATCATAGGTAGTATCCCAAATGCGCTGAGCCTCGTTTCCAATAATCTGTGGGTTCGTATAGGCCCAGCGGACGTGATTCTTGGCAGTATTGCGGTTCATTTCGGCATAATAGATTGAATGAACGCCACGTTTTTGCCAGGCAGGATGCACACCGTTGAGCAAAAGGTCTATATCAGTGTAATGATGGAGTGAATGAAGGATATGATACCAGCCGAAGGGGAAGAGGCTGCCATTGGCCTTTTTAAATCCCTCATTGAGGTCGGGAATGCTGAGGCCAAAGGCTACCAAATCATCGTTCTCATCCACCACAAAATTGGCATATTCCAAATTGATAAAAGGAAAGTACTGTTTGATATAGCAATCTATTTCCTTATCGGTAAGAGGCACAAAATCATACAAATCCTTGAAAGCCTCGTTGATGGTAAGGAAAAACTTTCTGGCGTAGGGCATAACCTCCTGGCGCTTCTTAAAACGAAGAAGTTTCAGGTGATATTTGTTGAGAATAAGCTCATTAATACGGCCCACCTTCTCGGGAATGGGCTGTGAGGCAGGCATCTGGTACTGGGCCCACTTGCAGCCAATCTCAAATCCGGCTTTCTCAATAAAGTCAATATAATACTTGGGGTTATACAATGTGCTGAGGTTCTGGCGGGCATCGAAATTTTCAATCACCCAGCACTCCTTATCCATATCGGTGAAACCAAATGGACCCTCTATCTCATCCATTCCTTTGCTTTTACCCCACTCCACAACTTTGTTTAACAAAAGGTTAAAGACATTGTAATCCTCAATGAAATCGAACCATCCAAAACGGACAGCCTTTTTCTCCCATCTCTCGTTCACACTGTAATTAATAATACCAGCCACACGACCCACAACTTTTTTACCACGGTAGGCCAGCCACATCTTCAGGTCGCAGTGGTCAAGTGAAGGGTTCTTCTTAGTTAACAGCCCCAACTCGTCACTCATCAAAACCGGGATATAAGAAGGGACATCCTTGAACAGTTTATTGGGAAACTTGATGAACTTGCGGAGTTGGCAACCCCCGTTAACTTCTCTTATAACAATGTCTTCCATAGAAAAGAATTAGAGAATTTGCAATTTTTTGAACACCTGATAAATTTGCTCAATGGCAAAGTCAATCTGTTGGTGAGTATGGGTGGCCATAATGGCAAAACGGATAAGCGTATCTTGCGAGGGAACAGCCGGAGGCACCACGGGGGTCACAAACACTCCGGCATCAAAAATCATACGGGTGGCCATGAAAGTCTTGTCGGCATCGCGTATAAAGAGCGGCACGATAGGCGACTGGGTGTGGCCAATCTCAAATCCTAAGTCCTTATAGCACTTCAGAGCGTAATGGGTGTTATCCCAAAGAGCCTGTTGGCGTTCGGGTTCGGAGCGCATAATTTTCATTGCGGCCAGCACCGCAGCAGTGGCAGCAGGAGCAATAGAAGCAGTGAAGATATATGGGCGAATATTGTGTTTCAGGAAGTTGATAGTCTCTTTATCGGCAGCCAGGAAACCACCAATCGAAGCCAAAGACTTAGAAAAGGTTCCCATGATCATCTCCACATTGGGCAGCATGTTGAAATGGTCGCAAGCGCCGCGACCCTCACGTCCGAAAACGCCTAGGCCGTGTGCCTCGTCAACCATCAGCGTAGCCTGGTACTTATTGCAAAGCTCCACCATTTTGTCAATAGGAGCCACATCGCCTTCCATGGAGAAAACACCGTCGGTCACAACCAATTTAACTGCCTCCAGGGGTAGTTTTTGCAACTGACGTTCCAGGTCTTCCATATTGTTATGCTTATATTTCAGCGTTGTGGCAAAAGTGATGAGCTTGCCTTCCATAATCGAGGCATGGTCCAACTCGTCATAAATCAGATAGTCCTTACGGCCAGTGACGCAAGGAATAGTACCCGAATTGGCCTGAAAACCAGCAGAAAAAAGCAACACACCGTCCTTGCCAAGAAATTCTGCCAACTCGTCCTGCAGCTGGACGTGAATGTCAAGCGTTCCGTTAAGGAAAGGCGAACCGGCACAGCCGGTACCGTACTTATCAATAGCAGCCTTGGCGGCCTCCTTAATCTTTGGATGATTGGTAAGACCCAAATAAGAATTGGAGCCGAACATCAACATTTTTTTACCGCTGACAATAACCTCGGTATTCTGTTCGGAAGAGATAGGAGTGAAATAAGGATAAACGCCTTTTGCCTTGGCTTCTTGCGGAAGAGTGTACTGCGAAAGTTTCTGTTGTAAGGGTTTCATCTATAAATAATCAATGTTATATAATAAAAATGCAAAATAACAAAAAAAAACTGATATTTTAAGAAACTATTCTGTTAAAAAAGCAAACAAGCGTTCGGTGAGACGACTTGCACCAATTCTAAAAAACTGGTTAGTAGTGTGTTCACACCCAACAATCTCTCTTGCCAACTGATAATATTTTAACACTTCTTCGGGAGTAGAGATACCTCCGGCAGCCTTAAAACCAACCCATTTTCCAGTTGCATCGTGGTAGTTTTTAATAACTTTAAGCATCACATCAGCAGCCTCAAGCGTGGCCGATACGGCTATCTTGCCTGTGGAAGTTTTAATAAAATCGGCACCAGCTTCAATAGCTAGTTCCGAAGCTTTGGCGATATTGGCAGCCGACTGAAGTTCGCCAGTTTCCAAAATCACTTTAAGCGTATGGTTCTCAGTAATTTCACGTATAGCCGCAATCTCATCATACACCTTACCATAATCGCCTTCTAACAATGAGCCACGCGAAATAACCATGTCAATCTCGTCAGCACCCTCGTCTAGTGCATACTGAATCTCCTGCAACTTGACAGCAATAGGCGACTGCCCAGCCGGAAATGCACCTGCTACCGAAGCAACCCTTATGTCACTGCCTTTCAAACATTCACGAGCCTGACGGACAAAGACAGGATAGACACAGACAGCAGCCACATGCCCAATGCCCCTATCAGTATCACACAATTCGAGAGAACGATGGCAAAGCTGCTGCACCCGCTGACGGGTGTCAGAACCCTCGAGAGTGGTATTGTCAATACATGTAAACACTTGCCGCAGAGCCTCCAGGTTCTCGGCAGTACGTTCAAGCGTAGTCATAAACTATTTCTATTATAACAACTTACTAATCTTCTCCACACGACGCTGATGACGACCGCCTTCAAACTCGGTATTCAAAAACTCATCAACAATCTGTAGGGCCGTATCCTGCGAAATAAAGCGGGCAGGCAAAGAAATAACGTTGCAGTCGTTATGCTGTCGACCCAGATGGGCTATCTCGGGCGTCCAGCAGAGGGCACAACGCACGTTGGGATACTTATTAACGGTCATTTGGACACCGTTGCCGCTGCCACAAATAACTATGCCGCGACGAAACTCACCATCGTTAATCACATGTCCCAACTGATGTGCATAGTCGGGATAATCACAACTCTCAGTACTATAGGTTCCAAAATCTTTCACCTCGAAACCCTTGTCAATCAGATAGTTTTTTACTACTTCCTTCAATTCATAGCCGGCATGGTCACATGCCATAGGAATAATTTCTTTCATAAACAAGCGTGTTTATAACTTTATTTCGTGTTGCAAAGATACGACAAAAGCATAAATCATTCAAAATAAAATGAATTAACTTTTCCACAGGTTTTCAACGTTAAAAGGTATCAAAAAGAAACTCAGCAATATAAAAATATCAACAAACAAAATGTTCAAAAGTTCAGAAAAA
Source organism: uncultured Bacteroidales bacterium (assembly GCA_947165255.1). GTDB lineage: Bacteria > Bacteroidota > Bacteroidia > Bacteroidales > P3 > Colimorpha. Next base: position 64,651 of record CAMUZR010000008.1, read on the forward strand.
CCTGTCAATAAAAAATGAAATCTTTTTAAGAAGCAAAATATGTTGAAAAAACTACTTCTTTTCACCCTTTATCAACAAAAAAGAGAGGGGCTAACTGCATTTCAAATTATTCACAAAAGGCTGTTCAGATCGTTATGAACAACATGTTGACAAAACAACTAAAAAATGAAAACTAATAACTTAGTAAATAATAAAATGTTAGAATCTGTTGATAAAGTCAAAGAAACCAGAACCGCATTAGCCAAGTTATCAACAAAATTGACAAGATAAAAAAGAAAAATAATAATTTAAAAGGAATAATAAAATAATTATAAAGCCAACCTATCACCCCTTATTTCTAAGAGTTCAAACCCGTATCTGCCATTACATACCCTCTACCATCGCCCTTCCTTCACCTTTTATCTTACATTTTGTTTGTATTTAGTTTGCATTTAGTTTATCAATCATTAATAAAACACAAATAAAATATAAACTAAATGTAAGATAAGTCCAGTAGAAAAAGCGTTTTGTCATAAGAAATAGGGGATGCTGATTGAGAAGGAAGAGACAATAGTAAGTGGGGTAGGGGAGAGGTAAAGTTATTTTTTAATTGAGATTGCTGAATCAATTTAAAGTTGAATGGATATTATTTTTCTGGCATCAGCCTTCATATTTTAGAGTTTGAAAAAATAATTTTTTTCTATCAGTGCAAGAATTCGGAATTTTTTTGTATATTTGCAACGTGAAATAGTGTGTACTATTCAAAGTGAACTGATTATTAAATTGACATCTGCTAACATGGATACTGAATTTTTAAAGAGAGAGATTCTCCGGCTGAAGAAGGAGAAGAATGCCGTTATTTTAGGTCACTACTATCAGCGCGACGAGATACAGGAACTCTCCGACTATATTGGCGATAGCCTGGCTCTTGCCCAGAAAGCACAGGAGTGCGAGAACGACATTATCGTTTTCTGTGGCGTGCATTTTATGGCTGAGACTGCCAAAATATTGAATCCCACGCGCAAGGTGCTTCTCCCCGATATGGAGGCAAGTTGCTCATTGGCTGAGAGTTGCCCAGCTGAAGAGTTCGCTAGGTTTAAGGCCGAACATCCTGACCATTTGGTGATTAGCTATGTGAATTGTACTGCTGAAATAAAGGCACTTTCCGACCTGATTTGCACTTCGGGCAATGCCGAGAAGTTGGTAAGGTCACTGCCCGAAGACCAGAAGATTATTTTTGCGCCCGACAAAAATCTCGGTGGCTATATCAATGCGGTCACCGGGCGCCAGATGTTGCTTTGGAACGGAGTGTGCATGGTGCACGATGCCATGCAGGCCGAGGCGTATATAAAATTGAAGATGGAACACCCCGATGCCGCCATCATAGCCCATCCCGAGTGTAACAGTGCCTTGCTGCAGGTGGCCGATTTTGTGGGCAGCACCAAGGCTATGCTGGGCTATATTAAAAATTCGGGCAAGCAAAAGTTCATCGTTGCAACCGAGCCAGGCATCCTATACGAAATGCGTAAGCAGAGTCCGGAGAAGGAGTACTTGGTGGTGACTGCCGATAAGGGATGTAGCTGCAGTGATTGTTCGTATATGAAGTTGAACACGCTGGAGAAGCTGTATAAATGCCTGCGCGACGAGGCCCCAGAGATTACCATGTCGGAAGAGCTGATTGAGAAGGCCAAAAAGCCTATTGTTCGGATGCTTGACATGTCCAAACAGTTAGGCATTATTAAATGAGAGGTCAGCAACAAGTTTACGATTGTTTAAAGGAACTGGGCATTGCGTTTGACTACTACGAGCATCCGGCAGTCCATACCATTGAGGAGTCGTTGCACTACTATAGGGGAGAGGGAACCACGATATGCAAAAATCTGTTTTTGCGAAATCACAAAGGCAACAGGCATTATTTGGTGGTGATGGACGCACGGCACAATATGAATATACGCGACATGGAGTTGCGCTTGGGGCAGGGAAAACTTACTTTTGCTTCGCCGGAGCGCATGATGAAGTATTTGGGTGTGAGGCCTGGCTCGGTGTCGCTCTTTAATTTGGTGAATGACGCAGGACATGGGGTAACGCTTTTTGTGGACAGCCAGTTGAAAGGGGCAACCCGAGTGAGCTTTCACCCCAACGACAACACGGCCTCTTTGGTAATTGGTTTTGAAGACATGATGAAATTCATCCAGCATATCGGCAACCCATACCAGTTTGTGGATTTGTATGAAAATGTGGCCACAGAAAACGAGTGAGGGTAGGGGAGAGACTTGTTGAAAACCACGGCAAATATTGTTAATAACTATGTAAATTAATGTTTCACGTGAAACAATCAGAATATAGAGTTCAAGCGGCTTGCGAGCTACTTCAGTTCCTGACGGAGCTGATGCCGGAAAGCAGTCGCTCCAAGGTGAAAGAGTTGTTGGCCCATAATGTGTGTGTGGACGGAAGAAGAGTGAGCCAGTTTAACTACCCTCTGCAACCCGGCATGGTGGTAACTATAGAGAAAGCGGGGTATAAAGAGCGTCTGAAACCGCGCGACCTGGACATTGTTTACGAGGACGAGCACCTGATGGTTGTCAACAAACATGAGGGGCTGCTGTCCAATAGTAAAAAGCCAACGGAACATACCGTCATCACGGTACTGAATCGTTACTTGCATCTGACCCATCAAAAATGCAATGCACACATAGTCCACAGATTAGACCGTGACACTTCGGGTCTGATGGTGGTTTCTAAGTCGAAACAGGTATCGCAAAAATTCGAGGCCGACTGGAAAGGTTTGGTTACGGACAGGGCTTATGTTGCCGTCTGCTGGGGGAAGTTGGAACCTCCGGAAGGCATCATTAAATCGTGGCTGACGGACGGCCAATACTGTGTGCTCTCGTCACCTACTGACAATGGGGGCAAATTGGCCATTACGCACTATAAGACAGTGAAGACCTCGCGCCGCTACTCGTTGCTGGAATTGAAATTGGACACCGGCCGCCGAAACCAAATCCGAGTGCACCTGAGGGAGGAAAAACACCCCGTGGTGCACGACCCCATGTATGGCTATAAGGACGACATTTCCCCCATAAGCCGTCTGGCCCTGCATGCCTTCCGCCTCTGCTTCACGCATCCTGTCACGGGTAAGCAGTTGCGGTTTGAAACGCCTGTGCCCACATCTTTTTTGAAATTATTGGAACTTTAGTCACAATAAAATTTATGCGCGCGCGTTAATGTTTAATTAAAGTATGCTAGAATTATGAAAAAAGCACATCTCATCATAGCTCTCCTCATACTGGGCGGCCTCACCTCGGTGCTGAATGCGCAGTGGTTGCCCTATTACCCTGGCGCTTATTTTCGTCATGCCTATGCCGATACCAGTGCGGCCGCGGACACCGTGATTCTGTCCAAGTGGGAGCCCCACCTGTCTGTCAGCACGGGATTTTTGGGGACTTCTTTTGGCGACAACCGTTTGTTCACTTCGGTCGCTCCGTCACTTGCATACCGTCCGAACGACAAATGGACTATCTTGGGCGGTTTCCGCATCACCACTGATATGGGTCTCAACCCCAACTACAGCATAGGTACTAATCGACGCAGCCTGGCTCCCTATAAGACCAACGGGGGCACGGGATTGGCTTCGGGTTATGTGGAGGCGCAGTATCAGGTGAACGAGAACTTTTGGCTTGCGGGTTCGGTCTACCACATGGGCGGCCATTATGCCCCACTGTACGGTCCCTTGAACGGCGAGGCCTTTAACGTTTCCGCCACGGCCATTTCCGCTGCGGCCGCTTTTCGATTCAGCAATAATAATCTGCTCCATGTCTCATTTACCTATATTCGCGACCATGCGGGCACAATGCCGTTCATGCTGCACGATGCTTGGCTGAGCGGTGGCGGGTATGGTCCATGGGGCATGTTTGCTAGCCCTACCGACTATTACCGCATGGCGGCACCCTATAGCCCCATGTTTTTTGGCGGGTGGTATTGATGCCGCCCGGGTAACATGGTTGGATAACACTAAAAGGAATTTTTAAAGAAATGGAATATAATACACAGCGAGAAAAAATTAAGATAATAGATTACGGCCGCAATATCTACAAGCTTATAGAATACACGAAGACTGTAGAGAGCCGAGAGAAACGTAATCAGATGGCTTCGGTCATTGTGGACATTATGTCGCAAATCAGCCCCGAGTCGAAGGAAGTGAAGGACTATAAGCGCAAATACTGGGTGCACCTGATGATTTTGGCCAAATGGGAACTGGACATTGATCTCCCCTACGAAATCACCCGCGAGGATACGGTGGAATTCCAGCCCCATCCGATCAGTTATACCCAGGGCAAGGTGGCCTATCGCCATTATGGTGCCGTGATGGAGAAGATGATAAAAAAGGTGGCCGAATACCCAGAAGGGGATGAGCGCGACGAGTTGGTGAGGCTGATAGCCCATGCCATGAAGCGCGACTACCTGCTTTGGAATAGCGACACGGTTGAGGACGACCTCATCACCCTACAGCTGGAAAAAATTTCGGGCGAGAAATTGCATGTGCCCGAAGATTTCAAATACTTGGATTACCGCGAATACCTCAAGGGTACTGACGACGAGCGCCGCGCCAACGGCACCCGCAAAAAGAAGAAAAAGAAAAAATAGTAGTTTAAACAAGCCTTAAAGCCATGTCGTCATTTGAAATCATTGGTGGACACAAACTCCACGGCGAGATATTCCCCCAGGGCGCCAAAAACGAGGCGCTGCAGGTGATATGTGCCGTGTTGCTCACCAGCGAGAAGGTGGTTATCGACAATATTCCCGACATTAGCGATGTCAACAAGCTCATTGGCTTGCTCCAATTGCTTGGGGTGAAGGTGCGGCGCCTGAACGACGATACCCGTCTGCTGAAGGACGGCCGTAGCTATGAGTTCCAAGCCGATGAGGTCAACCTGGAGGTGCTGAGGGGGGAAGAATTTGCCAAACAGGCTTCGACCCTAAGGGGTTCCATCATGTTGGTGGGTCCGCTGTTGTCGCGCTATGGCCAGGCCTTTGTGCCACAGCCGGGGGGCGACAAGATTGGCCGTCGCCGTTTGGACACCCATTTCCTAGGCATGGAGAAGCTGGGTGCCACGGTCGATTTCCGCCGTGGTGGTTACGAGGTGAAGGCTGAACGGCTGAAGGGATGCTATATGTTGCTGGATGAGGCATCGGTCACCGGCACGGCCAATATTATCATGGCCTCGGTGATGGCTCCTGGCACTACCACCATTATGAACGCTGCCTGCGAACCTTATATCTACCAGCTTTGCAAGATGCTCAACAGCATGGGAGCTAAGATTAAGGGTGTGGGTTCCAATTTGCTTACCATCCGTGGCGTGAAGGAACTCTACGGATGCCAGCACCGCCTGCTTCCCGACATGATTGAGGTGGGTTCGTTCATTGGCATGGCCGCCATGACGCAGAGCGACCTCACTATACGCAATGTGGGGTTGGAACATTTGGGGCTCATTCCTCAGGTGTTCCGCCGGTTAGGTATAGAGGTGTGGCAGAAGGGTGACGACCTCTTCATCCCTTCTCGTGACCACTACGAGATAGAGCGTTTTATGGATGGTTCTATCATGACCATAGCCGACGCGCCGTGGCCCGGATTTACCCCCGACCTGATTAGTATTGCCTTGGTGGTTGCCACCCAGGCGAGGGGAAGTGTGCTTATACATCAGAAGATGTTTGAAAGCCGCCTTTTCTTCGTCGACAAGCTGATAGACATGGGCGCACAGATTATTCTTTGTGACCCACACCGAGCCACGGTGATAGGCCTTGATCAGGAGCATCGGCTGCGCGGGGTGCGCATGTCGTCGCCCGACATACGAGCTGGCGTGGCGCTGCTCATAGCAGCTCTCTCGGCCGACGGCAAGAGCCGGATAGATAATATTGAACAGATAGACCGCGGCTATCAGCACATTGATGAGCGTTTGCGCCTGCTGGGAGCCGAAATAAGAAGAATAGATTAAAAGAAAAAAGTTATGTTCGAGTTTCTTAAAAGTAAACCCAAGACCGCACGACCCATTTTTGAAGCTTTGGGCACCGATATGCATTGCCATCTGCTGCCACGCGTGGACGATGGTTCCAAGAGTGAGGAGGAAACTGCCACCTGTATGCGCGTGATGCGGGCTGCCGGTTTCGACAAGATTTTCTGCACTCCTCATTATCAGTTTCCGCGTTTTCCTAATGTTGAGGAAGATATTCTGGAACGTTTCGATAACTTAAAGATAGATCTCGCCACTAATGGCGTGAAAAAAGATGAGGTGCCGGAACTGACAGGCGTTGCTGGTGAATACCGAATTGACTCGGGATTTCAGCAGCGCATAGAAGACAATAAGTTCCTCCTGATAGGAGGCAAGTATCTGCTGGTAGAGCTATCATTGCACCAGCAGGTGATGGGTGTTGAGCAGGTTTTGTTCGACCTGCAGATGAAGGGCTACGATATGATTTTGGCTCATCCCGAGCGTTATCCTTATTATAGTTCCTCGTCGCACGTGCTGGAGCATTTCAAGGATATGGGTATCCTATTCCAAATCAACATCCTTTCTTTGGGAGGTTTTTATGGTGAGGGTCCACGTCGCAAGGCTTTTGAAATGCTGGAAAATGGTTGGATAGAACTCATGGGCACAGACATGCACAATATGCTCTACGCTCAAGCACTTATCGACTGCACCCACGACAAAAAAATTGAGAAGGTGCTTTCCACCCATACCTTCCTCAATAAGTCTATCACCGACCCCACGGCTAAGCAAAAAACATTGTAGATACTAAAATAGTCTTTTCCTACTTATTATGAATAGTCTCAACGCCATCTCGCCTATCGACGGCCGCTATCGTTCCAAAGTCGAGTCCCTTGCTGGATTCTTTTCCGAGGGAGCCCTTATCCGTTACCGTGTACGTGTGGAAATAGAGTATTTCATTGCCTTGGGCAATGTTCCCCAGTTACCGTTGAAAGAGCTTTTTTCGCAGCGCCCCAAACTTGCCGAGCAACTCCGCGACATCTACCGTAATTTCACAGATGATGATGCTCAGGAGATAAAGGAAATAGAAAAAACTACCAATCATGATGTGAAGGCGGTAGAATATTTTCTCAAACGCCATTTCGATGCGTTGCAACTCGAAACCTATAAGGAGTTCATCCATTTCGGGCTCACCTCGCAGGATATTAACAATACATCGGTGCCTCTGACTATAAAAGAATGCCACGAGCAGGTGCTTCTCCCGCAGTATCAGGCCATACTTGAGGTTATTGAACAGCGAGCCCAAGAGTGGAACGATATTCCCATGCTGGCCCATACGCATGGCCAGCCAGCCTCTCCCACTTCGCTTGGCAAGGAGATGAAGGTCTTTGCCTATCGTCTGCGCCGCCAATTGGATTATTTTGACCAAATTCCCTTTGGTGCCAAATTTGGAGGTGCCACGGGTAATTTCAATGCCCATTTGGCTGCCTATCCTGACGTTGACTGGCGCGCTTTCGGCAATGATTTTGTGGCAAACCATCTGGGACTCGAACGCCAACAGTACACTACCCAGATTGAGAACTACGACAACATGGCTGCCTATTTTGACAATTGCAAGCGCATAAACGTCATTCTCATTGATTTCTGCCGCGATATATGGACATACGTCTCAATGGAGTATTTCAAGCAGAAAATCAAGGCCGGAGAGGTGGGCTCCTCGGCAATGCCACACAAAGTCAATCCGATCGATTTCGAGAATGCCGAGGGCAACTTGGGGCTTGCCAATGCTATTTTTGAGCACCTCAGCCACAAGCTCCCTATTTCCCGTATGCAGCGCGACCTCACCGATTCCACTGTCAGCCGCAATGTGGGTGTGCCAATTGCCCACACGCTTATATCGCTTGCTTCGTTACAGAAGGGTATGGGCAAACTGCTCCTCAACGAGCAGGCCATTTACAACGACTTGGAAAACAACTGGGCTGTAGTGGCCGAAGCCATCCAGACTATTCTCCGTTCGGTAGGCTACCCCAACCCTTACGAGGCTCTCAAACAGCTCACCCGTACCAATCAAAAGGTGACTGCCCAGACAATCTCTGATTTCGTAGACACACTCGAGGTCGACCCCGCCGTGAAGGAGCGCATCCGCAGGATTACCCCGCACAACTACTTAGGTTATAAGGCCAACTTCGAGTTCTGAACCTCAATGGGTTCTCTCAGGTGTTTTTAACCTTTTTAAGGCAACCCACTTATGTCGTTCACAACACAACAGATGAAACCGTATGCTGCCCGAATGGCGGCATACGGGTTTTTTGTGGTGTTGTCTGTGGTCTTTACCATGGCCACGGCGCTTTCCGTAGCCGACTTTGTCAAGATTCTCTTTCCTCAGGAGGGTGCCGCCGCCGCGGTTCCTTCGGCCGGAGGTTCGCTCCTTTCGCAGGCAATCCAGCAGCTCTACGACTGGCTTATTGCCTATGGTCCCCAGCGGGCTCTCTTTTTCTTTGCCCTGATAGTTTTCGGGCTGTATGCTTTAAAAAATATTTTCGGTTACCTCTCTTTAGTGCAGATGGCCGTCATACGAGCCAAGGTGGTTCGCAACATTCGTAACCAGCTTTTTGACAAAGTCATGAGGCTTCCGCTTTCCTATTTTGGAAGCAATCGCAAGGGCGATGTCCTATCACGTTTTGGTGGTGACATGGTGGAATATGAGGAGAGTACGCTCAACTCTGTCCAGCAGATGGTAACGGCTGTGGTCAGCATGGTACTCTATTTGGCCATGCTTTTCTATATCAGTCCCAAACTCACCTTCTTTGTGCTCTGCATGTTGCCTGTCATTGTCTTCGTTATTTCGGGCATTACACATCGGTTGCGTCGCAATTCGCTCGAATTGCAGGAGCGCAATGCCTTTCTTACTTCGCTGATGGAAGAAACCATTATGGGGTTGAAAGTAATTAAAGCCTATACAGCCATTGGCTTTTCTAACGCCCGATTCCGTCAGGCCGACCAGAGCTATGCCCGACTGCGAACCAAAGTGCTGCGCCGTGTGGACCTATCCTCCCCGGTAAGCGACTTCTTGGGCAACTGTGTGGTCATAGGCATTTTGCTTTTTGGCTCCTCGATGGTTCTGCGGGGCGACACGGGGCTTACCCCTGAGCTTTTTGTTTCTTATATCATGATGTTCGTCCTCATGATACCCCCGTCCAAAGAACTTACCACGGCCATATCGCTGATGAAAAAGGGCCGAGCTTGTGTCGATCGCTTGGAGCAGTTTCTTCAGGAGTCCGAGACCGTCAAAGATTTGCCCGAAGCCCAGCCTTTCGACGGGTTGCATCATCAGATTGAGTTCCGCCAGGTGGGTTTCCATTACACGCCAGGTACCGAGGTGCTACAAGGGATAGACCTCGTTATTCCCAAGGGCAGCACAGTGGCACTGGTTGGCAGTTCCGGTTCGGGCAAATCTACCTTGCTTGACCTGCTGATGCGTTTCTACGACTGCACCAGCGGCCAGATTCTCATCGATGGGCGTCCACTCCAGACGTTGTGTCTTGCCGACTTGCGCCGCCATATCGGCGTCGTCGCTCAGGACACCATCCTCTTTAACGATACCATCCGGGGCAACATTGCTTTTGGCCTCCCCCAAGCCACCGATGCCCAGGTGCAGCAGGCTGCCGAAGTGGCCAATGCACATCAGTTCATACTTCAGCAGGCGGAGGGGTACGACACTAATATCGGCGACGGTGGCGAGTGTCTCAGTGGTGGCCAACGCCAGCGTCTCAGCATTGCCCGAGCCGTTTTGCGCAACCCCGACGTACTACTTTTCGACGAGGCTACCAGTGCCCTTGATACCGAGAGCGAACGCCTTGTGCAGCAGTCTCTGGACCGCCTTATGGCCAATTGTACTGCTCTGGTAGTCGCGCATAGACTCTCCACCATTCAGAATGCCGACCTTATTGTGGTTCTTGAACAGGGCCGCATCGTTGAGCGCGGCACTCACGACCAACTCATGCACCTTCAGGGGCGCTATTGTCAACTAGTGCAAATGCAGTCTTTCAAATGAACAAGCTGGTCAAAATAATCATCCGTTCCAAGCGGCCACCCTGTTTCCGCCATGCGTGGGTACTTTTGCTTGTATGTGTCGTGCTCCTACCCGTTAGGTCCAGGTCCCAGACCTTTCAGTTCCTCCGTTTTGTTGCGGTGAGCCATAATGTGGGCCATCTCCAGTGGAGCTCTTACCCCAATGCCCAGAGCTATTCTCTTTATCGTCATTACCCAGCCCAGCAGGGTTTTTCGCTCGTGGCCAGCGTGGCCGATACCCAGTATCTTGATACTCTTCACCGTGTAGTCTGTGCCGATACGGTCAGCTACTACGTCGAAGCCGTCACCCCCTATGGCATTTTTCAGTCCGATGTGGTAGGTATTTACTATTTCGACGATGTACCCACTGCCCCGTGTTCCTTGCGCATCTGTACCGTTGACACAGTGTCCGACCGCGTCCTCCTCACATGGTATCCCACGCCCGATACCGACGCCATCGGATATTATCTCTGCATCGGTTCACCTTGTGTAGATTACGACACCGTTTGGGGACGGCTAAACACCTCCTATCTTTGCCCCCACGGACTCTCCACTGACTCTCAGTACCGTTTTCGTGTGCTGGCCTTTGACAGCTGCTTCCAGGCCAGTCCGCTCACCCCCTACTATTACAACCCTACGCTTTTCTTCCCCGACAGCGGATGCACCCGCCATTTCAGCTGCTCTTGGAACCGTTATATTAATATGCCCGACAGTGTGGGGCGATACCGCCTTCATTATCGTTTAGGCGACCAGGAGCAAGTTCATATCCACGAGACTGGCCCCGACGGCCCCTTCCAATTCGACACCGTCATCGACGACCTCTCAATCCAAAGCGTTAAAGTCTACCTCACCGTCGACAACACCACCGACTCCCTTCATGCTTTCTCCCAATTGCGCACTCGCTATTTTGCCATTGGCGACACTGCCGACTACTTGCGCATTGCCGGAGCAGAATACGACGAAAACATTCCCTCGGTCACCCTCACTATCGACATCGACCCCGATTACGACTTCCCCCAGTGCTTCATTTACCGCAGCCAGGGGTCCGAAGACCGCTTCGAGCCTATAGCCACCCTAGACCGTGGGAATCCGTCCGCGCCACTGCTACATTATGTCGACCGTTCAATTAACCGAGCAGCGGGACGATATGTCTACCGGGTCGGTATTCCCGACTTCTGTCAGCAGTGGATGAAATACTCCGACACCGTGCAACTCCTTCTGCCCGACGTTTCCAAGCCCATGGCCTTCTTCCCCAACGCCATCATCTACGGCCACCCCGAATGCGGCACTTTCTGCCCCACCTACCTCTCCCCGCTCAGTGTAGGCTACCAGCTCGACATCTTCACCCGTTGGGGGCAGCTCGTATTCCACACCAACACTTTGGACCACTGTTGGAATGGCACATCCCCTTCTGGCCAACCCCTCAGCCAAGGCACCTACGTCTATCGCGCCCTTGTAAGCCACGCCGACGGCACAGTCCGCTCCTATCATGGCACAGTCCTCCTTCTCAGATAAATCACACTAAAATAATATTCAACTCATGAAAATAGCCCTATACGTCCGTTATATTGAAGAGGCATATCGACAACAATACCAGCAGCTCTGCGACATCCTGCAAAATAACGGTGTCGAAACCGAAGAAATAGCCGACACCCTCCCCGAATGCCATTTCGACTTTCTTTTTTCCATTGGTGGCGACGGCACACTCTTGAGCTCCGTCCACCTCATCGGAGGTCGCGAGATACCAGTCATCGGTATCAACTTCGGCCACCTTGGGTTCCTCACCACCGCGGGTCGTTTCGACACCGCCACCTTGGTCACCGACCTCCTCGCCGGACGTTACTCCATTGAGTCGCGAACTCTTCTCCATGTCATTTCCAACCAGCCCGAATATCCGATTGACACCTTCGTCGTCAACGAAGTCAGCCTTCACCGTCTTCTCGAGGGTGGCACACTCCTGAGCACCGACCTTTTTGTCAACGACGACTTTGTAGCCACCTATACCGGCGACGGTCTTATCGTGGCCACTCCTACCGGATCCACCGCCTATTCTCTCAGCTGTGGCGGTCCCATTCTCACCCCCGATAGCCATTGCTTCGTCATCACTCCCAACGGTACCCACAACCTCACCCTCCGCCCCATCATCGTGCCCGATAGCGCCACTCTCCGTCTGGTCACCCATCCACAAAACCAGCACTTCAACCTCGGCACCGACTCCCGCCGTCAGCATCTCCCCTGTGGCACCGAACTCATCCTCACCCGCGAAGCATTCACCCTTCACCTCGTCCGTCTTCACAACCAAAGTTTCTTCACCTCCATCCATCAGAAGCTAGGCTGGAATTTCTAGTGCAAAAAGAAGGATCAGAAAAAACAATCTATTATGAAACGAGTCACATCCGTATCCCTTGGTGTCATCCTACTGATTGTCGGCCTCCTTTGGCTGCTGTACCTTCTAGGTGTCATCGACAATACATTTATTTTCAAAGGCTGGTGGACACTCTTCATCATCGTACCCAGCCTCTATTCCCTTTTCACTTCGCGCAACAAAGTGGGACCCCTTTTGGGCATTGGCATCGGAGTGCTCCTTCTTCTTGCAGCCCAGAACGTGATAGCTTACAGCATGGTAGGCAAGTTATTCCTGGCCATTCTGATTATAGTCATCGGTCTGGCCCTTATTGTCGGGCGGCGCAAACCGCAGAACGATGTGGTTGACTTAAGCAGTATCAGCCGCGATGGCAAAGACATCAAACAGATTTCCGTCACCCTTGGCGAACAGAAAATCAATTTCGACAATCAGGTTTTCCAGGGAGCCGACATTAGCAGCAGTCTCGGATCTGTACAGATCGACCTTCGCCGCGCCACCATCACCGAAGACCTTGTCATCTCCCTCAACTGCAATTTTTCGGGTGTCGCCATCCTCTGCCCGGAGAATCTCAATGTGCAAATCTCTACCAGCAACTTTCTCGGCGGCATCACCGACAAGCGCCCCCGCATCACCAGTCCAACCCATGCGATAACCCTCTACCTCACGGGCACTCTCACCCTTTCGGGCGTAGACATATTGTAGGCACTTTACGCTGCCCCCATCACAAGTAGAGTCCTATCGGGCTGAATGCCCCCTCCAAATGCTCAATTCGGTAATCAGTTGAGCCCATATAAACTGAAATAATGTCGAACCTCACCTCCTCCTCCCGGTCGTGTTCTATCACGTAGTTATTAGCCATGCGCACATAAGCCCGTTGCTTTTCCCGGTCAACAAAATCTTCTGGCATTCCATACTCTTGGCTGCTTCGTGTCTTCACTTCCGCAAACACTATCAGCCCTTCTTTATAAGCAATAATGTCTGCCTCATACTTTCCTTTTCGCCAATTAGTCTCAACAATGGCGAATCCCTTTTTCCTAAGGTATTCCTGGGCTAGAGTTTCGCCCTGTTTGCCAGTATCGTTGTGTCTTGCCATAGCTGTATGCTTTGAGAGGAATTGCAAAAATACGAAAAAAATTAGTATTTTTGCAAAAATATGCCCAATGCCGCCTCCCATACCCCCACCTCTGCCAGCCTTTTCCACCAGGCACCCATGTTTCGTGTGGCTTTGGCTCTCGCTGCGGGCATCTTTCTCTCCGAACTTTTGCCCCCTATACCCATTCTTGTGCTCTGCCTCGTGTCAGTGTTGGCCATAGGCCTCATGTCATTCAGCACCTATCTCATTCCCTCCCGGTGGCTTTTTCTTCTGGCCTTTTGGGTGGCTTTTGCCTCGGTGGGAGGCCTACTCGTCCATCTTCATGCCCCTGCCGACCCTTTCGGAGCATGTCCCACTCACCAGACTCACACACTCTCAGTCCGTTTGCGCGATACCCCCCGGCAGACGTCCAAGTGCTATAAGACAGTGGCTGAAGTCGATTCGCTCAACGGAACCCCTGTCCGCGGCCGAGTCATGCTTTTCGTCGCCAAGGACAGCCTCTCCGCCAACCTCCAAGCTGGCGACCGTATTCATCTTACTGCCAGACCCTCCCTCCCCAGTACTCAGGTGGGTCCCGATAAGTTCAATTACCGCCGCTACCTCCGCCGACATGGAATCCTCTGGCAGTGCTACGTCCCCTCTGGCAACTGGCAACTATCCACCAATTCCGAAACCCGTTATAGCCTTCAGCTCCGTTTCGCCCGTATCCAACAGCTCTGGGTGCAAAAGCTGCGCCGCCTCAGCCTCACTCCTCAGCAACAGGCCGTCGCCGAGGCTCTCCTCCTCGGTTGGCGTGGCGATGTGGACCAGTCCACCCAGCAGCAATTCCGCGGTGCTGGCATCGCTCATCTTCTCTGTGTCTCTGGGCTGCATGTGGGCGTCATGGCACTCCTAGTGGGCGGCTGTCTCTTCTTCTTGGGGCGTCGTCTGTGGCAGCGCATTGTCAAGGGCATTATACAACTGCTGGCCGTATGGTTCTTCGTGCTGCTCACCGGCATGGCTCCGTCCACTCTCCGTGCAGGAGTCATGTTCACCCTCATGATAGTGGGCGACATGATGGAACAGCGTCCCAACACCCTTAACAATCTGGCCACTTCTGCCGTCCTCATCTTCTGTTTTGCGCCCATGCAACTTTTCGACGTCGGTTTCCAGCTCTCCTATACGGCCGTGTTGGGCATACTGGCATGGCATCGCCCTCTGCTCCAACTCCTCCCATCCTTAGCCCAGTCCGAACCCAATCCCCTTCAGTGGCTTCTAGGCAAAGTCTGGAGCTGGACCTGCCTCTCCACTGCGGCTCAGTTGGTCACCCTACCGCTCATACTCTACTACTTCCATCAGTTCCCCCTCTATTTCCTCATAGCCAACCTCACCGTCGTCCCCTTTGCAGGTCTGCTTCTCGCCACCGCCCTCCTTGCCCTCGCTGCCGGCAATGCTGGGTGGCTTACCGCCCTCTTACGCCTTCAGCTCCAGGCCGTCGACCACATCACTCGTTGGGTCTCGTCGCTCCCTTCGGCCCTGTTAGACAACCTTTATTGCGACCTTCCCATGCTTCTCTTCCTCTTTCTGGCGTTGTACCTCTTCACCCTTTGGCTGCGCGACAAGAAACCATGGGCGCTGCCCGCCACTGTAGCCAGCCTCCTCCTTCTCGCACTCTATCTGCTTGCCCTCCGCCATCATCTTTTCGGCCTCGGGTAGGGGAGGGTTTAGGAGAAAAAATCTTTTCAGATAGAAATAAATGTGTATCTTTGCATCCTAATTCCGAGCGGATGGAAATCGTTAGGGGTGCTATAATTAATTATGGCTGAGAATACACCCTTGACCTGATCCGGATAATACCGGCGGAGGAAAATGATTATGTACAAACAAAACAACACCCGTGGTCGCTATCTTTCCCTGACCACCAGCAGCCGCGCCAAGCAGTTGATAGCCTGCTGTGCGCTTTCAGTTTCCCTTTTCGGCGTTGCCAACGCCCAAACCCCTCAGCGCGACAGCGTCAAGACCCTCGAAGAGGTCATCATTCGCGACGTGCGCGCCGACAACAAAACACCCCTCACCACCACCACCCTCGACCGTCGCACCCTTGAGGAAAACAAGATTGCGTCGGCACTCCCCTACATGCTCGAATTTGAACCCAGTGTAGTCACCTCGTCCGAAAACGGCACCGTGGGCGTCACCAACATGCGCATCCGTGGCGTCGATGCCACCCGCATCAACATCAACATCAACGGCATCACCCTTAACGATGCCGAGAGTCAGACTGTCTACTGGTACAACATTCCCAACCTCGGCGGCATGAGCCAGAGTGTGCAGCTGCAGCGTGGTGTGGGTGCCAGCAACGGTGGTTCGGCCGCTTTCGGCGGCGCCATGAACCTGCAAACTCTCAACACCGCACCGCAGCCCTACGCTACGGCCGACCTCTCATGGGGCTCATGGAACACCCGTCAGTATGGCATTGTGGCCGGCTCCGGCCTCACCAAACACGGCTTCTCTTTCGACGCCGCCTACAACGGCCTCACCTCCGACGGCTTCATCCGTGGCGGTCAGACCGACCAGCAGAGCCTCTTCCTCTCTGCCAGCCACTACGGCACCCGTTCCCTCCTCAAGCTTGTCGCCATCCTCGGCGAGCAGCACACCGGCATCACCTGGGATGGCGCTTCCGCCGCTGACCTCGATGCCGACCCCCGCTACAACGGCCGTGGCCAAATCGTAGACCAGTTTGGCAACATCTCCTACTATCCTTTTGAAACTGACAACTACCAGCAGCAGCACTACCAGCTCTACTATTCCTATCTCTTAAACGACTTCTGGACGCTCAATGCCGCCCTCGACTACACCCACGGCTTCGGCTACACCGAGAGCTACAAGAATAGCAAAAAAATCGACTCCTACGGCATGGACACCCTCCGCTTCGGCTTCCGCTATAGCGACCTCATCTACCGCAAACCCATGTCCAACAACGCCTACACCGCCAACCTCTCTGCCCGCTACGCCCGCGGGCCACTCTCCTTCACCCTCGGCAGCAGCTATCTCTTCTACGACGGCGAGCATCACGGCGAGGTGATATGGCTCCAGCGCGAAATCGACCACTTCGGACCCACCATCAGCGCCGACAAACCCTTTGCCGACTGGTATCTCAACACCTCCCATAAGCACGATGCCGCACTCTTCGCCAAACTCAACTACGACATCAGCAGCCGCCTCAACCTCTACGCCGACCTCCAAGGCCGTTTCATCAAATACACCATCCAGGGCAACGACGACGACTATGGCCCCATCCCCTTCGACACCACCTATCTCTTTTTCAACCCCAAGGTAGGTGTCAACTATCTTCTCAGCAACCAGCAGCGTCTCTATGCCGTAGCAGGCATCTCCCATCGAGAACCCGCCCGTGCCGACATTAAGGAAGCCGTCGGCAACAGCCGTCCCGTCAACCCCGAATCCATGCTCGACATCGAACTCGGCTACCAACTCCAGAAAGAAGCCTTCCACTTCCACGCCAATCTCTACGCCATGCTTTACAAAGACCAGCTCACCCCCAACGGCCTCATCACCGAGAGCGGCTATGCCCTCATGGAAAATGTCGCCAAGAGCTACCGGCTGGGTCTCGAACTTGTGGGCGGCTACCGTTTCACCCGTCGACTCTCCCTCGACGCCAACCTCACGCTCAGCACCAACAAAGCCGTCGACTATGTGGCCGACCTCATGTACATCGACTGGTCCGACCATCGGCAGGTAGCCTTCGGCACCACCAACCTTGCCTTCTCGCCCTCCCTCGTCGGTGCCGCACTTCTCACCTACCGCCCGGTTGACAACGCTAAACTCCAGCTCATTGGCAAGTACGTAGGCAAGCAATATGCCGACAACACCGGCCTTGAAAGTGCCGCCATCGACCCCTACTTCCTACTCAATGCCCGTGCCTCCTACACTTTCAATATGCGCCACGGCAACGAGTTGGAATGCCAACTGGCCGTCAACAATCTGCTCAACCACGACTACCGCACTAGCGCCTGGTGTGGCGCCTACTACGACCCAGAATCCAATACCGACAAAAACGTCGTCTTCGAGCGCTCCTATTTCCAGCAGCCCGGCATCAACTTCACTGCCCGCGTCATCTACCGCTTCTAGCCCGCGCCTATGCTCTCTGCCATCGACATCCTAGGCGCCGCTATCGGCCTAGTCTACATCGTCAGCGAGTATCGTGCCAGCCGTTGGTTCTGGCCTAGTAGCCTCCTCATGTCGGCCTTCTACCTCGTCATCGACCTCCAGGCCCGTTACTATGCCAATGCCTCCATCTGTCTCTACAACTTCGTCATGTCGGTCTATGGTCTCCTCGTCTGGCGCGGCCTCATCGGCCGGGGACGCAAGGCCGACGCGCCCGAACGTCCCATCACCTCCTGCCCCCGTCGGCTCTGGCCGCCCCTGGCATTGGTGGTGGCGCTCCTGGCAGTCCTCCTCTGGTGGCTCTTGCGCCTCACGGGCGAAAGCCAGCTCCCCTGGGTCGACGGCCTCTCCTCGGCCCTCACCATCGTGGGCATGTGGATGCTAGCGCGCAAGTGGTGGCAGCAGTGGTTCTGCTGGCTCCTAGTCGAACCCCTTATGATCTACCTCTTCCTGCGTGCCGGGCTTTATGCCTCCGCCCTGCTCTACGTGGTCTACACCGTCTTTTGCATTCTCGGACTCATCCGTTGGCGGCGGCTCAGCACTCCGGCAGGCAATCCCTCATAAGGCATTCCAAAAAGGGCGGCAACAGGTGCTTCTGACACCCCTTGCCGCCCTCTTTTTTATCAGACCAGGCCGTAAGCTAAATCATCATCTTCAGAAGGTCCTGCCCAATATCGTGGCGGAAGTAAAGTCCCTCCCATTTTATTTTCTCAAGCTCCTGATAGGTGTGCAGCAGAGCCGAAGGCATGCTCTCGGCCAGCGAGGTCACGCAGACCACGCGTCCGCCGTTCGTAACCACCTCTCCGTGTTCGTCCAGCCGGGTGCCGGCGTGGAATATCATACTGCCTTCCACCTGCTTCAGGCCGCTAATTACCTTCCCCTTCTCATATCTTCCCGGGTAGCCCTCGGCCACCAGCATCACGCAGGTAGCGGCGCGGGGGTCTATATCCACCGTAGTCTGCTGCAGGTTTCCGTGCCACACATGCTCAAAGAGGTCCACCACGTCGCTTTTTATTCGCGGGAAGACGCTCTCCGTCTCGGGGTCGCCCATGCGCACGTTGTATTCAATCACGTAGGGGTCCAGTTCTCCCCCTTCTCCCGCAACGGCCATCAGGCCTATGAATATAAAACCCTTATAGTTCACATTCTCGGCATGGAGCCCCTTAACCGTGGGTATCACTATGCGCTCTTCCACCTTCTGCATGAAGCTCCTGTCGGCAAAATGCACGGGGCTGATAGAGCCCATGCCGCCCGTGTTCAGGCCTGTGTCGCCCTCACCTATGCGCTTATAGTCCTTAGCGGTGGGCAGTATCTGGTAGTGCTTGCCGTCGGTGAGCACAAACACGCTCAGCTCCACTCCCTGTAAAAACTGCTCTATCACCACCTTCGACGAAGCCTCTCCAAACTTGCCCTTGAGCATGTTTTGCAGCTCTTTCTCCGCATCCTTTATATTGTCCAAAATCAGCACCCCCTTGCCTCCGGCCAGGCCGTCGGCCTTCAGCACGTAGGGAGGTTGCAGGGTGCGCAGGAATTCCTTCCCCTCGTGCAAGTTCTCCAGGGTGAACGTGCGGTAGGCTGCGGTGGGTATCTGGTGGCGCATCATAAAGGCCTTTGCCTCGTCCTTGCTCCCCTCCAGGGTGGCACCCCTCTTGCTGGGGCCTATCACCATCACGCCCCGCAGCGAACTCTCCGAGGCAAAGTAGTCGGCTATTCCGCCCACCAAAGGAGCCTCCGGTCCCACCACCACCATGCCGATGTCGTTAGACAGCACAAAAGCGTGAATGCCGGTGAAATCCATCGGGTCCAAGTCCACATTTTTAGTTTTGGCAAGGCTGGCAGTGCCGGCGTTGCCGGGCGCGACGAAAAGTCGGGAGCAGCGGTCGCTCTCTGCTATTTTGCAGGCCATGGCATGTTCACGGCCGCCCGAACCGAGGAGCAGTATATTCATACTTTTATCAATTATTTTCGAAATGCAAAATTACGAAAAAAAAGGCACATAAAAAGAAAAAAAAGCGTCCCCCCGTGCCCTTGCTATCGGCGGCCGGGGCGTCTCGTGGGCCGGGACACAGGACGAGGGTTCGAAACCTCTATGCGCTTCAGCAGCTTCTGCTTGTTGCCGTTAAAGGCCAGCACGTCGGCGGCCGTATAGTAATTCTCGCGGTCCACGCAGTAGTCGAAAGCATACAGCAGGAAATCCAGCCGCTTGCTCTCGAAACGCAGCTCCCGTGCAATGCTCACTGCCTGTTGGGTGCTCACATGCTTCCCTTTCACGAACGACTTGGCCAGCTGCAGCTTGTCGCTCTCAAAGGTAGTCTTCTTCATGCGGGCTGTCAGGTCCAGCACGTCGGCATCGGTGGCCGCGTGGCGGTGCACAGTGTGCGGCAGCGGTGTCACCACCGGCTCGGTCACTATCACACTCTCCGCCGTCGTGGGAACCGTCTGAGCCACTCCAAGGGTGGGGGCTTGTGCGGCGGCCAGGGCACCCACTGCCTCAGCCGACACCGACAGGCGTCCCGTGGCGGCATCGTAGCTCACTTGGCACAGTATTGGCTGCAGCCTGTATTCAAGCGCCACATGCACCACCCGGTCCGTGGGCCGTATCAGCCGCACCGTTATGTCGTGCACTCCCACGGTCAGTCCCGTCAGGGTCACCTGCTGCCGTGTGTCCTCGTAGGCAATGCTTCCCGACGGCATGCCGTCCACGTAAAGGGCAAACACCTCGCTGCCCACTGCCTCAAAAACCACATTGGCCGGTGCTGTCGCCACCGTCTGGGCAGCCAGCCTCCCCCCCAACAGCCCCACTAGAGCCAGAAGGGCAGTGCAAAAGAACTTTTTCATATCGTGTACCATATAACAAACATTTTTATAATTTAACTTCCTCTCCATAACGGCCAAAACCCTTTTTTATTGTGTTGCTGTTACTCCTTGCACCCCCTTCCCCCCTCTGTCCCGCTCATGAGGCTGTCGGCTCCCGATACAGTGCATGGCAGTCGGCTTCCGTTCGCTGAAGCTCCGCCTGTTGCTCGATAGTTCCTCTATTGATGCTCTATATATGTTCTCTTGATCCTCTCTCCGACACCAAAGGACGGCAGAACATCCACTGACCTTCCGGCAGACTTGTGGCGGAGCCAGGGCGTGGCAGGCATGGGAGGAGGAAGGCGCCGATGCGGGGCGCCGGCGGCGGGGTAGGCTTTGGGCGAGAGGGGGGTGCTGTGATTTTTGCCGTTTTGAAAAAAATGCGTATTTTTGCATTTTGAAAACAAATTGTAAAAAAAGGAGACTCACTATGGCTATGACGCGTAAGTCTAAGATTATCACCACCGTTATATCGGTTGTTGTGGTGGTGTTGGCGGCATTTGTCTTTTTCCGCTTTTATTTTGTTTACAGCACGGGTGTGAATGCCGGTGACCTGAACTACTTTCAGAGAGAGGGCATTATTTTCAAGACCTACGAGGGGAAGATGATACAGAGCGGCTTCAGGTCGAGCGGCAAGAGCACGGAGGGGCTGCACTCCAACGAGCTGCAGTTTTCCGTAACTGACCCCAAAGTGGCCGAGCGGCTGATGCGGGCTTCGGGCAAGCACGTGGAGCTGCGCTGGAAGCGCTACATGGGCACACTGCCTTGGCGCGGCAACAGCCAGTTCGTGGTCACCGAAATCCTCTCAGAACAATAGGGGAGAGGGCAAGGGCTGCGGTGGTGGCCTCTGCTCCACTCGGCTTCGGTTTTTTGATGTTTGTTCCAGGCCACTACGCTGGAGTGGCTTATGTCGAATTCTGGATGCGCCTCCACGCGACTTTCAGGATTTAGGATTGAGATTTTTTTGTCCGTATTGCCAAAGTTTTGTATCTTTGCAAATTAGTATTATATATAATGAACTTTATTAGACGACTCTTTTCTCGCTGTAAATCAGCCGACACTGCATTGCCCAAGGGGCGAGGGGAGGAGGCTGGGGTATTGCCCAAAGGGGCAGAGAAGCGATATGAAGAGACGAGATTGTACGACGACACGGACTATAGTATGAAATATCTGATAGTGGGTTTGGGCAATGTGGGCGAGGAGTACGAAGGTACGCGCCACAATGCGGGCTTTATGGTGGTGGAGGCTTTGGCCAGGGCGGCAAGCACTGACGAGAAGCCGGTGCGGTGGACGCTGGAGCGCAAGGCCTACCGAACGGAATTCCGCCTGAAGGGGCGCACGGTGGTGATGATAAAGCCCACGACGTATATGAACCTCAGCGGCGAGGCGGTGCGCTACTGGCTGCAGGCCGAGCGGGTGCCGCAGGAGAACCTGCTGGTGGTGGTGGACGACATTGCCCTGCCGCTGGGTACCCTGCGCATGAAGAAACAGGGCAGCGGCGGCGGCCACAACGGCCTGGCCAATATTGAGCAGCTGCTGGGCGGCTCGAACTACTGCCGTCTGCGCGTGGGGGTGGGCAACAACTTCAGCCGCGGCCGCCAGATAGACTATGTGCTGGGGGCTTTCGACGGGGAGGAGCTGGCCGTGCTGCAACCCCGCATCGAGGCGGCCTGCGAGGCGGTGAAATGCTTCGTCACCCAGGGTCCCGACCGCGCAATGAATATGTATAACACAAAGGGCTGAAAGGCCGAAGGGAGAAAGAGGTAAGAAGCGATGTACCTGACCGTTGACAAGGGAAACACCCGCATGAAATGGGCGCTCTTCGAGGGCGACCGGCTTGTGCGCACCTCGGAAGAGGGTGAGGGACTGCCCGCAGCCCATGCCGAGCGGGCCATCGTGTGCGCCACCGGGGCTTTGGACCTGGAGGCGCTGCGGCTGGAGGCCGACCGGGTGACGGTGCTGACGTCGCGGACGCGCCTGCCCATAGGGTTGGACTACGGCACTCCCGAGACGCTGGGTCCCGACCGCATAGCGGCGGCCTGCGGGGCGCACCGTCTTTGCCAGGGGAGGGGATGTGTGATAGTGGATGCGGGCACCTGTATCACGGTGGACTATCTGGACGGGGCGGGAGTGTACCGCGGCGGCGCCATTCTGCCCGGTTTCGAGATGAAGTTTCGCGCCTTGCATACTTTTACGGCAAAATTGCCGTTACTGACTACGGTGGATGCCGCTCAGGAGCCCGTGACCGGCCGGTCGACGCAGGAGTCGATGGAGGCGGGGGTGCTGACGGCTACCCGATATGCGGTGGAGGGTTTTGTGGCCCACTACCGCGAGTACGCCCCCGACACGCGGGTGCTGCTGACCGGCGGCGACGCCGACTGGCTGTGGGGCGAGGGAAGGCTGCGGGTGAGCGACTGTGTGTGGGAACCCTACCTGGTTATGATTGGACTGAACGAGATTTTGAAAGAAAATGAAAAATACTAAATTTACCATTCTACTGCTGCTTGCCGCAGCGTTGGCGTGGCCCCACGAGGCCGAGGCGCAGAACGGCTTTAACATTCCTTTTTCGCAGTTTGGCATTGGGTCGAGCGACCTGCCGTACAATATGCCTTCGGCCTACCGTATGGGCGGGGTGGTGTACAGCCGGTCGGAGCGGGGAAGCATCAACCCCTTCAACCCGGCCTCCTATGCCTCGGTGGAGCCGGAGAGTTTTGTTTTTGACATCGGAGTGAACATACAGAGCAGCATGTTGCGCAACGACGCTGCCAGCCAGTACGACGCCGACGGCAATGTGGCCTACCTGATGGTGGCTTTCCCACTGACGAAGTGGTGGAAGACCTCGGCGGGCATTCTGCCCTATAGCTCGGTGAACTACGAGTCGACACAGACGGCCTATGACGCGCTGACGCTGAGCGACGTGAAGACGGTCTATGCCGGCCACGGCGGCGTGGCCCAAATATACTGGGGCAACGGCTTCAATATTGGCAAGCGGCTGTCGCTGGGTTTCAATTTGGACTATTTGTACGGTTCCATCGTGCGGGCCATCACTTACGATTTCCAGAAGAACGACAGCATTTATACGACAGACTCGCGCAGGCAGAAGAACACGCTGGTGAGCAATCTGTTGCTCGACTTGGGGGTGCAGTATCGCCAGCCTTTGGGCGAGAGGTACACCCTGCGCCTGGGCGCTACTGCCCGCCTTCCGCGCGATATGCAGTTGGAAGACAAGTCGCTGGTGTATACATTCCACGCCACTGGCACTACGGAGTTTCTTTTCGACACGATCTTTCCGGCACCCGGAGTGAGCGACACCTACAAGAGCCGGCTGCAGCAGCCCCTGGCTGTGGGCGTGGGTCTGGCCTTGGAACGCAACGAGCGTTGGGAGGTGGCACTGGACGGCTACTATGCCCCCTACAGTGGGCTGAAGTATGAGGAGAATGCCGACTATGCTATCTTCGGCACCTCGGCACTGCGCTACGGGAGCAACTTCCGCATGGCCCTTGGGGGCGAATGGAAGGGCGACAAGGGCGCCAGCAGCTACTGGGAGCGCATAGGCGTAAGTGCCGGTGTGTATTACAACAGCGGCCGCCTGTCGTTGGAGCTGACCGACGGCACGGCCTACCGGCTGGACGAGATGGGCGGCGGCTTGGGGTTTGCCCTCCCGATGCGCAAAGGGCGGTCGGTGCTGACGCTGAGCGTGGCCTACAGCAGTTTCGGCAACTTGGACCTGCTGCGGCGCGACGTGTTTACGGTGGGTCTTTCCATAGGCTCGTGCGAACGTTGGTTTGCCAAACGGAAATATAACTAGCCGAATGCCCCGGAGGCGGTGGGGGAGGCTTAAAAACTCCTAAACGTGACTTCGCGGGCGGCTTTTTGAACAAGAAATAATGAATTAATAATACTAAAACGGTAAATAAACCGATACAATTGTTAGCCATGAAAAAACTGAAAATTGTAATGATCGCAGCCGCCGCCTTGAGCTTGAGCCTGGCTGCAAACGCACAAAACAAGTATGGTGCAACCCCCGACGACAGCATTGCCTGCATTAGCAATGTATCGCTGTACCAAGAATTCTACAAGCAGAAAGCCTATACCGACTGCTACGAGCCCTGGCGCCAGATTATACTGCACTGCCCACGTTTCAGCAAGGCCGTATACCAGAGAGGCGAACGCATTATGGACGCCATGATTAAGTCGGCCACTACCGACGAGGAGCGCCAGGCCTATCTGAAGGAGCTGATGGACATGTACGACACCCGCATCGCTAATTTCGGCGAAGAGGCCAAGGTGCTCTGCATGAAGGCTACCACCCTGAGCCAGTATAACCCCAAGGCCGTGAAGGAGATTTACGAGATTTACGATGCTGCCGTGAAGGCTAATGTCAACGAGATTGACGAGAACTACATCACGCTCTTCTTCAAGGCCACGGTGGACTATGTGCAGGCTGGTTTTGCCGACGCCACTCTGATTATCGATAACTACGACATCGCCACTACCCGCCTGGAGGAGATCGTGGAGCAGGTGGTTGAAGATACCCTGAAGGTGCAGAAGATAAGCGGCTATATTAATAATGTGGATGCTGTCTTCTCGCCCTATGCCAACTGCGAACAGCTGGTGGAAATCTACCAGAACAAGTTCAACGAGAACCCGAACGATGTGCTGCTGCTGCGCAAGATTACCGACATCATGATGCGCAAGGGCTGCACCGAGAGCCAGCTCTTCTTCTCTGCTACCGAGAACCTCTACAACTTGGAGCCCTCGCCTAGCACGGCTATGCGTATGGGCACAATGTGCTACGGTAAGAAGCAGTACGCAAAGGCTGTGGAGTATATCCAGGATGCTGTGAAGGGCCTGACCGAGAAGAAAGACCTCTACCGCGCTTATCTCACGCTGGGTATGAGCTATAACGGACAGAATAGTTATAGCGCCGCCCGCGCCGCCTTGCTGAAGGCTGCCGAAATCGACCGCACGAAGGGCGAACCCTATATTGCCCTGGCACAGGTGTACGCCTCGAGCTACCGCAGTATCGACGACGGCATGGGCGGACGCTCCGCCTACTGGGCTGCTGTGGATGAGTGCCGCCACGCTAAGTCGGTCGAACCCACCGAGCAGATTGCCAATGTGGCCGACCGCCTGATAGGCACCTACGCCGCCTACTTCCCCAAGAAGAACGACGCCTTCATGCTGAACCTTATCGATGGTCAGAGCTATGTGGTGCCGGGTTGGATTGGGAAATCCACGGTTATCAGAACCCGCTAAATGTCGGTGAGCATAAGAGCGAATTTGACCAGACGGATAAGAAATGGGGCTTTGGCCCTGTTTCTTATCTGTTCTATTGTTGGCTGTGGCAACGACATTGAGAAGGTGAAAATGTTCGAGCGGCAGGAGCTGCCCGACAATACCATCCGCCAGGCTCGTATCCAGCGGAGCGAGAAGGGAAAGCTGCAGATGCTTATGTGGGCTCCGCTCATTGAGCAGTACAGCAAACCCGAGGCCAAGACGGAATATCCGCAGGGCGTTTTTGCCCGCTTCTACGACGGCTATAAGAAGCCTACGGCCACCCTCAAGGCCCGCTATGCCGTCTCTTATGACAAACGCAACGTCACCACCGTGCGCGACAGTGTGGTGATTATTGACCTGCAGCGTGGCGACACGGTGTATTTGAAAGACCTTACCTGGGACAGGATGGCCCACCGTGTTTACTCCGACAACCCCGTGCGGTCGAAGAATGGTGACCGGGTGACGTTCGGCGACAGTTTTGAGTCGGACGATGCCTTCAGAACGCCGTTGATAGTGCACCAAAGAGGAACGATGGAATGGACAGAGGAGGAATGACCCGCAGCAGGGGATATTTATGGCTTGCAGCAGTGCTTTCGGTAGCGCTGCTGATTGTCGTTTTTATAGGCCTCAGACCCAGTGGTGCGCAGGTGGCAGAGGCTAGGCCGGCGGAGGCAGACTCGCTGCAGCCAGCCGCGGCCAGTGTTCCGGCCCGCCATGATGCGCCTGCCCCAGGGCAACGATCCTTTGCCGCAAACGCGCGGTACGCGGCAGCACAGGTCGAGCCCGTCTCGCCCCCGGAGAATATTTTTCGGAAGGAGAAACGGGTGGTGGTGGAGCTGAATAGCGCCGACTCGCTGGATTTGGTGCAGTTGTACAGCATCGGCCCCACTTTTGCACGGCGGATTTTGAAATACAGGAGTCTGCTGGGCGGCTATGTCGACAAGGAGCAGCTGTGGGAGGTATACGGCATGGACTCGGTACGCTACAATACCATTGCGCCCTATGTCACAGTCGACCCCGAAGGGGTTGCGCCGCTGGATCTGAACACTGTCAGCCTCGACCAGTTGAAGCGCCATCCTTATCTCGACTACTACCAGGCCAAGGCCATCGTGCTCCTGCGCGAGCGGGTGGGCCGTTTTGAGAGCGTTCAGGATCTGCAGAAGGTTCCGATTATTGATAATGAAACT
Organism: uncultured Bacteroidales bacterium; assembly: GCA_947165255.1. Classification (GTDB taxonomy): domain Bacteria; phylum Bacteroidota; class Bacteroidia; order Bacteroidales; family P3; genus Colimorpha. The sequence goes on from CAMUZR010000008.1 coordinate 91,627, forward strand.
TATACAAAAATAATACCTTATCTTACATGCAATTTACAGCAAAACAGATAGCCCAGAAACTGAAGGGCACCGTTGAAGGCGACGAGAACGTGCTGATTTGGAAACCCTGCCGTATTGAGGAGGTGGACGAGGGAGGCATCACTTTCCTGGCCAACCCCAAATATACGCACTATATTTATGAGCGTCACGCCTCGGCAATCCTTATAGCAAAAGATTTTGTGCTGGAGCACCCCGTCGACGCCACCCTCATCCGTGTCGACAATCCGTACCTCTGCGTGGCTAAGGTGCTGCACATGTTCAATAGTGCCTCCAAACCTAAGAAAGGCCGCTCGTGGCGCAGCAGTGTCCACCTGACTGCCAAGGTGGGCAAAAACTGCTACATAGGCCAGTATGCCGTCATCGGCCGCAAGGCCAGGATTGGCAATAATGTGCAGATTTACCCGCAAGTATATGTTGGCGACTATGTTGAGGTGGGTGACAACACCATCCTGTACCCCGGTGTGAAAATATACAGAGAGTGCAAGGTGGGCAGCAACTGTATTTTGCATGCGGGGGTCAGTGTCGGGGCTGACGGCTTTGGCTTTGCCCCTACGGAGGATGGCTCCTACAGCAAGATAGACCAGATTGGCAACGTGGTGATAGAGGATGACGTGGAGATTGGGGCCAACAGCTGCATCGACCGCGCCACCATGGGCTCCACCATTATCCACCAGGGTGTGAAGATTGACAACCTCTGTCAGATTGCCCACAACGTGAGTGTGGGCCGCAATACTGCCATGGCCTCGCAAAGCGGCTGTGCCGGCAGCGGCCATATTGGCGAGCACTGTATCATAGCCGGACAGGTGGGCATCGTGGGCCATATCACCGTGGGCGACAACGTCACCATCGCCGCCCAGTCGGGCGTCACCCGCAACATCGACAGCAACAGCGTGGTGCTGGGCTCCCCCGCCATGCCCGCCGACCGCCAGCGTAAAATCTACGTCATGCAGCGCAAGCTGGAGGAGATGTATAAGGACATTGCCGAGTTGAAGAAGAAACTTTGATGAAACCCTTTCGGATACTCCTCTTTATGGCGCTGGTGCTGGCTCTGCTGGGCGGCATTTGCTACGTATACCCGAAGGAAGGGGTGGACGTGGGCAGCCTGAACCTGCATTTCCCCTCGCTCACCAAAATTCTCAACCCTCAACGGCAGTTGGATGTGGAGGCGTACCTGGCTGCCCAGGACTCGCTGGATTCGGTGATGAAAACCAAGCAGGACTCACTGGAGCACTACCGACACCAGGTGGACAGCAGCGACATCCGCTTCTGGTTCCCCAACGGCGACGATAGTTATTTTGACGACCTCTTTGCCCAGCTGGAGCAGACGCAGCATAGCGGCCGTACCATCCGAATTGTCCATTACGGCGACTCGCAGATAGAGATGGACCGTATGACCAACCGTTTGCGCGCCTACATGCAGGGGCTCTTCGGAGGAGGTGGTCCCGGCCTGGTGCCCTTCGCCACCCTCATTCCCAGCCTCTCGGTCAGCACCTACGGCACCGGTGCCCTTGTGCGCCAGTCGCCTTTCGGCGACTCGCTGGTGGTGCGAGCTGCGGGCAATTACGGACCCATGGTGCAGGACTTCCGCGTCACCGGCAGTGCCAGCAGCACCATCACCGCGGGTACCCACCGCAGCTGCGACAGCCGCCTGCGCCAGTTCTCTCAGTTCAAACTTATTTTCAACAACCGCCCCGGCCCGCTCTCCGTTCATTTCGCAGACCGACGCGGTGCCTACAGCGACGACCAGACCTGCGAGGAAGAAGGGGTGCATGCCTTCAGTTGGCATCTCGACACCGCCACCACCTCCGTTACCCTTTCCGTCACTGGCACCGCCGACCTCTATGGCATTATGGTCGATGACGGACCCGGCGTGGCCGTTGACAATATACCTATGCGTGGCTGCTCCGGCCACCAGTTTACCCAAATCAATCGCGACCAACTGGCCGCCGCCTACGCCCAGATGGACGTGGGACTTATTATTCTTCAGTTCGGTGGCAACTCGGTACCATACCTCAAAGGACGCCAGTCTATTGAGGCCTACTGCAAGAATATGGGCCAGCAGATAGACCGTCTCCACCAGTGCTGCCCCCAGGCTAAGATACTCTTTATCGGTCCCTCCGACATGAGCACCCGCGAGAATGGCGAGCTGCAGTCCTATCCCAGCCTGCCCTTGGTGGTAGAGTCGCTGCAGGCCACCGCCAATGCCCATGGCGCTGCCTTTTGGAGTATCTTCCACGCCATGGGCGGTATGGGCTCCATGGAGGCCTGGGTCGACCAGGGTCTGGGCGGCCCCGATTATATCCATTTCTCACAGCGGGGCGTCGACATCATGGGCGACCGCCTCTCCAAAGCTTTCGACAATATGTACCAGATGTATAAAATGCGCAAGGAGGTGGCAGATGTCCAGTAGCCGTCTGCTTGTCCTTCTTTTCTGTTTGTTCGCCGCCGCCGTGCAGGCGCAGGACTATCCTTTCCTCAACCGCGAGGCCAACGTGCTGCACTACGACACCAACTCCGCCCCCATGGAATTCCTCTTTCAGAAATGGCAGCGGGTGGCCACCACAGGCCAGGGAAACCTTAGCATTCTCCATATCGGCGGATCACACGTTCAGGCCGGCACCCTGCCCCACCGCCTGCGCACGAACATTCTCTCGGCTTATCCCACCGTTGTGGGCGGCCGCGGCTTGGTCTTCCCCTACTCGGCGGCTGCCAAATGCAATAACCCCGCCGACTACAAGGTTCACTGCGCCGAGAAGGTGCTGCTCACCCGCAATGTTCACCACCAACCCGAATACCCCATGGGGCTCTGCGGCATCTCTGTCACCGCTCAGGACGTCCCCACCCGTATACAGTTGCTCAATAGCGACCGCCAGTTTGATTATTCCGTCTCGCGCATTGTCGTGCTGGGACATTCCCCCTCTGGTGTCATTCCCAGCATTAGCTACAACGGCTACGGCACTCCCCCCTCCTATATTGACAGCGCCAACCACCGCTATGTCTTCAACCTCCGCACGGCGGTCGACTCTTTTGACCTCATCCTGCCTTGCGGCCCCGGCCAGACCTTCACCCTCACTGGCATCTACCTTGGCAGCCGCAACCATGGTATCACCTACAGCTCTGTGGGTGTCAATGGGGCTGCCGTGCCTGACTATTTCAAATGTTCCCTCACTGCCGACTTGAAACTGCTGCGTCCCGACCTCGTTATCTTCGGCATAGGCATCAACGACGCCCATGCCACAGATTTCGACTCAGTGGCTTTTAAAAATAATTACTTGCGCCTTTGCGACTCCATTCGTGCCGTCAACCCCCACTGCGCCTTCATCTTTGTCACCAATAACGACAGCTACCGCAAGACAGGCCGCCGCAGTTATGCCGTCAACCGCAACGGGCTGCAAGTGCGCGACGTCTGCTACCGCCTGGCCCAGCTCACCGGCGGAGCTGTGTGGGACCAATTTGAAGTCATGGGCGGTCTCAAGTCCATGGAGAAATGGCAAAAGGCCAAGCTGGCACAGGCCGACAAGGTACACTTCACCCGCACAGGGTACCAGCTTGTGGGCGACCTCTTTTGGCAGGCTCTCAGTCGCGAGCTGCAGAAAGACTGGCAGCCCCTAGGCATTCAAGAGCCCAAGGCTGTCCCTGCTCCGTCCGCTACCGGCCAGAAAGTGCAGCCGGCTACCCCCTCGGCCGAGCGCCCACTGCCCCGCGGACTCCGCCGCAAATCCAAGCATTCCTCAACTCCAACCGCCCGATAGCCGACCACTTATCACCCACACCCTATGCTCAAAGACGATTTACTTGCCTATCTCACGCGCCTCCTTGCCTTTGACGACTCTCATCCGTTGCTCTTCACGCAGATTCACTTCTGGGTCTTCTTCTTCCTAACCTATATTGGCTTTGCCCTCATCGTATCGCTCGGCGAACGGCGCTACCAACGTAGGCATAAAGACCTCCCCACCAATCGGCGCATTGGCCATGGCCGCCGCCTTTGGCGCAACGGCTACCTCTTCCTCGTCAGCCTTTTCTTCTATTACAAGACCTCTGGCAAATATGTAGTCCTTCTCATCTTTTCCACCATAGTGGGATACTTCCTAGGCCTCCTATTCGACAACATGCGCAGCCGTCAGGAGCGCACTGGCCGCTCTACCCAGTCAGGTCGCAAAGCCCTTATGGTACTGGGCGTGGCCATCAACTTGGGCGTCCTTTGCTACTTCAAGTACGCTTACTTTTTCACCGACATTTTCAACACCATCGCCTCTACCCATTACTCCATTGCCAACGCCATCCTCCTGCCCGTGGGCATCAGTTTCTTCACCTTCCAGAACATTAGCTATATTGTTGATGTCTACAAAGGCCGAGTGCGCCATGCCGACAATATCCTTGACTTTGGCTTCTACACCACCTTCTTCCCCCAGCTGGTAGCTGGTCCTATCATCCGTGCAGACCAGTTCGTTCCACAGCTCTACAAGCCCTACTTCCTCACCCGCCGGCAGTTCGGCATCGCCGTCTTTTGGATACTCAACGGCCTGTTTAAGAAACTTATCCTTAGCGACTATCTGGCCGTCTCATTTGTCGACCGCGTTTTCGACAATCCCCTCCTATTCACCTCCTTTGAGAACTTTTCCGCCCTACTCATTTATTCCCTGCAGGTCTATGCCGACTTCTCCGGCTATACCGATATTGCCATCGGTGTGGCCATGCTCATGGGCTTTTACCTGCCCAAAAACTTCAACTCGCCATATAAGGCCACCAATGCCGCTGGATTTTGGAAACGCTGGCACATCTCGCTTAGTAATTGGCTCAAGGACTACCTCTACATTCCCCTCGGCGGCAATCGCAACGGCACCCTCGGCACTTTTCTCATCCCTACCGTCATGCTGCTGGTGGTAGCCCTCATGGCTAAGAACCGCTACGTCACCGCCGCCGCTATCGCACTGGTGTTGGTGCTTAGCCTCGTCTACTGGGTATTTCCTCGCCACCGCAAGGACATGACTACCAACCTCAACAACTTCGACACTATGCTCCTTGGCGGCCTTTGGCATGGCGCCTCTTTTAATTTCATCACTTGGGGCGCCCTCAACGGCTTGGGCATACTGGTCTATAAAACTTGGAAGAAATGGGGTCCATGGGCTCGCATCCTCGGCATTACAGCCGTCTACCTGCTGGTCAAGTGCGCCTACCACTACTACCCCCTGCCGGTGCTCAGCATGTTCCACTTCGCCTTCATGGTCATTGCTGCGGTCATCATCCTGCTCAACTTGGTGCCCGCCTTTGGCGGCAAACGTTACCGCCCATCGGGATTCAAAAACGGTGTAGTTCTTGTCTGGAACACCTTCCTCACCTTTATCTTCATCAGTTTCACACGTCTCTTCTTCCGCAGCGGCTCCAACCTTGACCCAGCCGAAGCTAACGAAGTGGCATGGCGCACCGCGACCCAGATGGTGGAACGCATCGGCGGACAGTGGAACTGGCAACAGGTGCCTGCTATCCTTGACAACTACGCATCCGTCTTTGTCGTCTTCCTCATCGGCATGGTCATTCATTGGCTGCCCGAGCGGTTCAAACGGCGCTACCGCCTCTGGTTTGCCCAGATGCCCCTGTGGCTCATGCTCCCCCTCGTGGTGCTGGGAGTCTTCATCGTCTACCAATTCATCACTGCCGATCTTCAGCCTTTTATTTACTTCCAGTTCTGAGAAAACTATAAAGTAAAAACTAAAAACTAAAAGGGTGGGCGGGGCCGTTGAGAATTGAGAGTTTAAAGTTGAGAGCTGGAGTTGAGAATGGAGAATTATCCAGATGCGGAAGCCAATTCTCAATTCTAACAGCCTTTTTATTCCTATTTGGAAATAAAATCGTATTTTTGCACCCATAAAAAAGAAGAAAGATATGCAAATCTCCAAAAAAACTAAAATCGTCACAATTGTTTCAACCATAGTGGTTTTAGCGCTTGCTGCGTTTATCTTTTTTCGTTTCTTTTTCGTCTATAGTAGCGGAGTCAATGCTGGCGACTTGAACTATTTTCAGCAGGAAGGTATCGTATTCAAAACTTACGAAGGGAAGATTATCCAGTCCGGTTTCAAATCTGTTGGGAAAAGTACCGAAGGACTGCATTCCAATGAGTTGAAGTTCTCCGTAACTGATAAGGCCGTGGTCGATAAGTTGATGCGTGCCTCGGGCAAACATATCGAGTTGCGCTGGAAACGCTATATGGGCACCCTGCCGTGGCGCGGCAACAGCGAGTACATCGCTACCGAGGTGTTGTCTATTGAATAGTTAGTCCTTCTCCGGGCATCGGCCGGGAGCATTCCAAAGGAGCCCCACTCATTTACCCAAGGCGTTGCCATTGGGCTAGATCTGTTTAAGCCCTTTCAGGGCTTTTCTAGAGGTTACCATCTCTTAATTCTCAATTGTTACTATTGGATTGACTTCGTGCGTCTGTTTTACACAGGCTTTTCATTGAATTAGATAGAGGAAGGTGTCTCAAAAGCATATTATTCGTTAGCGAGAGTCGAATAGTTGTCACCAACCGTAATACTGGTTAAATAAAAAGAGGGTGTCCTGACCTTTTGAGATACCATCTTTTTGTTTTTCAACCCATTGGCTATAGGCTGTCGACTGTGCTGAAAAAAAATTGTAGCCAATTCAAATAATATGTGTAATTTTGCACCGTCAAACACTCCGAAGCCCGTAAGGGTCAGGGGTGGGCGACAGGACATATAAGAAAGACGTTGTAACGGCGTTTTATCTGCGGCGTGTGAATCTCGCAAATTCTACTTGGTACCGCAATAACGCAATGTTCAATGTCCATGGTTGGCGTATAGTAGTCTTACTATATCCATAATGCGTGGGCTTCGGCATTGCTTATTCTGTACCAAGGGCAATGCGAGAGCCTCACACGCGGGATAAGCAAAGTGGCAGATTCCCGCGCTTTTTTATGTGTTGTTTTTGCAAGGAAGAGAATGATTAATCCAAAACATAAACAACATGAAGAAACACCGATTATTCCTTTTCACCATCCTGCTGATGGTGTTGGCATGGCCGCAAAGCCTCCGTGCCTACGATTTCTCCGCCGTCGCCCCAACCGGGCAGACCCTCTACTACAACATAGTCTCAGGAGGGGTGAGCGTAACCTCTCCTGGAACATCATGGCCATCATTATGGAGCGGATATACTCAGCCCTCAGGAGCTCTAACAATCCCATCTTCTGTCACACATAGTGGTACCACTTATAGTGTCACCTCCATCGGATGGGCCTTTCATGGCTGCACAGGCCTGACATCCGTCACCATCCCCAACAGTGTCGCCTCCATCGGAGGGAGTGCCTTTTCTCACTGCACAGGCCTGACATCCGTCACCATCCCCAACAGCGTCACCTCCATCGGCAACTCTGCCTTCTATGGCTGCACAGGCCTGACCTCCATCACCGTTCCCAACAGTGTAGACACCATCGGTGTACAAGCCTTCGAAGGCTGCACAGGCCTGACCACAGTGAATTACTACGCCACCAACTGCACCTCAATGAGTAGCCCTTTCGTTGGTTGCACCAACTTGGCAACGTTGAATATTGGAGATAGTGTGACTCAGATACCAAACACTGCCTTCAGAGGCTGCACAGGCCTGACCTCCATCACCATTCCTAACAGTGTCACCACCATCGGTGGGGGTGCCTTCTATGGCTGCACTGGCCTGACCTCCGTCACTATCCCCAACAGCGTCACCGACATTGGCGATTATACCTTCTATGGCTGCACAGGCCTGACTTCCGTCACCATCCCCAACAGCGTCACCTCCATAGGAGGATATGCTTTCTATGGTTGCACAGGCCTGACCACAGTGAATTTCAACGCCACCAATTGCACCACAATGGGTAACCCTTACGTAATGAGGCCTGTTTTCAGTGGTTGCACTAACTTGGCAACGTTGAATATCGGAGATAACGTGACTCGGATACCGAGCGATGCCTTCTATGGCTGCACAGGTCTCACCTCCGTCACAATCCCCAACGGCGTCACCACCATCGGTGAGAGTGCCTTCGGTTTCTGCACAGGCCTGACCTCTGTCACCATTGGCAACAGCGTCACCTCCATCGGCTACTATGCCTTCCGGAACTGCACAGGTCTGACCACAGTGAATTTCAACGCTATCAATTGCACCACAATGGGTAACAATAACTATCCTGTTTTCAGTGGTTGCACCAACTTGGCAACGTTGAATATTGGAGATAGTGTGGCTCAGATACCAGACTATGCCTTCAATGGCTGCACAGGCCTGACCTCCCTCACCATTCCCAACAATGTAGACACCATCGGTGGCTCAGCCTTCGGGGACTGCACAGGCCTGACCACAGTGAACTTCAACGCTTCCAACTGTACTTTTATGGGTATTGTGAACTATTATTACAATTCTCTGATATTTCGTAACTGCACCAACTTGACCACTTTAAATATCGGAGATAGCGTGACTCGGATACCGGACTATGCCTTCTCTGGCTGCACTGGCCTGACCTCCGTCACCATCCCCAACAGCGTCACAACCATTGGCAGTTCTACCTTCTATGGCTGCACAGGCCTGACCACCGTCACCATCGGCAACAGCGTCACCACCATCGGTGGGGGTGCCTTCAGAGGCTGCACAGGCCTGACCTCCGTCACCATCGGCAACAGCGTCACCAACATCGGTGATAATGCCTTTTCTGATTGCACAGGCCTGACCTCCGTCACTATCCCCAACAGCGTCACCGACATTGGCGATTTTACCTTCTTTGGCTGCACAGGCCTGACCTCCGTCACCATCCCCAACAGCGTCACAACCATTGGCAGTTCTACCTTCTATGGCTGCACAGGCCTGACCACCGTCACCATCCCCAACAGCATCACCGGAATCGGCTGGAGAGCTTTCTGGGGCTGTACAGGCCTGACCACCGTCACCATCCCTAACAGCGTCACCTCTATCGGCGACGCTGCCTTCAGAGACTGCACAGGCCTGACCTCCGTCACTATTGGCAGCAGCGTTAACTCCATAGGGAACTCTGCCTTCTATTGGTGCCCGAATTTGCAGAATATAGCAATGGGTAATAGTAATCCCCCCAGCATTAATACCAACAATGTGTTTAGTTATGTTCCCAGCAATTGTTTAGTGACTGTTCCTTGTGGGAGCGACTCCGCATATCGTGCCAGTAATTGGGGGTCATGGTTCTCCAATATTGTTGCGGATACAAATTGCTCCGAGGAGAACAGCCATTACTACGATTTCTGGGCTGTTGCTCCGTCGGGCGACACGCTCTATTATATCATTCTCGACTCTAACCGTGTGACGGTGGTGCACCCCTTCTATTCCGACACGACGGAGCAGGCCTGGTGGGACGGCGCCGTGCAGCCGACAGGCTCGCTGACTATCCCCTCCACGGTGACCCACAACGACACCACCTACACCGTGGTGCGCATCAGCGAGCATGCCTTCTATAACTGCACCAACCTCACCTCCGTCACCATCCCCAACACGGTGGACTCCATCGGCGAATGGGCCTTTGCCTATAGCACCAGTCTCAGCTCGGTGACACTCGGCAGCGCCGTTACCACCATTGGCTACGGAGCCTTCTATGGCTGCACGGGTCTCTCGCTGCTGGTCATCCCCGACTCGCTCACCACCATCGGAAGCCACGCCTTCTCCATCCCCAATTGCCACGTGTCGGCAGTGTCCATTCCCAACACCGTCACCACGATTGGCGACCATGCCTTCTCCGGCTGGGGCGACCTCACCACACTGACCATCCCGCGTTCGGTGACCTATATCGGCGACTGGGCTTTCGCCGCCTGCACCAGCCTTGCCACGGTGAACTTCTATGCCGACAGTTGCACCTATATGGGCAGTACCACGACCCCGGTCTTCGATAACGACATCAATATCCAGACCCTGCATATCGGCAACACGGTCAAGACCATTCCGGCCAATGCCTTCTACGGCTGCAGCGGTATTGGTACGGTGACCATTCCCGCCTCGGTGTCCTCCATCGGCAGCCATGCCTTTGCGGGCTGCAGCGGGCTGACCAGCATCACCGCCAAGCGCGCCGTGGCCCCCGTGGCGGGTGCCAATGCCTTTGACAACATCCCGGCCTCGACCCCCGTGTATATCCCTTGCGGAAGCACCGCCTCCTACGCTTCGCGCTGGAGCCACTTCACTAACTTTGTCGAGGTGATGGATGCCCATGTGTGGGTGCGCTCCTCGGATGCCGCTATGGGTACTGCCAGCGTGACGGTGCAGCCCACATGTGCCGCTCCCTCCGCCACCATCGTGGCCACCCCCAACGCGGGCTACCTCTTCGCCCTGTGGAGCGACGGCGACACGCTGAACCCGCGCACGCTAACGATAGACAGGGACACGCTGCTGACCGCCCTGTTTGTGCCGGTTCCCGACACCATCATCAATTATGACACCATCGTTGTGCACGACACGATACTGATTCACGACACCACCATCGTCAACAACTATATCCATGACACGACGATAGTGCATGACACCACGATAATTCATGACACCACTTTCGTTGATGTGTATGTCCACGACACGACCATTGTCCATGACACTGCTTACGTAGAAATATATATCCACGACACCACTGTCGTCAACAATTATATCCACGACACGACCATCGTCCACGACACCACTTACATCGACGTGTATGTCCACGACACGACCATCGTCCATGACACCACATATATTGACAATTACATCCATGACACGGTAACGGTCATGATGCCGATAGACTACCATACACTGACGCTCATCTCGGCACAGCCCACCATGGGTATTGTGGTAGGGTCTGGCACTTACAGCGACAGCACCGAGGTGGAGATTGCCGCCGTGGCAATCTGTGGCTACCACTTTGTGCAGTGGAGCGATGGCAACACGGAGAGCCCTCGCCGCCTGACTGTCACTGAAGACATGGAGCTGACGGCCACCTTTGACATCGACGAGGTGGGCATTACAGACGTATCTGCGCCCAATGCCAAAGTCACGGTTCAGGACAATGTCATCACCGTGCAGGGAGCCGAAGGACAGCGAGTGCGCATCTTCGACTCGGTAGGACGGCTGCTCAGCACTGAGCAGAGTGTTTCCGAAACCCAGCGTTTCCGCGTAATGGCGGCAGGAGTCTACCTGGTGCAGGTGGGCGACGGCACCGCCCAACGGGTAGTGGTTGGCATAACAAGGTAAGATAAAGCCCGCTGATAATCTATTCAGAAGCGTGTGTTGCCTTTGTCAGGTCGCGCACGCTTCTTTTATCCTCATGATACTGGTAAAAGTAAAAGGTAAAAACTAAAAACTAAAAGGGTGGGCGGGGCCGTTGAGAATTGAGAATTGAGGGTTGAGAGTTGAGAGTTGAGGGTTGAGAGTTGAGAGTTGAGAGTTGAGAGCTTTTCGAATTGAGAATTGGGAATTGAGAGTTGAGAGTTGGGCAGGGTAAAAGGCAAAAACTAAAAAAGATAAGGCAAATGCTATGCCAATAACCTTTTTAGTTTTTAGTTTTTACTTTATAGTTTGGTCAGTTGTGCTTTATTGCACGATGGTCATCTCGTTGATGAGGTGGGTGGCACCGGCGAATTTGTCGATGATGAAGAGGCAGTAGCGTATGTCGAGGCTGATGTTGCGGCAGTAGTCGGGGTCGAAGAGGAGGTCGCTCATGGTGCCCTCCCAGCAGCGGTCGAAGTTGATGCCGATGAGCTGGCCGTCGGCATTGAGGACGGGGCTACCGCTGTTGCCACCGGTGGTGTGGTTGGTGGCGATAAAGGCCACGGGCATCTCGCCGCGCAAGTTGGCATAGCGGCCGTAGTCCTTGGTTTGGTAGAGCTGTTTGAGTTTGGGTTCGACTACGTAGTCGTATATGTCGGGATTCTCCTTCTCGATGATGCCTTGGAGTGTGCTGTATGGGGTGTAGTAGACTGCGTCTTTGGGGCGGAAACCTTGGACGTGACCGTAAGCGACGCGGAGGGTGAGGTTAGCGTCGGGGAAGAAATTGCTGTCGGGGTATTGCTGCATCATGCCGCGGATGTAGGTGCGCATGAGGCGGTTGATGAGTCGCTTGTTGGCGTTGTAGGTCATCTCCTTGTCGGTGGTGTAGGCATAGGTATATGCTATGTTGAAGAGGTCGACGGCAGGGTCGCCATGAAGGGTTTTCTCCCAATTTTTGGCTTTATAGCCTTTGAGGAATTTGTCGTACTTGGCGCGGTTGTTGAGCATGGAGTTGTCGTAGATGTTCTCGAGCATTTTCTTGACACCGGCTTCGTTTTTGCCTTTCTTGTCGAGGTAGGGGGCTTGGCCTGCCTGCCACATGTATAGGAAGGTCTCGACGAAGATGGCGCGGTCGACGGGTGAGTGCTGATCGAAGTCGGCAAAGTAGGTCTCGTTGGCAGCCAACAGTTTGTCGCACTCGATGCGGGCAAGGCTGTCGTTGCCGAAGGTCTGCTGGGCCATGCTCCATAGTTTGTAGGCGCGGTTCATGAGGTCGGAGGCCATGACGGCTTCGTTGAAGTAGGTCCATTCTATCTCAATGGGACGCAGGCGCTCATAGGCGCGGCTCATGTCGCGGAGGACGTTTTTGTATTCGGGACGTGCGTTGGCCCAGGTTTGGAAGGAGGCTTCCTGTGCTTTCTTCTGGTTCACACCGTCGAGGCGCTGGATGCCGAGGGTTTCACCTTGCCATTTTTTCCATCCGTTGGCAATGGAGGCCACCTTGGAGGCGTATTTGAGGCGCTGGGCAGGTGAGAGTTCCATGGCAGCTTTGTAGTGGGATAGGCGGATGTCGCGCAGGGCTATACGAATGGGGTTTTCCTCCAGAGCCTGCAGCTCCATTTGGTCGTGGGTGACGTAGCGCTGAGTGGTGCCGGGGTAGCCAAAGACGAAGGTGAAATCGCCCTCGTCGACCCCTTTGAGCGAGATGTCGAGATGCTTGAGGGGCTTATAGGCAACGTTGTTTTTGTTGTAGGGGGCAGGCTTGCCGTCCTTGCCCACATAGACGCGGAACATGGAGAAGTCGCCCGTGTGGCGGGGCCACATCCAGTTGTCGGTGTCGCCGCCGAATTTACCTATATTGCTAGGGGGAGCACCCACGAGGCGCACGTCGGTGAAGACTTCGTTGATGTACATAAAGTACTGATTGCCGTAGTAGAAGGGTTTGATGATGGCCTTGTAGTGGGTGCCGGCAACGGCTTCGGTGGTGAGTATGGTGATGTTCTGCTTGACGATGCGCTCGCGCTCCTCTTCGGAGGTTTTTTCGTTGATGCCGCTAAGCACACGGTTGGTGACATCCTCCATACGAACCAGTCGGGTAGCGGTTAGCCCCTTGCAGGGGATTTCCTGCTCGCGAGTCATGGCCCAGAATCCGTGGGTGAGGTAGTCATGCTCTACGGTACTGTTGCTGGTGATGTAGTAGTAGCCGCAGTGGTGGTTGGTGAGGAAGAGGCCTTGGTCGGAGACGAACTCGCCGGTGCAGCCTTGGTTGAAGAGGATGACGGCGTCCTTGAGGCAGGCGTTGTTGATGTCGTAGATGTCCTTAGCGGTGATGTGCATGCCGGCCTTTTGCATAGCGGCCTGGTTGCGGCCGAGGAGCATGGGAATCCACATGCCCTCGTCGGCCATGGCGACGGGCAGTAGGAGGGCAATGGTTGCAACGATGGATAAGATTTTTTTCATAGGGGGGTATTTTTTTGAGGTTAGTCGAAAGGGGGAATATTAGTTGATTTCTTCAATGGCTTTGGAGGCGGCTTGGAGTAGAGGTTCGGTGGATACTGGGCTGCCTACGGCATGGCGCATCCAATGCTGCGGGGTGAGGCGGCCGACGGGATAGATGCGTTGGATTTCGTCGGCGATGTTTTTGCCTTTGAGCTGCTGCTCTAGTTGGAATTCGATGATGTGGCCGTAGGGGTAGTTGGGCAGGTATAGGGGCGAGTCGATCATGTGGCTGTAGATGGCCAGGATGGTGGAGTTCTCTTCGCCCAGAAGGGGGGCGTAGTATTTGTTCCATACCTTTCGGGCAGTGGCGATGACCTGCTCTTTGAGCTGGGCAGCGGTGGCGTCGGGGTGCTCATAGAGCCAGCGCCAGGTGTACATGTCCACAAGTGACACGCCCATGATTTCGTAGCAGCCCCAGAAAATGTCCAGTGTCATCATGGCGTCGGCAGCGGGCTGTTTGTCGTTCATGCCGAGGAAATCGAGGTCGCGCACCTGGAAGATGAAGGCCAGAGCCTCGGTGAAGGCGGTGTTGGGCACCCCTTTCATAATATAGTTGTCTACGTCGTGGAGGGTAATGGTCTGCTCGACGTTGTGGCCGAACTCGTGTACGGCAATGTTGTAGCCTTTATAGTCCATGCCGTCACGGCCGATGCGGGTGCGCAGGCGGGCGTTGTCGCTGCGCATGTTGCTCTCCCAGGCGTGGCCGGCACCGCGCGAGGGGTCGACGGTGACATGGTTGCAGATGAACTGTGTCTTTTCGTTGCTGAAGCCTAGTTGTCGCAGGATGGAGGGCATGCCTTGTGTGGCGAAGGCCTCCTTGGTGGGATAGCGTCGGCGAGTGATGGAGGAGAGCTGGTCTTCGTTGATAGTACTGCGGCTCTTGAAGCCGTCGTACCAAATGTCGAAGGGCTCCAGTTTGCGCCCTAAGCGCTGCTCGATGAGCTGGGCTACCTGTGCCACCACGGGGGAGCTGCAGAAAGTGGTGAAGAGTTGCTCAATCTCGTCGTAGCTCACCTCCATGTCCTGATTGAAAGCGCGCTCGATGGCGGTGGGGTACATGGGGTTGTAGCGATCCACCTGCTGCATGGCGTGGAAATTGTTGAGGAAATACTGGTAGCGGGTGTCGGGCTCTTGTTTGGGGTCGTCTATTTGGCGGTTCTGGCTGTCGGTGACAGTGTTGCTATAGGGGTTCCAGATATATTGGTCGTCGTTGATGACGCACTGGGGGATGCTCTGGTCGATGATGCGTTGCATGACTTGGTATATCATGCGCTGCTTGGCCAAGCCGCTGTCGCCCTCGTTGTAGTGGGTCTTGAGTTCGTCGCGCAGACCCCAGTGGCTGATGAGGGCCATAGGAGTGAAGAGGTGGTTGCCGTGGTCGTCTACCAGGCGGCCCATCATGATGTTATAGTTGGAGATGTAGTTGTCGGCGGCGGCCAGTTGGTTGGCCAGTTGCTGATTGCAGGCGGCGGGCACACGCGAGGTGAAGAGGTCGCCCAGGCGGGCGTAGGCCCACTGCTGGCGGCTCCAGTGCTGTCCCAGCTGGTTTTTCTCCTGTAGGGTGTAGAAAGGGAAGTTGAGCACCACGGCGAAGGCAATTTTCTGCTCGAACATGTCGTCGCCGAAATGTGCCGAGGGGTCAAACCCGGCAAACATCTCGTCGATGGGCGTGATTTCAGGGCCGTCGCAGTGGATGTTCAGCTTCAGGTCCACGCTCATCTTGTTGAAGCAGCCTAGAAGGCTTTCCAGATTGGCCTGCAGGATGTCGCTCATGCGGCTTAGCTGTGTGCTGTCTGCAATGAAATGAACCAGGCAGAAGGCCTGAAATTCTTCTGGGGTGCCGTCTTGGGCGGTCCAAAGAGAGGCGGCCTGGGGAACGCTGCGTTCAAAGCGTTCGGCGCATTCGGTGCCGTATTGCTCTTGGAGGGCACGGATGGTGGCCTCGACGGTGGGGATGGTGATATTGCTCATGGCAGAGTCGTTGTTTTTATTGCGGCAGGAGGCGAGCGAAACCACCAGCAGGAGGCTCAGCAGCACCGTCTTGGCGCAAATCAGTGAACGGGTTGTAGTAGTCATATTTTTCTTCTGTTCTTTGAAAATGCAAAAATACGATTTTTTTTTGTATTTTTGCAAATCATTTCAACTTGAATTATAAAACGAAAGAACTACTGACCCCGAATACTCACCGCATACATGAAGCTGCTCTTTGACTTTCCTTGGTATTGTGTCCTCTTCTGCCTCTTGGCTGGGGTGTTCTACAGTGCCCTTCTTTATTGGCGTCGCCGCGCCGATGAGGCGACTCTTCCGCGTCCAGTGCGTCTGCTGCTGCCTCTGCTTCGGCTGCTCTCGGTGAGCCTCATCGCTCTGCTGCTGACGGCTCCATTGGTGCGCCGCAACGTGGGCACACACGAGAAACCCATCATCGTCGTGGCGCAGGACCGCAGCCAGTCGGTTCCCACTGACCAGCGCGACATTATGGCCGGGCAGTTGGATGCCATGGAACGCGACTATCAGCTGGTGCTGGACACCTTCGGCGACCGCTCCACCGACATTGCTGCGGCCCTTGCTTCGGTAGCCGACCGCTATGCGGGTCGCAATTTGGGAGCCGTGGTGCTGGCCACCGACGGCATCTACAATCAGGGGCAGAACCCCACTGCTGTGGCGCAGCAGCTGGCAGTGCCTGTCTATACCGTCGCCCTCGGCGACACCACCCGCCGGCGCGATGCCGCCATCGCCCATGTGCGGTTCAACCGCATGGCCTATCTGGGCAACCAGTTCCCCGTCGAAGTCACCGTCCGCGCCCATCGGCTCTCGGGCGAGCGGGCCACCCTGAGCATATCGCGCGGTGGGCAGCGTCTTTTCAGCAAGGAACTGCGCTACACCGAAGGACAGTTCACGGCCACAGAAACCCTCGTGCTAGATGCCGATAAGGCAGGCCTGCAGAGCTATACCGTGGCCCTCACCCCCTGCGAGGGCGAGGCCTCCACACGCAACAACAGCCGCACCATTGCCATTGAGGTGCTGGACGGCCACCAGAAGATAGCCTTCCTGGCCGCCGCGCCCCATCCCGACATCAGCGCACTGAAACAGTCCATTGAGCGCAACCCCAATTACGAAGTGTCGGTTCATTGCCCCGCAAACAGCATCCAGCCCGAAAAGTTGAGAGACTGCAGCCTGCTGGTTCTGCACAATCTGCCCTCCTTTGGAAACCAGTTGAACCTTGCCTCTCTTAGCCAGATACCCACCATCTATATCATCGGCATCCAGACCGACCTCGGTCGTTTCAACGCCCTTCACACAGGGCTGGAAATTGTGGCCAAGAGCCGCAAGACCGACGAAGTGACCCCGATGCAGAACACCGCCTTTGCCCTCTTCACCCTCGCCGACGACATCTGCGGCCGCATCGAACAGTTCCCGCCCCTCTCCGCCCCCTTTGGCACCTATCGCCCTGCGGGCAACCTCCAGTCGCTCTTTACCGCCAAGGTGGGGGGAGTGTCCACCGAACGCCCTCTCATCGCTTTCTGCCAACAGGAGGGGGTGCGCCATGCCTTTGTGGTAGGGGAGGGCCTCTGGCGTTGGCGGCTGCAAGACTATCTCATGACCGGCAGCAATGCCGACTTCGACCAGCTGGTCGAGAAAATGGTGGTCTACACCTCGCTGCAGGCCAACCGCGACCGCCTGCAGGTGACCCATGAGCGCATCTACCAAGAGAATGAGCCCGTGGTAATCCAAGCCGAACTCTACAACGACAACTTCGAGCCCGTCAACGACCCCGCCGTGCAGTTTACCCTTCAGAAAGTTTCCGAAGGCGAGAACCCCATAGCCTCCACCTATGAATTTAACCGCTCGGGCAGCGGCTACACCCTCCACCTTGGCCTCCTCGCCCCAGGACACTACAACTACATCGCCTCGGCCACCTTGGCCGGAAAGAGTCATACGGCGACGGGCAGTTTCATCGTAGAGGAGCTGAATCTGGAGGAAATGAACCTCACCGCCGACCATACGCTCCTGGCCACCCTCAGCAGCACCACCGGTGCCCAGATGCTCTCCCCCGACCAGTTGGAGCGCCTGCCGCAGCTGCTTAAAGAGCGCGACGACCTCAAGACGGTGGTCTACTCACACACCCGCTACACCGAGCTCCTCAGCCTCCCTTGGCTCTTCGTCCTTCTGGTGCTTCTGCTGTCGGTAGAGTGGGCCGTGAGGAAATATTACCTTAGTTAAAAATGGGAGTTAGAAAGGACCATACCAGTCACCCCCCCCAGCGCTCGCTCCTCTCTTCGCGCTTTGTCCGCAACAGCGGCACACTCCTTTCGGGCAGCGTGGTGGCACAAGGTATAGCCTTCGCCGCCTATCTGCTGCTGGGCCGCCTCTTTATCCCTGCCGACTTCGGCCTCTACAACATCTTCTACAGCTATATCGAAGTCCTCATCATCCTCTCTACCTGCAAGTACGAGATGGCCATCGTAAAGGCCGACAGCGATGCCGAGGCCGCCGCCCTCACCCGTTTCTCCCTCCGGCTCAATGCCGTGGTGTCGGCCCTCATCCTTGCGTCCGCCGTGGCGCTCTCGCTTCAGCGGGTCGTGGCCGTCCCCCTTCCGCCGCTGCTCCTCCTGCTCATCCCCCTCATGGTCTTCTTCTGCGGCACCACGCGCGTCTACACCTTTGCCTTCGACCGCTACAGCCATTTCCGCCAGATAGCCGCTTCCGAGGTGGTCACCTCCCTCTCCGGCACCCTCTTCAAGATTGCCTTCGGCCTGCTGGCCGCCGTAGGCCAGCTCTTCCACCTCGTCGGCCTCCCCTTGGGCACCATTCTGGGCAAAGTGGCCGGCAATGTCTACTACCGTGCCAACGCTCGCCGCCTGCCCTCGGCCTCCCCTGCCACTCCTCTGCGCCCCCTGCTGCGCAAACACCGCAACTTCCCCCTCTTCGCCATGCCGCGCGAACTGGTCAGCAGTTTCTCGGCCAATCTGCCGTTCATGTGGCTGGGACTCTATTTCGACAATGCCCTGCTGGGTCTCTTCTCCTTGGCCTACACCTTCACCATGCGCCCGGTCAACATTCTGGCCAACACCTTCGAGAAAGTCTTCTACCCCTCCGCCAAAGAGCGCCTCGACCTTTGCCAGCCCATCGGACACGACCTCCGCCGTTTCCTCCTCACCCTCACGGCTTTCGCGCTGCCGGTGCTGTTGGCGGCCTTCTTCTTTGCCGAACCCCTCTTCACCTTTCTCTTTGGGTCCAAATGGGTAGGCACAGGCTACTATGTGCGCTGTCTGGTCCCATGGATAGGCCTGCTGCTGCTGACCAACTCGCTGGCCTTCGTGCCCAACGTCTTCACCACCCAGCGGACCGACTTCCTTTTCCAAGTGGTGCAGCTGGTGCTGCGGGTGGCCGCTCTTGCCTTAGGCCTCAGCCGCAACAGTTTTGCCCTCGCCGTCCTCCTCTTCTGCGCCGTCAGTACCGCCGTGCAGCTCTGTCAGCTGGGGTGGTATCTCTACCAGGTGCGGCAATACGATAAAAAAACTTTAACATGATAATCCCCATCACCGACCTCTCGCGGCCCGAGGTGCAGCTCTACTCCCACCTCACCGAGGCCCAGCTGCGCAACCGTCTGGAGCCCGACAAAGGCATCTTCATTGCCGAAAGTCCCAAAGTGATACGTGTGGCCCTCGACGCTGGCTGCCAGCCCCTCTCGCTCCTCACCGAGGAAAAACACCTCCATGGCTGTGCTGCCGACATCATATCCCGACTGGGCGACCTACCCGTCTATACGGGCAGCCGTCCGCTGCTGGCCTCCCTTACCGGCTATGAGCTCACGCGCGGAGTGCTCTGCGCCATGCGCAGGCCGCAGCTCCCCTCGGTCGAAGAAGCCTGCTCTGGCGGCCGCCGAGTGGTACTGGTGGACAGTGTGGTCAACAGCACCAACACCGGAGCCATCTTCCGTGCCGCCGCCGCCCTCGGCATCGACGCCGTGTTGCTCACCCCTACCTGCTGCGACCCCCTCAACCGGCGCAGTGTGCGTGTGAGCATGGGAACCGTCTTCCAAATCCCCTGGACCTACATCCCCTCATGGCCCCATCCCGGCATGGAGCAGCTGCGCTCCTTGGGCTTCAAGACCGCAGCCATGGCCCTCACGCCCGAGGCCGTCGCCGTCGACGACCCATGCCTCATGGCCGAGGAGCGCCTAGCCATCGTCATGGGCACCGAGGGCGACGGCCTCTCCCGCGCCACCATTGCCGCCTGCGACTATCAGGTAGTTATCCCCATGGCCCACGGGGTCGACTCCCTCAATGTTGCCGCTGCCGCCGCCGTAGCCTTCTGGCAGCTAAGGAAATAGTATCTGACGGTCCAACCTCATCACCCTCACCGGACAACTGTCGCCCCTGAAGAGGTGTCGGCAATAGGTGTTTTCGCCCGTGTCGCGGAAACCGCATTTTTCCATCACGCGTCCCGAAGCGGGATTGTCCAGGAAGTAGTCGCCCCAGAGGGTTCGCATCCCCTTTGGGCCAAAGCAGTGGTCCACCACCAGCCGCAGTGCCTCGGAGGCAATGCCTTGGTTCCAGTAGGGACGTGCCGTCCAGTAGCCCACTTCGGCATCGTGCTCGCCAATGCTTATGTTGCTTTCGGACTGCGTCAGGTAGCCAATGCAGCCGATGGCCTCGCCGGTTGCCCGCAGCTCGATAGCCCAGGTGTGGTCGCCATGAAAATAAGTCCGTATCACCTGTAGGCTCTCCTCCACACTCTTGTGGGGAGCCCAACCGGCGCGTGGACCCACCTCGGGGTCGGAGGCGTACTTGAAGAGTGCCTCGGCATCGCTTTCCTGCCACGGCCGCAGCCTTATTCTGTCGGTTTCCATAGTTGGGTCGGTGTTTTTTTTGACGCTGCAAATTTACATAAAAAATATGACTTGTGCGGCGACAGGTGAGCGTTGGTTTTTTTTTAACACGAATTATCATGAATTTACCTTAAATTATTTTAAGGACGGTTTATGGCATTTTTAAGGGCGGTTTATGGCAAATCGGCTATCTTTTCAGGGAAGAGACGCACAAAAAAATTAGTTCCGAGTGGGGCGGCGGCTCAAAAATGTTTTGTCGCAGGCTCTTAAATGGGCTTTGCCTGCCACCCACCAGGGCACTTGTTTTTTTGCACCTTAAGTGTTGCCATTGTTTGGAGTTTGCTTAAGTACGCTGTCTCGACGTTAGCCAGTCGCTCTTTCTATGTTTCTAGAGCGAAGAACTAATGACGAACTAACGAGGAAATAACAAGGAAAAGGCGGAGGAAGGGCGCAGCCGAGGCCTCGGCTGCGCCCTTGCCGCTACGCTCCCCCCAGCCCTCCTCCGGAGGGCTTCTTCGCCGCTTTACTTCTTTTTTCTGTCCCCTTTTTAACTCCCCGCTGGCGGTATTGCTTTTTTTTTGTATCTTTGTAAATTGTATTATTATGCGCTTTGGCGTTTGAACTGATTGTATATGAATAGAGTAAGGACAAATTGGATATTGTTTTTCTTGCTTGTGGCCTTGCCTGCAGCGCTGCAGGCACAGGAGGAGGGGCAGGGCGCGGCGCTGACGCTGCGGGGCTACGGCCTCTACGACTTCCACTACGCCACAGGTGCCATCGGCGGCGCGGCGCTGGCGCTGGACTGGCAGCCCTCGCCGACTTTTGCGCTGAGCCTGGGCGCAGAGTACGCCTCGACGAACCGCATCAGCGCCAACTTGCAGGGCGAGGCGGTGCTGGCAGGCAGCGCCAAGGCGGGCTGCCTGGCGCTGCGTAACCGCTATCTCTGGCGGCACTATCCGTCGCTGGACTTGCAGGAGTTCACCAGTGCCCTTGAGCTGGTGGGGCATCTGCGCCACTGGGACCTGAACCTGGGTTTGTGCAATCGATACACGGCGGCCCTGGTGCAGCGATCCGACGGCGGCGGCGCCACCGTGCTGGAACCCATGAACGTGATGTTTGCGCTGGAGGGCTGGTGGAGGGACCGCGCGGCGGCTCCCGCGTGGAATGTGGGCGTCCGCTGGAGCAGCTATAACGATTTTGTCATCGAGCGTGTGGCCAACTGGTTTTTCAGCCTGAGGGGTTTCTACTCCTTGTCGGACAAGGTGCGGCTGACGGGCGAGGTGGGCATCCACCCGGTGGGGTCGCTGAACCTTACGGCCAGCTACGACGGCTGGTTCGGCCACCTGGGGGTGGCCGCCAGGCTATAGCCGGGCCAAAGGGAATGAAGTTTTTTTGAACTCAGAACTACAGAAATATGAAACTGAAATATATTGCATTGATAGTGTTGGCTGCGGTGGCGTGGACGGGTTGCGACCGGCTGGATGTGAAGGGTATGTTTTTCTCCAGCGGCACCCACACCGAGGACCGTGTGGCGGAGTGGCTGGCGTGGAACGAGGAGCACCCCGCGACGGTGCTGACGGGAGTGCCGGACGAGTACTGCGTGTATGTCACCTCCGACATACACATCACCGACGAGGCCCCGAGGGTGGAGGCTTTCCTGAGTGCCGAGTATGCCGACCCGCGGGCGGTGTTCAGCATCGTGGGCGGCGACATTGCCAACGTGCGTGGCGAGACCCCCTTCCGCGTGATGGACAGCCTGCTGCATCTGCCCCACCCGCATTACCACTCTCCGCGTCCGGCGGAGGACACCTGTTTTGTCATTATCGGCAATCATGATATTTACTTCGACTGCCAGGAGTACTATAAGAAATATTTCCACACCTCGACCTATACGGTGACGGTGCAGACCGTGGGCGGCGCGCAGGACCTGTTTGTGTTTCTCGACAGCGGCAACGCCACCCACGGCCGACGGCAGCTGGCCTGGCTGAAGGAGGTGCTGGGCCGTCGCGGCGAGTACCGAAATGTGGTGGTGTGCACCCACACCTGCCTGTTCCGCACCAGCTATAACTACAGCACCACCCCCGCCGCCAATCTGCCCGAGGACGAGTGCTACGAGCTGCTGGACCTGATGCAGGAGAGCCGCGTGAACCTCTTCCTGATGGGACATTTCCACCATAAGGAGCAGCACACTGTGGGCGATGTGGAGTATGTGATGACCGACAACCTGAATGAGGAGAAGGAGGTGCCCAACTACTTGGTGGTGACCTGCGGCAAGCGGGTGAGTTATGAATATAAGGAGCTTTAATCGAGAGTGATGAAAAGAAGGATATATGCTGTTTTTTTGATAGCGGGGCTGCTGGCCGGTGCTTGCGCCAAGCAGGGTTTCCCTTCGGGCGGTCCCAAGGACGAGACTCCGCCTAAGGTGCTCGGCGCCACGCCGCCGAGCGGCACCACGGGGTGGACGGGCAAGGAGTTCGCGATACTGTTTGACGAGTATGTCAGCGTGAAGGATGCCGACAAGAATATCTTGGTTTCGCCACCCATGGACACCAAGCCGGAGTACGGCACCAGGGGGCGCGCCGTGGTGGTGAAGCTGAAGGACTCGCTGCGGGTCAATACCACCTATCTGTTCCAGTTCAAGGGCGCCATTGTGGACTTTAACGAGGGCAACCCTTTGGAGAGCTATGAGTATGTCTTTGCCACGGGCAGCAGCATCGACAGCATGACCCTACGGGGGCAGGTGCTGGACGCCCTGACCCACAGACCCTATAAGAGCGAAGGGGGCATCACGGTGGTGGCCTACGGAACTGACCAGATGGCGCGGTTCGACAGTGTGCAGAGCCGCTATTTGGACAGCCTTGGGGCTGCCGACTCAGCCTACAGGGCGGCGGGTGACTGTGTGGTGGACAGCATTGCGGTCAAGGAGAAGCCGATGTACATGACCCGCTGCGACCAGGAGGGACGGTTTGAAATGAACCACCTGCGCGAGGGGCGCTACAGGGTGCTGGCCTTCGAGGACGGCGACAACAATCTGCTGCTGAAGGCTGGCGAGGCAGTGGCCTTTTTGGACTCACTGGCTGTGGCCGAACACATGCCGCTGCGCCCCGACACGGCTAAGGCGGACACGACGGGGGCGGCCGACTCGGCGGCCATGGCAGCCGACACTGCCAGCCGCGATTCGGCACTTGCACTCCAGCCGGTTGCCGACTCGGCCCGGCAGGCAGTGCCGCAGGCACCGCTTTCGTCGCTAAGGTTGAGCATATCGCTCTTTAAGGAGGAGGCCCAGCGGCTGGCCAAGGCGGAGTTTACGGGCAAGGGGCGGATTGTGCTGGCCACGGTGCTGCCCTTGACGGAGCACTACACGCTGCGGCCGCTGGGCGCTGCCCAAGGCACAGAGCTGTTTGTCAAACCCAATGCCAGGCGCGACACGTTGAGTATTTGGACGCAGGACAAGAACTGCGACTCGATTACCCTGCTGCTGGACGATAGGGACATACGCGACACGCTGCGGATGGTGTACCGCGCACCGAAGTCGACGCCCTCCGCCGGCAAGGTGGCCGCTAAGATTGCGCCTAAGGGGTCGCCGCTGATGAGCCAAAAGGTGGGGCAGAAGCACCCCTACTACGATACGCTATGGATTGCCTTTGACCGGCCGGTGAGGCAGATTGTGCACAGCGAGCCCGACTCGCTGGTGGAGGTGTTCGACCTGAAGGACAGCACCGCCACCCACTGCGGGGTGTGCTGGGTGGATTCGTGCATGCCCTACGGCTACTATCGCGCCATGATTGACTTCAAGGGCAAGGCC
Source organism: uncultured Bacteroidales bacterium (assembly GCA_947165255.1). Lineage (GTDB taxonomy): Bacteria > Bacteroidota > Bacteroidia > Bacteroidales > P3 > Colimorpha. The sequence continues at coordinate 116,025 of CAMUZR010000008.1, forward strand.
GGTGGGAAATATAAGTTTAAGGTGCCCGCCATGAGTTTTGAAGATATCTATGGCGCCAAGCACCACGACTCGCTCACTTTCAGCACCGAGTTTACCAAGGTGGAGGAGTATGGCAATATCATCCTGACGGTGGACAGCGCGCAGTTGGTGGCTGCCGACAGTGGTGTGCTGCTGGTGCAGCTGCTGAACGAGAAAGGGGAGGTGCTGCGGCAGCATCGCCTTCGCCAGGAGGGGAAGGTCGAGTTCAGGCACCTGAAGGGCGGCAAGTATGCCCTGCGCGCCGTGGAGGACCGCGACAGCAATGGCACTTGGACGGCAGGCGACTACTGGAAACACCGCCAACCCGAGGAGGTGCATTATTTTGAGAAAGTCTTGGAGCTGCGCGAGAACTGGGACATGGAGGAACACTGGACGCTGAAACCCGCCTTTACGGCCATGCCGCAGATGGGAGCCAAGGCCGAGGAGGAGAAGGGCAGGCAGCAAAAGCCCGGTGGAAAGAAATAACCGTCGCCCATGCAGAAGAAACTACTTTCGGGCCTGTTCTGGGTGCTGCTGCTCAACCTGCTTATCAAGCCGTTTTGGATTTTGGGCATTGAGGTGGGGGTGCAGAACGCCGTGGGCGTGTCGGAGTATGGTTTCTATTTTGCCATTTTCAATATTGCCTATATCTTCAACATTCTGTTGGATATGGGCATTACTAATTTCAACACCCGCAACATTGCCCAGCACCCCCGGCTGATAGATAAGCACTTGGGCAGTATATTGGGCATCAAGGTGCTGCTGCTGGGACTCTACCTGGCGGTGACTTTCACGGTGGGGCTGCTGCAGGGCTACGGCTCGCGGCAGTTCGGGCTGCTGGCGCTGCTGAGTTTTAATCAGTTCCTCAACTCGCTGATTCTTTATTTGCGCAGCAATTTTGAGGGGCTGTTGCTGTTCAAGTGGGACAGCGTTGTCAGCATTCTCGACCGCGTGGTGATGATTGTCATTTGCGGGGTCTTGCTGTGGCTGCCGGGGCATCCGGCGTTTCGCATAGAGTATTTTGTCTATGCCCAGACAGCGGCCTATCTGCTCACGGCCGGCGTGGCGCTGACAGTTCTTCTGCACAAGACGCACTGGCATGGGTTGCGATTCTCGCGCCCCTTTACCCTGGCCATACTGAAACAGAGCCTGCCCTTTGCGCTGCTGGTGCTGCTGATGGCCAGCTATAACCGCATCGACCCCATATTGCTGGAAAATCTGTCGCCGGAGGGTAGGGGAGATTATTTGGCGGGCATTTATGCCGGGGCTTTCCGTCTGCTGGATGCGCTGACGATGATTGCCTATCTGGTGAGTGTGCCGCTGCTGCCCATCTTTGCCAAGATGACCAAGCGGCCCCAACAGGCCCACGCCGAGTTGGGCTCCACTACGCAGTGGGTGACGTCGCTGATGCTGGTCTTCTCGATTACCGCTGCGGTGGTGTGCTGGTCGTTGGGCGGGCAGCTGATGGAGTTGTTCTATCACGACCATGCCGAGGAGTATGCCGAGGTGTTCGGGGTGTTAGTGTTCGGCATTATTCCCATTGCCATGACGTATGTCTACGGCACCCTGCTCACTGCTGCGGGACGGCTGAAAGCCTTGAATATGCTGGCTGCCACAAGCCTGCTGATTAATGTGGGGGTGAACTTGGTGTGCATTCCGCGCTATGGGGCGGTGGGTTCGGCCTACGCCTCGCTGGCGGCACAGGGGTTCATGGCGGTGGCACAGATTTGGGCGGCCCTGCGCATTTTTAACATGCAACCCCGCCTTTCGTACATACTAAAAATAGTATTTTTTGCGTTATTGATTGTCTGTTTCAGCCTGCTGACCCCTCGGTGGGTGTGGTGGCTGAAGGCGGCAGCGGCGCTGCTGCTGGCTCTGACGGCGGCATTGGCACTTGGACTGGTGAGGGTGAGAGAGATTGTGCAGACACTGCGGCAGCCGCAGCCGGCCGACTTTGAATAGAATGAGACAAGATGCCACACGGTGGATAAAGGGCTCTACCACCGAGGCGGCTTTTAACCAACAGAGCCCACATATTTGAAGAGACTATGAAGTCATACGTTTTTCCCGGACAGGGAGCCCAGTTTGTGGGCATGGGCAAGGACCTTTATGAAAACAATGCCCACTGCCACGACATGTTCGAGCGCGCTAATGATATTATCGGATTCCGTATTACCGACCTGATGTTTGCGGGTACGCCCGAGGACCTCAAGCAGACTAAGGTCACCCAACCCGCCGTGTTCCTCCACAGCGTCATCCTGGCAAAGTTTTTGGGCGAGAGTTTCAAGCCCGAGATGGTTGGCGGACACTCGTTGGGCGAATTCAGCGCCTTGGTGGCAGCCGGTGCCATGGACTTTGAGGACGGTCTGCGCCTGGTGATTGCCCGTGCCAACGCTATGCAGAAATGCTGCGAGATGCGCCCCTCCACTATGGCCGCCATCGTCAAGCTGGACGACAAGACGGTTGAGGAGGTCTGCGCCGAAGTTACTGCCGCGGGCGACGTGGTGGTGGCCGCCAACTACAATACCCCCGGCCAGCTGGTCATCAGCGGCACCATGGAGGGCGTTGCGAAGGCATCAGAGAAGCTGAAGGAACTGAAGGGCCGCGCCATCCCGCTGGCCGTAGGCGGTGCTTTCCACAGCCCCCTGATGGAGCCTGCCCGTGTCGAGCTGGCCGCCGCTATCGACAAGACCCAGTTCCACCAGCCCGTCTGCCCCTGCTACCAGAATGTGGACGCGCTGCCCCATTCGAACCCTGAGGAGATTAAGCAGAACCTTATTAAGCAGCTTACCTCGCCTGTACGCTGGACCGCTACTGTGCAGAACATGATTAAGGACGGCGCCACCGAGTTTATAGAGGTGGGTCCCGGCACCGCGCTGCAGGGCATGGTCAAGCGCATCAACGCTGAGGTGGATGCCCACAGCGCTCAATAAAAGATGGGAGTTCTGAATTCTGAATTCTAGGTTGGGCGAAAGTCTCTTAGGATTCAGAATTCAGATTTATTTGATGATATGAAATACAGGTTTTTCCTTTTGGCGACCATTTGTCTGCTCCTGGCATCGCAGGGGCGGGCTCAGTTTTATGTGGGGCTGCACGGCGGGTGGACGCTGCCGCAGGGTTTCTACGCCGAGTCGCGCATGAGCGACAACGGCTGGATGTTCTCCGAAGGCCACCAGCGCCTGGCCGGTGCCGGCAAAGGATGGGCCACAGGAGTGGACCTGAGTTTCGCCTTTCCCTTCCATCCTTCGCTGGAGGTGGTGGCAAGCGCCGATTTCATGCAGAGTGGAGTCAATCGGGATGTGGAGGATTACTACGTTTATATTTATCAGGCCCGCTACAGCCAGTGCAGCAAATACCTGATGGAACTTCCCAAGTTCCGTAATATCCCCATCCTGCTGGGGGTGCGCTATGCCTATCCCGTCACGAGGGGCATCGACTTTTATGGCGAGGCCATGGCGGGAGTAAATCTGCGCCGCATCACCAACTGGACTCTCGCCTACGCCACAGATTCTTGGACCCAGACCGACGGCCAGGAGTTTGCCGAATACAATAATGAGGACAACCGCGTTTATGGTCAGGCCAACACTTTTGCTTTCCGGTTGGGCGCGGGATTCCTCTTTAAGAAGAAGGTGACCCTGGGAGCCGCCTTTTATATGATGGGTGCAAGCCCGCTCACGTGGGACCGCAACACCACCGTGCGCTATAGTGTCTACGGTCAGATGGTCGAGAACACCACCACGCAGCATGTCGTTTATACCGACCTCAACCCCACGCTGGTCATGGTGCAGCTAGGCTTCCGCCTCTGCCCCTTCAAAACCCGCACCGTTCAAGATTGGTGATTCGAAACCCGAATGGCGGCATTACGATATTGAATCTATAGACAACTTTCCGCCGCCCTGCGGGCAATAAAATCCGCCGGGCGGCGTTTGTTTTGGTGATTTACTTTTAATGGTTTATGAAAGCACCACTTTCAAATTCTTTTTTGAAGACGTTACTCGTCATAGTCTTGATCTCCTTTTTCGGATTGGACTCAATGGCGCAGTCGGAGTCCGACACGGATTCCGTTGTGATTGTGCGTTTGTTATACCTTCATCATCTTAAGGATAATATCGGTAATGTTTGGCAGGGATTCAATGGGAAACAGGCAGACCTGCCGCTGATATACTATGGGAATGAGTATTGCTATGTGATGAACCCTCAAATGAAATTTCTGACCAGCTTTGAAAGTTCACTTGTTTTCAAGAATGAGGGAGTAGCTATTTATAAAACCAAAAAGATTGATGATACTCCATTTCACATGCACATGACCTACGAATTCGAAGAGGAAAAGCAGTTTGATTTCCATTCGCCGTATATGCGATGCAGCAGCCTGGAGACAACAGCCAAGACAATTCCTGACGTTACCACCGTAGATGTATGGGCAACGATGGTCCTTCATGAGTATTTTCATGCTTTTCAATTCTCTCATCCGGAGTATGCTGATTATTATGAGAAGCATTGTGCTTTTTTCGATGCTCATACACTGCAATCACTTTATCTTAATCATAAATGGTATAGGAATAGTGTAAACAAGGAGAATGAACTCCTACTAAAAGCCCTGAATACTTCGGATGTTAATCTTGCCCGAAAGTATCTTCGTTCGTTCTTAAAGACACGCAACAATCGCCGCAAAAAAGCATACAGAAAGTTGCATTTAGACATCACGAAGGCAGAACAGACCTATGAAATGACCGAAGGGTCTGCACGCTATATCGAGGCAAAACTATACGAGAGTATTCCCGTGTATCAAGCAGATAGCAGTTGGCTCTATACGGCAGGCAAAAACTACTATTATGCCACAGGATATAATATGATTAGGGTGTTGGATAAGTTTGGCTGTTATTATCAGAAAGTGCTATTCACTCATATTCCTTTGGCAGAAGAAGAACTCAATGATATTGTCTATAATTTACGTTAGTCTTTCAGGATAAACACCGCAAAAAAGAAAAGCGAGACCCGAGGGCCTCGCTTTTCTGCTTTTTGGTGTGTCGCTTTCGGATTACATTTCCGAAAGCTTTTTATAACCCTCGTAGCGCAGCTTGGCATTGCGTTCCGTGGCGACGAAGAGTTCTTCGGCCTCCTGGGGGAAGGTCTTCATCAGCGAGTTGTAGCGGACCTCGCCCATAATGAAGTCGCGGAACTTGCTCCAGTCGGGCTCCTTGGAGTCGAGGTGGAAGCCGTTCTTGCGCACAGGTGCGGGGTTGTCGGCCGAGCCGACACCCTCCTCTTCCTCAGCAGGGTTGTAGTGCCAGATGTGAAGAAGAGCCAGTGGCTCTTCGATAGCGTCAGCTGAGAACAAAGAGTAGCCGCACTCGACGGCTTTCTTCTCCTCGTTATTCGCTGTATCAGATTTGATTTAGCGGTGCTCATGGCCTTTGGCAGCTCACTTCAGTGTTTTTATTCAGCGGTGTTCGCAGGCGTTGCCACAGCGTGCGACCCATACCGATCTTGCTGCCGTGGTTATTCGCTGGATTATATTTATTTCTAAGGTGCTCATGGTCTTTGGCAGCTCACTTCATTTGATTGATATAAGCGGTGTTCGCTGCCTTCGGCTGATTGCAGGGGCTTAGCGTACGAGCAGGTCCAGTGGACCTGTGAGCCGAGCCCCGAAAAGTCTCCACTTTTCGGATAAAGGCGAAGGAAGAGCGACGGGCCGTGCTATGTGAAGAAAGTCCAGTGGACTTTCGATAGTGACCGAAGGGAACGGAGAATAAAAGCCTCCTTGATGACGTTGCTCACTTCATTTGATTTATTCAGCGGTGTTCGCGGCATACGGCTGAAGTACTGGGCATGGCTGGCGCCCATAGCGACCTGGGCGACATAGACGTAGCCGTAGCTCTTGGCAATCATGCCGAGGTCTTTCTTGCGGATTTTCTTGCCGCTGGTGGCGAACTTGGCGACAGCGCCAGCCGGGCAGAACATCCACTGGAAGTTCTGCTCATTCGAGCTCTGTCCGCCGGTGTTGCTCACTCCATTTGGTTTGATTATAAGGTGTTCGCAGCCATAGCAGGAGTACACCTCGGTGTCGACGACGACGTTGCTCACTATATTTGACTTATTCAGCGGTGTTCGCGGCCTTCGGCTGACATCCTCGCCGCTAGCCAGGACGTGGTCGAGACCGCCGAATCAGATATCATAACCCCAGCCGTCACCGCCGAAGATCCACTGGCTCTTCTTGACGAGGCTGTGGCGGAGTTCGAGGAACTGCTTGCAGATGTGAAGGAAACTGCCAGTGGCCGTTTCCGATAGCGAAGCGGAGAATGAAGAGCCGCACTTCTCCATCAGCGGGATGAGCTTGTCGGCGATTTCCTTGGTCTTGAGGGTGTTCTCGCGGTTCTCGATCCACTCGGTGAAGAGGGCCTTGATTTCGGCGCTGCAGCAGTCGCAGGCGAGGCCTTCCTTCATAATGCGCTCCACGCGGTCGCGCATCTGGCGGGTGGCGGTGGCCATACCGAGGCCGAACTCGGCGTTGTCCTCGAACAGCGAGTTGGCCCAGGCGGGACCGAAGCCGCTGCGGTAGTTCTTGCAGTAGGGGGTGGCAGGAGCCGAGCCGCCGTAGATGGAGGAGCAGCCCGTGGCGTTGGCCACCATCATCTGCTCGCCGAAGAGCTGGGTGATGCACTTGAGGTATGGGGTCTCGCCGCAGCCGGCGCAAGCACCGCTGAACTCGAACAGAGGCTGTGCGAACTGGCTGTTCTTGGCGTTGGCCTTCTTGTCGATGAGGTTGTCCTTGTAGGAGAAGGACTGCCAGTGGCCGTCCGATAGCGAAGCGGTGAACAAAAACTTCTGGGCGTAGTCCCAATTGCTCACTTCATCAATTTGTGATTTATAAGGTGTTCGCAGCCTTTGGCAGGCGGCCTCGTGGAGCTGGCTCTCGAAGGGTTTCATCACGAGGGCCTTCTCCTTGGCAATAAAAAATGGCCTTTGGGCTTTGCTCCCCTTTTACTCATCTTTTGATGAAATACTGCGGTGTTCCTATGTACTAACGTCGATGTGAGCATAGTCTTTCGGTGATGTCGGCTGTTACATTGCCATTATCTTATCCAACGTTGTATCTGTAAACGTCTCCCATATTGCCAAGCGAATGGGCTTGTAGTCGGGGAATAATTGCTTGACAAACTCAATCTCGAAAACCAATCGCAGGTCGTTTGGGTCGGCTTCGGGATGCACCTCATGTTTTGACCCCACACGAGCAACCTTGATATAATATAGGTCGCGAATGCCTTTGTTTTTTCGGTAGGGCATAAAGTAATAGAGGTGATTCAGTTCTACCGTTGATGGGAATTTCTTACCTGTATAGTATATATTGATTGAACCGTCAAGCAGTAATTCTATTGTGTCGTTTTTTACCAAAGAAACGAGTAGGTTCTTCGATGTGTCTAATCCTTCAGCATTAACTACATCTTTGTTCTCAATAATATCTTCGGGGAATTCTTTGGCAATCTCCAAGAAGTTTATGGGTAAAATGTTACTCTGCACAGAGTATTTCTTCAATGTCGCTTTGTCTCCAAACATATACTTGGCAAATATCTTCACTGTCTCAACATTCACCGAGTTGCCAAACTGCTTGTAGGCCTGCGCTTCTATCACGTCAGGCTGGAACGTATCAGGGAAACTTTGCAATCGGGCACACTCTCTTAAGGTAAGAAAGCGTTTGCGGCTGCCAACAATACTTGTCTGTGTGATTGCTACCAACGCAGGAAAGTAAGTACCGGGTTTCACACGGATGCCCGACGGACGGAACTGCAAAATATTATCCCACAAACTCGGATTCGTGTATTGCCCTGCTTGCCATTCCAATTTTGCCTTTGCACCAAAGAACAACGGATGCTTCTTCGCACGGGGCAGCCATTCATCAAGGAATGCTTTGTTTTCGATATAAAGTTGATTGTTTTTTAGGATAAAATTGATTTTCCATTTAGGATAGTCCGTCATATCCTCTGTTGGGTCAAGTGGTTTTAGATACTCGCTCCAAACAGGAAATCCAGGCATTTTATCGCCTTTAATATTCCGCACAAACTCATCCCACAGATTCAATAACTCTATTTTATCTTTGGTGAGGCGATAACGGTCAATATCGGCAATCTCACTATCATCTTGCATAATGTCATCAATGCGGCATTTGGGCAGTTTTTCTGTATCAAAAAGGAATTCGGGCAGTTCTCCAATGTCCTTGCGGATACACATAATGTAGACTCGCTCGCGGTGCTGTGGAATGCCAATGTAATGTGGACTGAAAATGACAGGCTCACACAGTACATTATATCCAATAGCGACAAGGTGTTGGTGTATCACACGCCAAGTGTTTCCATCGTCGTGAGAAGCAAGATTACGTACATTCTCCAACAGAGCGTATTTGGGCCGTGTCTGCTGCATAATGCGTTCCACGTCGAAAAAGAGTGTTCCCTTGGTTTCATCTTGAAAGCCTAATCTCTTTCCCGCCTTTGAAAAGGCTTGACAGGGGAAGCCTGCACACAACACATCATATTCTGGAATTTTAGTTGCATCAACTTTGGTAATATCTCGGTCTGGACGTATTCCGTAATTGACTTCGTAAGTCTTTCGACAATCCTCGTCAATATCACAAGCATACACGCACTGTCCTCCAAGTTGAGACATTGCTTGGTGGAATCCTCCAATGCCACAGAAAAGGTCTATGAATTTAAATTTTTTCATTTAGTGTTGGTAGTTATAGCGGAAAACAACAAAGCGGTCTATATCCTTTTTCTTTATCATGAATTTAGGATTGCGAGCGGAACCGTCAGGCTGGTGTCCCTGGTTAAATTCAGATAGAGCCTCACGGAAATTGATGCGGTTTAGTTCTAGAATGGTCATCTTTATGAACTTGACACTTGTTTTAAGACGTTTTGCATAAGACAACTCGTCTTTCTTCATGTATCTATTGTATGCGCGAACCTCTTTATAGCCTTTTGCTTCGGAGTCTTTTTGGGTTTCATGCTCGTATATGACATACCAAAACTTTCCAAACATATTGATGCATTCAATAAATGCTGTTTGGTCGTTGCCGGGTGCTTCTGTCGCAGTAATATCACTTGCTTTCAAGTCGCCGTAGAATTGCGCTTTCTTAAACCAAATATCGAAATCGAAAGTTCCTGCTTGTTTCCCCTTGTTTGATTGTCCCGTATAAATAATAAGGGGCGATGTACTATTGTCGATGGTAAACTGATTAAACTTGTATTCAAGATACCAACCTGGCCATTCGGTTTGTCTCCATTCTGGCCAATCGGCCTTTTCCATTTCTTTGATAGTAGGTAATACTTTAAGCCATTGGCCAAAAGTGAAACCTTGATTAAACTGCTCAAACAAAGAAAACAATATGCTTTGGCCTGTTTCTTTGCCACAAAGGTAACTTGCAAACTTGTTGCCTCGAATAGCGTAGATATGATTGCCATACATATCCTCCTTATGAAAAACGCCATTGGTCAGGGCTTGAAACAGGTCGTTGATGTAGACATGAGCAGAAGAATTATGGACAATCTTCTTGAGGTAAGTATCTTTGAGAAAATCGACGAAGACAACCACACCCTTATAGTGATAAACACCAATAAAGTGGACATCGTATGGTAATCTGTTTTTCTTAACGTCCTCACAAAACTCTTTGTACCAATGAGGCAGTTGCACCCTTTTTTTGAATGTTGGATGAGGATTGCCTAAATATGATACAGCACGATGTAATAGGATATATTTCTTTCGATTATTGATGTATGTGAATACACGATGTCCTAAAATGTCTTGTACCTTGCAATGCTCTTCTCCCAAGAAGCGAATCATAGCGTCTTGCTGTTGTTTCGGGGTTAATACTTGGTCTTGGGCTATATCAAGACTAAGGTCTGGTCTTATTTGTTCACTATTTTGATTCATACTACGATTGTTGTTGCTGTTTGAAATGACTTTGAAGGACCTTTAAAAATGCCTCATTTCTAGAATTAGCATCTTCAACAAGCGCCTTGAAATCCATGATATAGGCATTCTGTATTACACTCTTCGTTTGAGTTTTATCAAGAAATATTGGCTCGGATCTAAAATACACCTTACCACTTGAGAACAACGGTCTAAAATGACTATCTACCAAGTGGGTTTCATAATCATCATTAAACTCTACAATTCCATAAAACCACATTCTTTGTATCTTGTCATCATAATATTCAGCAAGTCTCCTTGTACGTGTGTTTAATTGAAACTCAACAATAGAGTTTTCCTCCGCACTTATTCCGAGTCGCTTTAGTTCAACAACCACAACATCGACCTTATCTGTGCTTGTTTCAGGATTAGAGGAGAAAAAAAGTGTTATATCCGGCCTATCTTTATCAATTATAGAATTATCTTCTCCGGTAATGCAATTAATCACTTTGGTCATTTCCGCTTCACTCAATAACTCTTGATAACTCATAAATTTGTCATCAATTACCCAAACATTATTTTGGTAGATGTCTTGAATAAATGTATTCTTCTTTAAATCAGAATATCGAGGTACTAATAAATTGTGAAGTTCAGACTCTTTATTTCTTCCATCAAGGCTACGCATTCGATTGATAATGTATTGTCTAAACAGCACATATTCTGTCAATGAACGAGCGGACAAATCTAGCGTTTTATTGAATTGTTCATCAGTTAGAGTATCTGCACACAATATTTCTTTTTGAGTTTTAAAGAATTGTTCTTGTGCCTTCTTTAAAATATCATTCTGTGAGATATATCCGATGCTACCTGTTTCAAATAGACCCTGTAAATGAGGGTATCTTTTATTCAATTGGGATATTCTTTCCTTATTTATTTCTACAATTTTAGGTACTTTCTCGTTAACAACATCCGCAATCGCCGTTCTGAATGTGTTTTTTAATGAATTAATATCTATACTTTCTTCCAATAAATTTTGTCTTGAACCGTCCATCATATCTCCAACTATTGACTCTGACACTAGCAAGAAAACCATATCATAACCTGTAGGCATTTCTTCTGTTATCACATCTAACTTCACAGTTCTATCATCAACAGAGACTCCTGTAACCACTCGACTATCACGATATTCAACCTCATTAATATAGTAGTACATTTTCAATTTCGAAAATGCGTTAACAGGATAATTGATGGACTTTTCTAAAAAATCTGGTATTTCAGTTGTGGTTATTGTTTCCGTATGATTAACCCCAGATACTGTAGTTGAGATATTTACTGTAATATCCTTGTTGTTTATCTTTGATTCTTTATAAAATCGAGGATAAAAATACTCAAGAATGGCTTTTTTCAAATATGATGGATTAATATAGTCTGTCTTATGAATTTTTTCTCCGGAAAAACCACTCATTTTAAGTATGGTTCCGTCTTTGGTGTTTTGAATATGTTCTACTTTACCATCATCTTTTCCATTGAATGATTCAGAAAAAGTGAAAGTCCTTTTTTTTGATTTCTCAAAAATACTCTCGACGTGTATTGTATCAAAATAACATAGGTATACTAACCTCCCTAGCCCCTTGTGAGTGCTTTCTTCAACATTAAATAATTTGCAAAATTTTCCATATCGTACATCATTAAATCCAACGCCATTGTCTTTTATCTGGAGAGATAAATTTTCAATTGATTTCCCCTTTTTTGCTTCATACGAAATAATGATATTTATCTCTGTCGCATTAGCATCTAATGCATTGGCAATCGCTTCAAAATAAACCATCTCAAAAGAGGATTTTGAGAAGAACATTTTGACGGCTTTTTTTATATCTACTTCCATATTTATAATATTTGGAAGTCTGGAAGGCCTCTCGACCTTCCAGACTTGGGTTGGAGATATTACATCTCGGAGAGCTTTTTGTACCCCTCGTAGCGCAGCTTGGCATTGCGCTCGGTGGCGACGAAGAGTTCTTCGGCTTCCTGCGGGAAGGTCTTCATCAGGGAGTTGTAGCGGACCTCGCCCATAATGAAGTCGCGGA
>CAMUZR010000009.1 GCA_947165255.1 uncultured Bacteroidales bacterium
AAAATTCTTGCTATCTTTGCACAACAGCGTTGCACTTCGAGGTTGAATCTATACCGCCTGTGGAGTCGGTCGCACACACAATAAAAGGCACAAAAATGCGTTAAGCAATGGTTATGAAAAAGGCAAAGTGGATATTACTTTCTATCACGCTGCTTCTGGCGGGATTTGCGCTCTTTGAGATTTATAATCTTTCGGAGCAGATTCGCAAGTCGGAGGAAGAAAAGGTGCGGCTTTGGGCCAACGCAATCAGCCAGAAGGCCCAGCTGATGAACTACTCGGAGGAGTTTTTTGCCCATGTGGCCCTCGACGAGCACCGCAAGATGGAAATGTATACCAACATCCTACGCTCCTTCGACCGCATGGAAGGGGGCAGCGATGCCGACTTCAGCCTGGACTATGTGCACTATATTGTCGACAGTTGCGAGACGGCTATCATCATTACCAATAAGGACTCTGTCATCACTGTGCCTAGCGAGTTGGCCGGGCAGAAACTGGAAGGCCCACTGCTGGAAGAATTTGCACATAACGAGCCTTTTCATTATCGCATTTGGGGAATGCCCATGACGCTGTATTACAAGGAGTCGCGCGTGTACACCGAGTTGCGCGCCGTGCTAGACGGTTTTAACGAGTCGCTCCTAAACGAGATTACTAACAATAGCGTGTTTGTCCCCGTGCTGATAGTGGACAGTCTGCAGGGCGAGGTGCTGGGAAGCGGCAATATACCCGAGAGTGAGTTCAACTCGCCGGAGAAGCTGTCGGACAAACTCTGCGAGATGGAGGAGGCAAACGAGCCAATCGAGTTCCGCCTGGCCAACAGCAGCCGGGCCTACCTTTACTATGAGAACACCCCCATGCTGAAATGGCTCCAATGGGTGCCGCTGTTGTATGTGTTTGTTTTCTTGGTGCTGATATTGGTCACTTATTACCTTATTCAGACTTCACGCAACATGGAGCAGAACCGAATTTGGGTGGGCATGGCCAAGGAGACTGCCCACCAGTTGGGCACACCGATTTCTTCGCTGCTGGCATGGACGCAATATTTAGAAGGAAAGACTTTCGACGCCAGCTATGCTGCCGAGGTGAATAAGGACATACAGCGACTGGAGACCATTACGCACCGTTTTTCAAAGATAGGTTCCGTTCCCGAACTGCAGAATGAGAATGTATGCGCCACGATTCAGGAGGCGATAAACTACCTTCAGACCCGCGTTTCGCACAAAGTGAAGTTCGTTACAAACTATCCTGAAGAGGACATACTGGTGCCACTAAACGCATACCTTTTTCAGTGGGTGATTGAGAACATTTGCAAAAACGCAATCGACGCCATGGACGGGAAAGGCACGTTCTCGGTGATAGTGTCGGCCGACAGCCACCACGTCTATGTGGACCTTGCCGACACAGGCAAGGGCATGCCCGCTTCGATTCAGAAGCGCATCTTCGACTCAGGCTTTACCACAAAGCAACGCGGCTGGGGACTGGGGTTATCGCTGGCTAAACGCATCATAAATCAGTACCATAAAGGCCGTATTTATGTCAAATACTCTGTAGAGGGGCAAGGCACCGTGTTTCGCATAGTGCTGAATAGAGAATGATGCTGGAGTATATATAAAAGGGACTCCGTCGTGAGATGGGGTCCCTTATTGTTTTTGCCCCGGAGGGCAGGATATGAAGGAAAAACTACTTGTCCATGGTGAAGAGGAATTCCTCGTTGCTGCGGGTGGGTGCCATGTTTTTGAGGAGGAAATCCATAGCCTCGAGAGGTGTCATGTCGGTGAGCAGGTTGCGCAGAGCCAGAATGCGGGAGAGCATGTTCTTGGGAACCAGAAGGTCGTCGCGGCGGGTGCTGGAAGCAGCCAGGTCGATGGCCGGATAGATGCGCTTGTTGGCCAACTTACGGTCGAGTTGCAACTCCATGTTGCCAGTGCCCTTGAATTCCTCAAAGATGACGTCGTCCATCTTGCTGCCGGTTTCGGTAAGGGCGGTGGCAATAATGGTGAGCGAGCCGCCATTTTCGATATTACGGGCGGCACCGAAGAAACGTTTGGGCTTTTGAAGGGCGTTGGCCTCGACACCACCGGAAAGGACTTTGCCCGAAGCGGGCTGGACGGTGTTGTAGGCACGAGCCAAGCGGGTGATGGAGTCGAGAACGATAACCACGTCGTGGCCGCACTCGGTGAGGCGTTTGGCTTTTTCCAAAACGATATTGGCAATACGCACATGACGGTCGGCCGGCTCGTCGAAGGTGGAGGCAATGACTTCGGCCTTGACGCTCCGCTGCATGTCGGTGACCTCTTCGGGGCGCTCGTCGATGAGAAGGACCATGAGGTAGACTTCGGGGTGGTTGTAGGCAATGGCGTTGGCCACTTCCTTCAGGAGAGTGGTCTTACCGGTTTTGGGCTGTGCCACGATCAGGCCGCGCTGTCCCTTTCCGATGGGCGTGAACATATCGATGATGCGGGTGGAGCGAGTCTCGCTGGGATGGCCGGTGAGTTTGAATTTCTCCTCGGGGAAGAGGGGCGTGAGCGATTCGAAGGGGACACGGTCGCGAATGCGGTCGGGATCCAGGCCATTGACTTCGATAATCTTAGCCATGACAAAATAGCGGTCGTTTTCCTTTGGAGGACGAACCATACCGCGGATGGTGTCGCCGGTTTTGAGGCCGAAATTATGAACCATCTGAACGGATACGTAGACGTCGTCGGGCGAAGCCAGATAGTTATAGTCGGAAGAACGCATGAAGCCGTATCCGTCAGGGGCCAGTTCTAAAACGCCTTCCACTTCTACAACGCCTTCGGTTTCGAAAGGATAGACTGGCTTAGGAGCAGTTTCGACCTCTGCATTCTGGTTATCGCCAGATTGGGATGGGGCACCTGCCTTGCCGTGCTTACGGTCGAACTTTTTCACCCATACCTTCTTCACTGGCTCGGTGGGCTCTTTAGTAAGTTCGGCGGGTTGCACCTCGGCAACGGGCTCCTCGGCAGCAGGCGCTTCGGTTTCGACAGGACGGCTGGAGGCTACTGGCTGCGCATTGGGGCGGATGTGTTCGCGATGTTTTCGCGCCTTGGGAGCATCGCTATCTGTTTCGGAGGCCACGGGAGCTGGGGTGACAGCTGGAGTGGCATCTTCTTGAGGCTCTTCTTTTTTTGGCTTGTCGTCTTTAGGTTCCTCGGTTGGCTGGGGGACGGGGGTGACTGGTTCGGCAGGAGCCGACTTGGCATCGGATTTCTTTGGACGGCCACGTTTTTTCTTCTGAGGGGCACTTTCAGCAGGAGCGGTCTCGGATTCGGTATTTTGAGCTTCGTCAGAGGTTGCGCTCTCGCCCCTACGGATAAGGTGGCCAGATGGGCTGACCACATCTGGCACATTGGGAATGACGGGGATTTCTAAATCTTCGATATTGATGCCTAGGGAGTCAAGGTCGATGGGGGAAGTAATGTCTTTGTTGACTAAGGTGGTGGGGTGATCGGACTGAGCCGAGGATGCCTTACGGCTGTGTTTGTGAAGCTCGGGATTGTTCATTGAGGACTCGGCCAGGAGGGTTGGTTTGATTCTAGCACGTTTGGGACGCGATGCGGCAGCTTTTTCTTTTTGCTGCATTTCCTGCTCCTTGGTAAGGGCTTTGGGGTTCTCGGACTGTAAGGCTATAATCTTGTAGATTAAATCCTGAGGATTGAGCGTTGCGGCACCTGCTATACCTAATTCTTTTGCGATATTGATGACTTCGACCTGTGCCTTCGCCTCTAATTCTGATTTGCTATACATATAATAATATGTGCTATGATGTTTTTGAAAAAATTGTATGCCAATAAAATATTAATGGAACGCCTTGATTTCCAGTATTTAAATCTAGAAAATACCTCAAATCCTGACGACTTTTGATGCTACAAAAATAAAAAAAAAATCTCACATGGACAAAAAAATTTTGTTGAATGGACTAAAATTTGTACTTTTGCAGAAAATTTAAGAACAAATAAAAAACACTTAATTAAGTAATACAATGAACATTCCTCAGAATTTAAAGTACACCCAGGACGACGAATGGGTAAGAGTTGAAGGTGAATTTGCTTATGTTGGTATCACTGACTATGCTCAACACGAATTAGGCGACATCGTTTTCGTAGACGTTGACTGCGAAGGTGAGACCATCGATGGCGGCGAGGCATTTGGTAGCCTTGAGGCCGTAAAGACCGTGGCCGACCTTCTCATGCCCGTCACCGGCGAAGTGGTCGAGTTCAATGCCGACCTCGAAGAGGCCAGCTCCATTAATAACGACCCCTACGGCGCAGGCTGGATCATCAAGATCAAACCCGCTAACGTAGCCGACATCGACGGCCTGCTGGACGCCGAAGCTTACAAGGCAAAAATCGGTGCTTAATCACATTTAGGCATACACACTCTAGTCAGCGCCCCGTCCCTGTCGGAGCGCTGATTTTTTATTCTCTCCCCCACCCTGCCGCCCTGCCCTACCAGACCATTTTCTATTGAGCTCCTGTCCGTCGCCCCGCAAAGTAGAAAAAAAGTGGCAAAGTAGGAAAAAAAGTGTATATTTGCAATGGATTCGGAACATATTGTTCTCAATCCATTTTATTGAAATACGAAGCGTTATGCTTTTCTTGTGTCTGAAAACGTGAGAAATTTTCGATGTAATGCAAGAAAGTATGATGGTTCGCGCAATTAGCGTGGACTGTTTGCTGCATCTTCATTACAAGGTTTTTCTCACGACCCTCAGACAAAGAAGTGGTATATCAGCACCACGCTTCTTTATTGACTGCTCTTGGGGTGCTGGAGAGTAATAATCAGTAAGAAAATGAAACGATTATTGTTTGTTGTTTTTCTGTTTATTTCATACGTGAGCCTTGCTCAGGATGATGTAACCAAGTTCCTCGGTATCCCCGTTGACGGAACAAAAACTGACATGATTCAAAAACTTAAAGAAAAGGGTTACACATACAATTCCCAATTGGATTGCCTAGAAGGTGAGTTCAATGGTTACAATGTAAGATTACATGTTGTAACCAATAATAATAAGGTATATCGAATATTAGTAGAAGACGCTTTTGGGGTGAATGAAACAGCAATCAAAATTAGGTTCAACAATTTATGTAGGCAATTTGGACGGAACAGTAGATACTCAGGCATAAAAGAAAATCAAGAAATACCTGATAATGAAGATATCTCATATGAAATGATTGTTAACAATAAGAGGTATGAGGCCATCTTTTATCAAACAGAAATGACCATTGATACAGATTTATTTAAAAACACTATTTTGGAGTTTGCAAAAGGGAAAATATCAGAGAATGAATTGGCCGAACTATCTGATAGTGAAAAAGAACAGCTAGTAATGGTTGTTTTAAATGAGTATCAAGATGAGTTCAAAGAGTATTACGTGGCCAATAATCCTTTGAAAATAGTATGGTTTACTATTGCTGAACTATATGGTGACTATCGCATCGCTATGTATTATGACAATGAGAAAAATAAATCTAATGGTGAGGATTTATAATTAACAATCAAAATGAAGAAAAAAATTATTATTTATACCTTGACTTCCTTTATCCTCATGGGTTGTGGTAGTAGTACTGAGAAGAAAGTGGAGAAACTATTAAAAGAAGAAATCCAAAGCACCTTGTACTATCCAGAGAGCTATGATCCTGTAGAGACCACAATTGATAGTGCTTTTTCGCCTTTAGATAATTCAATTTACTTGAACCACTTTATATTGCTAACAGAGATAAGTGGTGAATTGAAAAAATTGGAATTTAGAGCCGACAGGAGTAAGTCAAGCATGGCTATATGGGGCAATAAAGGATACTATTACTCTGATTTTGAAAGAGCACAATATCAAGAAGCAAAAAAGGAATATGACAATGTTTTGGTTCAAAAAAAGATGTTACAAAATAAGGTAGAAGAGATTCTCTTAGAAATGCAAGAAATTGTTGAGGAAGGAGTGTATTTTATTGGTTATAAAGCAAATCACAGATATAGATCAAAGACTAATACTGGGGAAATCACTATAAATGACTTGGTCATATTACTGGATGAAGATATAACTGAAGTAATAGCCACATACGATGCCGTCCATTATAATGGCATACAGGAAGCAATAGAGTTCATATCAAATTACCAATGAAAACTTTTGAGTGGGGAAAAACTGCGTAAATATAAGCGATAAGGACATCCTACAAGCATTCAAGACATTGTAGCAGCCTAACTTGACATTCATTGATAAGTAAAAAACGTCTGCAAGCATTGGTTTGCAGACGTTTTTGTGTTATGCTATAACGAAATGGGTTAGTAGGCGCGGGCGAAGATGACGCGGCGGTGGGAGGGTTTGCCTGTGAGGATGCACTTGCCTTCCTCTTCGGGGGCGTCGTAGGGGATGCAGCGGATGGTGGCCTTGGTGAGTTCCTTGACCTTCTCCTCGGTCTCGGTGGTGCCGTCCCAGTGGCAGAGCAGGAAGCCGCCCTTCTCGATCTCGGTCTGGAACTCCTCCCATGTGTCCACTTTGCGGGTGTTGGCGGCGCGGAAGTCGGCGGCACGCTGGAAGAGGTTCTTCTGAATCTCCTCCATCAGGCTGAGCACGTGGTCGGCAATGCCCTCGATGGGCATGGTAATTTTCTCCAGAGTGTCGCGGCGGCAGACTTCGCAGGTGCCGTTCTCTAGGTCGCGGGGGCCAATAGCCAGACGGACGGGCACGCCCTTAAATTCATACTCGTTAAACTTCCAGCCGGGTTTGTACTCGGTGCGGTTATCGTACTTGACGGTGAGGCCTTTGGCCTTGAGGGCGTCGATGATGGGGGCGATGTGGGCGTCGAGTTCGGCCATCTGCTCACTGTTCTTGCAGATGGGCACGATGGCCACCTGGATGGGGGCCAGCTTGGGCGGCAGGACGAGGCCGTTGTCGTCGGAGTGGGTCATGATGAGGGCACCCATCAGTCGGGTGGAGACACCCCATGAGGTGGCCCAGACGTATTCGAGCTGGTTCTCCTTGTTGAGGAACTGGACCTCGAAGGCCTTGGCAAAGTTCTGCCCAAGGAAGTGGGAGGTGCCGGCCTGCAGGGCCTTGCCGTCCTGCATCATGGCCTCGATGCAGTAGGTGTCGAGGGCACCGGCGAAACGCTCATTGGGCGACTTGACGCCACGAACCACGGGCACAGCCATCCAATTCTCGGCAAAGTCGGCATAGACATCCAGCATACGGCGGGCTTCGGCCTCGGCCTCTTCGCGGGTGGCGTGGGCGGTGTGGCCTTCCTGCCAGAGGAATTCGGCGGTGCGGAGGAACATGCGGGTGCGCATTTCCCAGCGGACGACGTTGGCCCACTGATTGCAGAGGATGGGCAGGTCGCGATAGGATTTAATCCAGTTCTTATAGGTGCTCCAAATGATGGTTTCGGAAGTGGGACGAACGATGAGTTCCTCCTCCAGTTTTGCGGCAGGGTCGACCACCACACCAGAGCCGTCGGGGCTGTTCATCAGGCGATGGTGGGTGACTACGGCACACTCTTTGGCAAATCCTTCGACGTGTTCGGCCTCACGGCTGAGAAAGGATTTGGGGATGAAAAGGGGGAAATAGGCATTTTGGTGGCCGGTAGCCTTGAACATATCATCCAGAGCGCGTTGCATTTTTTCCCAAATGGCATAGCCATAGGGCTTGATGACCATACATCCGCGGACGGCCGAATTTTCGGCCAGGTCTGCTCTTACAACTAACTCGTTATACCATTCGGAATAATTTTCGGAGCGCTTTACAAAATCTTTTGCCATATAATTAAAGTATTTTTTATTTATTTTTTCGTTGTTTTCAAATAAATTGCGTATTTTTGCAAAATGAATTGACCCGAACTTTCGAGCCTGCAAAATTACGAAATTAATATCATATTAATGAAAATCAGAGAAAAAATATTTCGCCCAGTTCTGCTGCTAGGACTTTTCATTTGTGTCTCATCTCCTGCCGTCCATGCCCAAATAGACCTCCACCTGGATACCATTGAATGCCACATCGTGGGATTTAATTTTGGGATGAAGTTCCCCTCCTCCCTCTACTCTTTTGAAACCACGCCCGACGGTACACACAGCCAACTGGGCACTGCGGCCAGCCTGTACAAGGCTCCGTGGATGGACTACGGCATCAATGCCATATACAAATATAAAAACAACTGGCTCGTGACCCTGGATGGGAATATGTGGATAGGAAACGACAACCTGCAAAACAGACTCGAACGCATGGGCTCGATTTATACGAGAGACAGCATAGTCATTAGCACTGGCGGATACGACGCAGTGGTGACATGTTTCAACCGCGGACTTAGTTTCATGGGAGGGGTGGGTAAAATATTCCCTCTATTACCTGAGAAAAATCCCAACTCGGGTTTTTTTGCCCGTCTACAAGGTGGGTATATGTTCCAGCAAACCATTTTTAAGCTGAACCACGCACAAGCCCCTCAGCTTGACCACGATTACGCCCTACTCTATGACCACCAACGCCAAGGGTTCATTTTGGGCGAAGGACTGGGCTTTTGGTTCATGAGCAACCACGCTAACCTTATAAATTTTTATGTCGAGCTGGGTTTGCAGCAGTGCTGGAGCCATTCAACACGCGACTATACCATTGACTACCACCTGGGGCTTCAGGGAAAAGATAATAATCACTACTTTGACATGATATATTCACTTAAACTGTGCTGGATGTTCCCACTGAAAGGGCGACAGGCACATGATATTTACTTCTACTAATACCAACGTTTAAGAAACCGAATGCGAATACTTTACTCTATAGGAATACACTGCTATGCATTGGGCGTAAGGTTGACCGCTCCTTTTAACAGCAAGGCACGACTTATGGTGAAGGGATGGAAAGAAACTTTCGGGCGACTATCCATGGCATCTGTTGGTAAAGGCAATACGGCGTGGTTTCACGCTTCTTCCTTGGGTGAATTTGAGCAGGCACGACCCGTGTTAGAACAATTCCGCCGCGAAAACCCAGGCTATCAAATCTGCGTCACATTCTTCTCTCCCAGCGGTTACGAAGTACGTAAAAACTATCCTGAGGCTGACTTCATTTGCTATCTTCCGATGGACACACGCAAAAATGCCCGCCGTTTTGTGAATCTGTTGCGCCCATCGGTTGTTTTTTTTGTCAAGTACGACTTCTGGTTCAATTACTTGGAGCAGTTGCGACTGAGGGAAATACCTACAGTAATCTTTTCTTCCATCTTTCGTCCCGACCAATACTTTTTCAAATTATACGGTCAGTGGTTTCTGAAACAGCTGGGGCTCTGTTTCACCCACATCTTTGTACAAAACGAAGAGTCGGTTCAACTACTCAAGAGCCATGGCATCACACAGGTTTCTATTGCCGGCGATACACGTTTCGACCGAGTACATGCCATCGCTCAGGAGTCCTGCCGATTCACCAAAATTGAAGACTTCCTAGAGCATCATAAGGGAAGCAAAGTGCTTTTAGCTGGGAGTTCGTGGGAGCCCGATGAAGCCAATCTGAAAAAGTATTTCGACCACCGCCATCACGACCTACTTTTGGTGCTGGCGCCTCACGTCACTTCCGAGAGCCATATAAACTACATTCTCAACCTCTTTGGAAAAGAAAACTGCTCACGCTATAGCCAGCTCGATAAAGCGAACCCTAATTCCCGCATTCTCATTATCGATACCATCGGTATTTTGGCATCACTTTATCGCTACG
Organism: uncultured Bacteroidales bacterium; assembly: GCA_947165255.1. GTDB lineage: Bacteria > Bacteroidota > Bacteroidia > Bacteroidales > P3 > Colimorpha. Next base: position 9,704 of record CAMUZR010000009.1, read on the forward strand.
CTCACGTAGCATACATCGGTGGCGGATTTGGCAGAGGCATACACAACATTCTTGAGGCCATTACTTTTGGCAAGCCCGTTGTTTTTGGACCGAACTATCAGAAATTCAAAGAAGCCAAAGACATTATTTCTCTTGGCGGAGGGTATTCATACCAACAATATGAACAACTGCAGCGAACCCTGGACGCCCTGCTTGACGACGAAGCTTATTACTTAAAATCGTCCAAAGTCTGCACACAATACCTTAATCAGAATCTCGGTTCTGCCGAAATAATACTATCCACTATCAGCAAGTATATCAACAAGGCATAAGGAATTCACATTAAATTGAAAAGAATAGCCGCCATAATACTTCTCATAACCGTTCTGCTCGTCTTTTCGTCGTGCAACGTTGACAAATATCTACAGAACGACCAACGCATTCTGCGCAATAATAGTATTGACATTACGATGGCCGACAGCACTTCTGTCACTTCGGAAATCCGTTCAGCACTCTCAAATGCCTCACAATACTACATCCAAAAGCCCAACAAAAAAATACTATTCATTCCGTTTAATCGTATCTTATATTGTATTCCTACTCCCGAAGACAGTTCTTTTTGGGGCAAACTATGGCACAAGGCAGGCAAACCTCCTGTCATTTACGACAGTCGTGATGCTTATAAGACCGCTGCCCAACTCAACACACTTCTAAAAACCAAAGGTAGTTTTAACTCTATTGTCAAAGTCGATACATCCCACCGAGGCAAATCTTATGTCGACGTCACCTACAGGGTCATTGCCTCTCATCGTTATACTATTGACGAAGTCCGCTACCGATGTCTACAGCAAGACATAAACGACCTTCTCCAGCAGTGGAAAGCTGATTCGTATCTGAAAGCTGGAGACTACTATGACCAAGACCTTATGACCCTTGAGCAACAACGTATCGTAGACCTTCTGAAGAGTCAAGGTTACTACCACGCCACTAAAGAAATGGTTCATTTCCTAGTCGATACCACTTATATTCCCATGAAAATGGGAATCCTACTCTCCGTTCGAATTCCTCAGAACGCCGAAGGCAAAGAAGGCAATAACGTTCTTCATAAATACTACATTGGCGACATTTACATATATCCCAACGTCTCCACCGCCCTTAGTCCTTTAAATTATCAGTTCGACACCCTTTTATACCAATACCGCCACCTGCGCGGCCTTTCCGACCTCTATTTCATTCACACCGACAAAATTACTCCATCTCCCAAAGCTATCAGCCGCTCACTCTTTGTCTTCCCAGAAATGCCCTATCGACCTCAGATATCCTCTAACACTTCAAATTCCCTCTTGGGACTACACAACTTTAAGTATGTAGATATCAGTTTTGTCGAGTCACCACGCAGCTCTGACACACTTAAACTCCTTGATACTCGCATCCGCTTACTTAACAGCAGCCGCCATCGCGTTAGCCTCTCATTCGAACTTACTAACTCTTCTGACCTAGGTACCTCCTCTGGCCACGGTAACATAATTACCAGCGGCAACCTAGGACTAGGCACCTCCGTCGGATACGAAAACAGCAACCTTTTTGGCGACGCTGAAAGGTTCAATCTTAGTGGCGGTCTAACATTTGATTTCCCTAAGAAAGTGTTTTCATCAAAAGCCACAACCTTCTACGACATATTCTCTAATTTTGAAGGCGATGTCACAGCCTCTCTCGATCTCCCTAGTTTCCTTGCCCCATTTGCTGCTGAACTGGTCTGGCAGAGCTTCAAACCCCACACCCTAGTCCAGCTCAGTTATAACTATCTCTTCCGCTCGCTTAGTGTGCCCGTTACCGACCCATTTGGCGCTACCACAGCGACCGACATTCAGCTTGAACGTGTACGTTTAGGTGAATCATTTGGCTACTCTTGGAACCAAGGAAGAAAAATACACCATGTGCTTCTCCCCCTAAACCTCTCATACTCACGACTTATTTCAGGTGAGGAATACTACAGACATCTTTCAGAACTCACTCACGACAGACAATTCCTATATCAAACACGCGATTTTGTCCTGCTAAACACCCACTACGAATTCACATATACAGACCAAGACCTCTCCAAACGTGGCAATTTCAGCTATTATCACTTCTCGGTCGAAACCGCTGGCAATGTCTTAAACGGCATTGCCAACCTGATAGGCAAATCGCCTTCCGTCAACAGCAATGGTAAACGTATTGAATTTTCTCAATATTTCCGTTTCGAGAGCGAATATAAAAAATACTTTTACCTTGGACAAAACAACACATTAGTCCTTCGTCTTCTGGGTGGCTTCGCTCTGCCCTATGGAAAATCGGCAGAAGTCCCTTACGAAAAAATGTTCACCGGAGGAGGTCCTACATCTATGCGCGGATGGTCTCTGAGACACCTTGGACCCGGACAGCGTAACCCCGACTCTGCCAACTACATCTGGGGGGTGGCTCCTATCCAGTTAGTATTCAATATCGAAGAGCGTTTCCCTCTCTTCGGTATCTTCGAAGGAGCAGTCTTTGCCGACCTGGGTAATGTTTGGGAATGGCAATCCTGGGGAGTAAACACTCGCCACAATTCATCTCGTCAAGTACAAAACTACAAATTCGAACCGTTGGAGATTCTCAAAGGGTTCGCCCTCGACGCTGGTTTAGGGCTTCGTGCCAAAATATCCGTGATCACCCTACGACTCGACCTTGCACTACCTATTTACGACCCCAACTACGGCCCCGATCAAAGATGGTTCAACACCCATTGGGCATGGAATATTTTAGCCCTCAACTTCGGAATCAATTACCCCTTCTAACATAATTGTTATGAAAAAACTATTAGACAAAGTAAAACTAATATTTGATCAAGAACAGTTCGTACACGAACCAAAAGAACTCTACGAGCCCATCGAATATACACTTCGCTTGGGTGGTAAACGTATACGCCCCCTTCTGTTGCTGGCCGCCAACCAAATGTTCGGGGGAGAGGAGGATCAGGTACGCTATGCAGCCATCGGTATTGAGACCTTCCACAACTTTACTCTGCTTCATGACGATCTAATGGACAAATCCCCCCTTCGCCGTGGAAAGCCCACCGTCTACTGCAAATGGGACGAAAATACTGCCATCCTCTCAGGCGATACCATGTACGCCCTAGCCTGGCGCTATTTCCTTCGTCTGCCACATCCCAATTTGCAAACAATTCTCAACTGCTTCAACGAAACCTGTATCAAAGTATGCGAAGGTCAGCAGTTCGACATGAACTATGAACACAAAGACGAAGTAACTATTGCCGAATATCTTATGATGATACGTCTGAAGACCGCCGTTCTTTTGGCCGGAGCACTAAAAATTGGGGCTTTATACGCCAATGCCGAAGCATCAAACGTGGAAAATCTTTACCAATTTGGCATCCATCTAGGGCTGGCATTTCAACTCCAAGACGACCTGCTCGACTGTTATGGAGACATGGCCGTTTTCGGCAAGAAAACAGGACAAGACATCCGTGATAACAAAAAGACATACCTCATACTTAAGGCCCTTGAGATAGCCACCCCTAGTCAGCAAGAAGAGCTTCACCGCCACTTCGCATCTTCACCTGAAAATTGCGAGGCTAAGGTTGGCCGGGTATTAGATATTTATAACCAAATCGGCATTCGACAGCATGTCCAAGATGCTATACAAAAAGAGTTCGAATTGGCTAAAACATATCTCGATAATGTACAAGTAGATCCAATACGAAAAAAACCATTATTAGAACTCATGAACTCACTTTTTGAACGCAAAAAATAAAAAAAACAAAGAAAAGTTCATTGATTCCGAAAAATAACGTATATTTGCACAAATATTGATAGAAATCGAATTCAAATTAACTAATTAATAATTAATTCATTAAATTAAATCATGAAAAAAGTAATTGCTTTGATGTCAATCGTTGGATTATTGACATTCACCAATCTCAATGGTGTCATGGCCCAGGATCAGGCAGCCGCCACCGACCAGCCCGCCACCGAACAAGTAGAGCAGACCACCGACAGCGCCGTTGCCGAAGCACCCGCTGTTGCAGAACCCGAAACTGCTCCCGTAGCTGCTCCCGAAGAGCACAAATCCTTCCACCAGGTCCTGAAAGAGAAATATATTCAGGGTGGTGCTGGCTGGATGACCCCCGTGCTCCTCTGCCTCATCTTCGGTATGGCCCTCGTTATCGAGCGTATCCTCTACCTCAACATGGCTACCACCAATGTACAGAAACTCCTCGAAGGCATTGAAGAGAAGGTCCAGAAGGGCGACTACAACGGTGCCAAAGAACTCTGCCGCGATACCCGTGGCCCCGTGGCCTCCATCTTCTATCAGGGTCTTGACCGCATCGACGAAGGTCTTGACAACGTCGAAAAAGCCGTCACCTCTTACGGTGGTGTCCAGATGGCCCGCCTGGAGAACAACATGACTTGGATTGGCCTGTTCATCGCTCTGGCTCCTTCCTTCGGATTCCTCGGCACCGTCGTAGGTATGGTCCAGGCATTCGATGACATCGAAGTCGCTGGTGACATCAGCCCGACCGTTGTTGCTGGTGGTATGAAGGTTGCTCTGTTGACCACCATCTTCGGTCTTATCGCCGCTATCATTCTTCAGATTTTCTACAACTATATCCTTACCAAAATCGAGAGCCTCGTTGCCCAGATGGAAGATGGTTCCATCACCTTTATGGACATCCTCGTTAAGAACAAGAAATAATAGTTATAAGGAATCTCTAAATTAATCAATTTAAAAAACGTAAATCCTTTAACTGTTATGAAAGAGAAAACTGACAAAATGTTAACGTTAGTGATGCTGTTGCTCGGCGTGCTGTGTGCGGTTTTCGCATTCTTCTTCGCCGTCAACGTTGAAACTAACCCCCAATCCGGCCTCTTCGACATCGTCTTCTGGATCCTTGTCGCCATGATAGCCGTTTCAATTGTTGCTGCACTCATTTTCATGTTCAAGAGCTTGGCTGAAAAAGGCAAACTACTGAAGTTCTTCATTGGACTCATTGCCGTTGTTGCAGTATTATTTGTACTGTACCTTCTCTCCAATGGTTCCGACATTTCTGCCGGCATGCTGGACCGCTATGGTGCAACCGAAACAACCTCCAAGTGGATTGGCGCTTTCTGCTACCTGGTATACATTCTAGTTATCGGTGCCGCCTGCGCTATCCTCTACACGGAGATTGCTAAATCATTCAAGAAAAAATAATTAACTATGGGAAGAAAAACACCTGGTCTAAACACCAGCTCAATGTCCGACATCTCGTTCCTGTTGCTGGCCTTCTTCCTGTTGGTCTCCAACATCAATACAGATCAGGGTATTGCACGTCGTTTGCCCCCACCTCTTCCTAAAGAACAAAAAGAGGATATACAGATTAAGGAGAGAAACATTTTCGTGGTCAAGATCAACTTTGCCGACCGCATCCAGTTCAATGGTGAACTGGGCGACATCCACGATCTCAAAGACCGTGCTAAGGAATTCCTCGGCAACCCCAACAATGATCCCAACCTCCCCGAAAAGACCCAAATTGACATACCCCTGCTAGGCAAGATGGATGTCTCTAAAGGTGTCATCTCCCTTCAGAACGACCGCGGTACCTCGTATGATGTGTATATTGCTGTCCAAAATGAACTCACTGCGGCAATCAACGAGATGCGTGACGAACTTTCACGAGAGAAGTTCGGCAAGAAGTATTCTGACCTTAATGACAAACAGCTTGACGCTATCGACATGGCAATCCCCGTTGCTATTTCCGAGGCCGAGCCCACTAAGATAGGAGAGAAAAAATAATGGCAAGATTCACAGGTAAAAAAGCAAAAGAGACACCCGCACTCAACATGGGTTCGATGTCTGACATTATTTTCATGCTCCTCTTCTTCTTCATGACTATCACCACCATGCGTGAAAGCTCATTGTATGTGAAGATTACTGTACCAAAAGCTACTGAGACAGTCAAACTCGAAAAAAAGAGCCTGGTCAGTTACATCAACGTGGGTGTCCCCATGCAAGGTGAGTTCCAGAAGAAATACGGTACAGAAAGCCGTATTCAGCTCAACGACATGATTTCCGAGGTATCCGACATTCCCTTGTTTGTCGAAAGCGAACTGCAGGCACGCGTCGAAGCCGACCGTCCCTTCGTCACTTTCTCAATCAAGGCCGACAAGGACACAAAGATGGGTCTCATCAGCGACATTAAGGAGGAACTGCGAAACACCGGCGCATTTAAGATTTTCTACAATGCTGCCAAAGGCGAGCGTAAATAAAAACACTACGTCTACTCTATAACAAGGAAAGACCACCTCCCAAGGGTGGTCTTTCTTTTTATAAAACAGAAAAAATGTAGAATACCTATAATTAGGTGAAAACAGAAAAGCTAATGCGTCTATAGCTCAATTCAGAAATTAACAAATGTTCGTAAAATAAGAAAATATTTAGTACCTTTGCATTTATAATAAAAAACAATATATGAAAAGATACACCTTACTTACAGCACTTTGCCTTTTAATAACCCTACCAATAAGTGCCCAAAACATTCACACCTGGAAGATGGGACCACTCACATGGAACGATTTCACGCCCAATTCTGCCATTGAAAAACAAGTCTCACACCTTGAGTATTACATGGGCATCGAATCCAAACATAAAGTTGTGGATGGCATCCTCTACAACAAACCAACCGCCTACGCCTACACAACCGCCGAATACTCGTGGGTAGATACCAATTACCTCAGCGAAGAACTACTGCAATACAACCAGTGCATCTTCGATGCCGTTGAGTGCTATCGACGCCAACTAGATAGCAAGCTGCAAGACAGCTCCATCTTCACTCATGGTCAACTACTCGACGCAACCATGCGTCAATTAGCCGACGACGTCCGTCGTATCGAACTAGAAACACAATATGGCACCGATACTGCCGCACTACACCGCTGGCAGAATCGGCTTAAAACCAAACTTTCCGAAAGTACCCCCAACCCAACATACGGCTATGAGGATGCCCCATTCTCTTGGGCTATGACCCTCGATGCCGATTTTCTCTACACTGGAGGTCAGCTGCACGACTACTTCCGCAACGGAGGCGGCATGTCTTGGAACTTTGAGATAGGCTACCATCGCGCCATCTTTGGCTTTGGACTAGGCATTGGTGGTTCCAGAAGCAAACAAGATACCATCTACACTGTTAATCCAGACAACGAACTCTGGCGGTCCGACCATCTCACTTCACTCAACCTCTACGCCTACTGCGGCTATTCCGTTATTAACCGTAGCCGCCTCCGCCTCACCCCCTTCGTCGGTTACGGCCTGCTCGGCTACTACTGCACCCCCGACGAGGGCAGCTCCTTCGGCCCTTCTAACGGCTGCTTTCACTTCGGCATTGACTACAACCATATCTTCAGCAACCAAATAGACTACTGGGGGCTTTCCCGCGACTATTACAACTCAGAGCACGACAAACTCTACCTCGACGTGCGTCTCTTCGGCACCTACAACAATTTCAACTCCATCATCGACGCCCCCACTGGCTTCACCCTCAATCTACAAATCGGCATTGGATTTGGCATCGGTCGCGCACACTGCAAATAAGCTTTTTTTTCGCTATTTCAAAAAAAAAATGTACTTTTGCAAACTGAAAATTCATAAATAACTAAGCGAATGTAGAAATCAGACCACATAGTGATCGTAACGTCAGAAGGGAGATCAACTCATGATAGAGACCATCCAGTACCAGTCCATTAAATGGCTACAAATCACAAACCCCAGCGAAGACGACTATCGCTACCTACTTGAAGACTATCAGTTCCACCCTCTGGATATTGAGGACTGCCGTGGCTCCAACCAACGACCAAAACTGGACGAATACGACGACTATTATTTCCTCATTCTGCACTTTCCTTATTTCGACAAAGGCAATAAATTCATCCGCATCCGCGAGGTGAAAATATTCTGGGGAAAAGACTATATCATCACCATCGGCAAGTCGCATTGGGTGGTCAAAAAGCTCTTCGAGGAGATGCAGGAAGACCTGCACGACGAGGACGAGGACGCACAGGCCAAATTCGCTTCCAGTGATATTCTCCTCTACACCATCCTCGACCGCCTGATGCTCGAGACCTACACCCTCATCATGCGCATCGGTGCCGAAGTGGACCTTATCAACTACGACATCTTCAACAAAAAGGCCCGCAGCATCATTGAGCTCATATCTGTCACCCGGCGCAACATCATCATGCTCAACACCTCCTTCAAACCCCAGCTGCGTGTGCTGCACATGTTCGAAGGCGGTGCCATCAAAGGATTTGTCGACCCCGAAGTACTCGATATGGAAGACTACTGGGGCAACATACTCGACCAGTACCAGAAAATGTTTGACTCCATCGAAGACTACGGCGAGTTGGTCGAAGGACTCTCCAGCACTTTCGACTCACTACAGACCAATCGCACCAACGACATCATGCGATTACTCACCATTTTCAATGCCGTCCTCCTTCCGCTCACCGTCGTTACGGGCATCTTCGGAATGAACCTCGACTTCCCCTTCATCACCAACGTCCGCGCCTTTTGGATAGTCATAAGCGCCATGGTTCTCATAACCCTCGCTCTCGTCTTCTTCTTCAACCACCAGACTCGCAGGTAACTACTCTGTACTTATTTTGTAAACTTGGGCACAATATAATAGGTAGCATCCACGCATTATCTAATTATACCACTTCAGTATTTTCTTAATCTTGACAGACTCCGTTTTACCGAATTGAAAAAAAGCAAAAAGGTCTAATTTTCAATAAAAAACAATGGTTTAGACCGCAACATCAGTTGGTACTATTTCTAATGTAAAGTCTATAATAACTCATACTTTTTCCAATAAAGTTCAACATTGTGCCCAAAAATGCAGCACTGCGTTTATTTAGATGAACACATAATGTGCAATCTGTGCATACCCAATGCTTTTGTTGAAAACTTTTTGTCAGTAATTTCATTATTTTTCTTATTTTTGTACATTAATTAAATTTAATCGTAGGTTATAATTTTTTGATTATTAATAATAAATAAAATATAATATGGAAATATCAGGTAAGTTAATTAAAATTTTACCCGAAACACGAGGCGAAAGTGCCCGTGGACCATGGGTGAGAGGCACTTTTGTTATCGAGACCGACGGCGACTATCCTCGCAACGTTGCCTTCACCACTTTCGGCGAAGATCGTCTGGCCATGGTCAACAGCATTCCGCTGAACAGCCCTGTGATAGTCTCGTTCAACCCCGAATCACGCGAGTATCAAGACCGCTGGTATACAGACCTGCGTTGCACCCGCATCCAAAGCTATGTGCCAGGGCAGATGCCTTCACAAAACATTGGCTATGCCTGGCCGGCAGCTGCTGCTCCTGCTCCTTCCCCCATGGCACCCCCTGTGGCTCCTGCTGCTGCTCCAGTGCAGCCCCAGCAAACCGCCCCTGCCAGCACCCAGCCCTTTGCGTCTCCCCTGAAACCCGAAGAAGACCTACCTTTCTAACGGTTTTACCTCAAAGAAGCAAAGCATAATCACTATGGACAAAAAAGAACTACGCAAACAAATAAGGGCGGCAAAAAAAGCCGTCCCTTTTTATGAAAAGTGCAGCCGCTCAGCCCCCATTATGCGGCAGGTGGAAGAACTGCCCCAATTTCAAGAATCTCAGACCATTCTGCTCTATTGGTCAATGGAAGACGAAGTGCAGACCCACGACTTTGTCAACCGCTGGTACAAAGAGAAAACCCTTTTGCTGCCCTGTGTGGACGGCAACGACCTACGCCTACGCCAGTACACCGGACCTGAGTGCCTGAAAGAAGGAGAGCAGTTCGGCATTGGCGAACCCACTGGTCCCGAATACACCACATTGGACAATGTACAAATGATAATCGTACCGGGCGTGGCCTTCGACCGCTCAGGCAACCGAATGGGCCGTGGGCGTGGATTCTACGACCGCCTGCTGAAGAGTACCCCTCGGGCCTACAAGGTAGGCGTAGCCTTCAACTTTCAAATGGTCGACCATGTTCCTATCGAGGACTTCGACGTGCCCATGAATGCGGTCATCGCTGAGCCCTAATCAAACCCAATAATTTTGTAATACAACACCAAACCAACTTATCATGTTTGAAGTCGAAAAGCCCCGCCGATTCCATTACGAGCCCCGTTTCTACGATCCGGAAAAAGAAAAATGGGAAGCCTTAAAAAAGAAATATGCCATCGAGCAGGAGCGAAAAGAAGCGCAGGAAGGCAAGATGGCCGGTTCCGAGGGCAAGATGGCCGGGGACGATGACCTGCAATATTTCGAGCAACGTCTGAAAGACCTGGACAAAGAGGAACGAGCCAATGCGTCAAAACTCACATGGCGCGATCTTTTCCGCAAGCGTGAAATGCCTAGGTTCCACTATCAGCCCCGCTTTGTGGACGGAATTGACACGAAAGCCACGACCGAAAGCGGCAAGGAGCAACTCCCCCCAAACGACGACGAGTCGCTGGCCGATAAGTACCGTGCTGCCAGGCATCAAATCAAAATCAAACGTCGGTTCGACATCTCCGATTCCGAGTACATGAAGCCCATTTCAGGCACCAAAATCATCCTGTATTGCTTCATCGTCTTCCTCCTGATAAGTCTCATCATTGCCTTCTAATGCCCCTTCTATCTGCTGCAAAGGCAATATATTAAAATAAAAACGTATCTTTGCAAAAAAATTATAATATGCTGGTTAACGTTTTAAAATCTAAAATACATAGAGTTACAGTCACCGAAGCCAATCTCGACTACATCGGCAGCATCACAATCGACGAAGCCTTAATGGAGGCTTCCGGCATCATAGAGAACGAACAAGTAGATATTTACAATATCACCAATGGTGAGCGTTTCCACACCTACGCCATCAAAGGCGAGCGTGGCACCGGGGTCATCGGACTGAACGGTGCCGCCGCACACAAAGCCCCCGTCGGCTCACTCATCATCATCGCCTCATACGCCCTAATGGATTTCGAAGAGGCCAAGCAATGGCATCCCACGGTCATCTTCCCACAGAACAACCAACTTCAGTAACCCCTTATGGCAGAAGCCACAACCCATACTCGCACCAAGAAAAGCCTGCTGGGCGACATAGTCAAACTGATTGTGTTCCTAGGTATCGGCTTTTTCTTTATCTATTGGTTCCTACTGAAGCTCGATTCCGAACAGAAACAGGCCATCTGGGACTCCTTCTCTCACGCCAATTACTTCTGGGTAGCCATGGTGATGCTCTGCGTGATGGTGGCTCACTTTGCCCGTGCGCTACGGTGGCGCCTACTCTACGAGCCTATGGGCTATCGCCCGGGGCTGAACAACACCTTTGGAGCCGTGGTGGTTACCTACATGGCCAACCTCGCCTTCCCCCGCCTAGGCGAAGTGCTCCGCTGCGCCCTGCTACGCACTTCTGACAACATTCCTGTGCAGAAGTCCCTTGGCACCGTGGTCACCGAGCGTTGTTTCGACATCCTTGCCTTCGGCGTGGTGGTTCTCATCGGACTCCTATTCATGTACGGGCAAGCCCGCGAGTGGCTGGTAGAAGCACTGCAGCAGAAAAGCGAAGGTCTGCCCGGCCTGGCCACTGTTGCCATTGTGCTAGTGGCGGCCATCGTACTTTTTGTGGTACTTTACCGCCTTCTCCGCAAACCACTCCTCAGGTTCAAACTATTCCGTAAGGTAGACGACATCATCATGGGTGGCCTTGACGGACTCCGTAGCATTTTCCACCTCTCTCCTCATGCAGTGGTACTGTTCATTCTCTACAGCATCGTCATCTATCTTTTCTACATAGCCGGAGGCGTAGTCATCCTTCGAGCCTTCCCCGAAACCGTCGGACTAGGCTTCGGCGCCGCCTTCGTGCTGTACCTTTTCGGCTCCGTCGGCATGACCATCTCTCAGGGCGGTCTCGGTGCCTATCCTGCATTAGTGATGGAAGCCTTAGCCCTCTACGGCATCAGTCAGACAGTCGGCTTGGCGGCAGGATGGCTCCTTTGGGCCTCCCAGCAGGCTATAGTCATCGTCGTAGGCCTTGCCTATCTTGTCTACTTCTCCCTCGTCAAGAAGAAAGTCAAAGCGCAGGAGCCCATTCAATAATCAAACAGTTGAGTCAAATAAAAAATAAATAAAAGGAAACACCTATTATGGAACACACACGTTGTCTTATCATTGGATCTGGTCCTGCCGGCTACACAGCAGGTATCTATACTGGTCGCGCCGACCTTAAACCCGTACTTTACGAAGGCATGCAACCCGGTGGTCAGCTCACCATCACCACCGAGATTGAAAACTTTCCCGGCTATCCCGAAGGAATCTCTGGCACAGAAATGATGGCCCAACTCAAACAGCAGGCCCAGCGTTTCGGCACTGATGTACGTACCGGCTATATCGTCAAGGCCGACTTCTCACAACGTCCATTCCACCTTGTCGACGACCACGACAACGAAATTGAAGCCGAAGCCGTCATCATTGCCACCGGTGCCTCTGCCCGCTGGCTGGGACTCGACAGCGAGAAGAAACTCTACGGTCAGGGAGTCAGCGCCTGTGCCACATGCGACGGCTATTTCTACAAAGGTCTCGAGGTGGCCGTAGTCGGTGGCGGCGACACCGCCTGCGAAGAAGCCAACTACCTTTCCACCCTCTGCAGCAAAGTCTACCTCATCCACCGCCGCAACGAGCTGCGCGCCTCCAAGTCCATGCAGCACCGTGTCCTCACCAATCCCAAAATCGAAGTCATCTGGGACTCCACCACCAAGGAAATCTGCGGCAACGACCTCGACGGTGTCACCGGCGCCGACCTTCAGAACCTCAAAACCGGCGAAATCCGTCATATCGACATCGCCGGCTTCTTTGTAGCCATCGGACACAAGCCCAATACCGACTTCATCAAAGGGCAGATCGACCTCGACGAGCAAGGCTATATTAAAGTGTCCAATCCCAGCAGTGCCACCAATATCCCCGGCGTGTTCGCCGCAGGCGACGTCTGCGACCCCCATTACCGCCAAGCCATCGTGGCCGCTGGCAAAGGCTGTGTCGCCGCCATGGACGTAGAGCGATTCCTTCAAGAGAACAAATAACACCCTCTTGTATTCCAAACGGTTCATACTGCTACTATCACTGCTGATGCTCACCACCCTCTCATGGGGACAGGTGAACATCAGCAATTTGCCCAATATTTCCAACACCCTCAACGGGCTGCCCGCCCGCAACAACGCTCTTTCCAACAACGCTGTTCCCGACTCCAACAAATCTTCCTCCGACTCCTCCTCTGCCCAGTCATCAATGATGGGCATCGAATACCATGTCGACATCCCCGACAGCGTCCTGCAGGCCTCCGTCTTCATGTTCCACCGGCGTTCGGGACAGGTGAAAATCATGGCCATCGAGCACCCCACCCTCAACCTCACCGGCAGTCAGTTTCACGACTGCCTCGACGCATTCAACGGCGACTACTTTCTAACCGTCTCAGAGCTCGGCCATCCTCATTACTCAATCTTCCCCTCCTTCAGCGCCACCCCCGGGCTCAAGTACAAACAAAGCCTTTTTCCTGGCTACTACAAAACACCCGACAACATCACCTTCTATCAGGTAAAAACACCCTTTGCCGTCCTCTCCTACAACAGCTCACTCAACCAGTCCTATCAACTACACGTCACCCACACCCAGAACATCAACAACCACTGGAACTACGCCCTCGACTACCACCTGCTCAATCCCCAGGGAGCCTTCTCCAACAGTTCTGCCACTGACCATGTTTTCGACTTCAACACCAACTATTATTCTGCCGATGCCCGCTACCAACTCTCTGCCGGTGCCATCTGGCAGCGCATGGCAGTAGGCGAAAACGGAGGCCTCTCCTACCCTTCCGCCTATTACAACAAAACCTTCCGCAACACTACAGGCATCCCCGTCATCAGCACCAACGGCCTAAGTTGGTCCAACGACGTCACCCTTTTTGCCCGCCAATCATTCAACACCGTGCGGCAGTTTGAGTGGTATCGTCCCATCAAAGAGCAGTTTGTCGACACCGTCACCGATTCCTCTATCGTCCAAGTGCCCTATTTCGACTCCGTCACACTCGACTCCCTTCAGCGCGACTCTACCGTCTACACCCTACGCTACGAACTGGTAGACACCATCGTCGGCTACGACACCCTCTACCCTCACGACCCCCATATATACAACACAGGAGTCTTCGCCCTTGAACTCCAATGGGACCGCCAAAAATACCGCTATGCCGTCCAAGACTCTTCCCTTTACAATAGGCTCTCCGCCTCGCTTTTCTGGACCAACGACGCCTACATGGACCACCGCTGGCGCAACGCCCTCAAACTCTATGGCGGCATCCGTCCCCAACTATCGTGGCTACGGCTCAATCCCGCACTCTACAGCGACACCCTCCTCCGGCGCGTGGCTTTTTACCCCTTTGCCCGAGTAGAAATAAGTCCTTGGCCGGCCGCCGAACTAAGTGTCTACGGTGAGGCTGCCCCCAACCTCTCCGAGTACAACCTCGACGCCCACCTCCTTTTCCCCTTCCGCGACACTGTAGGCCACTCCAAGCACAGTCTCAGCCTCCGTGCCGTGGTCAAAGCCTATCGACCCGAACTCATCTACTCTGCCCAATGCCTCTATTCCGCCCACCCCGTCAGCGACGCATTCAAATCCGTCAGTGTACGCAAAATCGAGGCCGACTACCACCATGAGGGTCTCTTCGACATACACCTCTCCGCCAACCACATCAGCCACAACATCTGGTTCGAAGAGGTCGACATTAACGGTGGCGCATCCACCTACCAAGCCTCTCAGGCCTCCGGCAGTGCCCTACTCCTCCAAGGCCGTGTCAACCTATATCTAAAACTCTTCAGCTGGCTCCACTACGATATGCAGCAACATGTCCAGTTCAGCAGCGACCAAGACCAAATCCGCGTCCCTCTCTTCGCCAGCAAAAACTCCCTCTACTCCGACTTCAAACTCTTCCACGATGCCCTTCGGGTACAGATAGGCTTCGACCTTCGCTACCATACCCGCTTCTATGCCGATGCCTACAACCCCAACTTGGGCATATTCTATCGTCAGGACGAAGAGCAAGTGGGCAACTACCTTTGGGTCGATGCCTTCCTCAACCTGCAAATCAAGCGCGCCACCATCTATGTCAAGGCCGGCCACCTCAACACTTTCATCGAGCAAAACGCCTACTGCATCATTCCCAACTATCCCGCGCAGCAATTCGGCCTCTTCTACGGCCTCACGTGGAAATTTTTCGACTAACTCCCAAACCCCACAAACCCATTTCGACAACTCACACTTATCCCCAAAAGATATAACAATGGCAAATCAAGAAGATTTTTTCAAGAAAGTAGTATCCCACGCCAAAGAGTATGGCTTCATCTTCCCGTCCAGTGAAATCTACGACGGGCTGGCCGCTGTCTACGACTATGGCCAACTGGGCACCGAGCTCAAAAATAACATCAAACAGTACTGGTGGCGCGCCATGGTGCAGTACCACGAAAACATCGTAGGCATCGACTCCGCCATCTTCATGCACCCCAAGATATGGAAAGCCTCCGGTCACGTCGACGCCTTCAACGACCCCCTCATCGACAACAAGGACTCCAAGAAGCGCTACCGTGCCGACGTCCTCATCGAAGACCACATCGCCAAAATTGAGGACAAAATAAACAAAGAGTGCGCCAAAGCCGCCAAACGCTTCGGCGACGCCTTCAACCGCGAGCAGTTCGTCACCACCAACGCCCGCGTTCTCGAACATCAGAAACAAATCGACGAAATCCGCGAGAAATATGCCGAGTGCATGAACGCCAACGACCTCGCCGGCCTCAAGCAACTCATTCTCGACCTCGGAATCGTCGACCCCATAAGCGGCACCCGCAACTGGACCGACGTCCGCCAGTTCAACCTCATGTTCGCCACCAAGATGGGCTCCGTCATCGACGACAGCGACACCCTCTACCTCCGTCCCGAAACCGCCCAAGGCATCTTTGTCAACTTCCTCAACGTGCAGAAATCGGGCCGTATGAAGATTCCCTTCGGCATCGCTCAGATTGGCAAAGCCTTCCGCAACGAAATCGTCGCCCGGCAGTTCATCTTCCGCATGCGCGAGTTTGAGCAGATGGAGATGCAATTCTTCGTCCGCCCCGGCACCGAGCTTGAGTGGTTCAAACACTGGAAAGAAGAGCGCCTGCGCTGGCACCTTGCCCTGGGCATACCCGCCGAGAAGTACCGCTACCACGACCACGAAAAACTGGCGCACTATGCCAACGCCGCCACCGACATCGAATTTGAGTTCCCCTTCGGCTTCAAAGAACTGGAAGGCATCCACAGCCGCACCGACTTCGACCTTAGCCGCCACAGCGAATTCAGCGGCAAAAAACTGCAATACTTCGACAGCGAACTCAACGAGAGCTATATCCCCTACGTCATTGAAACTTCCATCGGTGTCGACCGTACCTTCCTTGCCATCTTCAGCCATGCCCTCAAAGACGAGGTCCTGCCCGACGGCTCCACCCGCACCGTCCTCAGCCTACCTGCCGTCCTGGCTCCCTACAAAGCCGCCATCCTGCCCCTTGTTAAGAAAGACGGCCTGCCCGAAAAAGCGCGCGAAATCATGGACAGCCTCAAATACGACTACATGCTGCAATACGACGAGAAAGATGCCATCGGCCGCCGCTACCGCCGTCAGGATGCCATTGGCACCCCCTACTGCATCACCGTCGACAACGACACCCTCAACGACAACAGCGTCACCGTTCGCGACCGCGATACCATGCAGCAGGAGCGCATTCCCATCGAAAATCTTTCCCTCTTTCTCCATCAGCACATCCAGCCCATCAAAGTGGACTAATCGCGCTTTCCGCACGTCGTTCACAAGTACAATATACAAAAAGAGAAGGCATCCACTATGGCAGGATGCCTTCTCTTTTTATATGTAACGAAACTCATCGCAGCAACACGACCGTGCCACGTACCGTTTGGACACCGTTGGGTATCAGCTGGTCTGTATAGCGGCAATAATAGACATAGGAACCCTGCGGGCATGGACGGCCGTCCTTAGTCCCGTCCCAGCCTTGGGCCATATCGGTGCCATGGTACACAATGTCGCCCCTGCGGTCATATATCCAAATCTCATAAGTAAGCACACCCTTTCCCACGCCTGCAAAAGTATTATTCAAATTCTGTGAGGGCGTGAAGACATTGGGAAACAGAATGCCCGAACGCCGTATAGGCACATCCACCGTGGTTACGTAGGAACACGTCTGGCTAAAGACCTGGAGGGTAATCTGCACACTGTCTACCGCGGGCGGCACCTGTAAGGTGAGTACGGCATCAGTCGAAGTGAAGGACTGCACACCGTCGTACCATACGTACCACAGGTGGCGACTGTAGCGCCCCTGGCTTCGGTTATAGGCCGTGATAGTCCGCTCGTCAAGAGTGATGTGGTCTGGCTCCAAGTCTATCTCAGGCGTCACTTTGAACAGGGGCGGCAGAAGGATGCTGTCGGCGGCTGGGCAGAGGGGGTCCTGACTGTAGTCGGCATAGAGATAGTACCAACTGCTGTCCGAAGGCGACACCGCTATCCGGCCTTCATTCTCCTGCCCCTCAAGGGCGGGATTATAGGGAATCGAATACCACTGGTAGTAGGGCACATCGGTCTTGGCCTCCAAGATATACATAGGTTCGGGGTCACACACATGCGACGTATCTATGGCCACAGAGGGAGGTGTCAGCACTTCCAGGTCGAGTTGCACCACCGTGTCGCCTAGGTAAAAATCGCCTGTAAAAATAGTGTCGTAGTAGGTCCCCGCATCGCTTACATATCGGTTGACAAACCAGAGCGAGTCGCCTTGGCACAGGCTGTCGGTCACATTGCGATGGACAATGTTGCGGCCGACAAGATGCAGCACCAAGGTCGAGTCGCAGCCTGAGGTGGTGGCATATACCACGCTATAGTCGCCCGGCTCGCTATAGGTGTGTCCCTCAAAAGCAATCGACTGGCCGAAATAGATCGTGTCGTAGAATTCGGCCATATAGGTGGGCAAAACGGAAAGGTGCAACGTAACGACACTGTCGCAGCCATATTGTGAAGAAAGCAAATGCTCATAGTCGCCTGCAAGCGTATAGGCCAAGTCGACAAAGTATGAAGCACTGTTGTCGCAAATGGTGTCGTAGAATTGGTGACTATATTCCGGCCGCACGTGCACCAGCATGGTAATGTTGCTGTCGGCGCCATGCACGGTTGGAATGACCGCATGGAGCGTGTCAGTAAGGGTCGGGAGGGACTCTCCGGGGATTAGGCCTGTGGCGGGCGAAAGGGTCGACGTCTGCCCGTTCCAGCTAAAAGTAGGAAGTGCGCCGGCACAAATGGCCGTGTCGAGCGTGACAGACACATTGCGCCAAACATGCAGGCTATAGGTAATCACCGAGTCGCACCCAGCGGCATTCGGTATTATCATCTCCACCCCCGACGTGTCGCCGTGCGAAATCAGGTAGATGTATTGCCGCGGCAGGAAGTTCTCCGGGCAGGAATCGTCCATCACAGCAAATGTGCGGTGGTGGAGCGTCAGATGCAGCGCCACCGAGCTGTCGCACCCCGCCGTGTTGAGGTAATGACGGTGCAACGTATCGAGTGCTGAGGCTGTGTACGTGTTGCCATACCACAAGAAGGTGTCGCAGGCCGTCGCCAAGGTATCACCCACCGTCGTGTCGAACACGGTAAGGTGTAACGTGCGGATGCTGTCGCATTGGGGTGTGGTAGACGTGTAGAGGTGTATGGGGTAGCTGCCTGCGACGGAATAGCTGCCTCCTTCAAAAGCCACTGACCCGTTGCTGCAGATGGTATCGAAAAACGAGAGGCTATAGGACGGCACAGTGTGGAGGTAAAGCGTAACCGTGCTGTCGGTGCCATGGCTGCTGGTGAGAACCACCGTGAGGGTATCGGCGGCCGAAAGACCCTGCCAACTGAAAGTGTCCCACTGGTCGGAGCAGATGGTAGAGTCGAAAGCATGGCTCACATTGGGCCACACCTTCAGGTGGTAGGTAACGATGCTGTCGCACCCCGACGGGCGCACCACCGTCAGGGACAGTACCGTGTCGTGGCTGAGGGCTATGCCGTTATAGCTCCAAGAGGCAGCCTGGTTCTCCACTATCGTGTCATACACGTTTTCAAAAGCCGTTGGGAGTACGGTCAGGTCGAGGGTGAAGAGGCTGTCGCATCCCTGGCTGTCCTGACGGGTATATCCGTAAATGCCCGACACGGCATCGGACAGCAGTGTGTCGCGCCAGTGGTAGCCGCCTAGCATGTCGCTAGCGCAGACGGTGTCGCTTTCGTCAATCATCTGGGTGTAGTGGAGCGAGAGCGACATCAGCCGTACCGTACTGTCGCACCCCACGCTATTGGAAGTCACGTATGTCAGCACACCTTCGGGCGCTGCATAGAGGGTCTGCCCCTGCCAGCTGAAACTGTCGCAGGCGGTGGCATAAATATCCGTGGAGGACGACTGGCGGATGGTGAGGAAGAGCGTAAGGGTCGAGTCGCATCCATACACATTGGTGCCCAGTGAAGCAAGATCTATCGTGTCGGTGCCGGGAGCCGTATAGGTAGTGCCGCCGAAGGTAAAGCGGTCGCACACATCGGCCACCGTGTCGACATGGCTCGTCGGATATACCACCAACGAAAGCATGCGTATGCTGTCGCATCCACCCACAGTGGTGTAGGTGTGTGTGTAGGTACCTGCCGCGCTGTAGTCCGTACCTTCGAAGGTGCGCGACTGATTACTGCAGATGGTATCTTCGAACGCAAAACCATACGTGGGGTTGACGTGGACGGTCAGCGTCAGGATGCTGTCGGAACCCAGGGGGGTGAGCACGGTGTCGTTCTGTGTGCCCGCCGCTGTGAAGGTGCGGCCGTGCCACAGCAGCGGCAACTGGTCGTCGCAGACAGTGGTGTCATGGAACGAGAACCCATTGGGAATCACATGGAGGCTGTATGTGATAATGCTGTCGCAAGTGCCCTCGCCCGTCAGCCGGAAAATCCTCTCCGTCACCTCGCCCTCAAAAGTGGTGCCGTAGATAGTGTAGGGCAACTGATTTTCCACAATAGTATCGTGGAACGTGCGGGTGAAGATGGGATGGAAGGCAATGGTGAAAGAGGTATCAAAGACATTGCCATCGTCGTCGTAGATATGGACAATATAGGTAATGGTAGTGTCGTGGTCAAGATTGGCAGGGGCGGTGATAGTGAAAGTAGTGTCGCTGTTGCGAGTGGCATATTGCCCCTCTAGCACGGCCTGGGCCACCGACGGTTCGTACTGCGTCCGAGCCAGTCGGTTGGGGTTCAGGGCCAGCTCCCAACCGAAGATATAGCCGTTATCGATGCCCCAGCCATCGATAACCTCGATATACCATGTGCCGTTCATCGGGCAGCCTTCCAACGCCTCCAACGACTGTTCGGGGTGGTAGAAATTGGTGCCCGCGGCCACATTCGACGAGTCGAACGTGCTGCCTACCAGATTGTCGTAGCGGTAGATGATGCCGTCGCCCGGAGCATAGCTATAGCCCGCGTCGTTGCAATTGGACCAACAGTAGCGCCAGCCCGTGCCTGCCCTATTCTCTTCGCGTGTGGAGTCGCACGGATAGGTGTTATCCTCAGAATCATACGGAAGTCCTAAATAGCAGTTACCGCAGTTATTGCCACCAGACCAGCCGCGGTGTTCCATGCCAATGTGCGACGTGCAATCCGACGATCCGCTACCGCTGAACTTCAATATGTCGGCATTCTGTCCGTTAGGGCAGGTGATGTTGATATAGATGTCGCCGATATAGGAGTGCTCTATGTCCAGCATCACGTACCGAATATCGTTCACGTCGGTCATAAGCTGGTAGTTTCCAAAACCAGAAAATTCCAACTCCGAACGGTAGGAGCAACCGTGGTCCGAATTGGGGTCGCAGTCGACTCCGTCAGGCAGAAAGATACGGGTGGGGTCGGAAAGCGTGGCATCGTTGAAGCAGCTCACCCGCACATTGGCATCGGGACGCAGGCCCACATACACCTCCGTACTCTCGCCTGGGCAGAGATAACTGGGCAGGTCTATATTTATGTCCAATTCCACATTAGAAATGCCAAACCGAAGGGTGTCCGTACAGCCGCCGTTGGTATAGGCCACCAGCCAGTAATAGCCCGGCTGC
Organism: uncultured Bacteroidales bacterium; assembly: GCA_947165255.1. Taxonomy (GTDB): domain Bacteria; phylum Bacteroidota; class Bacteroidia; order Bacteroidales; family P3; genus Colimorpha. The sequence continues at coordinate 30,926 of CAMUZR010000009.1, forward strand.
CACACCTGTATCGACTGCGTCGTGGCGCCAGTGCTCCATCGGTAGCCGTCGGCAGGGTCGGCCGTCAGCGTAACCGTGTCGGTGCCAATCAAAGGCCTTATGCCGTTCACCCGGGCCTGATAGCAACGTGTACGCACCAACTGCGTCATGCCGCAACTGGTGCAGCACGTGTCGTCCAGCGGCAACACCGAATAGAGATAGGACGTATTGGGCTGGAGCCCCGTGTAGGTTATCTGCAGCGCCGAAGTCGTGTCGCTATGGGTGCCCTGGCTCACCACATACTGGCCGGTGCTTTCCGAGGTCCAAGCCAAGGTAATGCTCGAATCTGTCACTTCGGGTGCACTGACCGAAGTGATGGCATTCTCGCACTGCGCCGTCACAAACGTAAGCGAACGCTCGCACTGAACTAAGGCGGTATCTGCCTCACTTCTCACCGTACACACATACGCGGTGTTGCGCGTCAGGTTGGTCAAATTGCAATAAGCGTATGGCACCAGGGTGTCCTGGCCATTGACCGTCAGCACAAACGGACCGGTATAGTTTACCGCAGACCAGTTTACTCTACTCGTAGTAGTAGTGTACGAACTGCACCAAAATTGGCCTATACCGTTGCTGCAGCTCGACGGGTGCAGCAGGTAGTTCAGTTCAATACCCCCCTGCACAACACTTCCATCGGAGTAGAACGATACCATCATCAACCCGTTTAATACCATTAGATGTATCGTGTCGGAAGAGTAATAAGAATGCCACATGTCACCGTCGTAAACGGACACATAGTCATACTGTGGTTCCAAATCCACACTTCCCCACAGTTCCAAGGAATCGCCGGGAGAGAAAATGAACTGCACCGACCCGGAAAAACCAACCGAATAGTTTCCCGTGGGGCCTCCGTCGTCATAAATGACACCCGCCGCGGAAGTGTCGCAGTGAATATAAAAAGTCTCGCCGTTGGACAGCAAAATAGTATCTTGCGCTGCAGAAGTAGTCCACAGCGAAATCAATAATATGGCAATCAAATATTTAAATACGAGAGGTTTCATGGCCGTAATAGTTTTTTCCGCCTGCAAAATTAAATACTTTTTTGTAAATTTGCAAATCATTCGGCCAAAAAAAACCTTCGCTACCCTGACGTACCCTTCCTTCACGGCCAAGCCGTCCTCTACCCAGTCCACCGCCCCACCCTCCGTCGCCGTCCTTTTCGGTCCGCCCAAAGGCCGGCACCATTTCTCCAAGAAAGGTATTGATGGACACTCGTTCCCCTATTCTACAACGAAGAACAAAGGAACATCTATAGAGGATATATCAAGGATATAGAAAAGGTAGAGAGACCGCTGAGTGGGATGGGAAGGCCGTAGGCAGGTAGGTTTGTCCCCGCACTGAACTGCGTTCGGTGCGGGGACAGGGGTATACCGTGCGCACAGCACGGTATGAAAGGAATTGGAATCTTAGAATGTATAGCTGAAACCGAGGGTGAGCAGACGGGTGGTCAGCGAACGGACTCCGATGTCAAAATCGTTGGTGACGGTATGGCTGTACACCTGGCTTCCGTCGCTCAGCTCGGACTTTTCGCCAAAAAGCGTTCTGGTTTCACTCGTGAAGACCAGAGAGGCAAAATCCAGATAGGCATCCATGCTGAAATGACGGCTAAAGGCATAATTGAACACTGGCACCAGTTGCAGGGCGAAGCGTCCTGTCCGCACCTTATGACTTGTGACCACTTGGTCCAAAAAGCCCCAGCTGTTGTAGGCATACTGCGTGAGGGTGTGGGTGCCAAAGCCCATGCCATATCCTATGACGCCTTCGGCATGGAGCGAGAGTGAACCCCACGCAAAAAGACGTTTGCGCACAAATAGCCCCGCGTTTGCATCTAGTACGACCTCCTGCTGCAGTTCGGACTGCTCCCATTCCATAGTGTTGGGATTGTAGAAGCCGTCGGTGTGGGCAATATCGGAATAGCCGAAGCCTAGGTCGATGCCCAGGGTGAGATGGTTTGCAAAGGTGTAGCCCAGGCGCGGTGCAAAGGCCAGGGAAAAGCCTTGCGGCAAGGTGCGGTCGAAAGCAGCCTGCCCCTTCTCGCTGTAGCTATAGTTGCTATTGTTGTAACTGAGGTTGGTGCTGACACTAAGTTGCGCTTTTGCCACCGCGAAGAGACACAGCAGCAGGAGCAAGGCGGAAGTTTTTTTCATGCCGTTTACTTAGCCTTGATGTTGGCTACCTTGTAGGTGGGATGCAGTTTCAGACCGGGCACGTACTGCACGATACCGGCCACCTGCTCCTTGTCGGTGTACTGCCAAATGCTGTAGCGGGTGGCAGGGAATTTGAGCCCGTTGCTGACGATGATAACGTGGAAGGAGGCGTAGCGCTCTAGGTTGAAATATTTGAGGTAGGCCTCGGGCGAGCACATGATAAGAGGCTTGACACCGTAGGCCTGCTCCATGAGCTGCAGGAGCATGTCGAGACGCTTGACATTGATGTCGTAGGGCGAGTCGGGCACCACGTAAACGGCGGGAGCCAGTTCCATTTTGCAGTCCTTGACGGCAGCCTGGAAGTTGGCAAACTGGCCTTCGGCGGCATAATGGCGGTCGTAGCGGAGGACGGCGCCTACGGGGAAACCGGCCTTGGCAGCCTGCGAGAGGTTGGTGCCGCAGCGGGAGTCGGTGATGGTGGCACCGGTGGCGGCCATGACGTAGACAAAGTCTAGGTCGTTCTCTTCATGCACTGCAGGCCAGTCGATGGTACCCTGATTCTGTGATACAAAAATGCCGTAGGGGGCAGTGGTTTGTGCGGCTGCCATCAACGGCAGAGCCAGCAAAAGGGTGAGTAATATTTTGCGCATAATTACTATTATTTTATTCTAAATTAATTTGCAAAGATACATAAAAATCCTGACATAAAACAAAAAAAGATTTTCTTGACCGGCTTGGACATCATGATTGATGAATGAAAGCGGGGCAAAAGGGAAGTGGTTGTAAGGGGCTGTGCAACGGTGTGGAAGGGAAGAAAGTAGTCGTAGGAGCAAGGTTGGGCTATGCGCATTGCAGGGTGCGACGTATTGCCCGGGTTGATTCCTAAATGTGCTTTCGGACTACTGCTCCGTCTGGCTTCCAATCATTTTCATGTATTCCTCCTCGCTGAGCAGGGGGACGCCCAGTTTTTCGGCCTTCTTGAGTTTCTCGGGTCCCACTTTGGCACCCGCTAAAAGGTAGGAGGTTTTGCCGCTGATGCTGCCACTGGCCTTGCCGCCATGCTGCTCGATGGAGGTTTTGATTTCCTCACGCGAGAAATGGTCGAAGGTGCCGCTGACCACGATGGTCAATCCGTCGAGAACGTTGCTGATGCGGGTGTCGGCAGTGGCCATCTGCAGGCCGGCCGCCTTGAGGCGTTGGACAATCAGACGGTGCTGGGGATTGTTGAAGTAGTCGAACACAGCCACGGCCGTGACTTCGCCCACATCCTCCACCGTGGCCAACTCGGGAACCGTGGCATTCATAAGGGCGTCGATGTTGCCGAAAAAGCGGGCCAATTTCTTGGCGCCTACTTCGCCCACGTAGCGGATGCCCAAGGCGAAGAGTACCCGCTCGAAGGGGACTTTTTTAGAGGCTTCGACTGCCTTGAGAATATTGTCGGCCCCTTTCTCCTGTATGGTGGCGGAACGGGGTTGGGTCTTGGAGTCGGCGGGCACGGCCTCGAAGGATAGGGACTGACCGCTGAGCGAAGGGTTGGTGGCGGAGCTGTCGAGTCCCACAAGCTGTTCGCGGCGGAGGTCGTAGAGGTCGGCCACATTGCGGACGAGGCCGGCGTCGTAGAGCATTTTGAGACGTTCGCTGCCAAGGCTGTCGATGTCCATGGCCTTGCGGCCGACAAAATGCTCCAAATGGCCCAGCAGCTGCGGCTGGCAGCCGTCCTGGTTGGGGCAGTAGTAGCCTGCTTCGCCCTCAGCCCGAACGAGAGGGGTGCCGCAGACGGGGCACACCTGGGTGTAGGCAATGGGAAGGGCGCCAGGCTTGCGCTGTTCGAGGTCGACACCTACTATTTTGGGGATGATTTCGCCCCCTTTCTCTACGAAAAGGTGGTCGCCTTGGTGGATGTCCAGCTTGGACATAAAGTCGGCATTGTTGAGGGTAGCGCGCCTGACGGTGGTGCCGCCCAGCCACACGGGCTGCATGTTGGCCACAGGGGTGACTACGCCCGTGCGCCCCACCTGGTAGGTGACTTCGAGCAGGGGGGTGCTGACACGCTCGGCCTTGAACTTGTAGGCGATGGCCCAGCGGGGCGATTTGGCAGTCATGCCCAGGCGGTCCCAGAGGTTGGTCTGGTTGACCTTGATGACAACGCCGTCGATGCCGAAGGGCAGCTGCCAACGGTCGGTGTCCCAACGGTCGATGAAGGCCTTTATTTCATTGATATCCTTGCACTCGCGAATGTAGGGCTGGACCTTGAAGCCCATTTGTTTGGCAGCCTCAAGACGGCCGAAGTGGGTGCCGTACTGAGGCTCTAAGAGGGTGTCGCTCTCCGGAAACATCATGAAGTACATGCAGAACATGAGTTTGCGCTTGGCACACTCGGCAGAGTCCTGCAACTTGAGCGAGCCGCTGGCTGCGTTGCGTGGATTGGCAAAAGGTTCTTCGCCCTCGGCCTCGCGCAGGCGGTTCATGGCCTCGAAGGCCTCGAAGGGGTAGACCACTTCGCCGCGCGCTTCGAAGTCGGCAGGATAGTTGCCGCGCAGTTTGAGGGGGATGGTGGGGATGGTGCGGGCATTGGAGGTGATGTCGTCGCCAACGGCGCCGTTGCCACGCGTGACGGCCTGTACCAATTCGCCACGGCGATAGGTGAGGCCGATGGCCACGCCGTCGTATTTGAGCTCGCAGGTGTAGGTGAAAGGTATGCCGTCGAGGAGTTTGCGTGTGCGAGCCTCAAAGTCTTCTATTTCTTCGATGCTATAGGTGTTGCCCAGGGAGAGCATGGGCAGGCGATGGGTTACCTGTCGGAATGTCTTGTTTACCTCGCCGCCTACACGACGGGTGGGCGAGGTGGGAAGGGCAAGTTCGGGATACTGGCGTTCGAGTTCCATGAGTTCGCGGAGCAACGAGTCGAACTTAAAGTCGCTCACGAGCGAACGGTCGTTCATGTAGTACTCGTAATTGTAGTGGTCGATGAGTTGGGTGAGTTCTGCCACACGCTGGCGGGCGCTCTCGGGGGCGGGAGTGGAAAAGAGGTCCATGGCTATCTGTTGATTGTTAGAGTTCCAATAAAATTGAGGGCGACGGGGCCGGTGAGCCGCACATGGGTGTAGGCAGCGGGAGTGTCGTCGAAGGTGATGTGGAAATCGCCGCCGGAGGTGTGAATGTGGTTGTAACCTGTGACTAGGGCGCAAGCGGTGACGCCGGTGCCGCAGGACCAGGTTTCGTCTTCGACGCCGCGCTCATAGGTGCGCACATGCAGTTTGCCGTCGGGCAATGGTTCGACAAAATTGACATTGGCGCCGGCAGTTCCCAGCTGAGGCAGATGGCGGATGCGCCGCCCTTCGCCTACGAGGTCGTAGCAGTCGAGGTCTTTCACCTGCTGCACGTAATGGGGCACACCGGTGTCGAGCAAAGTGCCCTGTAGCACCTGACGCATGGAGGCCTTGGGCACATCCTTGAGGCCAAGGCAGACAACGCCACGGCGGGCAAGAGGGTCCCAGGAGAGTATCTCGGCCTCGTGGGGACCATCGGGAGCCTGAAAGCGGAGTTTCTTCGCTCCTCCCCTTACACCCAGAAGATGGGCGAAGACGGCAATGCACCGACCACCGTTGCCACACATGGTGGCCGTGTGGCCGTCGGAGTTGTAGTAGCGCATTTCAAAATCGTAGTCGGCCGAACCCTCGTGAAGGGTCATGAGTCCGTCGGCTCCCACGCCGAAACGACGATGGCAGATGTGGGCAATTTCTTCGACTGAGAGGAGGGGGTCGGCGTGGCGGGCATCGAGAAGGACAAAATCGTTGCCAGCACCGTCAAATTTATAGAAATAAAGTTCCATAGGGTTGTTCTATTTTTCTTGCCTCGGCAGTTCGGTCATAATCAGTTTCTTGCTGGTGAGCAGCACCAGAATGGAGCAGTAAATGATGGAGCAGAAGATAACCGCATAGGTTATGTGCTTGACGAAAGAGGCGTATGGGATGATGTTTTGGCCAACGGCTAGGTTTACCTGTTCGGGGATGGAAGCCAGGACGGCGGCAATGAGGCCTTTGGGAATCAATATGGACACTGAAAGGCGTTCCTCGGGGGTGTTTTCCTTACCCACGAAGACAATGAGAAGGAAGCGAACGAGATAGAGCACAGCGGCTATGATGGCGCCGTAGATAAAGGCCCAGGCGTTGGTGAAGGGGATGCTGATGCCGATGTAGACAAAAAAATAGGTTTTGAGGATGAAAACTAACTCTTTGAAGAAACCTTTTTCGTTGTCCATGAGTGGGGTCATCTCGCCCAGCTTAAGTTTGCGCAGGAAGGACACTTGAAAATATTCGGGATTGCCCAACACAAGGCCGAAAGTGAGTGAAGCAATGGCGCCACTGAATCCGATGAGGTCTGTGACTCCATACATTACAAACACGAAGGCCGGCGTGAGAAACATGGAGTTTTCCAACTTGCGGACACGCTCCATCATGGACGACCAGAAAATGCCACCCGCCAGACCGATGATGAGCGAAACGATTACCGACGCCAGGACGTGCCCCACCATGGCAGGGACACTGATGTTGCCCAGCTTGAAACCTTCTATGAATGCCAGGGTGATGACGATGGCCAGCATGCCTGAAATGGCCGATTCCAGAGTGAGGGTGATGCGGGCTTTTTCGGTCACCCGCATTTGGTTGACAAGTGGGATAACGATGGCGGCACCCGTACCGGCCACCATGGCGCCTAACATGATGGAAGTTTGCAGTTGGAAGCCAATTACGAAATATGACACAAGGGCAGCGGCGGCCAAAGAGACGGCATAGGAGAGCAAGGTGACCTGGACCACTCCTGTCCAATAGCGACGCACTAGGTCGAGACGCATGTCGATGCCGCTGTCGAAGAGGATGAAGAGTAGGGTGAGTGACGAAAGAACGGGGCCCACGTCGGAAAGTTGTTCGGGCGTAATCCATCCCGTCACAGGACCCACTAGAATGCCTATGCCCATGAGCAAAAGCACGTCGGGAATTCGGCGACGGCTGAACCACGCGTTGAAAAGATGCGCGCAGAAAATAAGCAGTCCAAGGAAGATGTAGGTCATATCTTTACAATACTGGGTTCTTTTTTTGATTTCTAGTGGCTGCCAAGAAAGGGAAATCTCAGGAAGGGTAATTTAACATTGTTGCCGAATCAATAGTCCACTTCTGGAAACAGCACTCGGAAGGTGTCGAGGGCAGGGTTGGATTTCTGCATCACGTCGTATTTGTCGCGGGGTGTGTATGCTACGGCTTCCTTCTCCTCATAGACGACCTCGGTCTTGCAGTTAAGGTTGGGACGGCCGCTCTTACCTCGCAGATAGGTGAGCATACGGATGAGGTGTGGTTTGATTTCGGACTCGATGAAGCTGTTGTTGACAATGATGGTGAAGAAGTCCTCTTCGTCCATGCGGAGTTCTTTGTCTTTGAGTTGCTCGGACAGTTTGGGCAGTTCGTTCTTCATGGCCTCTATCATAGCATCCCAGCATCGGTGCAGCCCTTCTTGATTCAGCGGGGGACACTCGTTTTGCTCAGGTTGAGAAGGGGAGGTGGTATTTGCCTGAACCGCCTTGATGCTGACGCTACCCACGCGGCGACGTCTGCTAGAAAGTGATGGGGAAGGCTCTTGTGCAACGGGGGCTGCAACTGGCGGGACGGGGTCTTTGGGGGGCTCCTCAGGGCTGGGGACGGGACTCGTCCCTGACACAGCAGGTGCAGGCACCGCAGGGGGTGCAGAAGGTTTGTTGCCGTGCTCCGCCTGAGGCGCTCTTGCAATCTATGGGTTGGACACCAGCGCCGCCATCTTCATCAGGGCCACTTCGACGAAGAGGCGTTTGTTGCCCGCATCTTTATAACGGTACTCGTAGTCGTTGGAGATGTCCAGCAGACGCAACAGCAGCGGAAGACCGCAGTTGAGCGCTTGCTCGCCAAAACGCTGGGCGAGAGCCTCACCCGCCTCCAGCAGCTTGTGGGTAGCAGGGTCGAGAGCCACCATGAGGTTGCGAAGATGTTCGCTCAGGCCTGTGATAAAGTGCTGCCCGTCGAAACCTTTTTCTATCACATCTTGATAAAGTAGCAGAGAATGGGGTATGTCGCCCTGGCGGAAGAAGTCCACCAGACGGAAATAGTACTCAGAGTCGAGCAGGTTCAGGTTTTCGTTGCAGAGCTGGCGCGTGAGGTTGCCTTGAGTGAAGTTGACCAGTTGGTCGAAGGTGGAAAGAGCGTCGCGCAACCCGCCTTCGGCTTTGTGAGCGATGATGTGTAACGCTTCCTCTTCGTAACGGATGCCTTCGCGGTCGGCAATCTGGCGCAAATGGTTGAAAATGTCTTCGCTCTGGATGCGTTTGAAATCGAAGACCTGGCAACGCGAAAGGATGGTGGGAATGATTTTGTGTTTCTCAGTCGTAGCCAAGATGAACTTGGCATAGGCGGGAGGCTCTTCGAGGGTTTTGAGGAAAGCGTTAAAAGCCTGTGTGGTGAGCATGTGCACCTCATCGATGATGTACACTTTATAGCGGCCCGCCTGCGGGGGAATGTTTACCTGCCTGACTAATTCGCGAATGTCGTCTACGGAGTTGTTAGACGCGGCGTCTAACTCGAAGATATTCATAGAAGTGCCGTCGTCGAAGCTTTTGCAGCTCTCGCATTCGTTGCAAGGTTCAATATCTGCCGTCAGATGGGTACAGTTAATGGTCTTTGCCAAGATGCGGGCGCAAGTGGTTTTGCCTACGCCGCGCGGCCCACAGAAGAGGAAAGCCTGAGCCAGTTGGCCAGTACGGATGGCATTTTGAAGGGTGGTGGTGATATGTTGTTGCCCCACCACGCTCTCAAAGGTCGTAGGGCGGTACTTTCGCGCTGATACTATGTAATTTTCCATTCTCGTTGGCTGAAATTTTGTGTGCAAAGATACAACTTTTTTTGGTTTTGAAGGAAAAAAAAGTGGCAATATTGGCATGGCGGCCGACATAGGAAAAAAGAAATAATGGTGAGGAAAGGCATAGCACGAGGCGAAGGGGTGTTGGCATCACGGGGGAAAAAGAAAGGTCTGATTTATGTTTAAAGGGGAGAATTTTTTGTTAAATTATTTCTAATACCATTTTTTTTTGTATTTTTGTAGTCTAAATCAAAAAAATCTGTAGGCATGAAAACCACGTATGATATTTTCAAAGAGAGCGTTAGAGATATAACAAGCTACTATCTTTTGCTTGTGGAGGAAACGAAATCGCAACGGCTAGTAGGCAGCACTAACGAGTGGGTGCTGGACAATTTTTATATGATAAGCGAACAGGAGAAGGTATTGAAGGTGGACTTGCGAGGCAAAGGGTTTCGCCAGATTGACCCCAGCCGGCTGCAGACTATTGAGAACCTGCTACTGTCGTCTTTCCGGAAGAGTCACTTCCAGATTGACAAGGGGCTTTTGTTCCGCTATCTTTCGCAAATACAGGCCAAGCAGCACGACTATCTTTCCTACCCCGAAGTGTGCGCGTTGCTACCGTTGGCCAAAACGCTGGTAATACACGAGTTGGCCACGCTGTGCAATCAGTTGACGGAGCAGGGAGCCTTCCACTACAGCCCAACCGACAAGTCGTCGGCCGATATGGACAAACTGAACGAGGCAGCCAAGGACAACCTGCTGATGATGAACCTTTTCGTTTCGCTGAAGAAGCTAACCAAGCTTTCCATGTCCGAAATACTGGACCAGGTGAGCTACTCTGAACGAATGCTGAAAAGCGAAAAAGTCGGCATGTACGACCAGATGTACGATAAGACCAAGGACGACTACCGGGCACAGATTGTGCGCTTGACCAAAAAGCGCCATATTGCCGAATACGACTTGGTGAAAGAACTGGTAGAACGAGCCGACCGCGAAGAGAAGCATGTCGGTTGGCAGCTCTTTCCGCCCAAACGTTGGAACCTGCGCGCTTATATATACATTGGGGTGATTGCGTTGGCCACGGTTTTGCTCGCAGCCCAGCTATCCTTTTGGGCCACAGGCGGCAACTGGTGGCTGACACTCATTTGCGGTGTGCTGGCGCTGGTGCCGATGAGTCAGATTGTGATAGACCTTTTCAACCAGTGCCTCTACCACCTGCATAAGCCTGTAAGCACCTTTAAGATAAAGTTTAAGGACGGCCTGATACCCGAGGAATATGCCACAATGGTCATCATGCCCACCATCCTAAAGAATAAAGAAAAGACTGTGCAACTGCTGGAGCAGTTAGAGGTTTATTACCTTTCGAATATCAACCGCGCTTCAGAAGGACAGCGACTGGAACGCAGGCAGCAGAATCTTTTCTACACCCTGATAGGTGACGCCGCGGCGGGCGACAAGGCCGACATGCCGTGGGACGACGAGGTGGCCGAAGCAGGTCTGGCCAAGGTGCGTGAACTCAACGCCAAATACGGCGCTCCTATTTTCAACTTCGTCTACCGCCGCCGTGCCTACAGCGAGGGCGAAGGCTGCTGGCTGGGCTTTGAGCGCAAGCGCGGCGCAATCCTGCACTTTAACGACCTAGTGCTCGGCAACCACAGTGACGAAGAAAGAGAGCGGTTTTTCCGCTGCGAGACCATTTCTGAATGGAAAAAGCAGGCAGTGCCTAAAATCACTTTCATCATCACCCTCGACACCGATACCGAACTGGTGCTTTTCTCTGCACAGAAGCTCATCGGCTCCATGGCGCATCCCCTCAATCGCGCCCGTCTTTCTTCCGATGGTCGCCGTGTCGACGGCGGCTACGGCATCATGCAGCCACGCGTGAATGTCGACGTCGAAGTGACCAACAAGTCACGTTATGCACAGCTCTTTGCGGGTCTCGGCGGACTGGACGTATACACCACGGCCAGTTTCGAACTCTACCAAGACATTTTCAACGAGGGCAGCTTCTGTGGCAAGGGCATTTACGACCTAAAGGTATTCCAGCAAGTGCTCAAGGGAACCTTCCCTCAGAACCTTATCCTTAGCCACGACCTTATCGAGGGCTGCCATATCCGCTGCGGCCTTATCAACGACCTGGAGCTCTTCGACGACAACCCATCCAACTATCTCGACGATGCCAAGCGCCACCATCGCTGGACCCGTGGCGACTGGCAGATTATCGGCTGGCTGCGCAACACCGTGCGCAACGAACGAGGCATGGAGGTGAAAAACCAAGTGAACACCATTGGCCGCTGGAAGATTTTCGACAATCTCCGTCGTAGTGTGCTCAGCCTTGCCTGCATGGTGGCCATTTTCTTCGGCTTTGCTCAAGCCATCGGCAATCCCCATTCGGTCAACCCCGCCTGGTTCCTACTCACAGTACTGGTAGTAGTGGCCTTCCCCATACTCTTTTTCCTCATCGGACAAATCACCCGTCTGCCTCGGTTCAATCAGCGCTACCGTTACTACATGACTCTTCTCCACGGCATCGGAGTGGTCATCTACCGCTCTGTGGTCCAGTTCGCTCTCCTTCCCAAAGAAGCCTGGATGTACACCGATGCCATCATCCGTTCCTGCTACCGCATGGCCTTCAGCCATAAGAACCTCCTCAACTGGGTGCCCAGCGACGAAGCTGCCAAAAGCACCAAAGGCACCCTCCCCGACTATCTAGGCAAATTCTGGTTCAACTACGTCTGCGCTGCGGTGCTCGCGCTTCTAACGGCCGCCATCTGCATGCAGCATTTTTCCGTCATCCTCATCATTTTCGTGGCCCTCACCTGCATCGTATGGGTCGGAGCGCCAGTACTGCTTTATTTCCTCGGCCGCAAATTCCCTCAGGACAAGAAAGAACTCAAGCCCGAAGAAACTGCCAATGTGAAACAATGGGCCGCCGACACTTGGAACTACTTCAACACCCTCATCACACCCGAAAACAACTACCTCATCCCTGACAACTACCAACTCAACCGTCAGAACAAAGCCGACTACAAAACCTCCCCAACCAATATCGGCTTTTCCCTCACGGCCATTATCTCCGCTGCCGAGCTCGGATTCATTTCCCACGACGAAGCTCTGCGCCGTCTCTCCCACGTCATCGACTCCGTCTGCCGTCTTGAAAAATGGAACGGCCATCTCTTCAACTGGTACCGCATCTCCGACCTTGAAAAACTCCCCAACTACTTCATATCCACCTGCGACAGCGGCAACTTCGTAGCCTGCCTCTACGTCCTCAAAGGCTATCTCTGCCATAAACACCCCGTCGACGGTCAGCCCCTCATGGCCTCCGTTGAGCGCCTCATAGCCGCCACCGACTTCTCCAAACTCTACAATCCCGAACTCAACGTCTTCAGCATCGGCTTCGACTACGGAGCCCAATCCCTCCTCCCCTATCATTATAACAACTTCGCCTCAGAGGCGCGCCTTACCAGCTTCCTCACCATATCACAAGGCGATGCCCCCTACAAGCACTGGTTCTGCCTTGATAAAACCCTCGTGCAATACAAAGGCTTCAAAGGCGTTGCCTCCTGGTACGGAACCCTTTTCGAGTACTTCATGCCCCTCATCTTCATCCCCACCTACCGTCATACCCTCATGGACGAAACCTACAGTTTCGCCATCCGTGCCCAGCGCTCCTTCATCACCAACATAGAGAAAGGACCACGCGCCTCCGACGCCACTACCAACCTGCCTTGGGGCATATCCGAAACCGCCTACAACGAACTCGACGATGCTCAGAACTATAAGTATCACGCATTTGGCGTCCCCTACCTCAAGTTCCAAAACACTACCCCCGACCGCATCGTCATCTCCCCCTACAGCTCCCTCATGGCCATCGGCATCAACGACCGTGCCGTCTACGACAACATGCTTCGTTTCAAAAGCCTCAACATGTACGACAACATGGGGTTTTTCGAATCCTTCGACGAGGAAGACCACGTTCCCGTCCGTGTACACTACGCCCACCATCAGGGCATGATTCTGGCCAGCCTCACCAACTACCTGGCCGACCACTGCATCCAGCGCTATTTCATGAACGAACCCGTCATGAAGTCCATGGAAACCCTTCTGAAAGAAAAAGTGCAGATAAGACCCTACATTGACCTCAAAGTCACCCAGTTCAAACGCTACCAATACACCAAGGTACAGTCCGAGAGCGATGCCCGCGACTTCGACGGCATCGCCCCCGTGCCCGAAATCGGCGTACTCAGTAACGGCGAGTATACCGTCCTCCTCAACGACCGTGGTGTCGGCTTCTCACGCTTCCGCGACATCTTCATCAACCGCTACCGCAAAATCAGTGCTGACCACTACGGCCAATTCCTCTACGTCCGCGACCTCAGCAACGACAAACTCTGGAGCAACACCTACGCCCCCCTCGACGTAATGCCCGCCATGTACCGCGTCACCTTCGCATCCGACAAAATACAGTTCGTCCGCATCGACGAAGGCATCGAAACCAAAACCGAAATCACCGTCATCAAAGACCGTTTTGCCGAAATTCGCCGCATCACCTTCTCCAACAACAACGAACACGCCACCGACCTCGAACTCACCAGCTACATGGAAGTCATCCTCTCGCCCCACCAAAACGACGAGAACCACCGTGTCTTCAACAGCATGGGCATCCTCAGCGAATACGATCCCGAACAGCAGGCCCTCTTCTGCCGTCGAAAGGTCCAGGACAATGTCGACAGCCAATTCTACGCCATGCACAGACTCTTCGTCCTCGACGACACCGACGACCAACCCTCGCCCCTGCCCGAATACGAAACCTCGCGCCTTCGTTTCCTCGGCCGCGGCGGTAGCCTCATCCATGCCGATGTCATCGACGGCCACCGCACTCTCTCCGGCACCGTCGGCACCACCCTCGACCCCATCATGAGCATGCGTCGCCGCATCCACATTCCCGCCGGCAAGCAAGTATCCGTCGTCATGCTCACAGCCTTTGCCAAGGCCCGCGAACAGCTCGTCCAAATAGCTGAGCTCTACCACGACTCCATCGACATCGACCATGCCTTCGAAACCTCCTCCGTCTTCAACAACATGCGCACCGCCATGTCCACCCTCAAAGGCTCGCAGATGAACCTCTACAACAGCATCTCCAAGTACATGCTGCAAACCGCCAACCTCGGCAACGACCGTCAGCAGTACCTTGCCCACAACAAACTGGCCCAAAACGCCCTCTGGCGCTTCGACATCTCTGGCGACCTCGACATCATTCTTCTCGAAATCGACGACATCAAGCGCTCCGGATTTGCCAAGGAAATGCTCCGGGCCTACGAATACTGGAAAGTCCACGGCCTCGCCCTCGACATTGTGTTCATCAACGACGAGCAAGGCGAAAACCGCGAAGGCCTCACCCATTTCATACGCAACATTGCCAACACCGAGCACCTCTGGGCCACCCATCAAAACGGCGGCCGCGTATACATTATCAATGGCAACGAAATCACCGACGACGAGCGCACCCTCTTCCGCACCGTTGCCAGCCTTGCCTTCAACACCCACGACGGCATCAAAATATACGAACAACTTGACAAAGCCGAGCGTCTCAACCAGCACTATCAGGACATGGTCGAATACCCCGTCCTCAAGCCCAGCGCCAAATTCCACGTCTGGTCCTCACTCGAATTCTACAACCAATACGGCGGCTACGACAACCAAGGCCGCGACTACGTAGTCACCAACACCAACACTCCCATGCCGTGGATCAACGTCATGGCCAACCCACGTTTCGGCTGCATCGTAAGTGCATCCATGTCGGGTTTCACCTACGCCTTCAACGCTCAGCAGTTCAAACTCACCGGCTGGAGCAACGACATCGTCCGCGACAACTCCTCCGAAATGCTCCTCATCAACAAGCAGCAGTTCGTCCCCGCCACCGCCCGCCACGGACAGGGCTTCTCCTCCTTCGACGCCAAATACGACGACTTCAACGCCATGGTGCGCGTCTTCGTATCCACCGACCGACTCGAAAAATACTACCAAATGTCCGTCCAAAACAAGACCGACCACCCTCTCGACCTCCAGCTCGATATGCTATACAAACTCGTCCTCGGCACCACCGAAGAGCAAACCGCACGCTATCTTTACACCCAGTGGCTCCCCGAGAGCAACAGCCTCATCGTGCGCAACACCTACAGCCAAATCTACCACAACATTCGCCTCCAACTCACCTCCACCCTTCCCATCACCGACGTCGACATCGACTTCCCCAACCGCAAGCGCATCGGCTTCAACCTCTCTCTCGACCCCGGCCAGTCCAAAGAATTCGCCTTTGTCCTCGCCGTCCTCGAACAACCCACCGACCAGCCTCGCCAAATCACCCTCTCCGACATCCACGAAGAGTACGACAAAACCATCCGATTCTGGGACGAGAAACTCACCAGCATCCAAGTCAAAACCCCCGACAAGTCCTTCAACTACATGCTCAACCGCTGGTACCTCTACCAAGTCTACTCCTCACGTCTCTTCGCCCGTGCCGGCTTCTATCAGGTAGGCGGTGCCACCGGCTTCCGCGACCAGCTCCAAGACATCATGTCCGTCCTCTACAGCGACCCCGCCTACGCCCGCCGTCAGATACTCGAACATGCCGCCCACCAGTTCACCGAGGGCGACGTCCTCCACTGGTGGCACGAAACCATGCACCTTGGTGCCCGCACCACCTTCAGCGACGACTACCTCTGGCTCGTCTACGTCACCTACCAGTATGTCCACGTCACCGGCGACACCTCCATCCTTAGCGAACAAGTATGCTTCTGCCAGGCCGACCACCTCGCCAATGGCGAAGCCGAACGCTGCGTCACCTACAGTGTCCCACAATACAAAGTAGCCACCTCTATCGACAAGCACGACTTCAACTTCGAATACGCCACCCTCTACGAACACCTCCGCCGCTCCACCAGCCGTGCCATGAACCGCATCGGTGCCCACGGCCTGCCACTCATGGGCTGTGGCGACTGGAACGACGGCATGTCGCGTGTCGGAGTCCAAGGCAAAGGCGAAAGCGTCTGGGTGGCCTTCTTCCTCTGCGACATCCTACCCAAGATGGAACACCTCACCCAGCTCGTCCAGGGCGCCGACCTTTCCTACGTCACCGACCTCACCGCCTTCCGCGCCCGACTGGTCAAAGCCCTGCAGGAAAACGCCTGGGACGGCGCCTGGTTCCTCCGTGCCTACTTCGACAACGGCCAGCCCATGGGCTCGCGCAACAACACCGAGTGCCAAATCGACCTCATTTCCCAGGCCTGGAGCATCCTCACCGACGTCGCC
The DNA here is from genome assembly GCA_947165255.1 of uncultured Bacteroidales bacterium. GTDB lineage: Bacteria > Bacteroidota > Bacteroidia > Bacteroidales > P3 > Colimorpha. The sequence goes on from CAMUZR010000009.1 coordinate 47,302, forward strand.
ACCCCGCAGCAGAAAGAATCCATCTTCCGCGAGACCGACGCCCGCCTTGTCAACCGCGAACACGAAATCATCGAACTCCTCACACCTCCCTTCCAGCACTCCACCAACAATCCCGGCTACATCATGAACTATCCCGAAGGCGTCCGCGAAAACGGCGGTCAGTACACCCACGGCGCCATGTGGTACATCATGGCGCAAATCAAAGAAGGCCGCACCGACATGGCCTACTTCCTCTACTCACTCATCAACCCCATCCATCGCACCACCACCCTCGCCGACGTGCTCAAATACAAAGTCGAGCCCTACTGCATAGCCGCCGACATCTACAGCAACCAGCAGCACCCCGGCCGCGGCGGCTGGACCTGGTACACCGGCTCCGCCTCCTGGGCCTACAAGACCGGCATCGAATACATCCTCGGCCTACAGAAACAGGGCGACCAACTCACCCTCAACCCCTGCATCCCCTCCGACTGGGATTCCTTCTCCATCAGCTACCGCTACGGCAGCGCCACCTACAACATCACCTACCGCCGTCCCGCCTCCGGCCATCCCGATGCACCCTCCGTCATCCATCTCGTCGACGACGGCCAGCAGCACCAAATCACCCTCAACAGCTAACAAAACTAAATTCCCCAGTTCTGAACACTGAGTTCCAAGTGGTCACCACACCACTTCGAATTCAGCGTTCAGAACTCCTTTTTAACTCATCATCAACATGCACCCCATCCAAGGCACTTCCACCCACATCCGGGCACTCCTCATCCTCCTGCTCGCCCTCCTTTCCTTAACCGCCATGGCCCAACAGCCTCCCGAAGCCGCCTACCCCTATCGGCGCGACATCGAGAAATACAAATTCGAGCGCACCGAGCAGAAACTCTTCCGCCACCTCAGGCGCGACAGCAACAACCTCGAATGGCACTACAGCGCCTACCAGCTCTACTCCACTCCCGCCTATCCGCGCTACAACACCGACAGCGCCTACCACCACCTCGTCCTAGCCCGCCGCCTTTACGACCGCGCCGAACCCAAAACCATCGAACGCCTCGAACGTGACAGCTACAGCGGCGCCCTTTTCGACTTCAGTTTCCGGCGCCTTGCCTCCATGGCCCTCGCCGACGCCCACACCCACAACACCCCTGACGCCTACCGCCATTTCCTCCAAGTCTACCTTCTCGCACCCGACGACATACTGGACAGCGCCGTCCGTTTCCGCGACTCGGCCGAATACCGCATCGCCCTCATCGCCGACACCCGCCAATCACTCGACGATTTTATCACACAGCACCCCACCTCCCACCTCATCGCCCAGGCCGTCCACCGTCGCGACAGCATAGCCTTTGCCGAGGTCGACCGTACCCACACCGCCTCGGCCTACGCCCAGTTCTGCTCCGCCTATCCCAACTCACACCTCTACGGCCGTGCCACCGACAGCCTCTACCTTCTCGACTTCCGTAGTGTGCGCCGCCTCGACGCCGAGCGACACTACCGTTCCTACGCCGACCGCTATCCGCTCAGCCCCTATACCGCCCAGGCCCTCTGGCTGGCCGACAGCATCCAGTACCTCCGTTTTGTCGACACCGCCGAGTGGTTCAGCCTTGTGCAGTATGCCGCCCTCCACCCTGCAGGTGCCTGGGGCGACACCGCCCTTCATGCCCTCGCCCGCTACGCCCTGCGCCACCGCGACGTCCAGGCCGCCTCCATTGCCGCCGACCGACTGGCTCCCGGCACCGCCCTCCGCGCACAGATAGCCCTCCTCCTCCACCATGCCTACCTCCACACCTCCATACGCAACTACCACCGTTTCTACCGTCGCTTCCCCGACCTCATGACCCCCGATACCCGCCACCGCGACTCCCTCGCCTACCTCTGCAATCAAAGCTACGACTTCCGCCACGCCGACAGCTGCATACGTGCCGTAGCCCCCTCCCACGACGCACTCATCATGCTCCAGCAACTCCTCAAAGACGACATCGACCACGGCCGCCTCCATGCAGCCAGCCTCACCGCCAAGCAATACGCGCAAGCCTTCGGCTACGACTACGACTACCTACAGCTCCTCGCCAACCTCTCCCCCGACTCCTCGCCCCTCAAAGGCCTAGCCTCCGAACTCGCCTCCAAAGCGCCGCAACCCCTCCCCGGCCACGTCAACACCCCTCGGGGCGACGAATATGCCCCCGTGCCCACCGCCGACGGACGCACCCTATACTTTGCAGCCAAAAACCGTCCTGAAAACCTCGGTGGCGAAGACATTTTCGTCGCCCGCCGCACCAAGAACGGATGGGCCGAACCCCAGCTCGAAATCGACCTCAGCCACACCTACGGCAACGAAGCCCCCCTCTCCGTCTCGGCCGACGGCCAAACCCTCCTCCTCTACCAAACCGGCCTCCTCTACCGTGCCGACCGCACCGCCGAGGGCTGGAACATTACACCCCTCTCCCCCTCGCTGCCCGGCAGCCACCGTCTCGTCGACGCCTCACTTGCTGCGGGCGGACGGGTGCTCCTCCTCACCACCATGAGCCGCACACCCCGCGAGGTCGACTCCTCGCTCAACATCTACGTCTCGTTCCTCACCGACAGCGGCCAATGGACATCCCCCGTCGAACTAGGCCCAACGGTCAACACACCCTTCGACGAGCGCTCTCCCTACCTACACCCCGACATGCGCACACTCTATTTCTCCTCCGAGGGGCACGGCTCGCTGGGCCAGATGGACCTCTTCGTCACCACCCGCCTCGACGACACCTACACACGCTGGAGCACCCCCGTGGGCGTAGCCCCACCCATCAACACCTCCGGCGACGACTGGGGGCACACCGTCACGCCCAACGGCAAACACTGCTACCTCTCGCGCCGCGGCGCCTCACAAGACATCTACACTCTCCCCGTCCCCTCCCATGCCCGGCCTGAACCCGTCGTAGCCGTTAGCGGCAGCGTCAAAGACCCCGCCGGCCGTCCCGTCGCCGTCCGCCTGCGCTGGCAGGACCCCGTCAGCGGCAACACCCTCGGATGGAGCAGCACCCACCCCGTCCAAGGCACCTTCTACCACCTCCTACCGCTGGGCAGCCAATACACCCTCCTTATCGACGACCCCCGCTACCTGCCCGACGCCCACCCCGTCGACCTCACGCCCGCCGCACCCTCCACCCGGTCGCCCATCACCGTCAACCTCATCGCCGTCCCCTCAGACTCCCAATAATCCCTCTCCTACCCCCATCCCGTACTCTTCCGTTCGGCCGCCCTTCATCGTTAGTTCTTTATTTCTGCATAGAAGAACTATAGAACATCTATAGAATATGTATAGAACAACGAGCGAAGGAACAGCGACGGACGGCGGAGCGTTTCCCTTAAATCGCTTGATGCTTTTTTGCTGGTAAAACGGTTTGGATTGTCATATTTCCTCATGCCATACTGGACGGCTTGTCATGCCGTACCGGATCGCTTGACAGGGATGATGACAATGGATAATGCAGAGCCGTCTCAGGCTGTATAGCACAGTTGGGGCGGGAAAGTGTTTTTCCCGCCCCGAAGACTTTTATTCACAGATTAAAAGATTGGCATTAGGATTGCCCAAGTATGGTCCAGATGCCATACCACACCACAGCCTCTGCCGATTGTTTCAGAATACGCCCCAGGAGCATTCTTTGGCCGAGGAAGTAGTCTGAAAAAGGCTCACCTGCCAAGCCGAAACAGTGGCCATAGCGGCAAGGAGTAGGTGTTAGGAAAGGCTTTTTTTCAAAAGGCGAATGGGTTTCACCCTCGCTTTTTCTTGTTCAGTCGTCATCGTCGTCCCAGTCGTCGTTTTCCATGGGTTGCACCATTTGCCCCATGCCTTCACGGACTTCTGTACCCAGCTCGTCAGCGTAGCCTTCCATGAAATTGGCGCCCTCTTCAATGTCGTCGCTAAGACCCTTCAGCGCACTGGCGGCACGAGCCTTTGCATACTTGGCCGCACAGCGTCCCAGCGTCTTCTGGTCAGCGGGGGTTAGTTTGTCGGCAAAACGCTCGTAGTAGTCTTCGGTGTAGTTTTCAAAACGGTCGTCGGCTTTCTCCCATTCCTTTAGGGTGTAGTTGGATCCGTTGGCTTCGACCTCTTCCACGAAGGCGACAAAACCTTTCACATACCCGTCTTTACTCATGGGAACGTTGCAACTGGTGGTGATGCAAAGCAGCACCGCACTCAAAATGACAAAAAAGGTGATTCTTTTCATAACTACTTTATTTAAGATTATTCTTATTAATGATAATAACGACACTCAGTGTTTATTATTGTCCCAACAGGCTCATAATTACTTTTAAATCACTTTGCCGGCGATACTTTCGGTGGAGAGGAAGCATTGACGGCTATCATTTGGACTGAAAAAAAGGTGTGATAGTAGTATGAAAGCATAAAAAACACCTAGGAGTCCAAAAAGGACCCCTAGGCAGCAATCAAAAACCAATAAAAAAGCCAATTTTAAAATTGACACTTTATTATGTACATTAATTTCAGTATTTCTTGCACATAGTAGGAATTTTTTTTTCAATGACAAAAGGGAGGCCTGCAGGTTTCGACGAATGGGCATGAAAAAGTGTATGCGAAGTTTTTTTTTGAGGGGTGAGGTAATATTTTATGCTTTTTTGCGTAATATAATGTATAAATGTAATATAAGGTATGAATTACGACGACGGAAAAACAGGTTCGAATGATATTAGGGAACGAGTGAAGGTGATGATTACGGACGCAACGATGACGACAGGAATGTGGAAAGAGTTGATGAGGAAAATGGTGTCGGAGCGACCCGAAACGGCCGAATGGCTTTACGAAGCGATTTCGCAGCTATCGGCTCCGCGCCCCTCGCCTTCGGCCGAAGGGGAGTCCATTTCAGTGCCGACAGTAGGCGCAGAGAGTCATACGTTCAATGCTGCAGAGGGCGATGACCCGCTTCACAGAGAGTTGCTGGAACGACTGGACAGCATTGACGAGGACGCACTGCTGAGTTGCCATAGCAATGCCTTGTGGGTGCTGCGCCTGACGATGCAGATGGGCAGTTTGGAGAAAGCCCTGAAGGCCGCGGAAATGGACAGGAGTGTCTTCCTGCGCAATGTGACCGAAGCCCTCGGATATGACGAGGCAGAGCGGTTTAGAATTAACAATTACCTGAGAAGGTACGTCTGAATGAAATGAATAATGGGTACAGGGTGGCCGACCCGACTCAGAATTCAGTTTTTAGACCCTAGCATTATCTGTTCGTGCACATACTGCACTTGGCGAGTGCGGGGATTGCCTTCGTAATTGAGGATTACGTAGTCGGCGCGCATCATTTTTTCTTCGGCCGACAGCTGGTTGCGCATTCGGGCCAGGAGCTGCTCACGGGAGGCATGGTCGCGCAGCTGAAGACGGCGAAGGCGTTCTTCCTTTTCTAGATAGACACACACGACTTGGTCGACGAGGCGGTCGAAGCCATACTCGTAGGCAATGGCGCTTTCAAAAATGACGTAGGGGTCATGGGGGTGCTGGCCGACAAAGTGCTGGAAGTCGTTCCACACACGTGGATGAATGAGCTCATTCAGCCGACGGAGCTCTTCGGGGTTATTGAAAACGATGGAGGCAATGGCCCGCTTGTCGGCAGTGCCGTCGGGCAGAATGACTGAAGGACCAAAGAGAGTCTGTATATTTTGCAAGAATGCAGGGTCGGAATAGTAGGCTCCGGCCACTTGGTCGGCTACGAAGCAGGGCACTTCCAAGCGGCAAAACTCTCGTAAGACGGTGGTCTTTCCGCAGCCGATACCTCCGGTGAGGGCTACTAAGCGAGGACGTGCAGTTGTCGACATGGCAGGGGAAGAGGGCTTTTCAATTACTTGATAATAACGAAACTGATGGAGGCCGGGGCGACGGATTTAATGCGTGACTGGGCGGGGAAGCGGGTGATGTAGACTGGCAAGGAGGTGAGTGAGGATGTAGGGTCGTAACGCACCACGGCTTCTATATGCGACTCGGATAGCGCCTGATAGTCGCTCAACGGAACCCATAGGGTGACGTCGACATGGTCAGGATAGAGACGCACCTGGCGGCTGGCTCCGTCGCTTTTGAAAAGGACCGGCACGGAAACGGTGGTTTCGACATAGCGGTCGGCAGGAACGAATATGGTGACGCTGTCGGTGGAGGGGTAGACGTTCGGAAAGTGTTTCCACACGGGTTTGAGTGCCAATTGGAAGTAGCCGCTGTCGGAAATATTTGCGATGGTGGCAGGGGCGGTAACAACCTCGGTGATGCGCTGAAGCGATGCCGTGTCGCCATAAAGCCATACGGTGTCGGGCTGAAGTATGGGTTGGCCGGACAGCCCCGACTGGCTGGCAAAAAGGAAATCGACATCCCGCAGCTGCGGCACAAAACCGCGGCGGTGACGCTCAGTGGTAGCAAAGCAGAGTGTTTCGACCGTGCTGGAAATGCCGTGGGTGCCGGAAAAACCCATCTGGCGGCTGAGATCGTCAAAAAGGGCATTACCTACCTTGATCACTGTGTCGCCGTCGACATGGATGACGTATGCCTTGTTGCGAATGGATAGGTAACGGTCGATAGCGTTGAAACAGTTAGAAGTGACTACCAATGGCAGCACCGTGTCGGCCTGGGTGACGATAAAACGTGAGGCATCGATACCTGTCCACCGGACAGGCACGTCAATAGGATAGTCGCTATGTTCCGACATGGTGACTACGAACCATACAATGGTCGTGAGAAAGAGGATTATCCAGAAGTGGCGATGCCTCAAAACAGATTATTCGTTTGAATTTATAAATAAGGAATTCTGAGTTCTGAATGGCAATCTTACCACTTAGAATCCAAAATTCAGAACTCAGAATTCGAGATATGATTTTTATTTCTTGCTAGGTTGGGCGGGTTGCTCGGGCAGAGGCTGTACCATGGATTTCTCGACGGTGACCACTACGCCGTTGGCAATTTCGACGTCAATGGTGTTTTCGGCAATTTCATGCACCTTGCCATAGATGCCGCCGCTGAAGCTGACTCGGTCACCTTTCTTGAGGTTCTCGCGAAACTCACGTTCTTTCTTGGCCTGTTTCTGCTGAGGGCGAATCATGAGGAGCCACATAATGACGAAGATAAGGATGAGCCAAATGAGCATGCTGCTGCCACCTTGGCCACCGGCAGCCGATTGAAGGAGGATGAATAAGGGAGTGTTCATTTTGAAAAGGAATTATAAATTAAAACAAATGATTAATTAGCTACTTGGGCGGTGATTTTAATCACCTTGCGGGAAGGCTGGGCATTGGAGGAAACGGTAACCTCCTGATACTGCTGCCCCATCTTGCCACGGGAATTGAACGAGACGGTCACGTAGCCGTCTTTTCCTGGGGCAATACGCCCCTTGGGGTAGTCGGCCACCGTGCAGCCACAACTGGCGCTACAGCCCGAAATTATCAGGTCGCCCGTGCCTTTGTTCGTAAAATGAAAACTATAGGAGATGCTCTCGCCCTCGGAGATTCGTCCGAAGTCGTGAAGGTCGGAATCGAAGACCAAAACGGGAAGCCCGGCAGACTCGTCGTAACCTGCAGCGGAATTGGGGTTCTGGATGAGGTCGACGTCAACGTCGGCGGCACCCCCTCCGGCAGAATTGCACGAAAGGAGAAAGAACAGGGCCAAGAGAGGCAAAAGTCGTTTCATGGGGAAATTAATTTTCGGGGAATTGGATGTTGGCGACATTGGGGTCAGAAAAATCGGAAGTATCAGCCTCATCGGAATCGAACAAGGCGGGGTTGAGAAGTCCGCGTCCCGACTTGTGGATACGACCGGCGGAACGGAGCTCGATAATGAATTTATCTAGAATGCCGTTGATGAAGAGCTTGCTGCGCTCGGTTGAGAACTCTTTCGAAAGTTCGATGTACTCGTCAACGGTCACCCGCTCGGGAATACTGGGGAATTCGGTGAACTCGGCCACTGCCATATTGAGCAGCAGGACGTCCATCAAAGCCACACGGTCGTATTCCCACCCATTGAGGTGGTCGCGAATCATCTTCTCGACTTCGGGGAAATGGCGCATGGTGGCCAAGAGCAAGTTGCGCGAAAAATCATAGGCCTCGTCGTCCTTTTCAAAACGAAGGTCGTTCACCAAAGGTATGGGGGTAGCCTCATCGGTAGTATCATCGAGAGCCTTGAGCATCATGAAGTTATACTGGGCAATCTGGTCGAAATCGTCTTCCCACAGGAGACTTTGAGGGTAGAGGCTCTCGCGGAAGAGGTCGAAATTCATCAGAAACTTAAAGATGTTAAGGGCGAACTTTTGGTCGGTTTCGAACGAAGGCTCGGTGGCAAGATATTGCTTATACTCAGGGAATTTGACAAAAGCGGCATAGGCCTGACGGAAAATCTGGTCGTTGTCGACGCCGCCCCAGTTGACATTAGCAGCCTCGCTATGCCGGCGTAGGTCGTAGTTATCGGCCAGACGCAGGATAAAAATATTCTCGGGAATGCGGCGAACGGGGTTGAGTTCCTCATCGGTAGGAAGGAACTTATGCTGTGCCTCGTCCATAATGATGCCGGAGAATTCGGCAAAATGGACCAACGCGGCCAACTGAATAGTTCCAAGGTCGTTGAGGCGGGCAATCTGGTGCTTGTAGTTTTTCTCAACGACATTAAGGTCGACGGGGTCGGTCTTGGCAGCATAGAGTGCCTGAAGGACTTTGGCACGGAGGAAATGACGACTTAGCATAAAATAGTTTTGCGAAAAATGTTACGATATAGCGATAAAAAGAGAGATCAATATATTACAATACTATATTAATAATCTTATTGGGAACGAAAACGACGCGTTTGGGCTGCTTGCCGTCGAGCCATTTTTGAGCCAGCTTGTCTGCAATTACGGCGGCCACGGCATCTTGTTGCGAAATGCCGTTGGGAAGCTCGAGCGTGAGGCGCATCTTGCCATTGAAGGAAACCGGATAGGTAAAAGTGTCCTGAACCAGCATAGCGGGGTCGTACTCAGGCCACTGAGCATCGTACACCGAGGTGTCGTGACCCAATTGACTGTAAACCTCCTCGGCAATGTGGGGTGCGAAAGGAGCCAGCAAAATGGCGATGGGCTCTATCACCTGGCGCGAGACCGAGCCAAGGGCAGAAAGGTCGTTCACACAAATCATAAAGGTCGACACCGACGTGTTGAAGGAGAAACGCTCAATGTCGTCAGTAATCTTCTTAATGGTCTGGTGAAGAATCTTCAACTGGGGCTTGGTGGCGGGGGTGTCGGTGCTGGACTCGAAAAGCTTCCAAAACTTCTTGAGGAAACGGAACACACCCTCAATGCCATTGGTGTCCCATGGTTTGGCCTGCTCGACTGGACCTAGGAACATCTCGTAGAGGCGGAGCGTGTCGGCACCGTAGCGGGCAACGAGGTCGTCGGGGTTCTGCACATTGAACATCGACTTGGACATTTTTTCCACCTCCCAGCCGCAGACATACTTACCGTCTTCCAACTCAAAACGGGCGTCGGCAAACTCTGGCCGCCACTGGCGGAATTTCTCTATATCCAGTATGTCATTGTTGACAATATTGATGTCGACATGGATGGGCACCGTGTTTTCGGCGCAGCCAGGCACATTTTTCGAGATAAACAGATTATTGTCAGTCTTGCTGCGATAGACAAAATTCGAGCGCCCCTGAATCATGCCCTGGTTGACCAGTTTGTGGAAAGGTTCCTGCTTCACGGCGAGGCCGATGTCGAAGAGAAATTTATTCCAGAAACGGGCATAAATGAGGTGTCCGGTGCCGTGTTCGGCGCCGCCGACATAGAGGTCCACATTCTGCCAGTAGTTTACAGCCTCGGGGCTGAAATAGGCCTGGCTGTTGTGTGGGTCCATATAGCGCAAATAGTAGCCGCTGGAGCCGGCAAAGCCGGGCATAGTGCTCAGTTCGAGGGGGAACACGTTCACGTTATCGATGAGGTTCTTGTCGACCACCTTGCGGTTCTTCTCATCCCAGGCCCACACCTGAGCATGGCCCAGCGGGGGCTCGCCTGTGGCAGTGGGTTTGAAGTCCTTAACCTCGGGCAGTTCCAGAGGCAGGCACTCCAACGGAAGCATATAGGGGCGGTCGTTCTTATAGTATACCGGGAAAGGCTCGCCCCAATAGCGCTGGCGGCTGAAGATGGCGTCGCGCAGGCGGAAATTGACCGTGCGGCTGCCAATGCCCATCTCCTCCACCTTGTCGATGACGGCCCGCATAGCGTCCTTCACCTTCATACCGGTTATAAAGCCGCTGTTGACCGAATAGCCGCTCTTGCTGTCGATGCTTTCCTCCCACGTGTTGGGGTCGGTGAGGTGCTCAGGGTTGGGGTCGGCGGCCACCACCTGGCGAATGGGCAGGTGGAAATGGCGCGCAAAGGCAAAGTCGCGGCTGTCGTGGGCGGGGACGGCCATGATAGCGCCCGTGCCATAGCCGGCCAGGACATATTCAGAAACCCAGATGGGTATTCTCTCACCCGTGAGGGGATTGACAGCGAAAGCACCGGTGAAAACGCCCGAAACCTTCTTCACCTCGGCCTGGCGCTCGCGTTCGGAGCGGTTCTTGGCCCAGGTGACGTAGGCTTCCACCTCGGCGCGCTGTTCGGGTGTGGTGATTTGGTCAATCATCTCATGTTCGGGACAAAGCACCATGAAGGTGACGCCGAAAATGGTGTCGGGGCGGGTAGTGAAGATTTCAAAAGCATTTTCGGGTATGGGCTCGCCCTGACCCTGATAGGCCTGCATTCCGGGCAGGAGGTTGGCTTTCTGGTCCACGGCCAGGGGGAACCAAACGGAGGCGCCTTCGGAGCGTCCAATCCAGTTGCGCTGGATTTCCTTGAGACTTTCGGTCCAGTCAACCTCTTCCAGCCCGTCCACCAGACGCTGGGCGTAAGCGGTGATGCGAAGGCTCCATTGGCGCATGAGCTTGCGCTCGACGGGATAGCCGCCACGGACGCTGAGGCCGTTGACCACCTCGTCGTTGGCCAGCACCGTGCCCAATCCGGGGCACCAGTTGACGGGGATGTCGGCCAGATAGGCCAGGCGGAAGTTCATCAGGTAGTCCTGACGTTCCTCCTCCGACATATCTTTCCACGACTTTTCGGCCTGCGCCTCAAGGGTGCCGTTGTCGAGCTGTTCCACCAGTCGGCTGATGGGCATGGCCTTGTCCAGTTCCTTGTCGTAGTAATGGTTGAAAAGTTGCACGAAGGTCCATTGGGTCCAATGGTAGTAGGAGGGGTCGCAAGTGCGCACCTCGCGGTCCCAGTCGAAAGAGAAGCCAATTTTATCGAGCTGCTCGCGATAGCGGGCTATGTTGCGCTCGGTGGTGATGGCCGGATGCTGGCCTGTTTGAATGGCATACTGCTCGGCGGGGAGACCATAGGCATCGTAGCCCATGGGGTGCAGCACATTGAAGCCGCGCAGGTGTTTGTAGCGCGAAAAAATGTCGGAGGCAATGTAGCCCAGCGGGTGACCCACATGAAGGCCCGCACCCGAGGGATAGGGAAACATGTCCAAGACATAAAAATGAGGTTTGTTAGAGCTGTTGGAGCAACGGTAAGTATGATGCTCGCGCCAATAATTCTGCCACTTGGGCTCGATTTCATTGAAATTGTAATCCATCGTTCTCTTCGGTTAACCTTTGTGCAATAGCCTATTACAATACTTTACATAAAAATAGGCAAAGTGCAAATATACGTTTTTTTTACAATTAATAACGTTTTTTTTCTCAAAAAGCCCAGAAAGTGCCTGCACCAGCCGCCGCCAGCCGCCCCTTCCATATAGCCAGCCCGCGCCAAGCCCTGCGGCACAGGCTGTCCATCACCACCCAATCCCCAGGCTAGCCACACCTTTTCATTAGTATTTGATTTTTGTTTATTCAATATTTAGTTTTTGAAGGAAAAACAAAACATAAACTAAATGCAAACTAAATGCAAATAAAATACTGGAGAAAGAGTGGAGAAACAGACCATTGGGGCCGACACGACGGGAAACCTCCGAAGAACCCTGACGGGGTGTGGGCAACAGGGGTAACGGAGGGATGGAGGGTGAGGCTGCCGACAGAAAGGCCGGCAAAAGGTGGATAGGAAAGTAAATAATGTTTTACAATGTTTGCTACATTAATTTTTTTTTGTATTTTTGCATTCCGCCACTAAGGCGTAGTAAACCCGATAAAACGTCTGCAACGTAATGTTACAGAACTAATTCTAAACACAAGAAAAAACCCAATTATGGAAGAACTGAACGAAAAGCAGGGAACCGTAGAGAACGAGGAACTGCAACCTGTTGTCGAGCAAGTTGCTAATGACAATGACTCTAACACAAGCGTAACCCCCGAGCCCGCCTCAGAGGCTGCAACAGAAGAACCCACAGCCACGCCAGAGCCCGCCGCTGCCGAACCCGCAACGACTGCACCCGCCGTTGAAAACACCCCCGCCGAGCACGAGAGCGCCCCCGCCGAACCCGAGGAGGAGCCCGTAGTCGACTACAGCCAAATGAACCGCGAGGAACTGCTGGCCGCCTTTAACGAGCTGATGCAGCTAGAGGTGTCCCAAATCCGCAACCGCGTAAGAGCCATCCGCGACCAATTCGCCATCCTGAACAAGGAGGTTGAGCAACAAGCCGCCAAGGCCTTTGAGGAACAGGGCGGAGATAAGGCCGACTTTAAATATGAGAACGACGCGGTGGCCCAGGAATTCTACAAACTGTGCGACACCTACCGCACCCGCCGCCAGAAGATGCAGGAGGAAATCGACGCCCAGAAGCATCAGAACCTGGAGGCAAAACGCCAGATTTTGGAAGAGCTGCGTTGCCTGATTGACAAGGACGAGGAAACCCTGAAACAGACCTACGACGAATTCAACGCCATACAGGAGAAATGGAAAGGCATTGGCGACGTGCCCAGAGAAGACATGAACGACCTTTGGCAGAACTACCATTTCCTAATCGAACAGTTTTTCAATAAAGTAAAGATTAGCAAAGAGTTGCGCATGCTGGATTTGAAGCGCAACCTTGAGCAGAAGATACAGTTGTGCGAACGCGCCGAGGAATTGATTGTGGAGACATCGGTGGCCAAAGCTTTCAAAGCGCTGCAGGACCTGCGCGCCCAATGGAAGGAGATTGGCCCCGTGCCCTCGGAACAGAGCGACGAGATATGGCAGCGCTTTAACAATGCCGCAAACCAGATTGACGAGCGCCGCCGCGAATACTACGACCAGCGCAAAGAGGAACTGGAGCAGAACCTCCTGGCCAAACAGGCCCTGATTGCCAAAGCCGAAGAGGCCACCCAGAACCCACCACAGTCCACCAAGGAATGGAACGACACCACCGAGGCCCTGGACGAACTGCTGAAACTGTGGAAGAGCATCGGCCCCGTCCCAAGAGAGAACAACGAGGAGGTTTGGGCCAAATTCAAAGGCATTATAGATAAGCACTATGCCGATAAGAAGGCCCATTTCAGCCAAATGCGCGACGAACAGAGCGAGAACTACAATAAGAAGGTGGACCTTTGCCTGAAGGCTGAGGCCATTGCCAAACGCGAGGACTGGAAGAACGCTACGGAAGAGCTGCTGCAACTGCAGGCCGAGTGGAAGACCATTGGCCCCACCAGCCGCAAGGTGAGCGACAAGGTTTGGCACCGCTTCCGTTCCGCCTGCGACGAGTTCTTTGCCAAGAAGAGCGACTACTTCAAAGGCATCCGCAGCAGCGAAAGCGAGAACCTGGAGAAGAAAACCGCCATTATTGACGAGCTGAAGGCCTACGCCTTTGGTGACGACAAGGAGGAGAACCTCAACGCCCTGAAGGAATTCCAACGCAGATGGCTCGAGATAGGCCACGTGCCCATGAAAGAGAAAGACCGCATCGTGAAAGAGTTCCGTGGTTTGCTGGACGGCATTTTCGAAAAGCTGAAGATTTCGGCCCGCGAGGCCGACGAGGCCATGCTCCGCTCGCATCAGCGCAACGGTGGTTCGGGCAGAAAGACTTCGGGCAACGAGTCGCACGACATGTCCAGCCGTATTGAAAAGCTGAAAGCCGACCTCAAACTATGGGAAAACAATATCGGTTTCCTGGCCAACAGCAAGCAGGCCGACCTGCTGAAGGAAGAAATGGAGCGTAAGATGGAGGCCACCCGCCAGGAGATTGCCCTGCTGACCGCCCGTATGAAACAGAAAGAGCAGGAAGAGGAATCGGAAGGCAACGAAACGGCCGAGTAATGGTGAAAACCTCACGAATGAAAACTGAATTGTAAAAAAAATCCGATTGATTACGAAAAGGTTTTTCATACAACTGGCAGTACTGGCGCTGGTTGCGACAATGAGCGCCTGCCGCCACACATCTGACGAAGCGGTGCAACTGCACCGCTTCGAAAAGGTGTTGTTCGACACCCCCGTGGAGCAACTGCAAGGTAAACTGCTATCGGTGGGCAGCGAGTACGGCACCGAGCTGCTGAACATTCGTCCCGAAAACCCAGAGTATATGCAAATGCTGGCCGGATTTGTGCAAGACCCGACCATGCGGGAGGTGTATCGGCTGGTGGACAGCGTGTTCGGCGACATGCAGGAGGAGTCAGTGGCACTGGGCAAAGCCCTTGCCAAGGCCCAGGAGCTATCCCCAACCCTGCGTTACGACAAGGTGTTCACTTTTATTTCTGGCATGTTCGACTACGACATGCGCGTTGGGTGTAACAGCCATGAGTTGGTTATAAGCTTGGACCAATACGTACTGCCTTACACTCAGAAATTCAACTACTTCAACAGTCCTCTCTTCCTAGTGCAGCAGAGCCGACCCCAATATTTGGTAGCCGACTGCATGGAAGCCATTGGCCGCCAGCACATTGCCATCCCCCAAGAGGGTGAGATGACCCTGCTGGACTACATGGTGGCCGAGGGCAAGGCCATTTATTTTGCCCAACAAACCCTGCCGGACACTCCGGACAGCATTCTTATGCGCTATTCGAAGGTGCAGATGGAATGGATGAAGAAAAATGAAAGCAACGTGTGGAGCTATCTGCTGCAGAACAAGGTGCTGTACGACATAGACTACATGCGCTTCCACAACCTGATTGACGACGCGCCCAAAACCAACGCTTTCCGCGATTCGTCGCCCCGAACCCCTTACTATATTGGCTGGAAAATTGTCAGCCAATACGTCAGCAACACGGGGGCATCTATAGATGAACTATTTGAAGAAACAGACTCTCAGAAGATACTGAGCCAGTCAAACTATCGTCCTAAATGAGAAGAGAAAAACGTCCTTGGTTAAGAACTAGTAATATATATATATACTTATTGTATAAGTCGCTGCTGGCATTCATTGTGCTGCTGGCAGCGCAGGCTTTTTTCTATTTAGACAACACACGTATTTTCCACGTCGATGGTTTCCACGAATGGATGGGAATCATCTGGGGGAACATGGTCTTCGGCATTGCCACTATCGGGTGCATGCTGCTGGCCTATTACGCACTGAACCTCATACCTTTCAACTTCCGCTGGAACCCGCATTACCACCGAATCACCGAGTTGGTGTTCTATTACCTGCCCATCATGGCCATGCTGGTGGCCGATATATGTGATTCGGCCTACTATCAGTACACCTACCGCCGGCTGAGCGGTGAGATTTTCCGTTATCTGGGCATCAGCGGCAATATGGGCGCCCTATGGCCACACTTCGTTGTAGACTACTGGCATTCCACCCTCTTTGCCATTATCATCACTATAATTTTGTTCTGGCTGGGAGGGAAGGCAAAACTGCTGCCCCGCAACCGGTATCGGAAGCACAAGGCGAACGACCTGGTGGGACTGGTGCTAGGCGGCTTATGCGTTGTTTTCCTTCTGCGCGGCGGTTTCGGAAAGAACATCGAATGGCACGACACCACTAAGTATTGCCAGGCCAAGAACTGCGCCCTGGTGACCAATAGTGGCTATAATATTGTTAGAACCTTCAACGGAGGCACACTGCAGGAGGTGGACTATATGGACGCACGTGAGGCCGAGGCATTGTACAACCCCGTCTTTGCGCCCGACAGCGCCATTGCCAATGCCCGTCCCGAACACTCACAGGGCTGGGCTCCCAATGCCGGGTGCTGGCTCCAGCCGGCAGCACCAGACTCGTTGGGTAGGGTTGTCCGAGAGGCAAATGTGATGCGCAAAAACGTGGTGATGATTGTGCTGGAAAGCTTCTCGCAAGAATATATGGGCTGCTACAACAAGGGCATTATGCCCAGTTTTACCCCCTTCCTAGACTCGCTTTACGAACACAGCGTGGTCTACCAGGGTCGCGCCAACGGCAAAAAGTCCATCGAAGGCATTCCGGCGGTGTTCAGTTCCATACCTACGCTCATGACGTTTCCGCTGAGTATGAGCGACTACCGTGACGATAGCATCAATGCCCTCCCCAATATTCTGCGCAATAACGGCTACCACACTGCTTTCTTCCACGGGAGCTACAACGGGGTGATGAATTTCGACCGACTGTGCAAGAGATTGGGGTTTGAAGAATACTTCGGCAAAAATGAATATATGGCCGACCGCCACTCGCGCGAAAGCGACTACGACGGCTGTTGGGGCATTTACGACGAATACTACTTACAGTATATGGTGCGCAAGCTGAGCACCTTCGAGCAGCCTTTCATGTCGGGCGTGTTCACCCTTTCGTCCCACCACCCCTACACCATGCAGCCGGGGCACGAGAACGACTTTGTCGACGGGCCTCACCCGCTGTGCAAGGTGGTGATGTACAGCGACAACGCCCTACGCAAGTTCTTTGACGCTGCCCGAAAGACCGATTGGTATGAGAATACCATCTTCGTCATTACCGCCGACCACAGCGGGCAGGGCTTGAGCCGAGAGTATAACGACTACGACGGATGGTACCGCATTCCCATGTTGTTCTACATCCCAAAGCATGAAGAATTCTTTGTGCCACAATTTGGCGAGGAATGGAGCGCCCATAAGGTTTATCCCCGCCTGATGCAGCAGATTGATATCATGCCCACCCTATTGGACTACCTGGGTATTCAGGCACAGACGGTATGTTTCGGCACCAGTGCCTTCCGTAACCCCGAAAAGGGATGGCAGATTGCCTATGGAAACGGATACTACCAATTGGAAACCAACGACGGCAAAGTGGCCGTCATAGGTCAGGAGAAAGAGGAAGGCGACGGCAACATACAGTTGCTGAAAGCCATTGTGCAGCAGTACAATCACCGCCTTATTAACAACCAGCTAAGATAATTAATAGAGACAAAATATGAAAAAAAGAATGCTGTTGATAGTCAATCCCATCTCAGGAGTTGGCAGACAAAAAAAGATTGAGCGACTCTTGAAGGATAACCTGAACCAGGATTTATATGACTATGAGGTTCGCTATACCGAACGCATACACCACGGGACCGACTTGGCCCGCCAGGGAGCCGATGAGGGTTTTGATATCGTAGTGGCTGTGGGTGGCGACGGCAGCATTAACGACGTGATTAAGGGTATTCACGGAACCGATACCACCCTGGGCATTATCCCCTGCGGATCGGGCAACGGCCTGGCCCGCTGCATGAAAATACCCCTGACCCCTGCATTGGCCATACGCGTCCTTAACCAGTATAATGAAGGGCTGATCGACACCATCACACTGAACGATAAATATTACATCGCCAGCATTGCCGGCGTGGGATTCGACGCCTATATCGCCCGGCTGATGCAGGCGGCCAAACTCCGCGGTTTCTCAGCCTACCTCAACCTTATCCTGCGCGAATACCCTTCCTATAAAGAGAAGGACTATAACCTGGTCATTGACGGTAAGGAAATCCGCCGCAAAGCATGGTTCACCACCTTTGCCAATAGTAACCAGTTTGGCTACAATGCCGCCATTGCGCCACAGGCCAAACTAGACGACGGCCTTATCGATGTCAGCATTGTCGACAAAATTCCCATTGAGCACGTTCCCATCACAGGTCCGCTGGTATATGCCAATCATTTCGAACTTAGCCAACACGTCGAAATGTTCAAAGCACACGAAATATGGGTCACCGGCAATGTGGACAAATGGGTCAACATCGACGGCGAAGGCGAAAACGTGGGCGAAGAGTTACACTTCGTAAATTACAAGCAAAGCCTCAAAATTCTCAAGCGCGACATGAAGCGCCCCCTCCGTCAACGCAACCCCGGCGAGGCATTCCAGCTCATGCAAGACCAGTTGCAGATGGTTCATGACCAGCTCATCCCCAAAAAGAAATAGCCGTAAAATGCCACTATGTCTAAGAACAAGAACAAAATAGGCGTAGTCTACTCTACCAACCCCGACTACCAGTATCAATACGAAGGCGAGGAAAGCATTGTCGACACTCTTCCTCCTCAGCAGCAAAAACTACACGTCCGCATCGAACGTAGCGGCCGTGGCGGTAAGACGGTAACCGTGGTAGACAATTTTGTGGGCACACACGACGATTTGAATGCCCTAGGCAAAACCCTTAAGGGCAAATGCGGAGTAGGCGGAACGGTGAAAGATGGGCAAATTATTATCCAAGGCGAATTCCGCGAGCGAATAGTTACCCTGCTCAAAGAGTTGGGCTACCCTGTGCGATAGTTCCGAATCCCGAACTAGGGATTCTATGTGGACACCACTATTATGATTCGCAGAACACTATACGTATTAGCGTTCTGCGATTTCCATTTTGGCTTATTCCCTACATGCTGACAGGCAGTTTCTGATTTCATTTTACTCATTGTACCTGTCTCGATTAGCCATCTGCGGTCGAAGGACACAGCTTAAATTCAATAATTTAACGTCCGACAAGACTAGTGACTGTTCATGTTAAATTGTATCAGTCCACGAACATTATGTGACGAAAGGATGAGCATAACCATGCACCCGTCGAGTTCAATCGGAAAATACGTTAAAATCTATAGTCCACCGAATTATGATTTAGGAGTCCTTAACTCGGCCACCTTTGTAGAAATGCTTGGACCAGTAGCTGTCGCCTAGGCGGCTGATGATAACGCCGCGGGAGGTGGAAGAATGGGCGAAAATGTCATTCTTTAAGAAGATGCCCACATGCGACACCCGCCCTTTGCTATTGGTGAAAAAGACCAAGTCGCCCTCTTGGAGTTCGCTTCGAGAAATAAGGATGCAGTCGAGCTGCATGTCGTTGGCCACGCGGTGTAGGGTGCGTTGGTAGACTTCCTGATAAATGTTGCTCACAAAGCCGGAGCAATCCACACCTGCTTTTGTTGAGCCGCCAAATTGATAAGGAGTGCCCATCCAGGATTGGATAGCGTTGTAGAGAGCCTCGTTATCACCCTCTTCTCGTTCGATGCCCAGCGCGTTAACCCTTCCTTCGGCCTTGGCCTCGGCAGAGGGTGTGGGCACGTAGGGAACTTCTTTCACATATTCATCTACATAAAGCTCTCCCAAGGAATAGTCTTCCTCCTCCAAGTCGGTGGAAAGGAAACGCTTTACTGTATCACACGAAGAAAAGAGCAACGTAGCCGTCAAAAGAAGCCAGAGGATAGAATGTGCTTTTTTCAAATCGTTAATAAATGGCATGGTGGGCTATTTTTCTTTCGAGTCCTTGATAATGAAGATATCCTCATCGGCACGTTTCATGTAGTAGTGTTCGCGGCCGTATGCCTCGAGCGCCTCTTTACTTCCGAAAAGGCTCACAGCCTCAAGACTGTCCTGCTTAATATCCTTTTCAATTAGCTCAGCCTCCTTATTGAGGTCGTTGAGCTCATGCTTCAGCCGATGGATGACTCGAACGTTATTCTCGCCTAAAAAGAGGAAGAAAAGTAGAAATATCAGTGTGGCAGCAACATATTTGTTCCGCACTATTTTCCATAGTTTCAAAAAGAATTTTTTCATATTGTGCTTACTTACATTTGTTCATATCGGATGGCTCCGAGAAAGAAGAAGAGGCAGAGGTTACCTCACCTTGATGCGCTGTCCATAGCGAATCTTATCAGACTTTAATCCATTGAGCTTCTTCAATTTGCTCACGGTTGTACCGTGTTTAGCAGCGATGGAAGTAAGGGTCTCACCTTTGCGTACCTTATGATAGGATGCGGGTTTGGCCGCATTGCGAGATTTGGCCACTGTGGGTCTGGTGCTACCACTGCCTTCCACGATTTCCGAACCGGTGGGGGAAATCACTGCGCGACGGCTGATAGAGTCCTCCGAAGCGATAAAAATAGAATCGGCCCAGGTGATGAGGTCGTTCATCTTATCGGTAGGTAGGCAAAGCGGATAGGAGCCACCTTCGCCTGGAATGAAGTCGGCACGGTATTGTGGGTTAAGTGTACGCAGTTCTTCCATATCTACCCCGGTGTACTTATTTACAAAATGAAACATCATATTGCGCTCCACCATAATCGTATCGGTGTGAATCGGGATGGCCACCCGTTTCGGATGAAGACCGTGTTCTGGATAGAAATTCATAATATAGGTGGCCGCGATGAAGGCAGGAATATATCCACGAGTCTCGCGGGGAAGATAGGAATAAATCTGCCAAAAGTCCCGCTTACCGCCCGAACGGGCAATAGCCTTATTGATATTGCCGGGGCCGCAATTGTAGGCGGCGATGGCCAAATGCCAGTCACCGAAAATGCGGTAAAGGTCGTGGATATAGTGGGCAGCGGCATCGGAGGATTTATACGTATCGCGGCGCTCGTCAATAATAGAATTCACCTCAAGGCCGTAGTTTTTACCCGTTGTATACATAAACTGCCACAATCCTGCCGCTCCCACACGTGAAGTAGCCTGCGGATTCATTGCCGACTCCACAATGGTAAGGTACTTAAGTTCTTCGGGAACATCGTATTTAGCCAACGACTGCTCGAAAACAGGAAAATAAAACTCCGACAACGTCAACATCACATCCAGACGAGTCTTCATTCGATTGAGATACATACGGATATAAGAGCGAACCTCCTTATTATAGGTCATCGGAATCACAGTATGGAGCGACTGCAGACGGCGGGCTATCACCGTGTCTGGAATCTGGTCGAAGGCATAGTCAGTATTGATATTGGCACGATGCCTGCGCGAAGTGGCGGCATATTTGTTCATAAGGAAACTATTGAGCAGGCTGTCGTAGTTGGACACAAATCGGTCAGCCATGTCGGCGGCTTCGGGATTAGTGGGGGTAAACTGCGCCTGGGCCGCAGGTGTCAACAGCAAAAGGAAGAAAGCTATATAGCAAAAACGTTTCATAATATTAAACTCAATTACCCATTAAAAAAACGCACCGACTCACAAACACTCCCAAAAACAGACATGACAAAGCAGCGGAATAGGCAGTCTAAACAATCCGTTCATGCTCTTTTACACTGAAATGTAACCGTCGTCGGCAAGCATTATTTCAACAATATTTAGAATGCAAAAATACGCAAAAAATCCCTTATGGCAAAACGAAAAGCCAGCAGAGTTATCAACATTTTTCACAAATCACATCCAACATACTGACAGAAAAAAACTTATACCCACCACTACTGTGAAAACATTTTTTTTTCAAACCAACTGTGGCTAAAACTATTTTTTTTTGTATCTTTGCAACCTGAAAAGACAAATAATAACAAATCAATACAACATGGAAATCAACATCACAGAACAAAATTTCGACGAAGTCTTGGCAAATAATGCCGTCGTCATGATCGATTTCGGCGCCACATGGTGTGGTCCCTGCAAAGCCCTGGCTCCCATAGTAGAAGAAATAGCCAAAGAATACGAAGGCCGCTGTGCCGTTGGCAAAGCCGATGTGGAAGAATGCCCTGCCATTGCCGCCCGCTATCGCATCCGCAACGTCCCCACCGTCCTCTTCTTCAAGAACGGCGAAACCAAAGACAAATCCGTCGGCCTTGTCCAAAAATCCACCCTCACCGACAAAATCGATGCCCTTCTGTAATCGGTAAGTCTTGTTTGAAGAATTAGAGAAATACAAATCGCTGGACTTCTATGCCCGCCAGATAGTCGAGGGGTTCCTCACCGGGCTGCATAGAAGTCCTTTTCATGGCTTTTCAGTCGAATTTGCCGAACATCGCCAATACACCATCGGCGAGTCCACCCGCAACATCGATTGGAAACTATATGGCCGTACCAACAAATTATTTGTCAAGCGTTTCGAAGAGGAAACCAACCTTCGCTGCCAACTGGTGATAGACCACAGCGGATCCATGTTCCTTCCCACCGAACGGCAGGGCGACCCTCTCCACCCCAACAAACTGACCTTTGCCTGCTATGCTGCGGCCGTCTTAAGCGAACTACTAGTACGCCAGCGCGATGCCTTCGGTCTCTCACTTCTCAGCAACGGCATCGACCTCCAGACCGACTGCCGTAGCAGCTGGGTTCATCAGCAGTATCTCCTAGGCCTTTTAGAGAAAGAACTGCTTCAGCCCACCCCGGACAAACTGAGCGACAAAAGCCAGCTGCGCAGCACCCACATCAGCGAGGCCCTCCACCTCACCGCCGAACAGCTCCACAAACGCTCCCTTGTGGTCATCTTCACTGATGCCTTAGTCAAACCCGACGACCAAGACCCACTTATGGATGCCCTGCGCCACCTGCGCCACTGCAAACACGAGGTAATCCTCTTCCACACCCTTCACCAGCAGCAAGAAGTCCGCTTCGACTATCCCAACCGTCCCACCGAATTCATCGACCTCGAGAGCGGGCGCCGTCTCAAGGTCAACCCATCCGAAGTGGCCGAGAAATACCGTGACCAAGTATCACGTCAGATAGCCGACATTAAACAACATGCCATCCGCTATCGAATCGATTACCAGCCCGTTGACATATCACAGGGGTTCGAACAAGTGATGCTCCCCTATCTGCTCAAACGCAGTCGCCACCAATAGCATCACAACCGCCTTGCAAAACAGGTCAGCTAATTACACCAATAAGCACTATTCCATTCCAACAATAACGCACTTTTTTACGAAAAGAGTGCAAAAAAGACATTTTATTCCCATTCTTTGCAGTCTCATTTTCACACAAATAACAAAAAATGTGAATAATTTTTGGCAAATCCGACTCCCCATATCTCAAAAATCAATATTTTTTTATTATCTTTGCAATCTAAAAAATTGAATAAAAATAACAATAATATTCCGCAAAATAAACATGAGCACAAAAAAGTATACCTTAGTCATTAACCCTGGGGCAACCTCCACCAAGGCTGCCATTTATGAGGGCGAGAACGAAGTATTCACCGAGAACATTTCCCATCCCATTGAGGAAGTTCAGAAATTCGCCGAAGTGGCCGACCAGTTCGACTACCGCAAGGGTGCCATCCTCGACATGATCAAACGTCATGGCATCGGCACCGACGAAATTGCCATCGTCATGGGCCGCGGCGGCCTCACCCGTCCCTGCGAGAGCGGCACCTACCGTGTCAACGAACTCATGAAGAAGGAGTGCCACGAAGGCATCCAGGGCAAACACGCCTGCAACCTCGGCGCCCTTATCGGCGACTCTATCGCCAAAGACCTCGGCCTCAATTGCGCCTATATCTCCGACCCCGGCATTGTCGACGAGCGCCCCGATTTCGCCAAGATTTCCGGCCACCCCGTCTTCGACCTCGACAGCTCCCGTGAGGGTGTCATTTGGCACTGCCTCAACCAGAAAATGACCGCCAAACTCTATGCCCGCGAGCTTGGCAAACATTACGAAGACCTCAACCTCATCATCGCCCACATGGGCGGTGGTGTCAGCGTCGGATGCCACGAGCACGGCCGTTGCGTCGAAGTCAACCGCGCCCTCTGCGGCCTCGGTGCCTTCTCCCCCACCCGTTGCGGCAGCATCAACTCCAGCAAACTCATCGAAGTGGCCTGCAGCGGCCAGTATACCGAGGCTCAGCTCAAGAAGATGGTCACCGCCGAAGGCGGCTTCGTCGCCTACCTCGGTACCAACGACGCCTACGAAGTGGAGAAGAAAGCCCTCGCCGGCGACCCCAAGTGCCAGCTCCTCGTCGATGCCTTCTGCTATCAGGTATCCCTCGAAATCAGCCGTCTCGCAGCTGTCGTCAAAGGCAAGGTCGATGCCATCCTTCTCACCGGCGGCATCTCCTACAGCAAACCCTGGATGCAGCAAATCACCGAGCGCATCGACTGGATTGCCCCCGTCAAGATATACAAAGGCGAGAACGAAATGCTCGCCCTGGCCATCTGTGGTAAGGAAATTCTCGACGGTGCCACTCCTAAAGAATACAAATAGTTATCCTTTAACCCGATAGCAAATCGCTTCAGACAAATAGTCGCCACAATCCTCTTTTTGTGGCGACTATTTGCAATAAAAAAAGTTCTTTCAAACAGAAAACATATCAATTCATACCCGAAATGAAAAAAACAATCTTCATCGCAGTTCTTCTCGTCCTCAGCACCAGCGTCATGGCTCAGGACGTAACCATTAAGCGCGGCAAGGTCACCATGTCCGAAGCCGACTACAACCTGCTCAAACAGAAAGCCGATGCCTACGAAAACGCACAGAAAGCCCTCGACGAGACTCTCGCAGCCTACCAGAAACAGCAAAGCATGAACGACATGTACCGCCCCATCGTGCTCAAAGACTTTAACGACTCCGCTTCCTACGCCATCGGCAAGGACATCTATCAAAGCTGGCTCCAGCAAAACCTCGGCATCAATGGCCAGGCCGCCGGCCAGTCCATGATCGACTGCTACAAAGGACAGAACACCTGGACCAACGAGATGATGCGTCCCCTCCTCAACCGCTTCCAGCAGGAATTCGAGAAACGCCAACGTGCCGAACAGGACAAAATGATGGCCAGCAAGGACGAAAACATCGACAAAGGTAAGAAATTCCTCCAAGAGAACGCCCTCAACAAGTCCATCTACACCACCAAGAGCGGCCTCCAATACAAGATTGTCAAGAAAGGCAATGGCAAGAAACCCAAAGCCACCGACCGTGTCCGCGTCCACTATACCGGCACCCTCATCGACGGCACCAAGTTCGACAGCAGCGTCGACCGCGGCGAACCCGCCGAGTTCCCGCTGAACGCCGTCATCCCTGGCTGGACCGAAGGCTTGCAACTTATGGACGAAGGCTCCAAGTACATCCTCTACATCCCCTACGACCTCGGCTATGGCGAGCAGCCCGTCGGCTCCATTCCTCCCGGCTCCACCCTTATCTTCGAGGTCGAACTACTTCAAATCCTCAAATAGACATTGCGCTCATGTTTTTTATTCCAGAAGCCTTGAAGTGGCCAAACCACACTAACCACACGCAAGCAACCGTCAGGTTATGCAGCGTGGAAGCAAGACCCCGTTAATGCTCAGCGTTTTGGGCAGATGCAAAATAGAGGTCTTCTGTCAATAAAAGACAATCCCTATTCTTAAAACAATCATTTTGAATAGCATCGGCAACACCTTCCGGCTGACCACCTTTGGCGAATCCCACGGCCCCGCCGTGGGAGGTGTACTCGACGGCTGCCCAGCCGGAAAGGTGTTGGACCTTGCCTTCATCCAGCAGGAGCTGCTACGTCGTCGCGACGGCGACGTCCCCTCCCCTCTCACCACCGCCCGCCACGAGGCCGACCGAATCGAGTGGCTCAGCGGGCTCTACCAAGGGCGCACCCTAGGCACCCCCATCGCCTTCCTCGTGCGCAACCAAGACTGCCGTCCTGCCGACTACGGCCAGCTGCAGGACTGTTTCCGCCCCGGCCATGCCGACTATACCTACCAGCAGAAATACGGCCATCGCGACCCCCGCGGAGGCGGCCGCGCCTCGGGACGTGAAACCGTGGCCCGCGTCATTGCCGGCGCCATCGCCAAGCAATTGCTTCTCACCCAAGGCATTTCTTTTTCCACCACCATCCGGGGCAGACAAATCGCCTGCACCATCCTGGGGCTCCCCGCCGGTGTGGGCGACCCCGTTTTCGACCGACTCAACGCCCGCCTAGGCTTCGCCATGCTTTCCATACCCTCCGCCATGGCCTTTGCCGTCGGCGACCCCGCCGACAGCTACCAGCTGCCCCCCGACCAATTTCCCGATGCCTGGCAACCCCAGGGCACTGCCGACCGTCTAACCCTCACCAACCACTGCGGTGGCATACAAGGCGGCATCAGCAACGGCATGCCCGTCGTCTTCCACGTGGGATTCCATGCCCCCGTCACCCATCCCGAAGGCATGACATGTCGCCGTGCCGACGGCTCTCTCGTCAGCGTCGCACCCCACGGCCGACACGACCGCGACCACATCACCCGCCTCCCCGTCATTGTCGAAGCCATGGCCGCCCTCACCGTGGCCGACCTGATAGCCCTGACCTAAGTTTCCCCTTTCGAAAAACAGAACATGAAAAAACACAACAGATACCTCATCGCCACCGCACTGCTGTCCGTGCTGCTCCTCGCTTCCTGTGGCAACAAAAACAATATCACCATCGAAGGCACTCTCGACAACGGCGCCGGCAAAACAATCTATATCGAAGAAATGAGCCCCGAATCCACCATCTTCCTCGACTCCGTCACCCTCGACAAGAAAGGCCATTTCAAGTTCAGATACCACATGCCCTACAAAACCTTCTACACCGTCCACGTATCAGACGTAGACTACGTCGTCCTCCTGCCCGACGAAGGCACCACCATCAGCATGACCGGCAGCTTCGACTCCCTCTCCCTCACCTACCGCATCCAAGGCAACGACGACTCGCAGCTCCTCTGGCAGCTGCAGGACTATACCAACATCGGCACACGAGCCCTGCGCCAAATCGTCGCCATCGACAGCCACAACCAACAACTGCTGGCCCAAGGCGAAATATCCCAGCAACAGTACGACCTGGCCCACGACTACACCGACTCCCTTTACTTAGCCACCTTCTCCGAACAACAGCAATACGTCGTCCGCTTCATCGAGGACAACCTCGGCTCCCTGGCCACCCTCATCGCCCTCTACAAACCCTTCAACAACCGCCCCCTCATCAACCCCGAGGACAGTTTCGAATTCTACGAGGGCGTACTCGAAGGACTCGAAGCCTACCTGCCCGACAACCCCCACACCCTCAGTTTCAAAAATCTGGTAGAGCACACCCGCTTCCAGTATGCCCGGCAGTAAGCTATACTTCGTCACCGATGCCCACCTGGGGGCCGGAGCCGACTCGCGCCAACGCGAGCAGGAACTCTGCGCCTTCCTCGACACCATCCGCCACGATGCTGCCATGGTGGTATTCCTAGGCGACATGTTCGACTTCTGGTTCACCTACCGCCATGTGGTGCCCCGTGGCCACATACGCCTACTCGGCCGCATGGCCGAGCTGGCCGATGCCGGCGTCGAGCTGCATTTCTTCATCGGCAACCACGACATGTGGCTCTTCGACTACCTCAGCAGCCAAATGAACATCACCATGCACGACGACCCCGCCACTCTCCTTTTCGACGGCAAGAAATTCCTCGTCGGCCACGGCGACGGGCTGGGGCACCTCGACCGCCGCTACGACTGCCTGCGGCGCGTCTTCCGCTGCCGACTCAACCAACGCCTCTTTGCTCTCCTACCCGAATGGATGACCTTTGGCGTGGCCCTAGGGTGGAGCGGTCACAGCCGCAAAGGCCACATCAAGAAAAACCCCACCATCTTCGAGTACCAAGGCGACGACCGCGAAGGCATCGTCCTCTACTGCAAGCAGCGCCTCAGCCAAGAACCTTTCGACTACTGCGTCTTCGGTCACCGACATACCCCCCTCGTCCGCACCATCCAAGCCCCCGGTGGCAACCAATCCACCTACGTCAACGTCGGCGACTGGCTCAACCACCGCAACTATGCCGTCTACTACAACGGCAACCTCGCCCTCCACGACCTCAAAGGAGGCAACCAAGAAGGCTGACCACTAACATGTCGCCGTCTACTCCTCTCTCGCTGCGATGCGCATAGCGCATGAGAAGCCTTCAGTATCAAAACCGCTTATCGGCGAGAAATCAATAATCAAATAAGGTGGAAATCAACTGATAGCGGCAGGGCATATCTCAAAGGCAGACTTTTCGACACATCATACGCACCCCCCGCAAACACCTTAAACTGAAGAAAGGCAATTCACCCCTCACGACATGTGACGGTAGAAAGTCAACTTCAAATCATCAATAATCCTTTACCGAATAATCCCCACCATCTTTTTTACCGCACGAAACATGTGGAATGAGGCATAAGAATAACAGCACAACACACGGAAAGACTTATGTTTAGACAACCGAGCATAACGTTTGGCATTGCGGTAGTCACCGCTTTTTATGCAAAACTTTAACATGATGTCGGTAATATAGTTCTTATAATCATCCTCACTATAGGGCAGCGCGGGAAATAAGGTGTGCAAATACCAATACATCTTCTCACCCCGTTTCATTCTGCGCTCCAGCTTCGCTATATCATCTGGGTGCGAGTCAGAAACGTGTCCAATGCGATACGTGTACGAAGAGATGGGAAGCTTATGGACAACGCCATGTCCTGCCATGACCAACAATGCCGGCCAATCCTGGAAGGGAAAATCATACTCCACAAAAGCATCAAAGGGCATATATCTGTCAAAGGGCTCTTTTCTGAAAAACATCCCACCAGGGTTGACATGGACGGAATCCTCCCATACTTGAATCTGTGTGAGCACCGTTGGCTGAGACCCTCCGGCATCCTCAATAGCGGCATGCCGGACAACGCCATTCTCATCAATACTGTCGCAATCTGTCGTTACACCCACACAATCAGGATGCGAACGCAAATAATCATATTGCAGCTGTAACTTCTGTGGGAGAGACCAATAGTCGTCGCCATCGCAAAAAGCTATAAATTCGCCTCCCTCCATTGCCTTGCAGCAGTTCACCCAGTTAGAGGCAATGCCACCGTTCCGCTCGTTAAGGACAAGTTTGATTATTTCAGGATAGCGGGCCTGATAATCTTTCAGAACCTCCTGTGTGCCGTCGGTCGAGCAGTCGTCGCTAATGACTATGTTAAAAGTAAAATCACATTTCTGCTCCAACATCCCTTCTATGCACCGACCAATATAATCCTTCTGATTATACACAATAATCGAACATGCCACCGTTGGATTGGTAATATATTTTTCAGACCTAATAATCATCTTTCAGTATTTATTATAGCAAATCACCTCTAATCTAAACTTTAAACGTTGGGAACTAAAAAAAATTATATCCTCAAAAAAATTTTTAATAAAAGCCCATTCCGATTGTGCAACAGGGTACTCTTCCAACTATATATCATCAATAAAAAGTACTTACCACGACCGCCATAGACCATCATCTCCCACATTGCCCTTACTTTCCTCCAATTCCATCAATAGCCCAGTGCAACGTTTATGATTCGAGTTTAGTTCTTCGATACGCTACTGAGGAACAATAGAGCATCTATAGAGGAAATACCGAGGAAGTGGCGAACCAACTCCGCCGCAAGGAAAAGCCAGCACGGTCGGTGAAGTGACAATTCTTAATCTTTTTTTGGTGGAATCTGAGAAATAACTCCCCCCTGCCGAGGGCGACGATAGCACAGCGGAGAAACGAGCGCCTTACAGCTCGCTTGCCGACCAAGCCTCATCCCGCCGTTTTAACCACAGTGTCGGTCGAGAGCTTTAACCATTGTCCCTATGACCAAGCCAAAGCCATCTCTGACATAGCAAACACCGCAGTAAAAGTATTGAAAGTACTCACCTGCTGTATGATTCGCTCGACGAAATAGTAAAAGTCAGCAGAAAGACGCTGTGCCACCTCGCAAGATAGTCACAGAATAGTGCGATAGCCCCAAGCCCCTTCTATCACATAGTAGTGATCCATCTGAACCGTGTATTGTGTTTGCAATAATAGATATTTTGGCATTGCCTGCTCTATTATCTTTCGTCCGGTGATAAAAGGATTTTATTCCATTTGATATTTCATCATTTTGGAGCTAGTGTACATTATAATTTATTGATACGGTCTTTGTTTCTTCGGTTTTGGGGAAGGATATTATGGTAATAGAAAAGAGGGCAACCGCGGTGACGGATGCCCTCTTGTGGTGGTTGAAACGGTGAGCCGTTACTGGTGGCTGACCTTGTTTTGCGGGTTGTAGAAAACGAACTGACCGTCGATGACGTCGATAATGATGGTGTCGTTGGTCTTGATGCGGTCTTCCAATATCTGGCGCGAAAGCTCGTTGAGTATCTCGCGCTGGATGACACGCTTGACCGGTCGGGCACCCATGGCTGGGTCGTAACCAATGTCGGCCAGATGGTCCAAGGCCTCGTCGGTGGCGGTGATGAGGACATCGTTCTTTTCCAGCATCTTGGACACAATGCCCAGCTGTATCTTCACCACTTCGCGTATTTGGGTCTTGGTGAGCGGACGGAACATGATGATTTCGTCGATACGGTTGAGAAACTCAGGACGCAGATGCTGTTTCAGCAGCTCCATCACAGCATTTTTGGTCTCGGTGAGCTCGTAGTCGGTGAAATTGTCGTTGCCTTCCAGGCGCTCACGAATGAGGTCGCTACCCATGTTGGAGGTCATGATGATAATGGTATTCTTGAAGTCGGCCACACGACCCTTGTTATCGGTTAGACGGCCATCTTCGAGCACTTGCAGCAGGATGTTGAAAACATCGGGGTGAGCCTTCTCAATCTCGTCGAAGAGGACGATGCTGTAAGGTTTGCGGCGCACGGCCTCGGTGAGTTGACCGCTCTCATCGTAGCCCACATATCCCGGAGGAGCTCCGATGAGCCGTGAGACGCTGTGGCGCTCCTGGTACTCACTCATGTCGATACGCACCATCATGTCTTCGTCGTCGAACATTACTTCGGCCAGAGCCTTGGCAAGCTCGGTCTTGCCAACGCCGGTGGTGCCGAGGAAGATGAAACTGCCGATGGGGCGTCGGCCGTCGCTGAGACCAGTACGGCTGCGGCGGATGGCGTTGGCAATGGTGCTGATGGCCTCGTCCTGCCCCACGACACGTTTGTGCAGTTCTTCCTCAAGGTGAAGCAGCCGCTCGCGCTCGCTCTGCATCATGCGGGTGACGGGTATGCCGGTCCACTTAGATACCACTTCGGCAATCTGGTCGGAGTCTACCTCCTCGTTTATCATGGCGCTATCGGCCTGGAGCTGTTTGAGTTGTACCTTAAGGTCGGTGACTTTTTTTTCAGCCTCTTTGATGCGGCCATAGCGCAGCTCGGCCACCTTGCCGTAGTCGCCCGACCGCTCGGCCTGCTCGGCCTCCAGCTTGTAGGACTCAATATTTTTGACCTCAGTCTGGATTGCCTCGACCACACTTTTCTCGTTCTGCCAGCGGGCCTTCATCTGGTCGCGCTGTTCGCTGAGTTCGGACAGTTCCTGATTGAGCTGCGAAAGCTTGTCTTGGTCGTTCTCACGCTTGATGGCCTCTCGCTCGATTTCCAACTGGCGGATGCGGTGCTCGATTTCGTCTAGTTCTTCGGGCACAGAGTCAATCTCGATGCGCAACTTGGCGGCCGCCTCGTCGATAAGGTCGATGGCCTTGTCGGGGAGGAAACGGTTGCTGATGTAGCGGTTGCTCAGCTCGGCGGCTGCAATGAGGGCGTCGTCTTTGATACGCACCTTGTGGTGCACCTCGTAGCGCTCCTTCAGGCCACGAAGGATGCTAATGGTGTCCTCGACACTGGGCTCGTCGATAAGCACACTTTGGAAACGGCGTTCGAGGGCCTTGTCTTTCTCGAAATATTTCTGATATTCGGCCAAAGTGGTAGCACCAATGGCGCGCAGTTCGCCGCGGGCGAGAGCGGGTTTGAGGATGTTGGCCGCATCCATGGCCCCTTCGCCGCCACCGGCACCCACTAGGGTGTGAATTTCGTCGATGAAAAGGATGATGTCTCCGTCGCTTTTTTCCACCTCCTGAATGACACTCTTCAACCTTTCCTCGAACTCGCCCTTGTACTTGGCTCCGGCCACTAGGGCACCCATGTCGAGGCTGAAGATGGTCTTATTTTTCAAGTTCTCCGGCACGTCGCCCGAAATGATACGTCGGGCAAGGCCTTCGGCAATGGCGGTCTTGCCAACGCCAGGCTCGCCAATAAGGATAGGATTGTTCTTGGTGCGGCGGGAAAGTATCTGCAGCACACGGCGTATTTCGTCGTCGCGGCCGATGACAGGATCCAACTTGCCGCTCTGTGCCAATTGGTTGAGGTTCTTGGCATACTTGCCTAGGGCATTGTAATTGTCCTCGGCGCTTTGGCTGGCCACCTTGCTGCCCTTACGCAGGTCGGCGATGGCGGCCTTGAGACTTTTCTCTCCCACACCAGCGTCCTTCAGCAGGCGCGCTAGTTCGTCGTTGCCCGAAAGCAAACCCAGCAGGAGATGTTCGATAGATACAAAGTCGTCGCCCATGGCCGAGGCCGTCTGCGTGGCTTTGACCAAGGCCTGATTGGCGGCACTGCTTAGGTACTGGTCGCCGCCGCTCACGCGGGGCAGCCGTTCCAACAGTGCATCCACTTGCTGGCCAAGTCGCGGAATGTTCACCTCCATCTTCTTCAGCAGATAGGGGGTCACATTCTCATCCACCACCAGGATGCCTTTCATCAGGTGGGCCGTCTCTATGGACTGGTGCTGACGTCCCATGGCAATCTCTTGTGCCTTCTGTACGGCTTCTTGAGCCTTGATGGTAAAATTGTTAATATTCATAATGCTATATTTTTATTTCTGACCCTGATTCCATCAACTAATGCACCAAACCCCGCAATCGGCCATTTTGTCAGTCTTCCGGAGGTCATGGAGCCGCCGAACGAGACATTATGGCACAAGTCATTAGCTGTGAGAATGGCATTCCCCATTTTTGTGGAAAGGAACGCGACTTATATGGGATTTATCGAACCCACCCCCTTCCTCATTTACTAAAAAACTTGTATGCTTAAGAAAAAAAAGTATCTTTGCAAAACAATTAGCACAACGACACCATGAACAAACAAACTAAAAATCAGACATTAACGAAAGCATTAGCCCACTTTGCTCCCTCGCGTTTGGGCATAATGCTACTTCTGACCCTACTGCTGCCAGCTGTCTCATCGGCCCAAAGCGAAATCACTCACCGTGTCTCCGCTGCACAGATGGGCTACCATGGGAATGTTAAATTTATACAGAACAGTGCCTTATGCACCGACTCTGCCTACCGTTTCTTCATCACCAAGGCCGAAGCCTACAACTCCGAAGGGCTGCGGACCGAAGCCTCCACAGCCGACATGTTCTATCAGCAGGACGAGTACTATGAATATGACGGACAGGGGCATTTGCTAAACTATGTATTCAAAAGTGGTAGCCGTGACAGCGTGGTGTTCCACTATGATGTCGATGACTGCCTCAATGCCTTTGACGAATATTTCCTCAGTGAAGACCCCACTGAGGGCAACAGTCTCACCACCAACACCGTGACCTGCGACGACCAATGCCGCGTTTTGAAGAGCATTTCGGTATGGGAGGACACCGTTACTTTCAGCTACGACACGTTGGGCCGTCTCGTCGAGAAAAAGCTCCCAACAAAGACCACTATTACCTATCACTACGACAAGCAAGGCCGACTGGAACGGATGCACACCACGGGCGAGAATAATCCCGGCACCGACGACCACTTCCGCTACAACGACCAGGGTGACACGCTGGAGATATGGCACACCAACTGGGAGCATATAGAGGGTGAAACCGGGGCCCACGAGGTGGGCGAGCACAAACACTTTGCCTATAGCCGCTACGACGAGCACGGCAACTGGCAAGAGGCCGAAGTGACCGTGCGAATCTCTCTTGGCCGCCCTCGTCCCTCGGCGCCGCCCGCCTACCATTATTACAAATACCGCATCATACGCACCTTCAGCTACTACGACTAACCTCACCACTCCCCTACCCAGCTCCTAAACCTCTTTCTCACGGCACCCAGCCAGCACTCACGCAATTCCTCACCTACTTCTAACCCACTCACAAACCGCCTCCAATTCATTCGCCCCTTTTTCCCACACCCTCTAGAACGGCTCCACTCGGCTCTTTGAAGGTGTTCCACATCCAATGCCACTACCTTGAACAGAGTCCGTAGATACTTCGCCGTAGTTCCGTCGTAAGCCTATCCACTGCGACAGAAAGACCGCGTAATTACAACGTTTTTCCCGTAAAAGAACGAACAACCTGTCGAAAAGCCAACCCGAACCGCCCCCCCCTATGAGACCCACCACTAAACTAATTGTCACAAAAAAAACTCCCCAATTCAGAAAAATATAGTATTTTTGCATCGAAAAATACACTTATCACTACAGCTGTGAAACAAAAAGATCACTTATTCAGACGGGGAGTCATTGGGGGATTGGTGCTAGCGTTGCTGCAGGTGTCGGTTTCTCAGAAGTCTATGGCCCAGGACAATAAGCCTAGCATCGATTTCTTTTCGGGAATCGATGTTGGAATAACCGACTATACTTTCTACAGGCAGTACAATGTGCTGTTCGGATTAACCCCAGGTTTCAAATTCGACATGGGGCACCACTGGCTGCTTTCTGCCAAAGGCAATGTTTGGCTTGTGAACAATTACAATAACAATCTCAAGCGGGCCTACCTGACCATGTTTGTGCTGAGCAAGGAGTTGAAGGCAGGACCTGTCTACCTGAAAGGAAGCGTTGGTTTGTTCAGCAATGCGCGCTACGGATTTGACCTCAAAGCCTTTCTTCCTGTCACCCAGTGGCTGGCCTTTGAGGCGCAAGCAGGCATCACCGGACTGTTGACTATGGCTGGAGGCTGGAGCATGAGCCCCATCGGGAGGTTCTCCGGCACTATTGGCGGCGACATTTATATTCCTAAATGGAACACTCAGTTCCGCGGTGTGATCGGCACCTACGTCTATCAAGACTGGGGATTCGAAGGCGAGGTGATGCGCCATTATAACCACACCACGTTGGGGCTGTATCTCAAATGGAACAATATAGCTGGACAATTGAACCAAGAGGGCATCACTTTGGCCCAATCGCTCAAGAAAGGTATGGACGGCGGTTTTCGCGTCACCATTATGATTCCGCCATATAAACGCACCCACCGCACGGTCAATTTCCGCCCTGCATCTAACTACAACCTCATCTGCCTAATCAGAGGGTTGAATATCTACCGCGATGCAAACCAACTCTACCGTACCGACACTGAGGAGAATATGCGCGACGGATGGTTCAGCCGCGACCTGCTGCAATGGGGCAGCCACACGATGGAGCCGGACTTTATATATCAAGGAAAGGAGGATAAAGAATGAAAAACTTTGCTAAAGCCCTCATCTTGATGAGCGCGATTGCTGTTTTCCCCTTCATAGGCCACGCCCAGCAGTATACAGGCATTTCTGGTTTTTTGCACATCCCCTCTGCCGAAATGAACTACGAAGGCGATGCCCGCATTGGTGCCCATTTCCTCCACATGTCCATGACCCCCGACACTGGTTTCCTCTTCAGAGGCGAAAAATACAACACCTTTGATTATTATCTCAGCGCTACCCCTTACCGTTGGCTGGAGCTGAGCTATACTTGCACCAAGCGTAAAATCGTCCGCCCAATGATAGGTGACATCGTGTATGGGGCCAAAGACTGCTACCTCTCGGTCAAAATCCGCCCGCTGGAAGAGGGCAAATACTACCCTGCCATTGCCATTGGCGGCAACGATTTGGGAACAACAGTATTCAACAAAGATAGGTCTGACGTGCAGCTATACTTTTCCAACTTATATATTGCTGCCACTAAGCATTTCAGCTTCGGGGGCAACGAATTAGGTTTGAATCTAGCCTACCGCCATTTCTTCAGGGGGTACAACAGCAAGTGGAACGGATTTGTGGGAGGCATCTCCTTTCGCCCTGCCTTTTTCCCTCAGGCGCGAGCAATCGTTGAGTATACCGGTAATGAACTGCTTGTTGGTGCCGATGCCCTGCTTTGGCAGCATGTGCTGATTCAAGCCTGCATGAAAGACTTCAAATATTTCAACTTTGGCCTCTGCCTCCAATTAAATATGTTGGGTAAGAAATATTTATACTGATATTGTTAATTGATACCAAAATATGACGGTGAATAAATATGTTCAAAAAAGAAAGAAAAAAAAATTGACAATTAAAAAAATGTTTGTATCTTTGTATAGTTGAATATAGATGAAAAAGGCATGAGAAATTCATGCAATTTTCAAATATACAGGCAACTAAGTAAGCACACAATAGAATTAATTAAAAGTAAAAAAGTAAAAATACATTTCGAAAATGAAAAAAATGAGATTATTCCTAATGGGCACCGTGACTTGTCTCGCCATGTTTGCCACGTTGAGTCTCACCTCCTGCAACAAGGAAGATGTTTCTTATAATCAGGAAGAAGAAGAGGTTCTTTTTATGGGAGTAGACGGTAAAGACATGAATATTCAATGTCCTTTATGTCATCAAGACGTGCTTCCAATGCATTACCATTCCCATTTTTATAGTGATGGCATTTGCCCTATTGGCGAGGCTTGCTCTCATTGGCAACGTAAGCACTGGCACATATTCCAAAATGCTACCAGCGACTTCACCGGTGGTACTTGGTTGAGACTCACTACTCACTACGGACGCACATTTCCTGCTGAAGGCGATCATTCGGGCGTCATCGTGGCTCCTCCAACCAGTCATTAATAAGTTATAAAAAAAACAAAAAGAGATGCGCATTTGATGTGCATCTCTTTTTTTTAATTCATTTAGAGATTAGAGTTCTGATGTAGTGGAATAGATTCTTTGCAGAAGTGCTTTGATATCTGCAGTGGCATTTGGACGATGAAGTTTCTCTGCTGGAACAACCTCACCATTTACAATATCAAAACGTGTGCTGCCACATGTGTCTATTAGATTGACTCCGTTTTTGTAGGCATGCATTATCAAGGAGGGCTGATAATTTGCACTTAGGACATTACGACTGAAGACAAAGTCTCTGGCATCCAACCCCATCTGGGCCATTAAAGTAGCGGCCAGGTCACTTTGGTTCATCAATTTGTCAACCTCTTTGGGAGATTTAACCGCTCCGCCTAACCAAAGAATAGGAATGCGGGCTGTCTCGACGCTATAGGTATAGGCATCGCCGTATGCAACGCCATGGTCGGGCACAACTATCATAAGCAAGTCATCCCAGAGGCCTCTCAATTTAAGATTCTGAACAAACGTATAGAGGCAAGAATCGGTGTAGGCAAAAGAATTAGCTTTATCGTCAACCAACCGGCGGTATGGCACCACCCAAGGCTCATGACTGCTAAGCGTCAGATATGTAGCAAAGAAAGGAGCACCGGGCAGAACATTGGGATTTAAGGTGAGCAGATATTCGTCGTCTGCACCCCACTTACTTTGGTTCGGTGCCCAAGCATAATCCTCCCCTCCTTTCACATGATAATAGCCTGTCTCAAAAAGATAACCACGCATGTTGGTAAAGTCGATGTCGCCACCATAATAAAAGGCAGAGTGATACCCCTCAGAATCAAGATGTTTTGCAATCGATGGAAAGTGTTTACATCGACCACTCATTTTCATTACCGAAGTGGTCGGCAATCCAGGCCAACCATTCAAAATTGACACCAACCCACGGTCAGTACGGAAATTATTGGCATAACACTGTGAGAAATAAACCCCTTCGCTCTTCAGTTTCGCAAAAAATGGAGCTACACTATCATTTGCCGTCATCAGGTCGCCACCACCCTCCCAAATCACCAGAATGATATTAGGACGTTGTGTATTAAGCAACGTATCGGCAATATCAGGATAACTATCGTAAACTCCTGCCGTCATCTGCTCCAACATTTCAGACGAATAGAAAACGAACTCGTTCGCAAGATCTTCACTTTTCGTCATTGAATGCAAAACATTGAATGCAGGATTCAGTGCAGCATGGTTGAGAAACTGTTTTTGTGAGAAATAGACATAACTAGGATTAGCCGTCGACTCCTGCACACCTCCACGCATACCAATGAAGTTCACACCTAAGAGCAACACTATTACAACTGTTCCAAACCACTTCTTTTTCACTCTGTGCATCATCTTTGGAGTAGACCAACGTAGCAGCGCTACCTGTCCAGAAGTAAGCAAAGCGATAGCAACAATAGCCAGCAAAACCAATCCAAAAGAAAGGCTTGCTAACATGTCCTTGGGATTTTTGGCATAAATGAAATCAGCCGCGTCGAGTTTTGAGCCCCAATAATTGTACAGAATAGCATCTGCCAGAAAAGCAATAGTGACAATCAGACTGGCCAGAACAAACCACCAAGAAAGCATCTTTCGAAGATTGACCCGTCTGAGCCATAATGCCACTGCCATCATCAGCAAGGGCACTATCATTAAATAAGAGGTGGCAACCGAATCCAAACGCAAACCATGCCAGAGAACCAACAAAATATCCTTAAAGGTGACCCCATCGGCATAAGAGGCATTAATTGCCAGAAACAATAGTTTCTGAAGCACGAACACCAACAGAAACGAAAGATAAAGTCTGACAACAGTAATCAGGTATTTTTTCACTTATTTCCTTTTACAAATTAATAAAGCCACACGTGGTGGCTTTGAGCATTATGTTTATACAATGATTAAAAACCTTCCGGATTGAGTTTCTGCCAATTCCAGGAGTCTCGAACCATTTCTTCAATACCATACTGGGCTTTCCATCCCAGCTCCTTTTCAGCCTTAGCAGGATTGCTGTAACATGTGGCAATATCACCTGCACGGCGGGGCTTGATGCTATAAGGAACCTTCACACCGTTAACCCTTATAAAGGCATTGACCATGTCTAGAACGCTGTATCCGTGGCCAGTGCCAAGATTGAAGATTTCCAGTCCACATTTGCGTTCTATTGCTTTCAGGGCGCAAACGTGTCCCCGAGCCAAGTCCACCACATGGATATAATCCCGTACACCGGTGCCGTCGGGGGTATCGTAGTCGTTGCCGAAGACTCCCAATTCTGGACGTTTTCCTACAGCCACCTGAGTGATGTAGGGCATCAAGTTATTAGGTATTCCGTTGGGATTCTCTCCGATAAGCCCGCTGGGGTGTGCTCCGACGGGATTGAAGTAGCGCAACAGCACTACATTCCACTCAGGGTCGGCTTTCTGCATGTCCATCAACACCTGTTCCAACATGCTCTTAGTCCAGCCGTAAGGGTTGGTGCACTGGCCTTTGGGACATTTCTCGGTAATAGGAATCTCCACGGGGTCACCATATACTGTCGCGCTAGAAGAGAAAATAATATTTTTACATCCATGATTTCGCATGACATCCACCAAGGTCAACGTGCCAGAAATATTGTTTTCATAATACTCCCAAGGCTTTTCCACACTTTCACCCACAGCTTTTAGCCCAGCGAAATGGATGCAGGCATCAAACTTCTGTTCTTCCATCAATTTATTGAGTCCACCACGGTCACGCACATCCAATTCATGAAAAGGAATGGAATCCGTTCCAATAATCTTTGCCACACGGCGTAGCGATTCTGGATTGGAATTACTGAGGTTATCCACAACTACTGCGGTATGACCTGCAGCATATAACTCTATTAATGTATGGGAGCCAATAAACCCAGCTCCACCGGTAACGAGAATGTTCATATATTTGAATATTTGCTCTATTTTACATAATAACGAAGACAACGCGTAATTATTTCATCATTTCAATAAATTGCTGTATTATTGCAACGTTTTAACAAAAAACAATTCTTTTGAGAACAAAATCATTCAGAAGTAGAGAAACATAGTGGGCATTCCCTCTTCTGGCAATAATAGAAATGGGTTCAATCTGAACAAAGAAAAACAAAAATTGAACGATAACTCATTATTATTCCATGAAACTATCGGTCTTCATAAAAATAAAAAACTTGTCAGTTCGTTTTTTTTATGTACTTTTGCAGATGGAAAAAAGACTCATCGCGAGTAGGTGAGCCAACATAGTATTAACAAAGCATTACTATTATTTCGCGTCGACCGAAAAACCCGGCAAAGTTATTTTGGAGATAAGACACCTAATGATAGTGTGGTTTCCGTGCAGACGGGGACAACAACTCCATATAGTATGCTCGCATTTTGTGTGAGTTTCTTAGGAGTTGAGAGGTCTCCTTGCCGGGTTGCCTTGGTACGCGATAAGAAGCTCACGCTTTTTTGTCGCCTAACGCCGATTGGTAGCAATGCATAAAAAAGCTAGCAATGGCAGACAACAGAAACCTCAATGCAGCATTAAAGGCTAACAAAGATGAGTTCTACACTCAGATTGACGATATCAGCAACGAATTGAAACATTACCGCAAACACTTTTACGGCAAAGTGGTGTTTTGCAACTGCGACGATCCCTACGAGAGTAACTTCTTCAAATATTTCGCACTTAACTTCAATAGTCTAGGTTTGAAAAAGCTCATAGCCACATGCTACGATGGATCACCTGTGATGGGAAATGAACTATTGCTTAAGTTCGACTCTCCAGAAACTGAACCAAAAAGAATAGCATATAAAGTAGAAATAACAGAAGTGGATGACTATAATGGCGATGGCGCAGTGAATCTCAGTGATGTTGCCTACCTACTGCAGAACAACAAAAATGTACTCTCACGTTTACATGAAAATGGCGATTTTCGAAGTACTGAATGCATCGAGTTGCTGAAACAATCGGATATTGTTTGCACTAATCCACCCTTTTCACTATTCCGTGAATATGTGAATCAACTTATTATGTATAGAACAAAGTTTCTGATAATAGGTAATCAAAATGCAATTCATTATAAAGATATTTTCAAATTAATCCAAACCAATAATATTTGGTTGGGATTTGGCTTTAAAGGAGGGGCTGCTCATTTCTATTCTATTTATAAAGACACTGCAAAAGCTACAGATCATAGAGAAGGTATGATACGAGTGTCAGGGGTAACATGGTTTACTAATCTCGATATAAATAAACGACATGAACCTCTTGACCTATGGAGAAAATATACGCCCGAAGAGTATCCTACTTATGATAACTATCCAGCCATCAATGTCAATAAGACAGCAGAAATACCTTACGATTACGATGGAATAATGGGGGTTCCTATCACCTTTATGGATAAATATAACCCTGAGCAATTCGAGATTATCGACACTAGTACGACAGCAATGCCCAAAGGTGCCCCTTACATAAATGGGAAAAGAATTTATGAACGCATATTAATCCGTAGAAAAAAATGAAAATAGAATTGAATCAAGTGACCATCCGCGAACTGGTGGAAGGATATGCTGACAACAGTGCAACAGAAGAAGGCATTGTCGGATATGGCGGACAACTCAACATTAGGCCTAAGTATCAACGAGAATTCGTATACGACGAAAGGAAAAGAAACGCCGTTATGGATACGGTATGGAAAGGTTTCCCTCTCAATGTAATGTATTGGGTACGAAATGAAGAAGGCAATTATGAATTACTAGACGGTCAGCAGCGTACTATAAGCATCTGCCAATACGTCTGGGGCGAATACTTAATGCTTTTCGACGATAAATTACTGGGATTTGACAACCTCACAGTTGAGCAACAAGACCGTATCCTAGATTATGAACTACAGGTATACATTTGCGAAGGAACTGCTGACGAGCAACTCAACTGGTTTCGCATTATCAACATCGCAGGTGAACGCCTCACCGATCAGGAATTGCGGAATGCTATTTACAGCGGACCGTGGATAACTCAGGCTAAGCGACGCTTCAGCAAAACAGGTTGTGTGGCCTACCATATGGGCAGCGACTATATGAGTGGATCCCCAATTCGACAAGCCTATTTGGAGTCGGTTTTGAAATGGATTAGTGGTGGTAAAATCGAAGAGTACATGGCGCTCCACCAATACGACACC
Organism: uncultured Bacteroidales bacterium; assembly: GCA_947165255.1. Lineage (GTDB taxonomy): Bacteria > Bacteroidota > Bacteroidia > Bacteroidales > P3 > Colimorpha. The sequence continues at coordinate 89,075 of CAMUZR010000009.1, forward strand.
GACTGCGATGAATTGTGGCAATATTATCAAGATGTCATTCATTGGGTGCAAACACACTTCACAGAAAAGCGAAAAGAAATGAAAGGTGTACAGTGGGGCGAAATGTACAATAAGCATCGAGACGATTCTTTCAAGGAAACTGAACTGCGTGAACGAGTACATCAATTGATGATGGATGGCGAAATCAAGAACAAGCCTGGCATATATTGGTATGTTATGGACGGCAACGAACAGCATCTCGACTTACGTACTTTTGATGAGAAGATACGCCGAGAAACATATGAACGGCAAAGAGGCAAATGTCCTATTTGCGGGGAGCATTTTGAATTTTACGAAATGCATGCCGACCATATTAAGCCGTGGTGCAAAGGTGGTCGAACGGTGGCTGAAAACTGTCAAATGCTATGCAGAAAATGTAACCAAGAGAAGGGAGGAAAATAATAGTATCTTACAAGTATACTGACCATTAGATGGTATTATTATGGTCATAGAAATGACACCAATGACGATCCTAGAAAACGCAAAAAACAGTCATGGGGTGAGAGAATACTCTTCTCTACATAAATGCGGAGAACAATGCGCATTTCGTCAATTGAATAGAAAAACTACATAAATCGGCCGAAGATGGCAAAGAGCAAGGCGAAGAAACAGCCTGAAACAACAACAGCTTTCAGCATGGCTAAGAGCAAATGGCCGCTGGGCGACTCCCAAAAGTCGTCGTGTTTCTTATTATCCTCATATTCGCGGGTCATAGGGCAAAAGGCAATTGTAAAAAGAAAAGGGGTCACTGGTTCCAATGACCCCTTTATATTTTAGGTAGTAACTACTACCAAGCGAAGAGAGGACGGTTCTGCATCATCTCATTAGCCTGGCCGGCAATCTTAGTGCGGACAGCCTCGTCGGTGGGGTTGCAGAGCACCTCATCAATCATGTCAACGATGACAGGCATATCGGCTTCTTTCAGACCGCGAGTGGTGATGGCGGGAGTTCCAACGCGAAGTCCGCTGGTCTTAAAGGCGCTTCGACTGTCGAAGGGCACCATGTTCTTGTTGATGGTGATATCTGCTGCCACCAGTGCGTTCTCAGCCTCCTTACCAGTCAGTTCGGGGAACTTAGGACGCAGGTCAATTAGCATCAGGTGGTTGTCGGTGCCACCGCTGATGACCTTGTAGCCCTTGGCCATGAAGGCTTCAGACATAACCTTAGCGTTCTTCATCACCTGCTGGATGTACTGGTCATAGCTGTCGGTGAGGGCTTCACCGAGTGCAACAGCCTTAGCGGCGATAACATGCTCAAGAGGACCGCCCTGTGTGCCGGGGAACACAGCGCTGTCGAGCAGGGCACTCATCTTTTTGATTTCGCCCTTCGGAGTGGTCTTACCCCAAGGATTGTCGAAATCCTGCCCCATGAGAATCATACCGCCACGTGGTCCGCGAAGGGTCTTGTGGGTAGTGGTGGTGACAATGTGGCAATACTTAATGGCATTGTTCAGGTAACCCTTTGCAATGAGGCCGGAGGGGTGGCTGATGTCGCCCATAAGAATGGCGCCAATCTTATCGGCTATCTCGCGCATACGTGCCCAATCCCAGTCACGGCTGTAGGCGCTGCCACCACCAATGATGAGCTTTGGATGGTGTTCGAGGGCCTTCTTCTCCATGGCGTCATAGTCGACCATACCGGTCTCTTCCTTCACCTGATAGCCAACCACCTTGTAGTTGATGCCGCTGAAGTTCACGGGGCTGCCGTGCGAAAGGTGACCACCGTGGTTGAGGTCCATGCCCATGAAAGTGTCGCCACTGTTGAGGCAAGCCAAGAACACGGCCATATTAGCCTGTGCACCACTGTGGGGCTGTACATTGGCCCAGCAAGCACCATAGAGCTTCTTAGCGCGCTCAATGGCGATGGTCTCGCTCTGGTCGACAATCTGGCAACCACCATAGTAACGTTTTCCGGGATAGCCTTCGGCATATTTGTTGGTCATGACGGAGCCCATAGCTTCCATCACCTGGTCACTTACGAAATTTTCAGAGGCAATCAGCTCGATGCCTTTGGTCTGACGCTCTCTTTCCTTCTGGATGAGGTCGAAAATTTGGGTATCTCTTTGCATATCAAATATATGTATTAACTATTTATTTTATTAGTGATTTGCAAATATACGGTTTTTTTATGATATAAATAGTATAATTTCATAAAAAAAGAAATAAAGTACCACAAAAAGCAGCTCTCAAGAACTCTAGTAATGGCGACTATCGCTTATCCTGTACACCGAATCGAATCCACTGGGACTGTTCGTAGTGTCCTTTGACTGTCTTACGAAACTCCAGCATCTGATCCTTCAACTGAGCAAGCAATTCATTGTTCTCTCTTACTTTCAATGTCAACTGGCGACGCAGTGCATCCACCTCCTCATTTTTCCTTTTCAGTTCCTTACAGGCTGCCTCCAACCTGTCCACACCGGCGGCAGTTACGTTTAGTAGTTTCACCTCGTTCAAATTCATGCGGAGTCCGTTTACCAGGGTCTCAGCCTTGTCAATTTCATTCAAAATAGTGATAGACATAATACTAATTTTAAGTGTTGCACAAAGGGTTCTTTGAAAGCAATTTTCATCCTGAAAATCAGCGATAAATACCGCCATATAAACTTTCTACAAAGCCCTATGCAAAAATACGTTTTTTTTCGAATAAAAAAGAATAGCGTGGAAAAAAATATTCCGCAGTAGCCAGCATCATCACCACCCCTCGCCTATTTTTTTCCCCATTCACTTACAATAAAATACAATCGTAAACGTTAAATAAAAAAATATATGAAAAAGAACATACTCTTACTTGTCTTATTGCCCTTACTAGCCATGGTTTCCTGTGATAAGACTGACGTGCAGGAATGGCTAGTCGGCTATTGGGTCAGCACCGACCAAAGTACCGAGACCACCAATCAAGGGGACACCTCCAGTTGGACCACCAACTATAAAGGTATGTACTACCGTCTCATTTTCAATGAAGATGGGACCTACGTTATGGAAACCGACCTACAGCCTGATGCCGACAACCTACTAAGTCAGGGCCATTACCTCCTGTTAGGCGACTCTCTTTTCCTCGACAACGACTACGACTGCCTTGTGAGCAAACGTTCAGCCACAAGCATGGTACTGGACTGGACAGTACGAGTACAGGGCTGCGGCATCGACAACACCTATTACGAACACTTCGTTTTCGATAAGATTCTTCCTGAAAAATAGCCGCCGACCAACTATTTCCGAATGCTCACTATGCCTAAAGCAATTCTTTTCGACTTCGATGGCACCCTGGCTAACACCGCCCCCGGTATTGTTCTGACCATGCAGAAAACCTTTCAAGAGATGTGCCTACCCATTCCCACAGATGAGGCAGTACGCCACACCATTGGGCTTCCACTGAAAAAATGTGTACAGACACTTGGGCAACTAAGCGATAAAGAGGCCGAAGAAGGAACCGCCATATACCGCAAACTATTTCCCGTGTATGAGATAGAACATATCAGCATCTTTCCCAGTGTTTCCGAAACCCTTTCACTTCTTTTCTCTCAGGGAATCCGCATGGCCATCTGCACTAGCCGCAACAAATTCTCACTGGACAGCATACTTCAACGGTACGCCCTTGAAAACTACTTCGAAACCATTCTCACTGCCGACACCCACAAGCTGAATCCCAAGCCAGCACCCGACATGGCTTTAGTTCTCATGGAGCGTCTTCAAGTCAGTGCCTCCCAAACGCTTGTGGTAGGCGACACCTCTTTCGACATCGAAATGGGCAACCGCGCCCACTGCACCACCGTTGCCGTCACCTATGGCAATCACTCTCGCCAACAACTTCTCTCCGCCAACCCCACCCATATAATAGACCACTTTGACCAGATTGTAGAAATCGTATGACAATTCCAGCATGAAAGACTCCGTTTTCCACTTCCAACAATTCGACATCCACCAATCTCATGCTGCCATGAAAGTGGGCACCGATAGCGACCTACTCGGTGCTCTCTCCCTAGGAGGAAGCCGCATCTTGGACATTGGCACTGGCACAGGAGTACTCTCACTCATGCTTGCCCAGCGGTATCCTAACGCCATTATCACTGCCATTGAAATCGATGCTGACGCCGTACTCGACGCACGGCAAAACTTCGCCCAATCGAAATGGAGCAGCCGTATCACACTAGAACACATTTCCCTGCAAGATTACCTCACCACCCATCCTTCGCCCCTGTTCGACAGCGTTGTGTGCAATCCGCCCTATTTCGACCGCAGCCTCCAATGTCCCGACATTGGTCGCACAAGGGCGCGACACACTTCCAGTCTTCCTTTTACAACCCTTATCAGTGGTGCCTTCTCCTTACTCCAACCCGGCGGGAACTTCTCGGTCTGCATCCCGCCAGAGGTTCTGAACGACTTTCTAGCCATCTGCCACAAGGTTGGCTTCTCCCTCCTAATAGATTACCATATCAAAACCGTACCCGAAAAACAGCCGAAACGCCACGTGCTGGTGCATAGAAAAGGAGCCGTCGGACATCCGATCAAAGAAATATGCTGCATGCGAAACAGCGACCGTACCCGCTCCGAATGGTATCAACAGCTGATGAAAGACTATCTCATCTGTGGAGACCTATAAAAGACTATAAACAAACCCGTTAGAACAATTTTTTACACATTCACCAAAAAGGGTTCTTAGGGCACATTTCTTTCACATTATCAAAAAAAAATGCAAAAAGCTTGTAATTAATTATTTTTTTGTATTTTTGTGCGTTATGACAAAAGTGCGCACCCTTTGTGTAAGACATTCTACACAAAGAAGTTGCGTAGCATAAGAATTTATTAATCCATCATAAAAACACAAAGACAACATGGCAAAACTAAAATCATTGGCCGATTTGCAAGCTCTTTACGAGTCTTCCCAGCCAATCATGGCCGACCGCAAGGGGCCCAAAGGCTCCACCGGCACCAAAACCATCTTAGTCTGTGGTGATACAGGTTGTGCCGCCTCCGGCAGTGTCCCTATCATTGAGAACTTTAAAAAGTCCATCGAGGCCCACGGCCTGCAGGACAAAGTCAAAGTGATTCGCACTGGCTGCTTCGGTTTCTGCGAAAGAGGTCCCATCGTTAAAATCATGCCCGACAACACCTTCTATACCGAGGTGGCTGCCGATGACGTCGAGGACATTATCGAAACCCATATCATCAATGGCAACCGCGTGGAGCATCTGCTCTACACCGACCCTGATACACAGGAAACCATTGAGGAGTCGGAGAACATCGGCTTCTACAAAAAACAGATGCGCATCGCCCTCCGCAACTGCGGTGTAATTGACGCCGAAAACATCGAAGAATACATAGCCTGCGAAGGCTATTTAGCTCTGGCTAAATGCCTGACCGAGTACACTCCCGAAAAGGTGGTCGAAATCGTCACCGAGTCTGGCTTGGGCGGCCGCGGTGGCGCAGGCTTCCCCACCGGCAAGAAATGGGCTGCTACCGCACGCGCCAAAGGCAACCAGAAATACATGGTCTGCAATGCCGACGAGGGTGACCCCGGTGCCTTCATGGACCGCTCCATTTTGGAGGGCGACCCACACTCCGTCCTCGAGGCCATGGCCATTGGCGGCTATGCTGTTGGCGCCGACAAGGGTCTTATCTACATCCGTGCCGAATACCCCATGGCAGTGCATCGTCTGCACATGGCCATCGCACAGGCCAAGGAATACGGCCTTCTGGGCGAGAACATTCTCGGCACAGGCTTCAACTTCGACATCGAGCTCCGCTACGGTGCCGGTGCATTCGTCTGCGGTGAGGCCACTGCCCTCATCCACTCCATGGAAGGCAAACGTGGCGAACCCACCTACAAACCCCCACGCACCTCGGAGAAAGGCTATCTCGAAAAACCCACCAACGTCAACAACGTCGAAACCTACGCCAACATCCCCATCATCATCCGCAAGGGTGCTGAGTGGTTCAGCAGCATTGGCACTGCCAACAGCAAAGGCACCAAGGTCTTTGCCCTGGCAGGCCAGGTCAACAACGTAGGCCTTATCGAAGTGCCCATGGGCACCACCCTGCGCGAAATCATATACGAGATTGGCGGTGGCATCAAGGACGGCAAGAAATTCAAGGCCGTCCAAACCGGTGGTCCCTCTGGCGGCTGCCTCACCGAAAAGCACCTCGATATTCCCATCGACTACAAATCTCTTACCGCTGCCGGCTCCATGATGGGTTCAGGCGGTATGGTCATCATGGACGAAACCTCCTGCATGGTATCCATCGCCAAGTTCTACCTCGACTTCACCGTCCCCGAATCCTGCGGCAAGTGCAACCCCTGCCGTATCGGCAACAAGCGTCTCGCCGAAATGCTCGACAAGATCACCAAGGGCAAGGGCACCATGGAAGACCTGGAGAAGTTGCGCAACCTTTCCATTAATATCAAAGACACAGCCCTCTGCGGACTGGGACAGTCCTCTCCCAACCCCATCCTCTCCACTCTGGACAACTTCTGGGACGAGTATGTCGAGCACGTCGTCGACAAGAAATGCCGTGCCGGTGTCTGCAAGGACCTCATCCACTACGAAATCAACAAAGCCGTCTGCATCGGATGCGGAGCCTGCGCTCGCAATTGCCCCGTCGAAGCCATCAGCGGCGAGCGTAAAATGCCCCACTTCATCGACCAAGAAACCTGCATCAAGTGCGGCACCTGTGTCACCAAATGTAAGTTTAACGCTATTCAAATCAAATAACAATGGAAACAATGATAGCCTTAACCATCGATGGTCATCACTTGCAAGTCCCCAAAGGTACCACCATTTTGGAGGCTGCCAAGAGCATCGGTATAGAAATCCCCACGCTCTGCCACTACAAACTAGAAGGACAGGGCATCGAAAATAAACCTGGTTCGTGCCGTGTGTGCGTCGTTGAAGTCGAAGGCAGCAAGAATCTCGTCCCCTCCTGCTACACCGAGTGCCGTGAGGGTATGATTATCCACACCCACACCCTGCGCGTCATCATGGCCCGCCGCACTGTGGTCGACCTGCTCCTCTCCGACCACCCGGCCGACTGCCTCGTCTGTCCCCAGTCGGGCAAGTGCGAGCTGCAAAAACTCGCCCTCGACCTCGGCCTGCGCGAAATCACCTATAGCGGCGAGCAGTCGGTCTATAGGAAAGACATCTCCCCTGCCATCATCCGCGACATGAACAAGTGCATCATGTGCCGCCGCTGCGAGACCGTCTGCAACCAAATGCAAACCGTCGGTGCCCTCTCTGCCATCAACCGTGGTTTCACCGCCGTCGTCGGCACTGCCTTCGAGCAGAACCTCAGCGACAGCACCTGCGTCATGTGTGGCCAGTGCGTCCAAGCCTGCCCCGTCGGCGCCCTAAGCGAGGTTGACAACACCCGCGACGTCATGAAGGCCCTCAACAACCCCAAGAAAACCGTCATCGTCCAGACTGCTCCCGCCGTCCGTGTCGCCCTTGGCGAGGAATTCGGCATGGAACCCGGTTCACGCGTCACTGGCAAAATGGTCACCGCCCTGCGCCAACTCGGTTTCAACTATGTGTTCGACACCGACTTCGCCGCCGACCTCACCATCATGGAGGAAGGCACCGAAATGCTCAACCGCATCGCCCGCTACAAAGAAGGCGACAAATCGGTCCGTCTGCCCATCATGACCTCCTGCTGCCCCGGTTGGGTCAATTTCTTCGAGACCTACTACCCCGACATGCTCGACGTCCCTTCCTCCGCCAAGAGCCCCATGATGATGTTCGGCGCCATCGCCAAGAACTACTGGGCCGAAAAACTCGGCATCAAACGCGAAGACCTCGTAGTCGTAGCCATCATGCCCTGTGTGGCCAAGAAATTTGAGTGCCAGCGCGAAGAATTCAAAGTCGACGGCAATCCCGACGTGGACATTTCACTCACCACTCGCGAATTGGCCGACATGATCCGCTACCTCGGCATCAAATTCGACCAACTGCCCAACGGCGAGTTCGACCGTCCTCTGGGCGAGAGCACCGGAGCCGGCGCCATTTTTGGTGCCACCGGCGGTGTCATCGAAGCAGCCACCCGTACTGCATACGAACTCTACACCAAGAAACCCCTCGGCAAGGTCGATTTTGTCCAGTTGCGCGGCCTGAGCGGTGTGCGCGAAGCCACTGTCGACTTCGACGGAACCCCCATCCGCATTGGTATCGCCCACGGTCTTGGCAACGCCCGCAAGCTCCTCGACAAAGTGCGTAGCGGCGAAGAATTCTTCCACGCCATCGAAATCATGGCCTGCCCCGGCGGCTGTGTCGGTGGTGCCGGCCAGCCCTACCACCACGGCGACTTCTCCAAAGTGGAAAAACGACTCAACGCCATCTACGAAGAGGATGCAAGCATGCCCATCCGCAAATCGCACGAAAACCCCTACATCAAGCAACTCTACGCTGAGTATCTGGGCGAACCCTGCAGCGAAAAGGCACACCGCCTGCTCCACACCCACTACTTCGACAAGTCAAAAAAGAATTACGGACTCTAAAAAAACGAGAAAGCCATGTGTAAATTCGAACTGAACGAAACCAACAAGCAGATTATCATCGATGTCTGCCGCGAGAACCAATTCTCCGCCGGCAACGTAATCCACGTGCTGCATGGCGTGCAGGGCAAACTGGGCTATCTCCCCGCCGAGGTCCAGGAGTTCATCGCCAAACAGCTGTGCATACCCGTATCAAAAGTATACGGCATCGTATCATTCTACTCCTTTTTCACCATGAATCCCAAGGGCAAATACCCCATCGACGTTTGCCTGGGCACGGCCTGCCACGTGCGCGGAAGCGACAAAATTCTAGAAGAATTCCGTCGTCAGCTGGGCATTGGCGAGGGTCAGACTACCGATGACGGCAAGTTCTCCCTCAGCACCCTCCGCTGTGTGGGTGCCTGCAGCCTGGCACCTGTGGCCATGATTGGCGAAAAGGTCTTTGGCCGCCTCACCCCCAATCAGGTAGCCGGCATCATCGCCGAATACCGCGACAAATAAAGGGTTCTGAGGCTGAAGCCACACCCCATTTGAGGATGCCCACCACGGGGCATCCTCTTTTTTTTATAACAGATAAGCCATTTCCACCTACTTTTAAAATAATATTTTAATAAAAAAGACAAAAAATAAAAAAAAATATCTATTTTTGCAATTCAAATAGAGTATACATTTCGCTAAAAAGAAATTAGAACGATGTCTCGAAAAAAGGCCATACTACTATTCTTTCTCCTTTCCTTTTGGGCCTCATTTGCCCAAGACCTCGGTGACCATCGCAGCGCCCAGTTCGCCACACACGGAACCGACTTCTGGTTTGTCATGCCGCGATGGAAAGGGCATGGATGGTCCGACCACTATCGCAATATCTGTATTGTTGCCGAGCACGACTGCCAAGTCACCATTTCCAACCCCTATTTCGATTATTCCGAAACATTTGAGGTCAAAAGTCACACCACCATCAACACCCATCTCGACTCTATCAATTTTCACGGTTTCCCCGAAGTCGTGTCGCGATACACCGACACCATCATTACCGACGGCCGACCCGACTCCCTGCAGCCAGGCTATCTTCCACAGAATTTCGGACTCCACGTCACCAGCACCGACACCATCGCCCTCTTCCTGCTTTACTTCTCATTTGGCACTCAGGCCACCGCCAATATACTACCTACCGAAATGCTACGCGACGAATACGTAGTGCAAAGCTATCCGGCTGAGAACTATCCCATGACCGAATACTTCGATAAAGTCTACACCCAGACAGCCTTCACCGACATCGTAGCCACCGAAGACAACACCACCGTCGACATTGTCCTCAATTGCACAGACTGGTTCGGACGCCCCGCAGGCGACACCGTTACCGTCACCCTACAGCAAGGCCAGATGTACCACCTCGAATCCTTCCTTGCCCCCCTGGCCGACGAATACAACGGCACCTCCCACTCTTTTGTCCCCCACCAAATCATTCTCAACCACAACATCAGCGACATCAGCGGCACCCACATTATAGCCCGCGACAACAAACGCATTGCCGTTTTCGAAGGCCACAACAATTCCAAAATCCCTTCTGGCCAAAGAAACACCAACCTATTTTTCGACCAATCCATCCCCATCAGGTATGCCGGAAAGGAATTTGTCGTGCCCAACCTGACTTTCTCAGACAAAGACTATCTACGCTTCACGGGGCTGGCCGACAGCACCACCATTACCATCATCGACGCGCAACGCATCACCAACCGCGGACGCACCATGACCATCCATGCCTACCAGACCGACTGGTTCGAAATGGACACAAACGAAGGACCCTTCTTCATCACCTCCTCCAAGCCCATCATCTTAAAATCCTACTCCTCCACCTTCGCTTCCTGCACCCCTATCCTCCCCACCGAGTGGTGGAACTGCAACCCCATCCACAACCACACACTCTTCTGGACCGACCATAACCACAATCGATACTACGGACAATTCTTCACCCATATCCTTACCCGAACCCAAGATGTGCCCAACATGGAAATCGACGGCTACAACGTGTCCAGCCTCTTCCACAGCATAGGCGGCACTCCCTACAGCTATACCACCATCGACCACCACAGCAGCTTCAACTCCATCGGCACCCATGACATCACCTGCAGCCAGCCGGGCTATTTCATGGCCATCATGCAGTCCAACAGCACTCCACATTCCTTCACCTCGTTCTGGCTGCAGCCGCACATCCAACCGGGAGGATGCTACCTGTACGTCAACGGCATCCCAGCCCAAGAACTCAACCCCGACAGCCTCTGGTGCATGTACGACCCCATACACTTCCAAGCCTGGACCGAGCGCCCAGCCGACAGCATCATCTGGGACTTCGGCGACGGCACCGTGCAGCGCTTTGCCTACGACGACGGACAACAACTCGACTACACCTACTCCTCCAACGGCGACTATCTAGTGCGGCGCATCATCACCTGGCGCGACGAAAGCACCGAACCCTGCCTTGCCGGCCGCAGCGCCTTCACCCGCACCCCCGACACCATGTACGCCCACATCAACATCCGCAGCCACCACGACACCACCATCAACGCCCGCATGTGCGAAGGCAGCTACTACTTCCGCGGCAACGAATACTACTTCACCGACACCTTCTACCTCACAACCTACTGGACACCCTCGGGCTGCGACACCCTCTGGACCATCGACTTCGTCACCTGCCCCCACTGCTATTTCTTCAACGACACCGTCAATTCCGACGACCTCCCCCATCGATTCTACGGCACCTCCTTTGGAGGCGAGGTAGAAAACTTTCCCATCCACATATCCATCAACGACACCTGCGACAGCATTATCTACTACACCCTAGTAGTCATACCCGGATGGGGCGAAACGCCCGTGGACAGCGCATTCATACTCGTCCCCAACATCTTTACACCCAGCCTCGAAACCAACAACCGATTTAAAATCGTTGCCAACAAATTCATACTCGAAGCCCAAGTCACCCTCTACGACCGACGGGGCATCAAGGTGGCCCAATTCGACGGCCTTACCCAAGAGTGGGACGGCACCAAGGACGGCCATCCCCTTCAACAAGGCACCTACATCTACTATATCCGATACCGCGACACCTACGTCAACGGCTGGAAAACCCTCAAAGGCTCCGTCACCCTTGTCAGGTGACCATTGCCGCAGAACGCGACTCCCGAAAGTCTGACCTCCTTTGGCGCAGCCATGCCCTTCACAGGCCGTTTTGTCCATCCAGTGGATGTTTGATACTTCCTCTTTCGTTCCTCTACAGTTCTTCAATAGTTGTTTGATTCTATCTATGGAAGAACTGCACACGAACCATAGGCCAGCGCATGTACGTAAGGCGGCACAACAAAAAGGCATGGACGGGTGCACAGTTGCACTCATCCATGCCTTTAAGGGATGGACGGCGGCCGAACCCAATGGCCGTCCGACGCTAATCGTAGAGCAGGGTGACCTCCTTGCCCATCAGGCGGAGGTTGGCGGCCAGGCGCTCCACTAGTTTCAGCTTCATGGTGGTGTCGATTTCAAGGCCGGTATGGGCGGTGTTGACGCTCTGCCCGACGAAAAAATGGACGTGTGTGGAACGCTCGAAAAGGATGTCGGCCAGGAGCGACGCCCCGTCTTCTTTGTCGTAATACTTGGGGGTGAGGTCGGAGATGGATACGTACTTGTCCGACAGCTCCAGCAGGCGCCGCAGGGTGATGACGCCCTCGGTGACCAGGTCGATGCCGTCGATGTAGGCAATGGGCGGTATTTCGTGGTCGGGATAGTCGAGCGAGGGACGCAGATGTTTGTGAAGGTAGCGGGCCAGGATATTGGAGCTGGTGCCGCCGCAGACCACTTTCAGGCCGGGGCCTTCCATATAGCGCGCCACGTGCTCCTGGTCCTGCTCCTTGTTGACGGGAGGCCCCACCATGACGTTCACGTCGAGCCGCTGGCGGATGCGGACGGCGGCCACGGTGGTGTCGTCGCTGGGCTGGCCTTCGTATATCTCGTTGCAGGCCGAGGCCAAAACACAGGCTGCGGCGCGGGCCGACATTTTGTGGTTGAGATGGTGGTCGAGATATTCCTTGATTTTCTCGCGTGGCCAGCCGAAGTTGAGTATCATGCCTATGCCGGCATGGATGGTTCCGTCGCTCATCACCATCACGATGTCGCCGTCGACGAGGTTGAGCTCGCTCTTGAACACTTGGTTGCCGCAGACGTTGAGTTCCTCGCGTTCGAAGTCGACGGCCTGTCCGTTATGGTAGTAGATGGCTTCGGGGTTGTCGAACTCGAAAAGGTAGCCGTGTCCTTGCTTGTTGACATGGATGACCGAGAAGGTGGAGTAGGCCACGCCGCGCTCCTTGCAGACGGGCAGGGTGCGGATGATGGTGGAAACGCACTCGGTAATGTCTATATCGTTGGACACCATGGTGCATAGGATTTTGGAAGTGAGGGTGGAGAGGATGCTGGCCTTTACACCGCTGCCCAGGCCGTCGGCCAGGACGAGGGTGGTATAGTCGCCATTGGTGCTGCACTCGACATGGTCGCCGCAGAGTTCCTCGCCTATGTGGTTGAGGGAGGTATAGCCGGTTTCAAGACACAGTTCCATCTACTCCTCCTTTTTGGCTGACTCCTGGCGCAGAATTTTCTTGAGGTTGAGCAGCGCTACCTTGGTCTCGGCTGTGGTTTCGCCAAGGAGCGACGCAATCTCCTGCGCCACACGCATTTGTTTCATGATTACCTCGTCGGTGGTTTCGATGGTCTCGTCGCGCATGCGGTCGAGACGTTTCTCATAGTTGACCTCCTCTGTGACGTCCTTCATTTGGCCGAAGAGAAGGTTTTGGTCCTTCATGTAGCAGATGGTGATGTCGACATAGCGTTTGGTGCTGACGATGAACTGCTTGTGCACCTCCATGTTCTTCTGTTGGCTGTAGGCCAGGTAGAAGTCGAGCGGAGGCATGAAGTCCTTGAGGGGACGGGGTTTGAAATCTTGGGAAATGCCCGGGATGTCGAGCATTTCCATGGCGGTGATGTTGGCGTCGACCACGTTTAGTTCGCCGTCGACCAGAAGGATGCCTTCGGGGCTGTTGTGGACAATGTCGTAGGCCATGGACTCGGCCTTTTTGCGCATGTAGGGCAGGCACATTTCTATGTCGGCATAGCCGTTGAGCACCGCCCAGGCCTTGCCCCGGCAGCTGCGATAGCCGCAGGCGCCGCAGTTGAGTTCGTCTTCGGGTGCCACCTTGCCGGTGCGGCGGAGCACCTCTTCTATTTCCTTGTCGGTGGCCTTGCGGCTGCGGTTGAGCACCCGCGGAAACTCGTAGGAGAAATCGACCGGGGCTTCCTCGTCAGGACCGATGGTGGGATAGCTGTGTATGCCGCGCGACTGGTATTGCTGCATCTGCAGTTTGGCCACAGTGGTGCCGCCTTTAGGCAGATGGCTGAAGGGGCCGTTGATGCAGCCGCCGGGGCAGATATTGATTTCGATGAAGACACCTTCGTAGTTGTCGATATTTTCCAGCACTTCCATGGCGCGTTTAGGGCCGTCGACGGACATGTAGTGGTAGCCCGCAGGCAGCTGGGGGAAGGACTTGATGATGCCGTCGGTGACAGGATAGCCCTTGGCCTTGCAGACTGCGTCGGGGGCGTGGTCGGAGGCAGCGTCGGGGCTGGCTTCGACTTCGTTCGGGGCGTCGGTCTGGCTGTAGGTGAGGCCTAGGGAGGCCAATTCATCAAAGGTGAGCACGGCGGCTATTTCGCCGCACTCAGCGGCCTCGCGGCGTTTGGCCAGGCAGGGGCCTATGAAGACCACTTCGGCATCGGGGTGCTCGGCATGGAGGAGGCGGGCATGGGCCACCATGGGCGAGGCTACCTGGGCAAGATAGGGCAAGGCCTGGGGAAAGTACTCCTGCACCAGACGGCAGGCCGAGGGACAGGCGGTAGTGATGAAGTTCTTCATGGTGCCGCTCTTGAGTATGCGGGCATACTCGTGGGTCACCCATTCGGCACCGCGGGCGGTTTCTTCGGCTTCGGCGAAACCGACGGCCTTCAGTGCCTGGCGCAAAGGTTCGAAATTGGTCAACCCCAGGTTGGGGATGAAAGAGGGGGCCACGCTGGCTATCAGTTTCTTGCCCGAAGAAAGCATCGACCGGACTTTGTCCAGGTCGGTATGGACCAGTTTGGCATCCTGGGGGCAGATGTGCATGCAGCGGCCGCAGAGAATGCAACGGTCTTCGATGATTTGCGAGCGATGGTCGGCGAAACTAATGGCTTTTACAGGGCACTCACGAAGGCAAAGGTAGCAGTCTTTACACTGCACCTTCTTTAATTCCAGGTACGGCATAGATATTTAAGAGTGTTTATTTAAGCAGGGGCAGAATGGTGTCGACGAAGACTTTTTCGGTATTATCGCTTTTGAGATGGCTCAGCAGAAGGCCCGCTTCGGTGCGCTTCACCTGTTCGGATTCCTGTACTTCGGCGTCGCCAAAGTCTTCCACAGCAGCCGATACACCCTGCAGGCAGTTGCCCAAGCAGAAACTGGCCTGGAGTTCTATCCTATCTTGGACATTATATTTCTTCACAAGAGACTTGAAGGCCTCGACCACTTCGTAGGAACCTTTCAGATGGCAGGAACTGCCCACGCAGACTTTGATAACCATAACTATAATATGTGTAGTGTGTTTTAGTTTGCAAAAATACTATTTTTTTTACGAAAAAATACATTTTGGTGCAACTTTTAACATAGAGAGAAGCACAACTGCATAATTTACATAGGCATAACAGAAATAAAGCAGGCAATGAAATCGCGAACTCGCTATCCGGAATACAAAAATGTGCAAGAAAAACGGGACAGAAAATACTAACTTGTGAAAAAAACACAACGTCCGGACAGCCTTGAATGGAGAAGAAAACTTATCAACCTCAAGACCTTTATAACTCGGCTATTCAAATATATCTAATATAAAAAAAAAGTTGTATCTTTGCAAATTCGAAATTATAGTACTATGAAAAAATACATCTTTTTGCTCACAACCCTTTGCATGCTGACTGGCAGCGCTTTAGCACAGACGTTGGCCTTTGATGACGTCAACATGCTGTATGGTTACAAAAACAGCAACGGCATTTGGCAGATTGCCCCGAAGTACCAGGTGGCTTTCGCTTTCCAACACCAGGAAAGAAAATTTGCCGTGGTGAAGTATGACGGCCGCTGGGGCTGCATCGACGAGAACGGCAACATGATTGTCCGCAACATTTTTATTACTCAGGAAGAGGCTCAGGAGGCCGGCGACCACTGGTATAGTGCCGAGGAGCCAGGCAAATGGATTTATCCTGCCGAGAACCCCGCCACTCACAAGTGGGGCTTTGTCAACTACTACGGCCAGTGGAAATATGAGCCCGAGTATGAGGGCGCAGGAAAATACTACGGCACCGACCCCATGAGTTTTGCCCCCGTGAAACTGGAAGGGCGCTGGGGCTGCATCGACGCCAAAGGCATCCTGATTATTAACAATATCTTTGTGAGCATGAGCGATGCCGAGGAGGCTGGCCACCAGTGGATTGTGGGCCGCCACTACGATACTTGGCGCATCTCTGTGCCCAACCCCAAAAATGAGAATCAATGGGGCATAGTCAACTACTTGGGTCGCTGGGTTGTCCAGCCCCAGTATGCCATGATTCGGCAGTTTCCCGGCGAGCATAACCACATTTACACCCAGGCCCTGAAAGGAGGCCGCTGGGGCAATATCGACCGCAATGGCAATGTTATTAGCGACTTCATTTTCAGCCGCGAGAGCGACTGCGTCTATGCCCTCTCGCAGATTGAGCACGGCCGCGACATGGACGCTTGGCGTCTGCCCGAGATGCGTACCGACACTAATCTCTGGGGATGGGTGAAGCCCGACGGCAGCTGGGCCATTCAGCCTATTTATCTTGAAGTATCCCACTTTCCTAACGACACTGGACTCTTTGCCACCGCCAAGTGCGAGAACGGCTTATGGGCCAGTATTCACGAGGACGGCCGCCTGCTGAGCAAGCCCGTTTTTATCCTCTCCTCTGAAGCCGCGAAAGCCGGTAAGGAATGGGACGACAACGAGAAAGGCATTGAAGAGGCCGAACTCGGCCACTGGCTCTGGCCCATTCAAGAGGAAGGCACCGGCCATTGGGGCTATGTCGACTTCGAGGGCGAATGGGTTATCCTGCCCCGCCTGGAAGACGCTAAACCCTTCATTAACACTTGGAACAACCGCGTGGCCCCCGCCAAGCAGGAGGGCCGCTGGGGTTGCATCGACCACACGGGTCAGTTTGTTGTCAAGCCTATCTACAACAATTCTGCCGACGCTTACATTGCCGCCCGCAACTGGGGCAACAAGAAGAAATTCTAACTTGTGAACAGGGTACACTGTACGGCGCTCAGCGATTGCTGACACCATTGTGCAGCGTACCATTTATCGCACACTGTACACTAGCGACATGAATTATATCATCAAGAACGGCACGGTTGTAAACGAGGGTAAACTGGAACAGCGCGACATTTTTATCCATGAGGGAAAAATTGTGGAGGAAGACACTGCACTGAAGAACCCACAGCTTTTCGATGCCAAGGGCTGCTATGTGCTGCCCGGTATTATCGACACACACGTCCATTTCCGCGACCCGGGCTTCCCCGACAAGGCCGACTTCGCCACCGAGAGCCGAGCTGCCCTGGCAGGAGGGGTTACCTCCGTCATAGACATGCCCAACACCGACCCGCAGACTACCTCGCTCCAGACCCTTGAGGCCAAAGAACAGATTGCCGAGCGCAAAAGCGCGGTGAACTATGGCTTCATGCTGGGTGCCACCAACGACAACATTCACGACCTGTTGGACATACCCGTGGAGCGTTATGCTGCAATAAAGCTCTTTCTTGGAAGCAGCACAGGCAACATGCTGGTGAACAACCCAAAGTCTTTAGACCTCATTTTTAAAGAAAGCAAGAAACTCATCGTGGCCCACTGCGAAAGCGAGGATATTATTCAGGCAAATCTTCGCAACTACAAGATGGAATTTGCCGGCACCGACAAAGAGACCGCCGAACTCCACCCCAAAATCCGCAACACCGAGGCCTGCTTCGTTTCCACTTATAAGGCCGTGGAGCGCGCCCGCCGTTACGGAACCCACCTCCATGTGGCTCACGTCAGCACCGCCACAGAACTCTCTCTCTTCAGCAACTACGACTTGGAGCAGAAAAATATCACCGCCGAAGTCACCCCTAACCACCTCTGGTTTGACGACCGTGACTACGCCGCTCTTGGCAACCTCATCAAGTGCAACCCCGCTATCAAGAGCAACGACGACCGCATCGGCCTCTGGGGCGGACTGGTGGATGGCCTAATCGACACCATCGCCACCGACCATGCCCCCCACACATGGGAAAGTAAGCAGAAACGCTATTTCGATGCCCCTGGCGGAATTCCCAGCATTCAGCACTCGCTGCAGATGATGCTGGAAGGATTTTTCAATCCCGCCGCCACCCAGCGCGACGACCACACCGAGGTAATACAGGAATGGCTGCCACTTATAGTTACCAAGATGTGCCACAACCCGGCCCTTATCTTCGGAATTCATGGGCGGGGATTCCTGCGTCCCGGCTATATGGCCGACATCACCATCGTCGAACCCGGCGAGACCCCCGTTACCAAAGAGCGCCTACTTTACAAATGCGGCTGGAGCCCTCTGGAAGGACAGACTTTCCACACCCGAATTAAACAAGTGTTCCTCAACGGCATGCCTGCTGGCCAAAGCACCGCAATGCCCCTCAAATTCGACAAATGAAGAAATCCATTACCCTCATAGCCCTTATCTGCCTTGTTCTCGCAGGACTCACCAGCTGCAACAGCGACAAGAGTGAGTTGCGCAAAATGATAGCCCAACTCAACACTGAATGCCCCATCCCGCTGGGCTCCATCGGCCAGATGGACAAAGCAGAATATCGCAGTAACAAGGTCACCTTCTACTACACTATCGTTGGCCTGGACAACCTGAACAACTTTAAAAACAATCAGGAGGCCTTCCACAACTTCATGCTCGACAACTACCGCAGCAACTCCGACGAAGACTTCCGCCAATTGCTCGAATCCATCGTCGAGGCCGAAGCCGGACTAGACGTGGTCTTCAGCATTGAAAATGGCGATACCTTCACCCTCACTTTCACCAACGAAGAGTTAAAAGCCAATATGCCTGAGACCGAAGGCGACCCTGAGTCCTATCTGCAGTCAGCAGTAACGTCGGCACGGATGCAACTGCCCATCACTTACGGCTATGGCGACGGCATGGTGTGCAGCAACATCGAGTTAGATTCCCTCTACTTTACCTACTATATTGACTGCGATGAGAACCAGCTGGACCTCAACGAAATGCAGCAAAGCATCGAAGAGAACCACGAAGGACTGGTAGAAATGCTTACCTCCAGCACCGACCCCTCGTTCGTCAAAATGATGCAGACCCTCAAAGCCACCAACCGCGGCCTGCGTTACTTCTACACGGGCACCTCCAGTGGTAAGGAAGCCGTTGTCGTCATTTTTCCCGAAGAATTACAATAAAAATAACCATCAAAAAACAATAATAGAAAATGAAAAGATTCATCCTCGCATTATTTGCCATCGTGATGCTTGCCGGCAGTGCCAATGCACAGAGCAAGAAGAGAACCATCGACCCCGAAAACCTCCCCAAGGCCGCCACGGAACTCATCCAGAAACACTGGCCCTCCTGCGCCATCGACTTTGCCTACGTCAAAGGCCGTGAGTACGAAGCCCTGCTCACCGACGGCACCATCATCCAGTTCGACAACAAAGGCGTGTGGAAAGAAATGAAATGCACCGAAGGCCTTCCCGTCACCCTCGTGCCTGGCTACATAACTCGCTACATTGTCAACCGCTATCCGAAGCAACTCATTATAGAGTGCGAAAAGATGCGCGGCGGCTATGAAGTCACCCTCACCAACGGCCTTGAAATCCAATTCGACCTCCGTGGCAACGTCACCCACGTCGACGACTAGAGTCTTCTGCAATAAACTATATTCCTCATAAAAATCCCCCACAGTCCGTGGGAGATTTTTTTATTATAAACAATTCACATTAAATTGGCAAATAGACTAATAAATACACCAAAGCAAACTCGCACCTAAGCATTTGACGAAAAAACAAAGCCACCGATGCAAGTTCCGAAGCCCATAGGCAATACTTGCACAATGACAATCTGCCATCATTCAAAAGATGAAAAAAACGAAAGGCGACCAAAAAGGCCGCCTTTCGAGTAATAATCACATGAAAAAGTTACTTTTCCAAACGGATGCGGGCGTCAACAGCGGTGACGTAGCGGGGATTGCCAAGCAGGGGGTTGAGGTCGATTTCGGCAATCTCTGGGGCGGCCTGCACCAGTGCGCTCACGCGGGCAATCTGATCGGCATAGAGGTCGATATTGACGGGCTCCTGTCCGCGGACTCCCTGCAGAATCTTATAGCCACGCAGGTGGGTGAGCATCTCCTTGGCTTCAGCGGCGGTGATGGGAGCGATGGCGCTCTGCACGTCTTTCAGCACCTCAATGAAGATGCCGCCCAGACCGAAGAAAATCTGATGGCCAAACTTGGGGTCGCGGATAGCGCCGATATAGACATCAGTACCATCCAGCATGGGGTACATCTCCACGGCATAGGTCTCGGGAATGACAATGAGACGGTCGAACTCCTTCGCAACAGTGTCAAGGTCTTTCACGCCCAAAGTAACACCGCCCACATCGCTCTTGTGGAGTGGGCCGACGACCTTCATCACGAGGGGCATGTCCTTGCCGCAGCCGACCTCCTTAGCAAAGGCCAGGGCGTCCTCTTTCTTTGAAACCTCGACCGATTTCTTGCGACTGATACCGGCAGCGTCGAAAAGCTCGTTGTAATCGCTGATTTCCATCCAGCCGTCCTTGCAGCGGTCGATGGTTTTGCGGATACGGGCCACGTCAACAGCAGGCAGCTCGACATGTTCGGGCTGAGGCTTGGGGGTGTGGTAGACCTTGCAGATGGCATTGCCCAACACGCACTCCTCGGGGAAATTAATATGGCCGCCATCGATAAACTCCTGAATTTCGTCCTTCACATTAATGATAGAGGGCAGCACGGGGAAAATAGGTTTCTTGCAAGTCTTCATCTTCTCAGCCAACAGCTTGTATACCTCACGGTTGGAGAACAATCCGGGCGAGCCGAAGATAACCACGCTGAAGTCAATATCGGTATACTCGTTCTCGACAGCGTCGATGATATAGCCCAACTGCTCAGCGGTACCGGTGGCAAGGAAGTCAATGGGGTTGCCCACCGAGGAACCGGCATAGAGTTTCTCCAGCAGGGCGGGGCTGGCGGGGTGCTCTTTCAGCGAAGGAACCTCCATACCACCGTTGGAAAGCACGTCGGTGAGCATGACGGCGGGGCCGCCTGCGTGGGTGATGACAGCGCAACGGTTGCCCTTGATTTCGGGATACATGAAAACACCGCATACGGTGGTGAGCTCCTGGCGGTTCTGGCAGCGCACGATGCCGGCCTTGCGGAAGAGGGCGTCGACTGCGGCGTCGTTGGTAGCCAGGGCGCCGGTGTGGCTCGAAGCGGCACGGCTGCCCGCGGCGCTACCACCCGACTTGATGGCAGCAATGTGGCACCCCTTGTTGATAAGGCTGCGGCTGTGTTTGAGCAGACGCTGGGGGTCGCCGACCTTTTCCATATAGAGCATGATGACACGGCTAGATTTCTCGGGGTCGAAGGACTCGTCGAGGTGTTCCAAAACGTCCTCAATGCCAATCTGAGCGCTGTTGCCCACAGCCCAAACGCTGTTAAAGGTCAAGCCATTGCTGATACCGTACTCCTTAATGAACACAGCGGTGGCACCGCTACCCGTGATGAAGTCGACACCGTGGGGGTCGAGCTTGGGAATGGGGGTGTCGAAGCAGCCGGCATAGTTAGTGTTGAGGAAGCCGGTGCAGTTGGGGCCAATGAGGGAGCCGCCGACGGCGTTAATGCTGTCGACAATGTGCTTCTCAATAGCAGCACCCTCGGCATTCTCTTCGGAGAAACCGGCGCTGATGATGATAAAGCCCTTCGTGCCCTTCTGCTGGGTGAGCACGTCGACGGTCTGTGCACAAAACTTAGCGGCAATGCAAAGGATGGCGCAGTCCACCTGGGGCAGGTCGTCCACCTTAGTGTAGCATTTCACGCCCTGCACCTCGGTCTCTTTGGGGTTGACGGCGTAGATAGTGCCCTTAAAGTTACTCTCCAAGAGGTTCTTAAGAGCCTTGCCGCCGGGTTTGTGAATATCGCTGGAGGCACCGCAGATAACGATGCTCCGAGGGTTCAATAATTCTTTACAAATCATTTAAATATAGTTTTATAGGTTAAAAAGTAGAGGAGTTGAAGGCTTCTGGTAATCCAAACCTAACGCCTCCAACTCCATCACCATAATATATTATTTCTCAACAGGCATGGCCTCGAGGGCGGCAACGAGGTAGTCAAAAAACTTTTGGCTGCTCTCGATGTTGGCGCGTTCGTCGGGGCTGTGGGGGCTGTTCAGCGTGGGACCGAAGGAAATCATCTCCATCTCGGGGTATTTACCGCCGAGCAGACCACACTCCAAACCGGCGTGGATGGCCACCACCTTGGGCTCTTTCTTGTACAACTTCTTATAAGTGGCCTTCATGCTCTTGAGCAGACCGCTCTGCATATTGGGCTTCCAACCGGGATAGGCGCCAGTGAGCTGGCATTTGCCGCCCGAAAGCTCGGCCAGGCAGACGAGGCGTTCGGCCAGGGCATCCTTAGCCGTGTCGACCGAACTGCGGAGCAGAGCCTGGATGTAGAAGTTCTTGCCATTGGTGTGCATCTTGGCAAGGTTGAGGGAAGTCTCGACCAGGTCTTCCATATCGGTGCTCATGCGCTGCACACCGTTGGGTGCCACCATGACAAGGTTGATAATCTTTTGGGTGTCGGCCTCGGTCATCACCTTGGGCGTCATGCGCACCTTCTCCCACTTGGCAAAGAAGTCGGGGTCGACGGTGGCAATTTCCTTCTTAACCCATCCGGCCACCTTCTCAAATTCGGCCATGATGCAGTCCATGTGGGCCTTGGGCATGGCAAACGTGCAGGTGGCGTCGCGGGGGATGGCATTGCGGAGGCTGCCGCCCTCCACGTTGATGAGGCGGATGCCGCAGTCGGCCACCCAGCGCAGCATACGGAACATGATCTTATTGGCATTGGCACGGCCGGAGTTGATTTCCATGCCGCTGTGCCCGCCCTTCAGGCCGCCGATGGTGAGGCGCATGGCGCAGTAGTCCTTGGGAGCAGCCTCGGTGGCGTAGGGGATGGTCATGGTGGCGTCGACGCCGCCGGCGCAGCCCACATACAGCTCGCCCTCGGTCTCGCTGTCGAGGTTGAGCAGGTATTTGCCCTTCAGTTCGCCCTTCTTGAGGCCGAAAGCACCGGTCATGCCGGTCTCTTCGTCGGTGGTGATAAGAACCTCCAGGGGACCGTGTTTGATGGTCTTGCTCTCCAGCACGGCCATGGCAGCAGCCACGCCCAGGCCGTCGTCGGCGCCGAGGGTGGTGTCGCAGGCGTAGACCCAGCCGTCGACAATCTTGGTCTCGATGGGGTCTTTCAGGAAGTCGTGTTCCTTCCCTGCGCGGGCCTGGGGCACCATGTCCATGTGGGCCTGCAGCACCACGGGGCATACGTTCTCCATACCCTTGGTAGCAGGTTTGGACATTATGATATTGCCAACCTTGTCCACACGGCAGTCAATCTTATGCTCTTTGGCCCAGTTCACGAGGAACTCGCGTACCACCTCTTCGTGCTTGGAGGGACGGGGGCAACGGGTGAGTTTGTAAAAATTGCCCCACAGTTCTTTGGGTTCTAAATCTTTAATAGTCATAATATTATTATATTTAATGATTTACGTTACTATCTGCGAAGATACGAATATTATTTGAATAAATAGTTAAATTGCGAAAAAATATTTAAAATTCCAGCCCTCCACTCCCCAAATATCCCACCAGTGCACCCTGCCGTCCTTCTCCCGCCACGGGGCGGCGATGCCCAAAGTCCACCATTTAGTTCATGCTTTACCTTTATTTAGTTTGCATTTAGTTTTTCTCGCAAAAACAAAATACAAATAAAATGCAAACTAAATGCAAATAAAAAGGAAGACCAACAGCGAAGCGAGGAATGGCCGCGGGCGAAGCTGAGGGGAAGGCTTGGGGTGCGTTCGGGCTCACCGGTAAAAAAGGTGGGAAAAAGCCAAGGAGGGCAGGCGGCCGGAGGGGGCGGGACTGTGGAGCCGAGGGCTAAGGATGCTATGAACTTTTTGCTGTTCAAAACAAGTGGGCGTAGGCCACATCGGACTGGAAAAGATTTCGTAATTTTGCAAACATGAATTGCATCCTTTGTCCACGTGCCTGCAAGGCCGACCGTCTTGTAAATGTTGGGTTTTGCGGAGCCTCCGCCGAGCCCGAGGCGGCCACCATTTGCGTCCACCAAGGCGAGGAACCGCCCCTGTGCGGCAGCAAAGGCATTTGCAACGTCTTTTTCGCCCACTGCAACCTCAAGTGCATCTACTGCCAGAACGGCGACATCAGTTCGCCCGCGGCAGGCGCCGCCGGCCTCATCCGCTTCCGGGGCGTGGAAGCCATCGTGGAGGGCATCGCACAGGTGCTCACCCAGACCGAAAACATCGTGGGGTTCGTCACCCCGTCGCACTACGCCAACCACATTCCCGCCATCGTGGAGGGACTGCATCGGCGCGGCCTCTCCCCCACCACCGTCTACAACACTGGCGGCTACGACACCGTAGAAACACTTCGTATGCTGGCTCCCTATATCGACATCTATCTGCCCGACTTCAAATACATGGACCCAGCGTTGGCCCTGCGCTATTCCCATGCCGAGGACTACCCCTCGGTGGCACTGGAGGCGCTGAAAGAGATGTACGCCCAGAAAGGTTCGGCGCTGCCCACCGACGACCGCGACCTGGCCTACCGCGGCATCATCGTGAGGCATTTGGTGCTGCCCGGACAGGTGGAAAACTCGCTGGCCGTGCTGGACCAGATAGCCGACATCTCAACCAACCTCCACGTGGCTCTGATGGCACAATATTTTCCGCCCGCCGAAGGCCTTCCCGACCAGCTGGGGCGCACCCTCACCGCCGAAGAGTACGACCGCGTCACCGAGCACTTCCATGCCATCGGACTCCACCGCGGATGGGTGCAGGAACTCTCGTCCCAGTCCACCTACCGCCCCGACTTCACCCAACAGCAATCCTTTCACCTATAGCACCGAAACTCAAGCCCTACGCCGCCCATGCCACGCAAGAAACCCTCCCAGTTCCTTCCCGACGCCACCTTCACCTTCGAAGACACGGCGGTGCTGATGTTCCGCACCAGCTATGTGAACTACCAGTTCGTCATGGGCATGAACAAGGCCTACGGGCTCGAACTTTCGAGAACCCCCGACCTGGACCTCAACGGCACGTCCTATCCCTGTTTCAGCTGGGGCGACGACTACGGCCGCCTGGCCTACGTGATGATAGAGCGTCCCCACCTCGGCCCGGCCGACCGCATATTCGAGTACTACGACAAGATGGTCTTGGTGCGCGGATTCAGGTCGTGGGAGGTCCAGCAGAAAGTCTACTCCGACATTGTCAACGGCACACCCGAACCTCCTGCCTCCGACCTGCTGGAACACCGCCGCTGGGTGCTGGCCAACAGTTTCAAACAGGGCATCTTCGGCTTGGACACCTTTGGCTTCAGCCGCCGCCGAGGCAATAGCACCTCGCTCTATTCCGGCCCGGCCGAGAACATGCCCAAACCCACAGCCACCTACCTGAACCGACTGCATAAGTACCTGGAAACCCTATTCGACACCCTCCAGTGGCATCTGTGCGAGGATTTGGCGTAGCCCCTTGTCCGTCCAATGAAGCCAACACCCCAAAAGCCGTAGAGCGTTTGCCGTAAGCGACTGGGGTGCAATTCTCCTAAGAGCTAAGCCCACCCCTCCCATCAGAAACGCCTCCCTACAGAGGAAACCGGCCGCCAACACACCTTACCATACCAAAACAATCGTTCAAAAATAAATTTATTTGTCTGAAAAAAAGTGTATATTTGCATCTGCAAGTGCAGTGCGTATTGCGCTTGTATGTGATTGAGAAAGCGCATTTTGCCTTATTCCAACTTGGTGAACTTCGACACTCACAAATAGACATAGGGGATAAGGGGGAAATGAATGCTCCTGTTGGATTGTATTCTTTACAATAGATACAACCCTCAGTGGAGCAATTCACTGAACCTGTATTTTTATGTCTAAGGGAGTCGAAGCCCTACCAAGGAAAATAGGGTTGTAATGGATGGCTCCACTTTCTTGTATTGTAATAACTTGTGTTGTCGGGCCGCCGCACATAAAAAACCACAAAACAATATGAGAAGAAACCTACTCTCTCTCGCCCTCCTGCTCCTCGCAGGTCTCGGCCTCGCCCACGGGCAAACGCCCAGCTACGACTTCAGTGCCGTATCCCCCTCTGGCCACACACTGTATTACTTAATCCATAGTGATACTACAGTATTTGTATGTCCTCCAATATTCAGCATAAACTCCTATGGCACATATGATGACGTAGACTGGACTGGATATACCCGTCCCTCCGATTCTTTGATAATTCCATCATCAGTAAATCATCTAGGCATCAACTATTCCGTCACTGCTATTGGACATAGTGCTTTTTATGGCTGTACAAGCCTGGCCTCGGTGACCATTCCCAACTCCGTCACCTCGATTGGTAATGAAGCTTTTTATGGATGTACAAGCCTGGCCTCGGTGACTATTCCCAACTCCGTCACTGCTATTGGAAATATTGTTTTTGGGGGCTGTACAAGCTTGGCCTCGGTGACAATTCCCAACTCCGTAACCTCAATTGGATATAGGTCTTTTTATGGCTGTTCAAGCCTGGCCTCGGTGACAATTCCCAACTCCGTCACCTCGATTGGTCATGAGGCTTTTGAAGACTGTACAAGCCTGGCCTCGGTGACAATACCCAACTCCGTCACCTCGATTGGAAATTCTGCCTTCTATGGTTGTACAAGCCTGGCCTCGGTAACTATTCCCAACTCCGTCACCTCGATTGGAAATAATGTTTTTTGGGGCTGTACAAGCTTGGCCTCGGTGACAATTCCCAACTCCGTTACTTCGATTGGACAATATGCTTTTTTGGGTTGTACAAGTCTGGCCTCGGTGACAATTCCCAACTCCGTCACCTCGATTGTAAGTCAAACTTTTTATGGCTGTACAAGCCTGGCCTCGGTAACCATTCCTAACTCCGTCACCTCGATTGGATGGAATGCATTTTATCATGTACGGCACATTGAGTACTACGGAACCGCCACAGGTAGTCCGTGGGGTGCATTATCCATGAATGGTTCCGTTGATGGGGATTTTGTTTATGCCGACAGTACCAGAACGACATTATTAGCATATATTGGCAGTTCTTCATTTGTCAACATTCCCAACACCGTCACCTCGATTGGAAATTCTGCCTTCTATGGTTGTACAAGCCTGGCCTCGGTAACTATTCCCAACTCCGTCACCTCGATTGGAAATAATGTTTTTTGGGGCTGTACAAGCTTGGCCTCGGTGACAATTCCCAACTCCGTCACCTCGATTGGTTATCAGGCGTTTTATCATGTACGGCACATTGAGTACTACGGAAATGCCACTGGTAATCCGTGGGGTGCATTATCCATGAATGGTTCCGTTGATGGGGATTTTGTTTATGCCGACAGTACCAGAACGACATTATTAGCATATATTGGCAGTTCTTCATTTGTCAACATTCCCAACACCGTCACCTCGATTGGAAATTCTGCCTTCTATGGATGTACAAGCTTGGCCTCGGTGACAATTCCCAACTCCGTCACCTCAATTGGAAATAGAGCATTTTATGGCTGTACAGGCCTGACCTCGGTGACAATACCCAACTCCGTCACCTCGATTGGTCATGAGGCTTTTGAAGACTGTACAAGCCTTGCCTCGGTGGCAATACCCAACTCCGTCACCTCAATTGGAAGTTATGCTTTTTTTGGCTGTACAAGCCTGGCCTCGGTGACAATTCCCAACTCCGTCACCTCAATTGGAACTGGTACTTTTTATGGCTGTACAAGTCTGTCCTCGGTGACAATTCCCAACTCCGTCACCTCGTTTGGTTTTCAGGCTTTTTATGG
>CAMUZR010000010.1 GCA_947165255.1 uncultured Bacteroidales bacterium
GCCGCGAGACGTGCTGCGGAGGAGAAGCGCCAAGCCGAAGAGGCTGCCGCAAGACGTGCTGCCGAGGAGAAGCGCAAGGCAGCTGCTGCCGCACTGGCCGCCGCGGAGCTGAAACCAGTGTTTGCCCCAGAGGAACCTGCCAAAGCCGCAGAGTCGGTGATGGAGCCCCAGCTGGAGAAATTGGCCGGCAACCCTAACGACGAGTTGTTTGCCGAGGGCGCAGCCCCTGTGACGGGCAAGAAAGAGCGTCGGCAAGAGACTTCGCTCTTCGACTTCATTAGCAAGGAGCAGGGCGGCCAGCACAAACGCACTTTGGCCGACATGCTGAACCACCCCGCGCACAATGTTGAGGAGCAGTTGGACAGCAAGGTGCGCGCCAAGAAGGTGGACGACCTGCGCACGATTATCAATATCAACGATAAGTTCAGTTTTATGAGCGAGTTGTTCCATAACAACATGAAGGCTTATAACGACTTTATTCTGCGCCTGAACGCTACCGCCGAACGTGCCGAGGCACTGGACTATGTGAAGACGGTGGCCGAGGAGTATAAGTGGGACGAAGGATCAGTGGTGGTGAAGAGTTTCTATAAGATTTTCGACCGTAAATTTTGAGTATGGACAATCGCAAGGCTATTCTTTTTTCGGCCCCCTCGGGCAGTGGCAAGACCACTATTATCCGTGAGATTTTGAAGCGGTTTGACTGCTTCGAGTTCTCTATCTCGGCCACCAGCCGCCAGCCCCGCGAGGGTGAACGCGACGGGGTGGACTACTATTTCCTCAGCCCCGAGGAGTTCCAACGCCGAGTGCAGGCAGGCGAGTTCCTGGAATGGGAGGAGGTGTACGCCAATGTCTGCTACGGTACCCTGAAGTCGGAGATAGACCGCATTTGGAAGAACGGACACGTGATTATTTTCGACGTGGACGTGAACGGCGGCATGAATATTAAGAAGTATTTCGGTCCCGACGCACTGGCCCTGTTTGTGATGCCGCCCAGCGTGGAGGTGTTGGAGCAGCGTCTGCGCAGCCGCGGCACGGAGAGCGAGGAGGCCATTGTGAAGCGCCTGGCCCGCAGCGCTGCCGAATTGGAGAAGGCTCCGCTGTTTGACGTTACGATTGTGAACGACGTGCTGGGCGATGCCGTGGACCAGACCCAGAAGGTGATTAATAACTACTTGAGCGTCGGGTAAGGAGGGGATGTGGAATCGTTACTAGCATTTATTAAGCGGTTTAACTATGTGTTGGTGTTTCTAGTGCTGGAAGTGCTGGCGCTGGTGTTTATTTCGCAGAATAGCAACTACCAGGGGTCGAAGCTGGTGCATCTGGGCAATGCCGTGGCGGGACGCTGTTACGGCATGGCTTCTAGGGTGGGCGACTATTTCGGCCTGCGTAGCGAGAACGACCGCCTGGCGGCGGAGAATGCCGCCCTGCGCGCCCAGCTGGAGTCGTCGTATATAAGCTATAACATGCGCACTTTCACCCGCGAGGACACGGTGTATAAGCAGCGCTACAGCTATACGGAAGCCCAGGTGGTGAAGAATTCGTGGAATAGACGCGATAACTATATTATGATTAATAAGGGGCGGCTGCAGGGCATCAGACCCGACCAAGCCGTCATCTCGCCCCAGGGCATTGTGGGCGTGGTGGTGTCGGGCACCGATAACTTTTCTACCATTATGCCCGTGCTGCACTCGAACAGCCGCAACAGCGTGAAAATCCCGCGCATCAATACGAACGGCTCGCTGGTGTGGAATGGTGGCGATTTCCGCTATGCGACGCTGATTGACATTCCGACCACGTATAAACTTTACAAGAACGACACGGTGGTGACGAGCGGCATGGCCAACGATTTTCCGGAAGGGGTGATGGTGGGCTTTGTGGAAAGCGCCACCAGCGAGAGCGGCAGCGGCTTCTATACCATAAAGGTACGGCTGGCTACGGAGTTTACAAAGCTGGACCACGTGTATATTATTGATAACCATTTTAAGGCCGAGCAGGATTCGCTGATGGCCAGGACGCAGCAGGAGGGCGAGCAGCAATGACAAGACTGATACTATCGAATGTTTTTCGGTTCATAGCCCTGATTATTCTGCAGGTGCTGGTGCTGAACTATGTCTATTTGGGCGGATATGTGCTGCCGTTTGTGTATATTTTGGGTGTGCTGATGCTGCCTACTAATTTCGGTAAGATTCCCACCCTGCTGGTGGCCTTTGTGGCAGGTATGCTGGTGGACCTTTTCTGCAATA
The DNA here is from genome assembly GCA_947165255.1 of uncultured Bacteroidales bacterium. Taxonomy (GTDB): domain Bacteria; phylum Bacteroidota; class Bacteroidia; order Bacteroidales; family P3; genus Colimorpha. The sequence goes on from CAMUZR010000010.1 coordinate 2,244, forward strand.
TACCCGGTTTCCATACGTTCACCTGCACGATGATGGCGATGGCCCGCATCGTGTTCGGCGACAGAATGCTCACTCAGGGCGACCCGGATGCCGTTATAGAGGCCCCGAGTGTGCGCGAGGTACCTTTCCAGACGTTTATGGGCTATGCGTTCCTGATGTCGCTGGTCTACTGCGTCACCTACGGCCTGCTGGAGGCTTTCAGTTTTGGTAACTTTTGGATGACATTGCTGTCGATGGTTATCAACACGGTGGTGACGTGGGTGCTGATTCTGCTCTGCCAGCTGCTGGTTTTCCCACAAAAGAAATAGCCGTATGAGAAGGTTTTGTTCCATACTGACGTTGCTGCTTCTAGCCGTAAGCCTGAGGGCACAGGTGGCCATTGGCGAGTGGCGCGACCATAGTTCGTTTGTAGGTGTCCGGCAGGTGTGTGCAGGACAGGAGAGGGTGTATGCGGCCACCCGCATGGCTATGTTTGCATACGAACGTGGGGAATATGCTGCTAGGCCGTTGACTAAACGGACGGGACTGACCGACGTGGGTGTGGGTTCGGTAGCCTATGACGACCGCCTGGGCTGCATGGTGGTGGCCTATGGTAATTCGTCCGTCGACATATTACGGGACGGCGGGGTGAACCACATTGCCGACATACGCTACAGCAGTATCAGCGGCGATAGGAAGATATACCATGTGCGCTTCGATGGCGAGATGGCCTATCTGGCCACCGGATTCGGCATTGTGGTGGTAGACCTCGGTCGGAAGGAGATTGTGGAGACTTACTATCTGGGACAGCACGGCACGGCAATGCCCATATACGACGTGGCTTTTACCGACAGCCTGATAGTGGCTGCGACGGACGACGGGGTGCTCTTTGCCCCCAAGGGAAGCAGCCGACTGCGCATTGCCGATATATGGCAGCGCGACACGCTCTCGCCCCTGCAGGGAATGTCGGTGCGTATGCTGGAGGAAAGCCGTGGACGGCTTGTGGCCGCGGCCTGTTACGACAATCCCGACAGCATGACGGTTTTCTTTCAGCAGTATGACGGCAGCTGGGACAACCGCGGAGTGAGCCGGGTGGTGTCGCTGCGGTGCCACAACGGATACGTGCTGCTGAACCATTTTGACCGTATAGAGATTTTTGACGAGGACTTCCAAAAACAGGCCGACCTTGCCAACATACCCCAATATGGCATGGCTGCGTGGGATGCCGATATAGACGCCGACGGAACCCTATGGGTGGGTCATGTGTGGGCCGGGCTGCTGCGGATGCCTGCGGGCTATGCCGAGGCCGAGTCGATATATCCCGCAGGACCGGCCACGGACGATAACGTCTACAGCCTTACGGCCACTGGGGAGCGCCTGTATGTGTGCCCCGGAGGGAAACAGCCGACCTATGCAAGCTCGTTTATCGACGGTGGGATGGCCATTTTCGATAACGGCAAGAAGAGGTGGTCTTCAATGGGGCGAGGCGGGGTAACGTCCCGCTTTATGGATGTGCTGAACATGGCCGTGGACCCACTGGACAGACACCACGTGAGTGCCACTTCGTGGGGATTCGGCGTGTTGGATATACGGGACGATGTGGCACAGACCCTCTTTGACGAGTCTAATACCGACGGGGCGCTTGTGCCCTATAGAATGGGCGATTTTGTCCATTTGCGCGTGTCGGGTCTGGCATACGACCGAGAGGGGAACCTATGGGTGACCAACTCGCTGGTGAATAACGGGCTGGCGGTGTGCTACCGCAGTGGCGAATGGGCTTCGTTTGACATCACGCCGCTGTTCAACGGTTTGCGCGGCGAGCAGTTGGAGATTGATAAGATTTTGTGGGACAGCGTGTACGGATATAAGTGGTTTGCCGGACGCGCTAACCGCATATACGTGCATGACGGTGAAGGCCGCATGGCATACGTAAATCCCAACCAAGGCAGCCGACTGGAGACCCATGCGGTGAACTGCATGGTGCAGGACCGGTCGGGCGACATCTGGTTTGGGACGGACAAGGGCATTAAGGTGATTTACGACGGCTATCGCGCCTTTGCCAACGGAGGGCGCGGCGAGCAGTCGCCGGTGACGTGCAGCAATATATTGTATAGTGAGGACGGCATATATGAGTACCTGATGGCATACGAGGGCATCACCTGTATGGCCGTGGACGGAGCCAACCGGAAATGGGTGGGCACCACGAATAATGGCCTTTACCTCGTCTCGGCCAACGGCTTGGAGGAGCTGGCTCACTTCACTACCGCCAATAGTCCCCTCTATTCCGACAAGATTTCTACGTTGGCAGTGCACCCTGAGACAGGCGTGGTGTATATAGGTACTGCATACGGTCTGCAAAGTTACCGCTCTACCGCCACGGCGGCCGAGAACCTGCCGTCGGCTAATATTTACGCTTTTCCCAATCCTGTCCGCCCGGATTACGAAGGGCCGATAGCCATTAAGGGTTTCATGAGGGATGCATTGGTGCATGTGACCGACACACGCGGCCATGTGGTCTTTTCTACTACCGCCCAAGGGGGACAGGCTATATGGAACGGACGTACCGTCAATGGCGACAGGGTGGCCAGCGGCACCTATTATGTGTTTGCCTCCGACACAGGCGGCACTATGCGGTCGGTGGCTAAGATATTAATTGTAAGATAAAAGTGACTCCGACACTCTCTACTCCAGCCTTGGTGCTGCACACTACGCAGTATGCCGAAACCTCGGTGATAGCCAAAATATTCACACGGCAACTTGGGGTGCGCTCCTATATACTGAAGGGAGTGCGCAAGGGTGGGAGTCGCACGAAACAGAACTTGCTGCAGCCACTGAGCTATCTGGACTTGGTGGTGTATAACAACCCGAAGACGCAGCTGAACTACCTGAAGGAGATAGCGCCCCACGGCGGTGCCGTGCCACGGATATCGGAGGATATGTCGGACGAGGCGGTACACAACGCGCTGCGGTTCTTTATGACGGAACTGCTCTACAAGACTCTGCGTGAGGAGGAGCCGATGCCGGAACTGTTTGACTACGTGGTGGACAGCGTACAGTTCAAGGGGGACGGTCGGTCGCTTTCGCACCAGCCGATACTGTTCCTGCTGACGGTGTCGCGCTACCTGGGCATTGAACCACTGGACAACTACAGCCAGCGCGAGCCCCTGTTCGACCAACAGGGCGGTCGTTTCTGTTTTGGCGGAGAGAACACACTCGGCGCGGGCACGTCACAGTTGCTGCATTATTACCTGCAGGCTGTCAATGGCGACGAGCCGGCACCGTTGACCACGCTCTCTCAGCGCACCGAGCTGATAAATAGTTTGCTGGATTATTTCCAGATGCATCTTACGGAATTTCGAAATTTTAAATCACACGAAATATTACATACGGTATTACAATAATTATTATGAATATGAAAAGGTTTTTTACTGCATTATTGATTGTGCTCTGCAGCCTTCCGGCCATGAGCCAGTCGTGCTATTGGGTGTTTCTCACCGACAAGCAGGGGGTGACTTTCGACCCCTATAGTTATTTCGACGCCAAGGCCATCGAGCGCTACCAGCAGAACGGTGCCGACCTGTATGACATCACCAACTATCCCCTTAACGGCAGCTATGTCAGTCGTGTTGACGCCATTGCCACCGAGGAGGTGGGACAGAGCCGCTGGCTGAATGCAGTGGCCGTGATGGCCACCGCCGAGCAAATCAGTCAGATTGAACAGCTGCCTTTCGTCAGCAACACACAAATCATTGCCAGCGAGATGCAAATGGCTGCCTGCCGAGAGGCTGCCAATGCTGAGGCCGCGGAAGTATTGGCAGCGGATGAGTTGCCAGAGCTTACCAACCAGTTGGTGCGTATGCAAGGCGAGTTGTTCCGTGAGAAGGGTATTGATGGCAAGGGCATCCGCATTGCCGTGCTTGACGGTGGTTTCCCCCGTGTCAATACGCACAATGCCTTTAAGCATCTGCGCGACAATAACCGTATCTTGGACACTTGGAACTTCCCCAACAAGAAGGCCGATGTCTACGGTTGGAACAGCCACGGATTGAGCACCCTATCCTGTATCACCGGCATTATTGACGGGCAGCAGCTGGGGTTGGCCACAGGGTCGGAGTTTCTGCTTTACCGTACCGAAGTGGAGGCAGAACCGTTCAAGGAAGAGGTGTGGTGGATGCAGGCCATGGAACGTGCCGACCAGCACGGTGCAAACCTTATCAGCAGCTCTTTGGGCTACGGTAAGGAACGCTATTTCACGCGCGACATGGACGGTACTTCCTATGTGGCCAAGGCCGGCAACATCGCTGCCCGCAAGGGCATACTGGTGGTGAACTCGGCCGGCAATGAGGCCGACAGCCGCCAGTGGAAGACCATTATTACTCCAGCCGATGCCGACAGTGTGCTCTGCGTGGGCGGCATTGAGTCAGATAATGAGCACTATCGCCATATCAGTTTCAGCTCTTTCGGTCCTTCGGCCGACGGCCGTTTGAAACCCAACGTGAGTGCCTACGGTCATGCCTTGGCAGCGGCCAATGGAGGCGACAGCAAGACAAGCTGGGTTTACGGCACCTCTTTTTCCTGCCCACTTACCTCTGGATTTGCCGCCTGCGCCTGGCAGATGTGCAAGGGAAAGACTGCCATGGAAATGATGGATCTGATTCAAAAGTCGGCCGACCTTTACCCATATTATGATTACGCCTTGGGCTATGGAGTGCCGCAAGCCTCATTTTTTGTTAACGGCCCTGCCAAGAAAGCACCCACGTTTAAGTTCACCGACACAAAGGAATATGTGCAAGTCCAGCTGCTGGAGAAGGCTCCATTGGCTACCATTTTTTTTAATAAGCAGCGCCCCGACGGCACATTGGTGAAGTACTCGAGCGTGGAGTTTGAAAATATTACCCCAGGGGACATCCTCCAGTTCCACAAGGGCTGTCTCGACAGCTGTACGCTCAACGTAAGCTATAACGGTTATACCACCTCATACCGCTTGAGCAAGGAGGACCGGTATGCCATGCAGTGGGAACGCCGCGAGTTTACCCCAGAATACCAGACGGAAAGCGCGGAACTCACCAATCGCTATAACTATAGCCGCACTGCGGCCGATTTGGTTCCAGCCAAGTGGGGAAAAAATGCCGAATGGGAGGGAGGTTTCTACCTGATGTATGGTTTGAATGTGCCCACACGGTCGAATGAGAAGACTGTCAACCTGTGGTCGCCCGCATTCCATGTCGGATACCGTCTGTTACATTCCTTCACTAAGAGCTATAAAATAGGTCTTGGAGTGGAATACGCCTTGGGTAATTTTAACTACCCCACTGACAAAAGCAATCGATTGGATCAGCTGTATGCCATAGACCAGAACGGGATAGGCAAGAAACAGTACCGCCATAACGAGTTTGCTTTCGAACTCTTCCAGAGGGTGCGTATTACCCCTACCGGGGGATTGGTGGCTAACGGCATCCATTGGGATTTGGGCCTTTATGGCAGCCTTGGCTGGGACAAATACGGCGTTCGTTACGACACTTATAACTACGCCTCAAGTGCACAGATAGACATCCGTGGTCCCCACAATCTCGACAATAACCTCTTCAATTGGGGATTCACAACCCGCCTCACCTACGACTGGATTGGCATTTATGCCCGCTACCGCATGACGGACTTGATCTTGGGGGATGAAAAGATAGATGTCTGTTCTCCTACCGCTTTCCACCTCTACCTTCCCCGTCTTGAAGTGGGCCTGCAGATAACACTTTAAGCAAGATAATCCCCAACTCATAATCCATACGCAGGGCAGTGGGCAATTCCACTGTCCTGCGTTTTTTATCCCATAGCGCAACTTTTTTCTTGCTGGATGAGAAAAATACGTGGTGCAGACGTACGGGATTGAACAGTTGGCAATTGTACCGTTCGGTTTTAAGCCAGGGTGATGGAAAGGTACCCGCATATCAGATCAGGGCGCTATGAAGATAATAGATAGTGTTTCTTGTCGAAACGGAATTATTGTTTTATTGAGCCAAGAAGTTAATATCAATTCTGGAAATGGCTGTTGCGAAGAATCGAGCCAGAAAGAAATTTTTGTCTGTTCCAATTATTATTCGTATTTTTGCAATTTGAAATGGACAAAGATAGTGTGCTAAATATGATACGTTCCACTGTGCGGGCAAAAGAACCTGACGCGGAGATAATCCTTTACGGGTCGAGGGCTAGAGGTGATGCTCGGAAAGACTCGGATTGGGACGTCGTTGTTATTCTTAACAAACCCCCGATGCCGCACAAAGAACGTTACGAGATTGCTTACGACTTGTGGCTCAAGGGTCAGGACGTTGGCGAAGAAATCAACACGCTTGTATATACAAAAGAGCAGTGGAACGAAGCTCCGCCGTCACTATTTAAACACAATGTTAGAGAGGAGGGTATAATAATATGAGCCTTACGGAAGAAGAACGGCAGGCCATCGTATTTTATCGTTTGGAGAAGGCGCAGCAATCAATGGAGGACATCCATAAGGTCTTGCCTTTAGGGGTATGGAACATCATCGCCAATAGAATGTATTATGCACTATACTACGCTGCTTCGGCCCTGCTTATCCACGATGGGCATAAAGTGAGTACGCACAAAGGTGTAATCTCTCTTTTCAATTTCAATTATGTCAAAGATGGACCTCTGTCAAAAGAAGACGGCTCTTTGTTTTCTCACATATTCGCATTCCGTCAGGGGAGTGACTACGATGATTTCATCGATGCCTCGGAGGAGGATATTAAGGGGTATCTGCCACAGGTGGAGGCTTTGATAGAGAAAATAATATCATTGATAAACAATAAATAAACATATATATGACACTCGAAGAATTCCAAAACGAACTGCGTGCAGGCATTCCCAATCCGTTGCCTGCACCTCAACCCTATGACACCACTGTCAACCACGCCCCCAAGCGTAAGGACATCCTCACCAAGGCCGAGAAGGAGTTGGCCATTCGCAACGCCCTCCGCTATTTCGACCCGAAGGACCATGCCATGTTGGCTCCGGAGTTTGCCGAAGAGTTGAGAAAGTATGGTCGCATCTATATGTATCGGCTGCGTCCCACCTACCCGATGTATGCCCGCCCCATTGACCAGTACCCCGCCAAGTGCCGCCAGGCTGCAGCCATCATGCTGATGATTCAGAACAATCTTGACCCGGCTGTGGCTCAGCATCCCCATGAGCTGATTACCTATGGTGGCAATGGAGCCGTCTTCCAGAATTGGGCTCAGTATCGTCTGACGATGAAATATTTGAGCGAGATGACCGAGGAGCAGACCTTGGCCATGTACAGCGGTCACCCCATGGGCCTTTTCCCCTCGCATAAGGATGCACCCCGTGTGGTGGTTACCAACGGCATGATGATTCCCAACTACAGCAAGCCAGACGATTGGGAGCGTTATAACGCCTTAGGCGTTACTCAATATGGCCAGATGACTGCTGGTAGTTACATGTATATAGGTCCTCAAGGCATCGTGCACGGTACCACTATTACCGTCCTCAATGCTGCCCGCAAACTTGGCGGCGGAACCGCCGGTAAGTTGTTCATTACTGCCGGACTTGGTGGTATGAGTGGTGCTCAGCCCAAAGCTGGCGACATTGCCGGTGTGGTTTCCATCACCGCTGAAATCAACCCCGCTGCCACACAGAAACGTTTCGACCAAGGTTGGGTGGATGAAGTCCATGCCGACCTCGACGAATTGTTTGTGGCTGTCAATAAGGCCCGCGATGCGAAGATTGCCCGCAGCTTCGCCTATCAGGGCAATGTGGTGGATCTTTGGGAATACTGCGCCGAGAAAGGCATTCAGGTGGACCTCGGCAGCGATCAGACCTCCCTCCACAATCCGTGGGCCGGTGGCTACTATCCCGTAGGAGTCACCTTTGAGGATGCCAAGGTGATGATGGCCGACAATCCCGAACTCTTCAAGGAGAAGGTGCAGGAGAGCCTGCGCCGCCATGTGGCCGCCATCAACAAGCTCACGGCCAAGGGCATGTATTTCTTCGACTATGGCAACGCCTTCCTGCTGGAGAGCAGCCGCGCCGGCGCCGACATCTGGAATGCCGACCACAGTGCCTTCCGCTATCCCTCCTATGTGCAGGACATCATGGGTCCCATGTGCTTCGACTATGGCTTCGGCCCCTTCCGTTGGGTCTGCACCAGCGGCAAACCCGAGGATCTCGACAAGAGCGACCACATTGCCATGGAAGTGCTGGCCGAGATAGCCGCCACGGCTCCTGCCGAAATCCAGCAGCAGATGCACGACAACATACAATGGATCAAAGGTGCCAAGGAGAACCACCTTGTGGTGGGTAGCCAGGCCCGTATCCTCTATGCCGACTGCGAAGGCCGCACCAAGATTGCCGCCCGTTTCAACGAAGCTATCCGCAAGGGCGAGATTTCTGCGCCCATCGTGCTGGGCCGCGACCACCACGATGTCAGCGGCACCGACAGCCCCTTCCGCGAGACCTCTAACATCTACGATGGTTCCAACCGCTGTGCCGACATGGCCGTTCAGAACGTTATTGGCGACAGTTTCCGCGGTGCCACCTGGGTCAGCATCCACAATGGTGGCGGTGTAGGCTGGGGCGAAGTGGTGAATGGCGGCTTCGGCATGGTCCTCGATGGCTCTGCTGACTGCGACCGCCGTCTGCGCCTGATGCTCTACTGGGATGTCAACAACGGCATCAGCCGCCGCAGCTGGGCTCGCAACGAGGGAGCCATGTTTGCCATCCAACGTGCCATGGACAGCAACCCCGACCTCAAAGTCACTATGCCTAACTTGGTCGATGACAAGATTCTCGAAGGACTCTTTTAAATAATGTATAATGTACAGTGTACAGTGAGGCGGTAGCCATCACTATACACTGTACATTGCTCTATTTCAATTCCCAGTTTTCCATTCTCCATTCCGAGTTCTGAATGGGATGACAACCCTCTCCATTCTCCATTCTCCATTCCCCATTCACCAAGTTCCCATGTCTACCCACCCAAGATGGCTCATACTGAGTGCCTCCACCTTGTCAGCCATAGTCGTACTGTTTGCGGGCTACTGCCTCTGGCATTATTCCACCCCTATCCCCAATAGGCCAGAACAAGTTCAAAAGATAGTTCTCAGCCCCATGACCCCCGTCAAGAACCAGGGGCGCACACAGTACTGCTGGGCCTATTCCATGCTGGCCGCCATCGAAACCGAGCACTTTCGGCAGGGAGACAGCCTCGACCTTCCTATACAGCCAGTGGTCGAAGCCCAAGCCGTCGAGACCGAAATGCCCCCCTCTGGCCGTGCCATGGGGCAGACACTGCTGAATTTCATCGAGCGGCACGGCATCTACCGAGAACTGTGCAACCCCAAAGACTTCCTGCCACTCTGCACCACCAAACGTGAGCCATATAATCAGTGGATAGTTCCTGACCTGCCCGACAACTGGGAGCACAACCGTTTTCTCAACCTTCATCCAGACACCCTTCTTTCCCTAGCCCTCCTAGCGGTGAACCAGGGCAGAGGAGTTTGCTGGGAAGGCGACATCAGCGAACGCGGATACTCATTCACTCAGGGCATTGCCGTCACCACCCTCCCGCCGCTCCTGCTCTATGTCAAGTCACTCCTACGTCCGCCCACCGACGACCACTGCATGGCCATCGTCGGCCTTGTCCAGGGTGACGACGGCACCCGCTACTTCGTCATGAAAAACTCGTGGGGAACCGGCAACCCCTACGGCGGTCTCATGCTGATGTCGTTCGATTACTTCCGATGGAACACCGTAGCCGTCTATCTCCCACAGGAAATCTGCCCCTACTTGATAATGGCAAATAGTTAATTGAGACTGATTCGATACGCAACAATGTGGAAATGTGAAGCCTTGCCTTTGTCCTCATTTTTTTCAGAGGCCTAAGGAAAAATGAAAAGTCTGTATAGTACTTTCTAGCCCTTTTCTGATTGTAAAAAAAGATTTTTTTCCGTATATCAGTGGTCTATATTTTGGGGAGTATTACTAGTTTAAACAGCTTCTAAGGTATGGAACAAAACTTTGTTATTCGCAACTGCGGTTTGGAGCAGTTGGATGAAATTATAGATATGGAGCGCGAGACGATTGAAATCCTTCCGCAGCCCGACATGCTCAGGCGAAACAGTCTGGAGATGTGGCGATGCTGTCTGCAGCCGCCTCACCGATGTACAGGAGTATGGGTAGGGGAAAAGATGGTTGCTTTTGCGGTGCTGTATATTCCGCTGGAGGGCAGCGAAGAGGATTTGTCACCCCTATTGCTTCATAGTGTGGACACGCCTTCGGCCAATTACAAAATCTGTATAGTACGTCCTGAGTGGAGGGGAAATCATTTGCAGGTGTTGCTGGGCAGGTGTCTCGAAGATGAGGCACGGCGTAGGGGCATTCGGGTATTGTGTTCAACGGCTTCGCCCAAGAATGAAGCCAGTATCAGGAGTTTATTGCAGCTGGGCTATAGTTACGACCAGACGCTTGAAAAGTACGGTTTCGAACGTAATTTATATTATAAGATGCTTTAGCTTGTTTGCAAGTGGTTTGCAAAATATGGCGGTCATGATCTGAAAAAAGCCAGATACTCATCTTTTTTTCTTACCTTTGCAAAGTCTATTGAAAAGGTTGCTTTGGTGGGGTGGTTACACAATGTGCACTATATGAAGCATTTGATGGCTAAAATATGTATTTTGACAGCATGTGCGGTTATCATGCTCCATGCTGTTGTGCCTCATCACCACCACGATTGCGAAGAGGGGGTAGGACTGGTTTTTGAGACCGAGTTGTACTGCCATTGCGATAGCGGATACGACCGACATGGTTGCGACCGTCATCATTCTCATCATCCTTTCGACATTTGTCTTTTGCAAGAGTTGCTGTCGCACCTGGTGTTTACCACTAGTGACGACCACCTTTCGTTAGCCAAGTTAATGAAGACTGAGTCCAATGACTATTGGATTCCAGCACTGGCTGCATTCTTACCCTCGCCCCATGTTCCTGTTTTACCCGAAATCAAAGTGTACCATCCTATTAGGGCGGTACTGCTTGTTTCGACACCCTTGCTGGGTATCACCTCCTTGAGGGCTCCGCCATACATTTCATTTTGAAGGCAAGGTAGCTTTCGCTACTGCTGTTTTTTGTACACTGTTCACTGAACACTGTATGGTTACTATTCACTTAATACATTGTTGAAAATGAAAAAAATAGTCTTTTTATTAAGTATAGCGTCCATCTTGGGCATGACCCCTGCTTGCCACCATGCTCATGAAGAACACAAACACGAGCATCATCATGATGCTGAACAATATACCGCATATAACTCCGATTTCGAGCTCTTTGCCGAGGCAGAGCCATTTTTGGTAGGGGAGGAATCAAAGGTTGCGGCCCACCTTACCCGTCTCTCCAATTTCAAACCACTGGATTCTGTTCAGGTGAAAATCAGTCTCGTTGTAGACGGTGAGATCGTCAGCCAGCAAATTGAGCAGCCTTCGCAGCCGGGTATCTATAAATGTACATTAAGGCCTACCAAGGCTGGGTGTGGTAAGTTAAAGGTTGAAATAATGCAGCCTAGGGGTGTTTCCGTGGTGACCCACCCCCATGTTCATGTCTTTGCCGCGCATAAAGATATGCATGAACATCATCACGAACACGGACATGGCTCAACCAATGCCATCACCTTTACCAAGGAGCAGAGCTGGAAGATTGATTTTGCTACTGACATCCTCAGAATGCAGCCGTTTGGCACAGTAATCAAAACCACAGCGCAGGTGCAGCCCTCGCAGGGCGACGAACGTGAAGTCGTTGCCACAGCCTCGGGCATAGTGGTTTTGGGAAATGGCAACCTGGTGCCGGGTACCGCTGTGAAGGAAGGGCAGCAGCTATTTACCATTGAGAGCAACGGAATGGCCGACAACAATATGAGTGTCCGCTTGCAGGAAGCAATAGCTAGCTATAATGCAGCCAAGGCCGAGTACGAACGCAAGCAATTTCTGGCCGAAGATAAGATAGTATCCCAGTCGGAACTGCTACGCGCCAAAGCCGCCTATGAGACGTCCAAGGCCGCCTACGACAATTTACAGCGAAATTTCTCAAAGAAGGGGGCAGTGGTGCGCGCACCGATTAGCGGCTATGTACAGCGGATTAATGTCGTAGGCGGCAGCTTTGTCGAGGCCGGTCAGTCGGTGATTACGATATCACAAAATCGAGACCTCTTCATTCGAGCTGAGGTGCAGCCCCGCTATTACACGCAGTTGAACGCCATCAGTGATGTCAATATCATCGTTCCAGGCGATAATCATGTCTATACTCTTGCCGAGTTGAACGGCAGTTTGGTCTCTTACGGCAGGTCCACTGACATTGATTGTCCCATGGTGCCGGTTACTTTCCGTGTGCGCAATCAGACCGGATTGCTTAGCGGCAGCTTCGTCACCCTCTATATTACCACCCACAAAGACCACCAGGCACTGGCTATTCCCAATCAGGGTATAGTGGAGGAGATGGGCAACTACTTTGTTTTTGTGCAGTTGACTCCCGAGTCGTTTGAAAAACGACTGGTCACGCTGGGTGCTACCGATGGCCGTTATACCGAAGTCCTTTCAGGGGTGGAGGCAGGCGAACGCGTCGTCACCCGTGGGGCTTCTATGGTTCGTCTGGCTCAAAACGGTGCCGCCCTCGACCCCCATGCAGGCCATGTCCATTAATCTCTAATTCCTTCTTGATATGAATAAGTCACTCATTACGTTTATATTGATTTGTTTTTATGTTCTTCTTTGTCCTTTACTGGCTGAGGGACAGCCTCATTACGCACAGGTGCTGAAAGATTTGGAAACTAAGAATCCCACGCTCCTAGCCGCAGCTAAGAGGGCTCAGGCTCAGAAGGCGGCAGCCCATGTGGGATTGCTACTTGACGACCCAAGTGTTGAGGCAGCCTACTATTGGGGCGACCCATCGGAAAATGGAATCCGGTGGGACCTCAGGGTGTCTCAGTCTTTTGAGATGCCGTCGGTGATGGTTCGTCGTGCACGACTGCGTGACTTGCAGGAAAATGCGGCAGAGATCGACTATCAGTCCCTTCGGGTTGCCACCATGTTGGAAACCCAGCAAATTTGTGCGGACATTATATACTATTGGAATATGGCCTATATATATGACCGCCGATGTACAGCTGCCATCAAGCTTGCCCAGCTTTACCGCCGCCGCTTTGAGATGGGCGAGTGTTCCATCTTGGAGTACAATCGTGCCCAAATGAATATGGCAGACGTTCAGAATAAAGCAGCGCGTGCCATTATGGAAGCCGACCATGTCATGGCAGATTTGCGCCAGTTGATGGGTGACGAGAATTACAACTTCACCCAGATGGAATATGATACGGTGATGGGCGGTCTACCTTTCGAAGATTGGTATGAGCAGTTGGAAATGCGCAATCCGGAACTTCAGCAACTCAATAATCAGCTGGCCATCAGCCAGCAGAAGGAGCAGCTCAGTCGTGCCAGTTGGCTGCCCAAGGTGGATGTAGGGTATGCTGCTGAGAATGTGGTTGGCAGCACTTGGCGTGGTGCCACAGTGGGGTTAAAACTTCCCTTGTGGAGTCAGCAAAGGACAGTCCGTGCCGCCAAATTGCAGACCGCTGCTTCCCAAGACGCCCTTGCGGCCAAACGCTTTGAACGTTTCAACAAACTCCGCTGCCTGTTTCACCGCCAACAGGCGTTGATTCTCAATCTCAACAACCTCAAATCTGCCTATCGCCAGAACAACAGCATTGCCCTGCTGGACAAAGCATTGGAGGCAGGTGAGATCAATTTGGAGCAATATCTCCAACAAGTTAATTATTATTACGATATCGAAATAGAGATATGGGATACGGCTTATCAGTTGGAGCAGATTCACTTACTCCTCTATTCGATTGAATTATAGTTCCTAATCCGATTAAGAGATGCTCAATAAAATAATCAGATTCAGTTTAGACCACAAACTCTTCATCCTTGTGGCCGCCATCCTGTTGGTGGTGGCCGGATTGTGGTCGGCCAACCGTACCGACATTGATGTCTTCCCTGACCTTACCGCTCCTCAAGTAGTGGTCATGACCGATGCGCACGGAATGGCTTCTGAAGAGGTTGAACGCCTTGTCACCTTCCCCATCGAGACGGCTGTCAACGGAGCCACCAATGTCCGCCGAGTCCGTTCGACCTCCATGGCGGGTGCCAGTTTTGTCTTTGTGGAGTTCGACTGGGGAATGGATGTCTTCCGCGCCCGCCAGATAGTCAGTGAGAAGATGGCTACCCTAGCCGAGCAACTCCCCGAAGGCATTACCTCAGTTATGGCACCCCAAAGCAGTGTGATGGGCGAGATATTATTTGTTGGTCTTCAAGTAGACGACTCGGCCCAAGTGGCCAATCCTACCTCTCAACAAGAGTTGCGAACACTTGCCGAATGGGTGGTGAAACCTGCCATTCTCGGTACCGGAGGCGTTTCGCAAGTCACTATCATCGGTGGTGAATATAAGCAATACCAGATATTGGCCGACCCCATTCGCATGCAGGCCTACGGTGTCAGCATGGCCGACATAGAGGCCTTGGGCAACAGCATCAGTGCCAACTCCACCGGAGGTGTCATTCGGGAATACGGCAACGAGTATGCCCTCCGCGGCATGGGGCGTTCCAGCGATGTTGACGAACTGGGAGCCTCTTTCGTCTCCATGCATCAGGGCCATCCCGTTCGTCTCAGCGACATAGCCGAAGTGCGGGTGGGCAATGCGCCTAAGATGGGTTATGCTTCATGCAATGCCAAGCCTGCCGTCATTCTCTCCATCTCCAAACAGCCCAATATCAACACGCTCCGTGTCACCGAGAAAATTGAGGCCAATTTGCAGAATATAGCCAAAACCCTTCCAGCCGATGTGAAGATGAATACCCACATCTTCCGTCAGGCCGACTTTATTGAGTCCTCGGTGGGCAATGTGGGCAAGGCCTTGCTGGAAGGTGCCGTGTTTGTGATCATTGTGCTGTTCCTTTTCTTGGGCAGCTTCCGCACAACGCTGATATCTATCATCTCCATTCCCCTGTCCCTTTTGGCCACGGTGCTGTGTCTCTATCTTTTGGGTTACGAAATCAACACCATGACCCTCGGCGGCATGTGCATAGCCATCGGCTCCCTGGTGGACGATGCCATCATCGACGTTGAAAATGTCTACAAACGGCTTCGACAAAACCACCAGTTGCCCTCCGAGCAGCGCGACTCGGCCTACAATGTGGTCTTCCACGGCTCGTCTGAAATACGCAGTTCCATCATCCATGCGACTTTCATTGTGATGATTACATTCGTGCCGCTCTTCTTCTTGAATGGACTGGAAGGTCGTATGCTCAAACCGCTCGGCATCGCTTACCTCATATCCCTCTTCATGTCCCTCTTGGTTGCCATGACCGTCACACCCCTCCTGTGCAAACTACTCCTCTCCGACGAAGCCTATCTGAACCGTCGCCAGAAAGACAGTTGGCTGGCCACTTGGCTCTCTAAAGGTTACCGCCGCATGCTGCAATGGACGTTCGGCCATCGCCGTCCGGTTGTTGTCACCACCGTGGCCCTGCTTTTGGTCGCCATCGGTCTTATGTTCACCATGGGGCGCGATTTTCTCCCGCCTTTCAACGAGGGTTCGCTCACCATCGCGGCGGTTGCCAAACCCGGCATTTCGCTTGAAGAGAGCAACAAACTGGGCAATTTGCTGGAGCAAGAACTCCTAGCCATTCCCGAGGTGACCTCCACTTCGCGTCGCACAGGCCGTGGTGAGCTGGACGAACATTCCCAGGCCACCAACGGGGCCGAGATTGATGTCAATTTCCGTCTCGCGGATCGCAGCAAAGAAGAGGTTATGGCCGATGTGCGCACTCGCATGGCCTCCATTCCGGGGGTCGTCACCAGTGTGGGACAGCCCTTGGGCCACCGTATCGACCACATGGTTAGCGGCACCCAGGCCACCATCGCCATCAAGATTTTCGGCACCGACCTCAGTAGGCTCTTTATGCTGGGCAACCAAATCAAGGGAGCCGTGTCAGACATAGAAGGGCTGGTGGACGTGAATGTGGAGCAGCAGACCGAAACGCCCCAACTACAAGTGAGGGCCAACCGTCCCATGCTGGCACAATACGGCATCACCATGGAACAGTTCAACCGCTTTGTGGCCACGGCTTTCAATGGCGAAAAGATTGGCGACGTGTATGAGGGCCAGCGCAGTTTCGACCTCGTACTCAAGCAGCGTTTTGCCAACGACACTCTCACCATCGAGGACGTCAAAGATGCCCTTATAGACACCTACGACGGTGGCAAGGTCCCTCTGGGTGTGGTGGCCGACGTGGTTTCGGTGGGTGGTCCCAACACCATTTCACGTGAGAATGTGCAGCGCAAGCTAGTCGTTTCTGCCAATGTGAGCGAGCGAGACGCTATCGGTGTGGTGGAGGATATACAGAGGACCATCGACAGCGAAATACAGCTGCCCGAGGGTTACCGCATAGAGTATGGTGGACAGTTTGAGAGTGCCAAGAGTGCTACCCGCACACTCATTCTGGTGTTCATTGTGGCACTGATGGTCATATATCTGTTGCTCTATACCGAGTTCAAGAGTCTCAGCCTCTCACTCATCGTTCTGCTCAACCTCCCCTTGGCACTTATCGGTGGAGTGTTGGCCATCAAACTGGGCTCCAACACCCTCAGCACCCCTGCCCTCATTGGCTTCATCACCCTCTTTGGCATTGCCACCCGCAACGGCATTCTGCTAGTGTCGCGCTACCAAACGCTTTTCAACCAGCAAACCTCTGCCAGTCCCCGCGACCTCATCATACAGGGTTCTTTGGACCGTTTCAATCCCATCCTCATGACTGCCCTCACGACTGCCCTCTCGTTAGTACCTATGATTTTGGCCGCCGACCATCCCGGCAACGAAATACAGGCCCCCATGGCCGTAGTTGTCTTGGGCGGACTGGTCACCTCCACACTACTGAACATCTTTGTGGTGCCTGTCGTATTTGAGTGGTACCACAATTGGCAGAACAAGAGAACTTCTAAAACACAACCCCAATGAAACAGACCACCCTTTGCTATCTCGAGCGGGGCAGCCAGTACTTGATGCTCCATCGTGTGAAAAAAGAGAACGATGCCAGCCACGACAAGTGGATTGGCGTGGGCGGCAAGTGCGAGCCAGACGAAAGTCCGGACGAGTGCATGCTCCGCGAGGTAAAGGAGGAAACCGGCCTTGAAGTCCAAAAATGGCGTTATCGCGGCATCGTCACCTTCATCAGCGACGTATGGCCGTGCGAATACATGCATCTCTTCACCGCTTCGCAATGGAGCGGTGAGGAGATTGTTTGTGACGAGGGCGACCTCGAGTGGATTGACAAGCAACGCCTTTTTGACCTTACCCTTTGGGAAGGCGACAAGATATTTCTCCGGCTGCTGATGGATTCCGATCAGCCTTTCTTCTCGCTCAAGCTCGTCTACCAAGGCGACGACCTAGTGGCAGCCAAACTTGACGGCCGCCCGTTGGTGTTGGAGGCATAGTCAGTCGTTCTTCTGCCCGTTCCAATTCATTTCCTCCGCCGCCATCAGTGGTCGGTAATCCTCTTGGTCAAAGTGGCTGATAGACTCGTGGGGGACAAATTTGTTCTTCTTGAAGTTCTCTGCCTGTTCAAAAATAGCCTTGAATACTTCATCGCGTGTTGCAGGCGGATATTTGTGTCTGGCAAGGGTGAGGATTATTTGTACTTTCAACTGAGCCTTGATGTCTGCTTTTTTGTCCCAGTCAATATATTTAGTATTGTCGTCTACCACTGCTTTCACATCTTTGGCAATGGCAACGTATTCCTCTTCACTGTATTTTTCGAGGAAGTCATACCTTTCTGCCACCGACTTCAGTATGTCGTAGAATGCCTTGACCTCGATGTTGGGTATGCCGTTGGGTAAAACCGTGTCTTTCTTTATCTCTTCGAAGAGCTCTGCTAGTTGTTTTGCCACTTCAGTCACAATCTCATCAGCCAGAACAATGTCGTCCGAACGGTCGTTATATTTGTTGATGATGCCGTTCAGCCGCTCGGTAAAACTGACTGCTTTCACTTTGTTTACCTTTCGCACACTATCTATAACTCTTTTCAGCAGTTGTTCCATCAATTTTACTTTCGTATTCTGATAAGGCAGGTGCTTGAGGTGTTCCATATATTTATCGGCCAGCAGGTCTATTTGCTCCCTGTTGTCCAGATCCATTGTATTGATAGCCACTACCTCCTCAGATATGAGTGCCTCGTTGACCAATTTAAGCACATGGCGGTTCATCTGGGTGGCATCGGGCGAGTCGCCGGTGGTGGTCTTATAGATGACCGAACGCACTCCCGTGAGGAAATGCACATCGTCGACTTCTGACTTTTCTATGCGCTCATCGTTGTTGCACATGTTGTATGCCGACTTCATGATGGAGGTATGTTTCATAAAGCGTTTCTCCAGCTCGTCGGTCTGTTGCACAAGTTCTGCTGCCATCTGCAAGGCATCTAATTGTTCCAAAGGTGTGCCAGTGAAGAATTTGCTATAATCGTAACCATTGAACATCCGTCTCAGCACGTCCAGTTCGTCTTTAAACAACTTGACGGCACTGTCTATGGTTTCCAAGGGGGTCTCGTTCTGCCTGCCGTTGGCATATCTCTTCATCGCCTGGTTGAACTTCTTCTTGATGCCAAGGTAGTCTACAATCAGGCCCTTGTCTTTGCCTGGATAGTTCCTGTTCACTCGGCTGACGGTTTGAATCAGCGTGTGCATCTGCAACGGCTTGTAGCAGTACATAGTGTCCAGACAGGGCACATCGAAGCCCGTAATCCACATATCCACCACAATGGCAATCTTGAAATTCGACTTTTCTTCTTTGAATTGTAGATCCAATTTCTTACGGTCCTCGCTGGTGCCGAGTAGGTTGTACAGTTCTTCGGGGTCATCTTTCTGACGGATGAATACCATTTTGACCTTCTCGATGGGCGTTATCTTCTCGGACTCCTCTTGGCTGAGGACCTCCCCGTCGCCACACAGTCTCACTTCTGCCCATTCCGGGCGCAGGGTGACAATTTCCTTGTAGATGGCATAGCCTATTTCGCGAGTGGCGCAGACTATCATTGCCTTGCCCTTCACGGTGCTGCCCTCTTCCACACGGCGTTCATAATGTTGTATAAAGTCCACCGCCAGCCGGTGGATGAGGTCGGGGCTGTTGAGCAGCACACTCATCTGCGTCATCGCCCGCTTGCTTTCTTCTATTTGGTAGTCCGTCGAGCCCTCTTCAGCACATTTGTCGTAGTATGTCTCTATTTGTCTGATGAGTTCACTGTCGGCGAAGACATGTGAGGCACGACCCTCATACATAATGGTCTTAGTGATGCCGTCATTTACCGCCTCAATCATCGAATATTCGTCCACTATGGGGCCGAAGACCTCCAGTGTCGGATCTATGGGAGTGCCGGTGAAACCCACATATGTGGCATTGGGCAGCGAGTCGCGCAGATATTTGGCAAAGCCATAAGAGCGGCGCACTCCTCGGTCGCTAATCTCCACTTTCTCCTCCATACCTGTCTGCGAACGGTGCGCTTCGTCGCTGATGCAGATGATGTTGGCACGATTGGAAAGCAGGCTGATGTCTTTGGAGAACTTCTGTATGGTGGTAAGGAACACTCCACCGCTGGAGCGTCCCAGGAGCTTGGTCTTCAAGTCCTCGCGGGTTTCCACCTGCTCTATCACGCTGTCTCCCACAAACTGCTTGGCGTTGAGCAGCAGGCGCGACAGTTGGTCGTCCAAGTCGTTGCGGTCGGTGATGAGAATGATGGTAGGGCTGCATAGGGCCTTGCTCTTCATCAGCAATCGCGACAGGAAGAGCATCGTCAGCGACTTGCCGCAGCCAGTGGCACCGAAGTAGGTACCGCCCTTGCCGTCGCCGCTGGGGTTGAGCTTGCTGTGGTTGAGGATATTCTGGTAAAGGGCACGGGCTGCGAAATACTGCGGATAGCGGCAGATAAACTTGTGCTCGTCTTTCGCGGTGTCGGGGAAATAGACGAAGTTGTGTATAACGTCAATAAGGCGGTCTTTGCGCATCAATCCGGCAATCATTGTCTTCAGCGAGGAGATGCCGTTGTCGGCTTTGTCCTTGGCGTTGACCTTGCGCCAGGCGTAGAAGAACTCGTAGGGTGTGTAGAGCGTGCCGAACTTGTTGTTCACGCCGTCGGAGATGACGATGAAGGCTGTGTATTTGAACAGCATGGGGATGTCCCTTCGGTAGCGGATGGTCAGCTGTTTGTAGGCATCCTCTATGGTGGTGTTCTGCTTGGTGGCACTCTTAAACTCAAACACCACGACCGGCAGGCCGTTGACAAACACAACTGCATCTGGAATACGGTGTTGTAACCCCACTATGTCGAACTGATTTACCACCTTAAAGATGTTATGTTTCTGCTGGTTTTCTTCAAAAGCGATAGGTTGGACGTAGAGGTTCTGCCGGGTCGAGTCTTCGCGTTTCAGCGAGAAACCGTCCATCAGCAGATTCATCGTGTGGCGGTTCTCCTCATACAGCGAGCCGCCCGTCCGCTGGGTGATGACGCGGATGGCTGCCTCCACTTCCTGCTCCGTGATGCCGTCGTTCTTGTAGCGGCTGCGGAGATATTGCGCAAGGTCGTCGCGCAGCACCACCTCATCGAGGTTGCGCACGATGTCCTCGCCCTTGATGTAGTCATACCCCTGCTCCTGCAGCAGGGTGACAATCGACATCTCTAATTGGCTTTCGTTGAAGTATGGCATAAGTCTATTTTTCTTTGTGTTGTAAATAGTAGATATTCTTTTGTGCCTCTATCTCTGCTCGTAATTCCTCGTCTGTTGGCATATAGGTCTTATATTTGGCGGCAAACAGTTGGTCATTGTCGTGGAGTACTGAGTATCGTGCAATGTCTTCATCCGTGTCGGCGCATATCAAAATACCAATGGTGGGATTGTCATTCTCGCCTCGTTTCAACTCATCATACATCCTGACATACATATCCATCTGGCCTACATCCTGATGGGTTACCTTGGTCGTTTTGAGGTCTATCAACACAAACGACTTCAACAGGTAATTATAGAAAACCAAGTCAATATAATAATCCTCCTTCTCTGTATGGATGTGTTGCTGTCTAGCAACAAAGGCGTAGCCCTTGCCAAGTTCCATAATGAACTTTTGCAAGTTGTTGATAATACTTGTCTCAAGTTCAGACTCTGTGAACGTCGCCTCCTGTCGAAAGCCAAGGAATTCGGCAATAACCGGATTTTTAATAAACTCCAATTTGTCTTGCAGCGGAGATGTTTTCTCAATCATTTCTTCATGCACCAACTCTTTGTGTTGCGACATCAGCATGCGATGGTAATACTGACTGCTGATGTTACGTTGCAGCGTTCTTGTGCTCCACATTTCCTTGGCAGCTTCACGTTCATACCAGTCGCGAGCATCCTTATTTTGTTCTTGCAACAGGATACGATAATGCGTCCACGAGAGCAACAGTGGAGTTTCTGATAGCAGAGTGTCCAAAAGCAATACGTTGGAAGTTTTTCTACTCACCGCGTAGAAATTGTTGCTGGTAGAGCCTTCTGCAGATTTTCCACTCACTGCGTGGAAAATGTTTGGGAAGCAATTGTAGAAAGAAACAAAATGGTATAGGTTTGCTTGACTGAAACCATCACCATATTGCCTCGTCAATTCCCTGGCCAATTCCTTGATAATTTGCTCACCATATCCAGCACGTTGTTCGTTCAGTATCTCCTTATGGATAAGCATACCCAAAAGCCAATTACGTTTGACCAATGTGACGTTTACTGAATTATAGGCAATACGTTGCGCCTGTTCAATAATGTTGCAGGCATCGTTTAGCAATGTGCTTTTATCTATAGAGGTAATTTCCTTCATATTGTCTTTGTTATCGGATTATTATTCACACTATCATGTTTCGCAGCAAGGTGATGAAAGACAACACCAACTGGCTTTCGGAAAAAGTACGGCATACTTCTATTCTCCTTTCGTTAATTCATTATAAAGGGCAACACCCTTCACCGTCAGTAGGTACTTCTGCCGGGGATGATTGGGACGGTCGGGGTATTTAAGACGGATAAACCTCTCTTTTAGTGCTGGTCCGAGGTGATATTCCAAAAAGTTCTTTCTGTCCTTTAGTTTCCTATTCTCCATCATCTGTTTAATACTCAACTCTTCGTTTCCAACAATCCGAACAAGCTCGAGGATATTCGCATTGTCTGTATATAATTTACTATTTGGATTTAAGGTTATTGCAGTCGAACTTGTGGGGGTACTTGTAGGGGTGGTTATGGGGGTACTTGTAGGGGTGGTGAGATTGGGTTGTACACTCCATTCTTGGGTCGGATGGATATGTAGGTAACGGTTTCGTAGGTCCCACTGCTCGCCCAACAGCAAATTGCGGAAGAAACGCTCCAAATACACAGGTGTATAGTCTATCCCCTTGGCCACATTACGATAGTTGGCTCGTACCAGCGCATTGCGGAAATACCACGAATGACTGGCAAAAAGGTCATTCTCGACATTAAACCCCAACGAACGTAAATAAAGGATTGTGAAAACAGCAGTGGTACGAGTGTTGCCTTCAGGGAAAGCGTGAATCTGCCATATTCCCGATACGAATCTGGTTATATGTGCAACAGCCTCGTCCTGGCTTTTCCCTTTGTAAACGAAATTGCGTTCCTGCTCGATGTCATAGTCGAGAGCGACACGCAGGTCTTCCCAGTTCAGATAACGCACAGTGTCACCCTCCAACACCCACTCCTTCTTGGTGATGTCGTAATGGCGAAATTCGCCCGCGTGTTTGAAAACGCCCTCGAATATACGGCGATGAAGGCTGACAAGACCATTGGTTGTGAAGTTGAGAGTATCGGATGAGAGTATTCTTTTGATGTTTTTCGAGGCCTTGTCTGCCTCTTCTTTGTCATCGTCGTCCGCATCGCGCACGGTCTTGCTCTCATAATAGCTTTTCAAAAGCCTGTCCACCTCGTCGATTGAGATTTCACCTTCGATATTTCGCCGTGCCAAATCGTTCAGATAGTCCGATGTCTTCAGACCATCCACCGCCTGAAGTCCAATGGCAGTACTCCAGGCGTATGCAGCCTCCCGTTTTGTGGGTTCTCCTTGGCGTATGTACTCGCTAAAATCCAAACTACTATCTTTCATTGTCTTATCTTTATATCATCACATTTTCGGCTAAAAAAAATATCAAAAAATCACATTTTTCACAATTCGACTTGTTTGGTATCCCTTCTACTATCCTTCGGTAATCCTTCGACGATTGTCCTGTAGTCTCACATGTATTCGGAATGGATATAATCCAAATATTTCTTTATATTTTAAATAAATTGGAATTAGTTATGAAAAACAATCTCTCGCTGGCGTCTTTTGGCCAATTATCTTCATTGTCGCCCAAGCCTAATTTCTTCATGATTTCTAATCTATTACCTCTTTTAATTCTGCCATAAAGTTGTTTCCTGGTCGAAGGTACTTCTATATAGTTTTCTTTGTATAGATGTTGAATAATATGTAAATCTTTTTTCTCAAACATTTCGCGAATAAGGTTCCACCAATGCGCATCTGTCGTACCAAGTGATACACCGTATAATAATATTACATCAGCATTTTTGATAAGGCGTTCACATTGTGCTTGTCTTGTATTTCCCATGACGCTATTGGATTGTTCTTTTACCAAAAGGTCTTTAATGTCCGGGTTACTTCTGAATTGCTCGTTAGCGATTTGTTCTTCATTGTCAACACCTATAATAATCGAATCTCCGAGTTGTCCATGAATATGTATTATGTTATACAAGAAGTGGGAGCTGTCAATTGCGTAACTATTACTGTAATTATTACTTTCCCCAACTATATCATTAGGCAACAATCGCTCTAATGTATTTGTATAATTAAACGTTATTACACTTATATCTTGTGTGTCAGGATAACCAACAGGCCTTTTCTCGGTTAATAATTTAATAAAGTTTGTTGTGTCGGTGGTTTCTATATATTGAAAGGGGTTAATGAAGTCTTTGATAAATTTTTCTTTCTGCTGATCTGAGGGATTATAGTTGTCTTCTTCGTTTTTTAAATATATTTGAAGACGTTCACTAAGTTCAAAATATAAATCGTCAAAATTACTTGCGTCAAATATATGTGAAGTAAATTTACCTAAGGCCTCCTCCATATCAGACCACAATTCTGTATTCTCATTTATGTCTTTTTTGAGTTGTTCTAAATGTATACTACCTTTGTTTTTCATCAGATACTGATAAAATTCAGGGTAACTTGTCGCCATTCCTTGCGCTTTATCAAAGCCGTTGCCAAAAATATACAAAATGTTCATATATTGATAGTTTTTGCTATTGTCCCATCTTTGCTAAAAGCAAAGACTGTAATTCAGTTAGTTTCTCGTTTTCTTGTTCAATATTCCATACATTATTATAGAATATTCTTAAAAAATCATCCCATTCGGTTTCTATTCTCTTATCTCCAAATATTATACTACGATTTTTCAAATTACCATCAAACGTTATTTGGGGGAAAGTCCCAGAAGCTCCATCTGCTTGCTTTTGTAGATCATTTAAAACATCAGGTAGAGTCAAATAAAAATACACTTTAAGGCTTGAGTAAGTATTGTTTTTCATCCTTAAAACCATAAGTTTGGTTGAGACGACAAAGTCTTCTGGTCTTTGCTCTTTTACAAACGCATATCGTTTGTTCGCTGGTCTTATTTCACTAAACAAAATGTCACCGTTTCTGATTTCTTTTTTTGCTTGTCCAGGCATATTATCAACATCAGAATAACTACGGTGTAATATTTTGCCACTATAAATGTCTGAAGTATTGAGAAATACTAATTGTGGCTTGTTAAATTTATGCGTTTTAGAGTAGCTTTCAATTACCTCTCCCAGCGTTCCCATTCTCCAGCCGTTGGGGAGGTTTTGTTTGTCGATGTTGGCGACGAAGGTTTTGTGGTAGAGGGCTTGGGCGGTGGCTTCGAGTTTCTCAATCATCTGATTGTTGAGACGAATGCGGCGAGTCAGCGTCTCGTATTCCGACACGATTTCCCGCTGCCGCTCAATGCTCGGCACGGGAAGTTGCATATTACAAAAATCCTCCCAAGTCAAACTGCCTCGAACACCACCAACGGCATAATAACTTGCTTCACGGTCAAACTCGCTGCGAGAGAACCACATCATCAAATATTGAGGCAACAACTTCGTCTTGTCAACCACTTCAAACATAGGGTAGGCAGGAGACATAATGGCCTCTTCATCGTTGAACATCGCCACTGGCATCTTTCCGTCGCGACTCACCTGCATCAAACTACAGGCAAACTGTTCCCGACGGATAACCTTATAATTGGATAGGTCGGTGCCTATGACGTTGGCAACAGAAGGAATGAACGCTTTGTCAATCGTAAGACCGACAAGTCGTGTCACCTTCAACTCCCTGTTGCGGACATTAACCTCGCGGATATAATCGCCTAATCTATGATATTCTGCCGTCATTGCGTCTGTATAATTCTTTGTAATTTTGCAACAATCATATAAATTTTCTTTTACAATTCAATCATAGCCGAAGGGCTAAAGCCGTTCGTCAAATGTTCCTTGGAAGAGATATAGCCCAGCTGGTTGGACATAATGAGTGTATTGCCTATCTGCGCTTTGATGTTGCGGTGTGAGTGGCCATATATCCAATAATCAATGCGGCTATCGGATATAAACTCACCCAGTTCTACCGTAAAGGCTCCATTGATGGTGCTGCTTTTGAATTCGGGTGCAGTGCATAATTGTGTGGGCACGTGGTGCGTGACGACAACAATCTTTTTTGCCTTGCATTCGCCTACGGCCTGTTGGACGAACGCAAGGCAACGCTCGTGTTCAAGGTTGAAATCATCTGCTGTCAGCCGGTGCCCATTATACTTGATGCGATAGAAGTCGCTGACATTCTTTTCCGTCAGGAATGCATCATACGGCTTTATCTTCGACCATAATGTTGACACGATTATGTCTATTCCGTCAAGATGTACTACACTGTTGTAGTAGGCATGTATATTGTGCCGAATTTCTTTGCAAAAGCCGTTTGGAATAGTGGCAAGGTCATAATATCCGTAGAAGTCGTGGTTGCCAAAACAAACAATAACCTGGCTATAATTCTTGCTCGCCCAATCCCAGAATTGATACGCTGAGTATGTATCACTTTTTGAGTCTGGCAAATCAAGATATGCTGTGTCTCCAGCGACAATCAAAATGTCTCCCGTTACTTCAAGAGGATATTTTGCAATCCATTGACGATTTTGCGGGAACTCCAAATGAAGGTCGCTGACATACTGGATGCGTACGCCATGAGGTATTTGGTTAGAATGTATGTTTTCCCGTTCTGTCATACTAATTGAGTTGCCTTCGACTGCAAAGATACAAAAAGTTTTCCATTTCTTTCCAATATTTTCAAAACTGGAAAGAATATTATAGTTTATACCCTAACTTTTCAAATAGGTCTTTCAGCTCTTTTGTGCTTTCCTCTTCCTGTTGCAGCAGGTCGCGCAGGTCAGTTTGCAACTCTTTCATCTTGGCATCGAAGTCTATCTGCTCGTCGCGGTTGCGGAACTCGATGTACTTGCTGGGCACGAGACTGTAGCCTTTCTGTTCTATCTCTTCCTTTGTGGCGGAGTAGCAATACTCCGGTTCGTTGCGATAGGTCTGCTCGTAGCCGGCACGCTGCCAATTGTGGTAGGTGTCGGCAATCTCGCGTATCTGCTCTGGCGAGAACTGGATGTATTTCTTCTCGAAGGGCTCGCCTTTCTGCCGCAGGTCGATGAAGAGCACCTCGCCTTCGCGGTCGCGGAAGTGCTCCTCATTGCCGTTCTTGGTCTCCACATGGGCCTTTTTGTTGTTGTTCAGTATCCAGAGCGTCACGCTGATGTCGGTGGAATAGAACATGTTGCGGGGCAAGATGATGATAGCCTCCACTTTGTCGTTCTCAATAAGCTTGCGGCGGATGGCCAGCTCGGTGCCGTCAGCGCTCAGCGCGCCGTTGGCCAGCAGGAAGCCTGCCACACCTCGAGTGGAGAGTTTTGATAATATGTTCAATATCCAGCCGTAGTTGGCGTTGGAGGTGGGAGGCACATCATAGCCGCTCCAGCGTGGGTCGGAGGTGAGCTGGTTGGCCTCGCGCCAGTCCTTCTGGTTAAAGGGCGGATTGGCCATGATATAGTCGGCCTTGAGGTCGGGGTGGTGGTCGTTGTGGAAGGTGTCGCCTTGACGGATGTCGGCCGAGATGCCCCGGATGGCAAGATTCATGCGCGCCAGTTTAAAGGTAGTATTGGTGTTCTCCTGACCGTAAACGCTCACGTTCTTCATATTGCCATGATGCGCCTTGACGAACTTCATCGACTGCACGAACATACCGCCCGAGCCGCAACAGGGGTCGTAGATCTTGCCGTCATAAGGCTCGATAAGTTCGGCGATGAGGTTGACAATCGACTTGGGCGTATAGTATTCGCCCTTGCCCTTACCTTCGGCGATGGCGAACTTGCCCAAGAAATACTCATACACGCGGCCAATGAGGTCGTTCTCGGCATCGGCAACAGTGTCCAACTTGTTAATTTCGTCAAGCAACGATGCAAACTTAGTCTTGTCCAAACCCAAGTTGGAATAGTAGTTATAAGGCAATGCGCCCGCCAACTGTTTGTTCTTCTTCTCGATGTCGACAAGTGCGTCGTCGATAATCTGGAAAATATTGGGCTGCTTGGCGTTCTCCATAATGTACGACCAGCGGCACTTGGGTGGCAGATAGAAGACATTCTCCGCCGTGTAGAACTCCACTTGGTCAACATATTCTTTCAACCCGTTGGCCATGAGCTCCTGCTGTCTTTGCCCGAAGCGGTCTCCGGCATATTTCAAAAAGATAAGAGAGAGCACGATGTGTTTGTATTCGGCCGGCTCTACGGCGCCGCGCAACTTGTTGCACGACTCCCACAGGGCGGCCTCCATGCTTTTTGACACTTTGACCTTAGGCAGTTTGGTGGTTTTGGGCATATTGTTACTTTTTTAGATTTTTAAACGCTGGACGCTGAATGGCTAATAACGCATAATACAGCACTTGAAAATATCATATTCCATTTGCAAAGGTACGTTTTTTTTTTGAAATAGACACTTTGATTGGTTAGGAAACTGACGATAGTGATTTGCGTTTTTCGGCGGGGATTGTTTTAATTTTAATTTTTTTTAGTATTTTTGCATTCTAATTAATTCCAACAATAAATTAATATTAATTACAATGAAAAGAAAGTCATTATTTTATCTTGTTTTGGCATGTTGCCTTGTCGGTCAGTTGC
Organism: uncultured Bacteroidales bacterium; assembly: GCA_947165255.1. Taxonomy (GTDB): domain Bacteria; phylum Bacteroidota; class Bacteroidia; order Bacteroidales; family P3; genus Colimorpha. Next base: position 30,632 of record CAMUZR010000010.1, read on the forward strand.
ATGCCCAAAACATCACAGTGACTTCTGCTATGGGACAAGATGTTAACACTTTTGTCAATACCGCCCTGGCGGGTAAGGGTGTTTACATCACCAATGCAAAGTTCAGCAACACTTCTGGCCCCATCCTGTCCGACCAAATTGGTGTTTTCCAGGCCAATGGTTTTACCGGCTTCTCCATGGATTCTGGCATAGTCATGACCACAGGCAATATTTCCGTTGCCCCTGGTCCCAACAACCTTTCTGGTGCCAGTCAGCCCATTACGGGCTATTACTCCGATGCCGAATTGGCCCCCATTGCCACCTCCTCTATCAATGGCTGTGCCACTCTCGACTTCGACTTTGTCGGCCTAACCAACACCATCTCTTTCATGTACACGTTTGCTTCGGAGGAATATCCTGAGTATGTTTGCTCCAACTACAACGACGTGTTCGCATTCTATGTGACCGGACCCGACCCCGAAACAATGGAAGAAAGGACTTGGAATGTGGCCATCATCCCCCTATCCGTCACCGATTCCACTCCCGACGGCATTGCAGTGGCCATCAATTCTATCAATCCAGGTGTCCCCGGCACTTCTGGCGGCGGCGGCAGCGACTGCCACTACGAGTTTTCCTCCTATTACAACGATAACCCAGTCGAATCCGTCGGTGTCCAGTACGACGGCTACACCTCCAAACTTATGGCTACCACAGAGATTGTCCCTTGCGCCCTCTACCACATGCACCTCTCTGTCTGCAATGTGGGCGACAACGCCTTCGACAGCGGTGTTTTCCTGGAGTACGGAAGCTTTAGCAGCCCTTCCACTCAGCTCAATTTCAACCGTGTCAATCGCGATACCGTCCGTGTCGGTTGCGCTACCCGCGTACCCTTCGACATGAGTCATTCCTACTATGACGATGGTGTCTGCCATATCACTTACGGCGGCACGGCTGTCTATGGCGTCGATTTCACCTGCACCACCGATTCCGGCGCTGTTATGGAAGGCGACCAACCTTTCTATATTTCCAAATCCACCACCCATTATCTTAATGTGGCTGGCATCCAGGGTGCCAATCTCGCTCAGCCCAAATACATTGACCTCTATATCGAGACTTCGGTCTGTCCCGCCTTCCCCGACCTAAAGGTGTACGACACCATGCGCCTCGTCCTGGTGAACAATCCCAACGTGGTCGTGCGCGACACCCTTATCGAGTGCAACCACCTTTGCACCGAAGTGGGCGTCGAAGTGGTGGCTGGCAATGCCCCCTTCACCTTCCAGTGGCTCCCTGCTGACAATCTGGCCGATCCCACCGCACAGCATACCGAGGCATTCATCACCAACGACGCTGTCTATCATGTCGTTGCCACCGACCGCTATCGTTGTGCTTCCGATACCGCCACCGTCACCATCAACATCCACACCAGCGAAGCTGTCGACGAAGTCGATGCCCCTCAAGTCAAGGTTTACCCCAATCCTACCGACGGACTCCTGAATGTAGAGGCACAGGACATCATACAGGTCGACCTGTACAACGTCAGTGGCCAAAAGGTATACTCCGATAGCCACCACACTCATCAACTCCAGCTCCACACCCATTCTTTTGCTCCCGGCACTTACTATTTGCGTGTGGCCACAGCTAACGGCTCTTCCACCCAAACGGTTATCGTAAGGTAAACAGAATTCGGATTTATTTTATAGATTCAAAATCATCATATTATGAAAAAGATTTATACTTTATTAATACTTCTGTCCTTCCTTCTGTCCTTCTCCACATCGGCCTGGGCACAGTGCGAGGGTGAGGCCACATGCACCATCACCATTTCTGGCACCGACCAGTATGGCGACGGATGGAATGGTGCTGCCATCACCATCTATCAGGACACCATCTTTATCGGCACCTACTCCTGTGCGGGAGCCTCCTCAGTTGCAACCTTCCATGTCTGTCAGGGCCCTGTCAGTTTCTCCTGGAGCTCGGGTCTCTACGACTCTGAGTGCGGTTTCACCATTACCGACTCCATCGGTGCCACCCTCTACACTCACACCTCTGGCACCACCATCCCCACGGGTGTCTTTTGTGAGGATGTGGCTTGTGCCACCTGTCCCCGCCCGACGCTTATCAACGCTTTCAATGTCACCGCTGACAGTGCCACCCTCGAGTGGGCCGACGACGAGGCGGCCAGCGGATGGCTCTATCAGCTGAGTACCAGCCGCACCACCCTAGGCGACTGGACCTTCACAGCCGATACCAATGTCGAATTTACCGGCCTTTTGGCCAATACTGCCTATTATTTCTTCCTCAAGGCCATCTGTGCTGCCGACGACACCAGTGCTGCCGCCCTCCACAGTTTCCGCACCGCTTGTGGCGACAACCCCATCCCCTTCTCCGAAGGATTTGAGAACAATGGTTCCAACGCCCCCTTCTGCTGGTCCATCTGGGAGAAAGGTAGCTACGACAATTATGGCTACGTCTACGAATACCCCCAAATTTATTATTACAGCTATTATGCCCATACGGGTTCCTACCTGGTGAACATGTACGATGCCTACGGAGCCAATTCAATCATCACGCCCCGTGTGTTGATACCTGCCAACCAGATCGAGGCTCAGTTCTGGGCTGCATACTCTAGCTACACCGACAACTTTGGCAGCATCCAGGTGGGCTACACCACCACCAACGACTCTGCCACCGCCGTCTTCCATCTTGTCAGTGTCGTGCCCCTGACCGATGCTTATGCACTCTACACGGTAGATTTCGATACCGTCACTACTACCGATTCCGTCTACGTGGTCTTCCGCTCTGCGGGCAACAACATGAGCCCCAGCAGCGCCATCAATATCTTATTGGACGATGTCACCATCCGTCAAATCAACAACTGCCCCCAGGTCACCGACTTCACTCCCATTGCTACTGTCTCACACGAAATCACCTTCGCCTGGACCGACACGATTGGAACCGCATGGGAGATTTCCTACGGCCCCGTCGGCTTCGACCCCGACCTCAGCACCGTCCGCATCCCCGCTTCCACCAATCCGTTCACCCTCACTGGCCTGTCCGACAGTCTGACCTACGAATTCTACGTGCGCACCGTCTGTGGCAGCCAGCGTGGCTACTGGTCGCTCCCCGTCGTCGCCCGTCCCAACACGATTCAGATGCCCGAGTCCGGCACCGATACCGTCTATGTCTGCGGCACCTCCATCTCCGACCCCGGTGGAGTCAGTGGCGTTGTCCCCAACTACACCACCAGCTACATGGTAGTCTATCCCAACGACAGCACCGCCACCATCCGCCTCACGGGCAACATCAATTTAGGCTCTTCCGACTACCTCTATATCTATGAAGGTGTGGGCATTTCGGGTCGCCTTCTTGGCCAATACTCTGGTTCGGTATCCAATATCAACGTGGCCTCTTCCATTGGCCCGCTAACCCTCTATCTCAGCACTGGCTATTCCTCCTACGACGGCTTCGTCCTCACCACCCACTGCGAACCCCTGCCCACCTGCACCAGTCCCTACGACGTACAGGTGTCCAACGTTACGGGCAGCAGTGCGCTGGTCTCGTGGAGCTATGCCAACTTCACCACCCCCCAACTCTTTACCATAGTGGCTACCGACACAGCCAACGAAGTAACCAATTACTACACCGCTGCCGACACCGCCCGTAGTTTCACCATCACCGGCCTCAGCCAGCACACCCATTACCTGCTTTCGGTCCAGGCCACTTGCGATGGCGGCGATACCAGTCTCAACGCCGATGCCTCTTTCTTCACCTATTGCCTCTCCGGCGGCGAAAATGTGGTCGGCACGGGCATCGCTAACAGCTATTATGTGCCCGTCTATATCTATGGACATGCCGTGTCGCAGCAGATTTTCGACTCGGTCGTCATGGCAGGCGTCGATACCATCTTCGGCGTCCGTTTCTACAACACCTCCAACGCCACCATGATCCGCAACATGGCAGTGTATATGGACTCCACCACCCGCAGCTCTTACAGCTCCTATTCCGAAATAGAAGTCCAGTCTCCTGCCAATCGCCGCTTCTCTGGCCCTGTTTCCATACAGCCTGGTTGGAACGAAATTCTCTTCGATTCTGCCTTCGTATACAGCGGCTCTGGCAATATTACCCTTACCGTCGATGACAACACTGGCGAATATGCCTCCTCCATCAACTGGCAGGCAAGCTCCACCACCGACAATATGTCCGTTTACGCCTACTCCTACAATGGCGACATAGACCCCACCGACTCTCTCTCCCTCTCTTCCGTCTCTACCTGGTCCACCGGTGTGGTCAATCTCCGGGCCAACACCGTCTTCCTCACCCCCTGCGGCGATGCCAGCTGTGTGCCCCCTGCCGTTGTCGTGGCTGCCACCACCTCCTCTTCGGTCACCCTCTCTTGGGTTCCAGGTCTTTACGAGGACTCCTGGGACATTGAGTACAGGCAGGCCGACAGCACCGAGTGGAATGTCCACGCCTCCAGCACAAGTCAGGACACTGCGGTCATCTCCGGCTTGCAGCCCGCCACTCATTATGTCTTCCGTGTCACTAGCCTCTGCGGCGACACCACGGCTTCCATCGAAATCAATGCCACCACCCGCTGTGCTCCCGTTACCGACTATCCCTTCGCCGAAGACTTCGAAGGCTTCCTCGCCACCTATTCCGAACCCGAAACCCAGATCTGCTGGGCTCGTTCAACCAGCTACTACTATTCCGGTAGCTACTATCCCTACACCTATTCCTACTACCATCACTCCGGTTCCAGCTGTCTCTATATGGCTTCCAGCAGTTACCCCGGCTCTTCCTATAGCAGCATGATCATTCTTCCCGAAATGGGAGCCCGTATCGACACCCTCACCCTTTCGTTCTATATGATGGGCGACTACACCGCTTACAGTACCTACCGTACCGATGTGGGCGTCCTGGCCAATCCGGCCGACACCTCCACCTTCGAGCTTATCGCCTCCTTCCCCTTCACCTCCGACGACGGTGAATGGCAGTTCTGCGAGGCCAACCTCAACGGCTACACAGGCACTGGCCGCCACATCGCCATCCGCACGGGTGATGGCAGCGATTCCTATTATCTTGACGATATTCTTGTGGAGTACTTCAACCCTTGCATTACTCCTAGGAACCCCCGTGCCAGCAACGCCACCACCTCTTCCGTGCTCCTCTCCTTCACCGACACCAACAATGCCGGCAACTACACCATCGTCTACGGCACCTCCGACGATATCGCCAATGCCACCGACACCATCCAAATTACCACCACCTCTACCACCCTCAGCGGCCTTGCCACTGCCACCCAGTATCACGCTTGGGTACGTGTCAACTGTCCCGACAACCAAAGCAAATGGGTAAAGTTCCCCGTTTTCAGCACCCTCTGCGACCCCCTCCCGGTGGACAACCTCACCCCCTACGAGATCAATTTCGAGCAGGGACTTGACAGCTGCATGAACCAGGAACGCATCTCCGGCTCCACCGACTGGGAGGTCGCCACCACCACCGCCAATCCCGTAGGCGCCTATAGCGGCGGCTATGTGGGTCAGCTTTATAACTCCAGCCGGGTCAACGAAACAATGCTCATCCTGCCCTCCTTCGACTTTACCGCCCTCGACCGCGGTGCCGAGCTCACCTTCTGGCATGCCCAGGTCCAGGGCAGTCATCAAGACCGTCTCTACGTCTATTATCGTACCAGCCCCACGGGCGATTGGGCAGTGATTGACTCCTTCACCACCCAAATCACCGCTTGGACGCAGCATTTCGTCACCCTTCCGTACTCGGGCAACCAGGCTTTCTATCAGGTCGGCCTCAAGGGCGTCACAGGTGGCGAAGGTGTCAAAATTGACGACATCAGTGTCCATGCCGCCCCCACCTGCTTCCGTCCCACCGACCTCGTGGTCGACAGCGTGGCCGATGGCTCTGCCACACTCTCCTGGGTGGGCTCCGCTCCCAGCTATCATGTCCGTTACCGCCGTGTGGGTACGCTCTCTTGGTCCAACGACACCACCACCAACAACAGCATCACCCTCACCGGCCTCCGCGGCCTTTCCGAATACCAGTGCATGGTACGTGGCCTCTGCTCTGCTACCGACAACAGCCACTATAGCGAAATGGTCAATTTCATCACCACGGCCTGCGCCACTGAGTATGATTACTTCAACTACGACACAGCCGACTTTACTGCCTATTCTACCTACTGGGCTCCAGGTTATTGCAATTACAACTACTCCTATTCCGAGACGCTCATCGACAGCGCCGACCTCGTCGGACTCGACCAAATCTCCGGCTTCGGTTTCAGCGCCACTTCTTCCAGCACTGCGGCTCTCAACAACTGCGACGTCTATTTCGGCCACACCTCCGACTCTGTCCTCAACTCCTTCAAGTTCGACAGCACCTTTGTCCGCGTCTATCATGGCAGCCTCAACTTCAATTCCGCCGGCTGGCATCGTGTGATTCTCGACTCCCCCTTCCCCTACGATGGCCATAGCAACCTCGTCGTCGCCATCTATCGCAACAACTCCACCTCCGACTACAACTATCCCTATTTCGATGCCCATAGCACCGTCGGCAACAAGGTGCTTTCAGCCTACTACTACGACCCCTTCACTCCCGCCCAGGCCAACACCATCTCGCCCTACTACAAACATGCCGACACCATCTCCCCCAACTATACGTTCATCGCCTGTGCCCCCATCTGCCATGCGCCTACTATCACTGGCACCACCTCTTCTCTGTCTTCCATCGGCCTCACCTGGATTGCCGACGGCAACAATGTGCAGATTAGCTATAAGAGAAGCTCTTCCGACACCTGGTCCGACGAGATAGACGTCACCGGCAACAGCTATACCTTCACCGACCTCGACCACTCCACCAGCTACGATTTCCGCCTGCGTCAGGACTGCTCCGCCGATGAGTTGGGCCTGTCTGCCTGGGTGGGTGTCACCGCCGTCACCGACTATCTCTGCCCAGTGCCCACCAACTTGCAGGTGTCCGACCTCGACAACGCCCATGCCACCTTCAGCTGGGATGCCGCTGACAACGACACCCGCTGGGAAATCCGTGTCTTCAACAACAACTTCAACCAGACTTACGAGGTCAGCAGCAATCCTGCCACCGTCAACGGCCTGCAGCCTGGCACCGCTTACCACGCCACTGTACGCACCCTCTGCGGCCCCGACTATGAATTCCAGGGCGCCTACTCCTCCAGCATCGACTTCACCACTCCCTACTGCGGTACGGTCAGCGGGGTCACCGGCGAGGCCATTGGCAACATTGCCCATCTGAGATGGAATCCCGGCAGCAGCGCCAGTGGCTACTACGAGATTCAATACGGCCGCGAAGGCTACACCGAAAGCGAAGTCTTGGGCTCTGTCATCAGTCCCGACACCGAGGTCTATATCTACAACCTCGTGCCCCATTTCACCTACGCCTTCCGCGTCCGTTCGCTCTGCGGCCTCTCGTGGTACAGCGACTGGAGCACTACCCCCTGTGTCATCACCACCGGCGATGCCGTGGGCATTGACCAGGCCGCACCCGAATTCAGTTGCACCCTTTATCCCAACCCTGCCAACGGCTCTACCACCATCACCGTTTCGGGTGTCGAAGGCCCGGTGACCATCGAAGTGCTCGACATCAACGGGCGCCAAGTGGCTTCCGAAACCCTCAACTGCTCGGCCAACTGCTCCAAGCAAATGGAGGTCGGCGGACTGGCCCAGGGTGCCTATTTTGTCCGTGTGGTCACTGCACAGTCCACCACTCTCCGAAAACTCATCGTCCAATAACGATAGTACACTCTCTGCCGACAAAGCCCGTCGGCACAAAACAAAAGCGGGACCACTGTGGCCCCGCTTTTGTTTTGCTTCATCTGCTCATCTGATTCCGGCACGGCTCTGGGTTCCGGAGGACGTCATTTTTTCCGTCGGGTGAGCCTGTCGCATGCCGCCAGCATTCCGGGCAGCACCAACAGCACCAGCAGCACCGTGGCCAGCGCCCCTATCGAAATGGCCCGCACTATCGAAGCAATGGTGGGGTCCGTTACCAGCACCGCCATCGCTCCAGGCACCAATATCAGTATCAGTCCCGAAGTCAGGATGGTGTTTATAGACCTCCTGTAGGCTTCCTGCAGCGATGCGCCTATATCCAGGGTTCTCCTCTTCTCGCGGTAGTAGTTGGCAAAGAGGATGCCGTAGTCGATGGCCGCACCCATCAGTATGCTCTGCACTATCAGATAGGCCAGATAAAGCAACGACCCGCCCCCGATGGCGCTCACCGACACATTCACGAACACTCCGGTCATCACCGTCGCCACCAGTAGCAGGGCCACCAGCACCGACCGGAAGGCGAGCAGCACGATAAGCAGTATGGCCGCTACGGTGAGCAGGGTTACCACGGTCATCTCGTGTTGGAATCCGGCCTTCATCTCCGCCAGCATCACCGATTCGCCCACCGAGTAGTAGCCGTGGGGCAGGGCGCTGTCGCACAGCTGGGTGTATTTTTCTAAGAAAGCATACGTCTCGTCCGACTCGCTGGGCAGTCCCGTAATCAGCAGGGCCAGTGAATGCCGGTCGGAGCGGAGCCGGCCTAAGCCTTCGTTCAGGAGGTTCCGTATCTTGGCAAACCCCTCCTTCATCTCCGGCGTGACGAATTGGGCAAAGCGCGGGTCGTTCACCACCGAGTCGCCCAGGAAGGACACCATGCCGCCCAGCGTAAGGGTCCACCCCTCGTCGTAGCGCTTGCTTCCGCCATAGTAGAGATACAGCAGCTCCATCATCTCTCTGCCCACCGGCTCGCCCATGGCGCTGAAGTTTTGTGCCATCTCTGCCGCCGTATAGCGGTGGTTGCCGTACATCATCTCGTCCAGGAGGGTCAGCGGGTCTTGCAGCGGCTCCTCTTCCGGGGGTACGGTGCTGTCAGCCTGTGGTGTGGGGACAGCTGCGGTGGTGTGGGGCAGGGCGGTCGAGTCGGGCGTGGCGCTGGTGGCAGCCGTCTCGTCTTCTGCAGGTTGGGCCGTGGGCAACTCCTTCGCCGCGAAGGCCGAGTCCATAGTGGCCTGCAAGGCAAGGAGCTGCTGGCGTTGGTCCTCTTTAATCATGGCGGCCAGTGCCTTCCGTCTCAGTATGTCCTCGGTGAGGAAATGGACGAATGCGATAGGGGTAAGCTTTGCGCCGTTTTTCTTAGCCAGCCGGTAGACCATTTTGGCCTGTCCCGCATCCATGGCAAGGAAGTCGGCCATCTCGTCGTAGCTCAGTTGCTTCAAAAGCAGGGTGGTGTCGCTATAGGGTGAGCGAACCGACACAGGCGTTCCGGCGCCAATTGCCTCGGCTGCGGGCGGGGCTTCCGATTCTTCGGCCTTGGGCATCGGAACCTCTTCCACGCTTATGTCCAACCCCTCGGCCAGTGCCTCCACCTCCCGCTCGGTGCTGTCGACAATAAGCTTTTCCTCCACCTGACCGTTCAGTTGGCGAAAATCGTCCAGCAAGGCCATCTTCTCTTTCATGTCGGCACTCATCTGGCTGGCTATGATTGAGCTAGGATCGTTAGCCTGCGCCAATATGAAGTCGGCCAATTGGGGGAATCCCAGCCGCCGCACCTGTTGCCCGTGGGCGGCATAGTATACCAGCCGCAGCACGTCTTCTGAGAGCATATCGGTCGAAACCCCTTCCATCATGCCGCCGGTCCCTTCCATCATCTGGGTCATGCTCTGTATGGCCGCCACCATCTGGGGCGCGGTGTACTCCCGCTGCATTAGCGAAGGGTAGGAGAGTCCCATTTCCACTCCGGGACACTGCAGCAGCGTGTCCAGCAGCCCGGCTACCCGTGTCTCGTCGGCGTTGTCGTAAATGAGCAGCACGGGGTTCTTCTTGGGAAAGAATTGGTTGATTTTCGACGCTTGGGCGTACTGAAAGGAGATGGGCGTTTGATTGTGCAGGATATAGGAGCCCACCAGCAGCACCACGAACAATGCCGTGAGGGGTATGCGGTATTTCTGGCTGAAGCGGGCGAGCCTGTCGGTGGGAAATCGGGGAACTCTTTTTTGCGAACGCTCTATCCCCTTCTCAAACAGCAGTATGAGTGTGGGCAGGACGGTGAAGTTGCACACCAGGCTGCAAAGTACGCCCTTGCTGAGCACGATGCCCAGGTCGGCACCAATTTTCAGCTTCATAAACACCAGCATCATCAGCCCCACAATGGTGGTGAGGGCACTGCTGAGGATGGAGCCTGCGGCATGCCGCACGGCGTTCTGCATGGCCAGCAGGCTGTCGTCGGTCTGCTGGCGCTCCTGCCGGAACCGGTTGATAAGGATGATGCTGTAATCCATCGAGAGCACCAGCTGCAGGATGGCCACGATGGAGTTGGTGGTCACCGACACGCTGGGCAGCAGGGCGTTGGTGCCGATATTGAGCAGCACGGCTATGCCGGTCGAAGCCAGAAACAGTACCGGCTCCAGCCACGAGGCGCACATGGCAAAAAGAATGACCAGCAGAAGCACCAGGGCGCCCAGCAGCATCTTGGGCTCGGCCGTGGTGCCGTCCTGCGCGGTCTCCACAGCGGCTATCTTCGGGTGGTGGCGGCCTATCTCGCGCCCCAACGCCACTTGGTCCACGCTCTTGGCCACCCCCAATTCGTAAAGGGTGTGGATGCCGTTTTCCTGCACCGTCACATTGTCCACTTCGGGCAGCTGGTGCAGCTGGTAGCGGAGGTCCACCTTCTCTTCGGCTGTCAGGCTGTCGGCCATCACCCGCACATCGCCTCCCGCCATGTCGGCGCTGAGGTCGAACTCGCTCCCCAAGAGGTCCAACCCCGCCTTCATGGGCGAGTCGTCGGGCAGATATTTCGTCAGGTCGGTGTTGATGTTCACGTGGAACATCAGCACCCCGCACACGGCCGCCAGGACCAGGGTGAGCCCCAACAGCAGGTAGCGGTAGCGGACAAGTATCTTACTCATACACTTTGCTCCAAACCTCCTCGACGTAAGAACCGTTAAAATCAATGAACACTTTCACTTCCACCTGGTAGCCCAGTTCGGGGTCTAGCTTTTCGGTAATCGTGTTGTCGGCCAGTTGGGCCAGCCGGCGGGTGAGGGAACGCACGTCGCCGGGGGTAGTGTGCTCCACCCGCACGGTGTTGTCGTTCACCTTATGCCAAAAGCCGAAGAAGGAGTGTTGGAATGCCCGCTCGATGGCTTCGGGCGTGGTGTGCTTGGGCTGTTGATAGAGCTGCCAGTAGACCGTGCAGGTGATGGTGTCGTCTTTCTTCTGGCACGAAGTGGTCAGTGTCAACGCCAGTAGCCCAACCAGTAGGAACAGGAATCTTTGTTTCATATTGCCGCTTTTTGCTCCCAGCGGGGCGGAACCCCATGGCTGGGATAAAGTTTCTTTTTCAATCAATTGATTGTGCAAAAATACGCATTATTTCTGGATTGGCAAAAATATTTTTTCTCCGGTCCTGGCCGCCGGTTTGCCATGGCAGGGGTGTGGGTGGCTTCGCTTCATCGTGGTTCGATGTTCTATAGTTCGTCTATCGTTCTTTGGCAGAGAGCATCAAAGAACAATATGCCTTCCCTTGAGAATGGGTAGGGGAGAGGGCGCACCCTGAGGGGGACGAGCCACCATTTTTGAGGCATTGGACGCCACGGCCGTACCCTGCCGCGGAGAGACCCGGAGGAGCGGCGAAATGGGTTTTTGTAAAAAAAATTTGCGTATGTCAGATTATTGTTGTAATTTTGCAAGACGTTTTCGATAGGGTAAATATTGCATTACGTGCAATGAATCAAGAAGTTAAACGATAAAAATAATTGTGTCATGGGTATCAATGCAAACAAAAAAATGAAGAGAAGAAAGGTTAGAATCAACGGAAATAAGAACTCCACCAACAACTGGGGTATCAACGCCGCTGGTTGGAATGCCGTTCACAAGGCCGTTATCAACGCCGAGTAATTAGGTCTTCTCATCGGAAAGAGATAAGGCTGCACTTCAGGTGCGGCCTTTTTCTGTTGTATGCCCCGTTTGCCAAAAAATGGCTTTGGCGGGGCAATAAAGTGGCGGCACAGCCGTTATTAGTGATTATTCATTAAAAAATTGATTGTTATGAAAAAGAAAACTTGGTTACCAATTTTGATTATCGTTGCCCTTGTGGTGATTGCACTGCTGTGGGGCATTGGTGTGCGCAACAAGCTGGTTCAGAGCGAGGAGAACGTCACTCAGGCTTGGGCTCAGGTGGAGAATGTCTACAAACGCCGTGCCGACCTCATTCCGCAGCTGGTGGCTACGGTTCAGGGAGCTGCCAATTATGAGAAAAGCACTATGACCGAAGTGGTGGAGGCCCGCGCGAAGGCTGGCTCGGTGCAGATTGACGCGAATAATCTTACGGAGGCCAATGTGGCGGAGTTCCAGCGGGCTCAGGACCAGCTGTCCAGCGCGCTTACCCGCTCGATGAATATTGTGGTGGAGCGCTATCCGGAACTGACTGCCACCCAGGGTTTCCGCGACCTGCAGACCCAGCTTGAAGGGACCGAGAACCGCATCACTACCGAACGCGGCCGTTTCAACGAGACGGTGAATGTGTATAACAAGCAGCTCCGCGTCTTCCCCAACAATGTGGTGGCCGGCATGTGCGGTTTTGAAAAGAAGGGCTACTTTACTGCCCCCGAGGGAAGCGACGAGCCGGTTGAGGTGAAGTTTGATTTCTGATTATTGCCGCAAGAACAGTATAATCAATGTCTTATTGTATGTCATTGAGTAGGCGGTGCCTGCGTCGCATCGCGGTGGTGGCTCTCCTGCTGGTTTGGGCTGTGGGGGCTGTGGCCCAGGAGCCTTGGTGCCCCGAGCCGACCAACCGGCTGGTGAACGACTACGGCAACGTGCTCTCGCCGGAACAGCGCGAGACGCTGGAGCAGCGTTTGGTGGCCTTCGACGACAGCACGTCCAATCAGATTCTCGTGGTCATTACCCCCGACTTGCACGACTGCGAGATTATGGACCTGGGCACCCGTATCGGCACTACCTGGGGCGTGGGCCGCAAGGATTTGAAGAACGGCGTGGTCATTCTCATCAAGTCGAAAGTGGATGAGGACGATTATGGCGATGTGGCCATCCTGCCGGGTTATGGCCTGGAGGGTGCGCTGCCCGACATTTTTTGCAAGCACATTATTGATGACGAGATGATCGACCCCCTCAGCCAGGGCGACTATTACGGGGCTTTGGTGGCGGCGTTGGAGGTGATTGAGCCTGTTTGCACAGGCGAGTACAGCTATGAACGTTACCGCCAGGAGAACCGCCGTGTTCTCTTTGGCTTTGTGGGTGCGCTGATTTTGTTTGTGGTGATATGTATTTTGCTCGACCGATACAGCCGAAAGCACCACCCCAAGGGGGGCGGCAATTTCATGGGCGGCTCCGGCACCGGCGGCTTTGGCGGTTTCGGCTTAGGCAGCGGACTGGGGCACGGCTCGGGCGGCTTTGGCGGCTTCGGCAGTTCGGGTGGCGGCTTCGGCGGCTTTGGCGGCGGCTCCTTCGGCGGAGGCGGCGCCCATGGCCGGTTCTGACTCAGGGCTTTCCAGAGGCCGTTTCATCACAATTGGATAATAAAGAGGGGCATCCGAAAACTAACCGGATGCCCCTCTGTTTTTTCGTGATGATGAATAGGATGTGCTCCCGTGTACCGGTTATCCTTCGCGGTGCTCTTTGCGGAGCAGGTCGTTGACGGTCTTGACGGGGTTGAAGGTGGCCAAGGGCACTTCGACGAAGATGGTGTTCCAGTAGGCCATGGCTCCGTTCCACAGGCCGGGAAGTTCCTGCGACTTGAGGGTGACGGCGCCTTTGGTCTTTTTGCTGATGAAGCCAGTGTCGGGGTCGACATATTTGCGGAGGTCGAAGTAACGGCCGTGGTAGTTCTTGGTGGCGCAGACGAGGTCGACGGGGTTGAAGTGGGTGGCGTTGTTGAGGATGGCTTCCTGCTGCGGGTCTTTGCGGTTGATTTGCGCGGTCTCGACAATCTGTAGGCTTTTGATTCCATGAGTGTTGAGGGTGATGAAGGGGCCGCCGCCGGGCTCGCCTTGGTTCTTGACCATGCCGCAGATGCGCATGGGGCGGTTGAGGAGTTGGTGCAGCTGCTGGGTCTTCTGCGCTGGGGTGGCCTGGGCGTAGTCGTCGGGAAGGACGATGCGGAGGCTTTGCTGGGCGAATTTCTCTATGGCACGGAGTTGGGCTGCGGAAACGCCTTCGTCGAGCAGGCGGAGGTATTTGAATGTTTGCTCCTGCAGGTGGAGGAGGAGGCCGGCCAGCACTTTCTTGTAAATGATGGTGGTGTGTTTCATCCAGTCGGGCACCACGTTGTCGATGTTTTTGATGAAGATGATGTCGGCGCGTTGTTCGTTGAGGTTCTCGATGAGGGCTCCGTGGCCACCGGGGCGGAAGATGAGGCGTCCTTCGTCGTCGCGAACGGGTTCGTTCTGCTCGTTGACGGCGATGATGTCGGTATAGTGTTTCTGCTCGGAGAAGGTGATGTCGAGTTTGACGCCAAAGGAATGCTCGTAGAACAGCTTGACCTCGGTCACTTTCTTGCGGAAGAGGGCGCGGTGCTCAGGCGAGACGGTGAAATGGATGTGGACGGTGTCGTCGCTTTGGCGGGCGTATTCGGCTCCCTCGACAATGTGCTCTTCGAGCGGGGTGCGCTGGGTGTGGCCGTAGCGGTGGAATTTGAGCAGGCCTTTGGGAAGGCTGCCGTAGCCCATGTATTGCTCCTTGAGTAGGAAGTTGATGACGGTGGCGAAGTCGCCACGGTTCATGTAGTCGCTAAAGTCGGCATGGGATTTGGCCATGCAGGCGACGAGGTCGTCAAAGAAGGCGAAGGTGCGTATCTGCTCGAGGAATTCTTTGACGGTGGGGAATTCTTTGGGAATGGTGTAGTCGATGCCGAAGTAGGATGCGGTGAAGGCGTAGAGGTCTTTGAACATGCGGGTGGCTGCGCCGGAGGCGGGGACGAACTTGAGGATGCGTTTGCCCTTGAGGTTCTTCTGGTAGAAGGTGGCGTATTTGTTGATGTCGGCATCGTCGAGCCGCAATATGCCGCCGTTGTCGACGGTGGCGGCATCGATAAGGACCGTCTTGGGAAATCCCCGACGGAAGTTGGCTAACTGTCGTTCTACGTCGTCAGGGGTGAGCCCCAGCGACTGCATCTGGGCGAGGTCGGAATCACTGAATTTTGTTGTCATAGCGCTGGATTGGATTTTGTGAAAAGAAAAACTCAAGTTTACCGTAGTGCATCACTGGATGACCTGGGATAAACTTGAGTTGTTGTACTTAAACATTTTGAACGGGCTACCGTTGTTTTAGAGATTTCCGTGGACGGGGGACGCCCTGTTGTGGAAATTTCCGAGTTCCGGGTTTTCGGTTCGATGCGTTACTTGGTGATGTCTTGGAAATCGGCACGGCCAAGGGTTCTATCGCCGATAATCTTCACGGTGGTGGTGACGGTTTCGCTTTCTTTTAATCGGACGGATTTCTCGCCCTCACGATAGTAGGAACGGTTGTTGAGGGTGTCGGGTTCGTTGACACGGGCAACAATGGTGAATATGGCAGGGGCGGCGAAACGGGTTTTGTACACGCCGGAGGCATCGCACTGGCCTGTGTCGGCAATAGTGCCTGTGATGGGGTTGGAGGGGTCGGAGTCGTTTTCTTTTACATATTGAATCTTGACCCAGGCACCTGGTGCGGGCAGGTTGTTGTTCTTAGAATCGATGACGGTGACGTCGATATAGCACCATGTGTCCTTGTCGCAGGAGGTGAAAAGGAGTGCGGATAATACGCTGATTAACAGGGCACCGACTAGAAACAGACTTTTTTTCTTCATAAAAAATCGTTTATTTTTGTGGTTAAATGAATTTTTTTGACTAATTTTGCAACTGCAAAGATAATAAAAAAACGCGGTATGATAACAAAAAAAATAACTTTTTTATTAGTTTTTTTATCTTTTTTCTTTTGTGCTTTTTCGCAAAATGCTGATAAACAGAAGAAAGGAGGCGATAAAGTTTTCTATGTCAAAATTGAGACTTCTTATGGTGACATGGTGGTAAAACTATACAATGAGACCCCGAAACACCGCGATAATTTCTTAAAGTTGGTGAAAGAAGGTAATTATGACGGCCTTCTTTTCCACCGTGTGATTAAGGATTTTATGATCCAGGGGGGCGACCCCAATTCCCGTACCGCCAAGCCCGGACAGATGCTGGGCGACGGCGAGCTCGGCTATACTATCCCGGCTGAGTTCGTACCTACGCTGTTCCATAAGAAGGGCGCTCTGGCCGCCGCTAGGCAGGCCGACCAGGTGAACCCAACGAAGGCTTCCTCGTCCTGCCAGTTCTATATCGTGCAGGGTAACAAATGGGATGCCAACCGGTTGGCTATGGTTGAGCAGCGGATGGGCAAGCACTTTACTCCTGAGCAGGCACAGGTGTATGCCACCTTGGGCGGCACGCCGTTCCTGGACGGCGATTACACCGTCTTTGGCGAGGTGGTGGAAGGTATGGAGGTGATTGACAAGATTGCCGCCACGCAGACCGGCCCCAACGACCGCCCGGTGGAGGATGTGAAGATGAAAATGTCTTTGCTGGAGAGTTATAAACCCGCTGTTTCTAAGTAAGTTGAGGTTGAATGGGGCTATGGCTGTTCGATAACTAAAACGGACGCCTGTTTCTTATCGTAATTAAGTGACTTTTATATACAAATGAACCCACTGAAAGACAAAATTCAAGCCTATATCGAAGATATTCAGGCTACCAGTATTGAGAAATTCCAGGACCGCGCAGCGGAGGTGGAAATGTTCCGCGTGAAGTATCTGGGTAAGAAAGGTATCATAAGCGACCTCTTTGAGCAGTTCAAGGCGGTGCCCAATGACGAGAAGAAGGATTTGGGTAAGGCCTTGAATATGTTGAAGGTGGCCGCCATGGACAAGATTGAGGAATTCAAATCGTTCGTTGAGGAGCATGAGGCCGAAGAGCAGGCCCATGACCTGACTATGCCGACCGACTTTGCTCAGCTGGGCAGTCGCCATGTGCTGTCGGTGGTGCTGAACGAGATTACCGATATCTTTTCCCGTATCGGTTTTACCGTTGCGGAGTCGGTTGAGATTGAGGATGATTGGCATCTGTTTTCGGCGCTGAACTTTCCGCCTGACCACCCGGCACGTGATATGCAGGATACTTTCTTCGTGGAGAAGGAGGAGGGAAAGCAGGAGGTGGCCTTGCGCACGCATACTTCCTCGGTGCAGGTGCGCGTGATGGAGAAGACGAAGCCGCCTATCCGCATCATTGCCCCCGGTCGCGTGTTCCGCAATGAGGCCATCAGCGCCCGCGCCCACTGTATTTTCCACCAGGTGGAGGCTCTCTATGTGGACAAGAACGTGTCGTTTGCCGACCTGAAGCAGACGCTGCTCTATTTCGCGAAAGAGATGTTTGGCGAACAGACCCAGATCCGGCTCCGCCCCTCCTATTTCCCCTTTACCGAACCATCGGCCGAGATGGATATTTCGTGCAGCGTGTGCGGCGGCAAGGGCTGCAATATATGCAAAGGGACGGGCTGGTTGGAGATTTTGGGATGCGGTATGGTAGACCCTAATGTGCTGCAAGCATGTGGTATAGACCCCAAAGAGTATACCGGTTTCGCACTGGGTATGGGGGTTGAGCGTATGGCTATGCTGAAGTACCAAATTCGCGATCTGCGCCTCTACTTTGAGAATGACCTCCGTTTCTTGAAGCAATTTGAGGCTATCGTGTAGCCTACAATGTTGATTCTATGAGTACTATCACCCTTAATGGGATGCGTTTCTATGCTTACCATGGCTGTTTTGCCGAGGAGCAGAGGATAGGGACGCATTTCACGGTCGATGTGGCGTTTGAGACGGATACGACTCAGGCGCAGCGTTCCGATGATATTTCACATACGGTCAGCTATTTGGACGTGTACCACACAATTCAGCGAGAGATGTCGGTTCCATCGCATTTATTGGAGCATGTGGGAGATAGGATAGGCGAGGCCCTGCTGGCAGAATACCCTGCGATAGAGAGTGCTAGGGTGCGGGTGTCGAAGATGAATCCTCCCTTGGGCGGGCAGTTGGATTCTGTTACGGTGGAGATTATAAAAGTCCGTTCTCAGAAAAACTGAAGTAGTCGTGCTTCCCGTCGGGAAGGATGCCGACGATGATGTGCTCGATTAGTTTGATGTGCAGGATGTTGCCTGCCTCGGAGATTCGCTTTGTGAGTTCCTTGTCGGGAAGGCTGGGACGCAGTTGCCCCGAAGGGTGGTTGTGGGCTACGGCAAGAGCCACTGCGTTGTGTTCGAGTGCCGCCTTGAAAATGATGCGGAGGTCGACGGTGGTTTGAGTGAGTCCACCCAAGCCAATGCGCTGTATCCATGATACTTTGTTGCGTTGATTGAGGTAGACTGCCCAAAATTCTTCGTGCGGGAGGTCGATGATTTTGGGAGCAATGAAGTGGAAGAGGTCCTGGCTCCCACGGATGATGTCTTCTTTGTTTTCTCGTTCTTCTCGGAGCATTCGATTGCCGAGTTCGAGGGCTGCCAGTACGGTGACGGCTTTGGCCATGCCCATGCCTTTGTATCTTTCTGTTAGGTCGTTCACTTCCAGGCGGGCAAGGTCGGTGAGTTTATTGCCGTTTTGTTGAAGGATGAGTTTGGCCAAATCGATGGCGCTAGTGCCCTGTATTCCAGTGCGCAACAATATGGCTATCAGTTCGCTGTCGGTAAGGCTCTTCTTGCCTTGGGAGAGCATCTTTTCGCGTGGACGGTCTTCGGGTGCCCATTGGGTGATGGGGATGGTTCTGCTGGGGGTGGTTTCAGTGCTTTTTGCCATGCTATTTTATTTTTTTGCAAAAATACATCTTTTTTTTGGGAAAATGTTGTAGTGTCGATTATTTTTGTTATCTTTGCATGTTCAAAAAGTGTAATAACTAAAATAAAACTAAATACGTAAGATATGCAGAATAAAGGACTTATCAAATTTCTTACATGGGCTTTTGTCCTTGTCTGTTTGTATCAATTGTCGTTTACATTTGTTACGAACAGTATCGAGAAGCGTGCTCGAGCCGACGCCAAAGCCTATGTTCAGAGCTCAACAACCCAAAATTGGATTAGCAACAAAGCCCATGGCGATGCGATTATCGCCCAGACTTTGAGCGATTCACTCCAGATTGCCCGCGAATCGCAGTATCTTGATTCTATGGCAAGTGAGAAGGTTTTCTTCGGTGCCACCTATCGCTACTGCCAGGCCCGTGAGATCAACCTTGGCCTTGACTTGAAAGGCGGTATGAACGTCATGTTGGAGGTTTCCACGGTAGACGTCGTCCGCGCACTTGCCGGCCATACCGAGGATTCCACATTCAATAAAGCTATCGACATGGCTGTCGCTAAGCAGAAGTCGACCACCAATCGCGACTTCGTTTCGCTTTTCTACGAGGCCATTACCGAGTTAGACCCCAATGTCCAGCTGGCTTCCTATTTCAACACTCAGCTGCGCGACCGCATTAAGCTGAACGATAATAACGACGCCGTTATCAAGGTCGTGAAGGAAGAGGCCGCTAGCGCTTATGACCGTACTTATGAGATTCTCCGTCAGCGTATCGATAAATTCGGTGTTGCCCAGCCTACTATTCAACAGCTCCGCGCTTCGGAACGTATCTTGGTCGAACTTCCGGGTGTGAAGGATCCCCAGCGTGTACGTAAACTCCTCCAGGGTACTGCCCAGTTAGAGTTCTGGCTGACTTATGATAACGCTACCGAGGGTTATCCTATGCTTGAGAAGATTGATACCTATATTGCTTCTATCGGCGGCATTGACAAGATGGATGAAGAGACTCCCGCTCCTGTGGTGGAAGACACTGCCGCTTTGGCTGAAAGCACTGCTGAGGTCGCAGAGGCCGAATCGGAAGGTGACTCGCTGTTGAGCGCTCTCGGCGCCGACAAGAACGAGGCTTCAGCTGAGATGGAAAGTCTTGCAAAGGATCACCCCCTGTTTAATCTCCTGCAGCCTTATGCCGATCAGAGCAGAGGCCTCTACGCAGGTCCTGTTGTGGGTGTGGCCCAGGGCAAGCATCGCGACGAGATTACCCGTATGATTGATTACGCTTTCGAGAAGAAAGTTATTGATAGCCGCACCGTGAAGTTCCTCTGGGCCGCCAAGCCCATGAATGACGACGGCTCCGATATTTACCAGCTGTTTGCTATCCGCATTAACACCCGCGACGGTTCCGCACTGCTCGACGGTGGCGTTATTACCGATGCCCGTCAGGACTATAATCAGACTGGTGGAAATGAAATTTCTATGACAATGAATAGCGAGGGCGCGCGCGAGTGGAAACGTATTACTGGTGAGAATGTGGGTAACTGCATCGCTATCGTGCTTGATAACCTGGTTTACTCGGCTCCTGTGGTGAATGGCGAGATTGCCGGCGGACGTTCGTCCATTACGGGTGACTTTAGCCTGGAAGAGGCAAAGGACCTGGCCAATATCCTCAAGTCGGGTAAGCTCCCCGCCCCCGCCGTTATCGTTCAGGAGGCAGTTGTCGGACCTTCTCTTGGTCAGGAGTCGATTCATAAGGGCTTGCTCTCTTTCATCCTGGCCTTCATTATCGTTCTTATCTACATGGTTGTGTTCTACAACCGCGGCGGTTGGGTTTCTGTTGTCGCCCTTATCACGAATATTTTCCTGTTGATGGGTGTCCTTGCCTCTGTGGGTGCCGTCCTCACCATGCCGGGTATCGCCGGTATTGTGTTGACTCTGGCTATGGCAGTGGATGGTAACGTTATTATTTACGAACGTATTAAGGAAGAGTTACGTGCCGGCTCCAGCATGGCGAACGCCGTAGATGCCGGTTTCAAGAACGCTCTCTCTGCTATTATCGACGGTCAGGTGACTACCTTCCTCCTGGGTCTCGTCCTCGTGCTCTTCGGTTCGGGTCCTGTTCAAGGTTTTGCTGTCACCCTCTGCATAGGTATCGTTACCTCTCTCTTCACTTCGATTTTTATCACCCGTCTCTGCATCGACTGGATGATGAACCACAAGAAGAAAATCAACTTCTCTTTCCCCTTCTCGGAAAACTTCATGCAGAATGTCCACGTTGACTTTATCGGTAAACGCAGAACCTTCTATATAATCGCAGTTTGCGCTATCGTTATTTGCCTTGTCGGTATCGTTGCCCGCGGTCTCAATCCCGGTATTGATTTCACCGGTGGCCGCACATACGTGGTTCGCTTTGACCAGCCTGTGAACGCAGTGGATGTTCGTTCCGCCCTTGATCAGGAATTTGGCGACGCTCCCGAAGTGAAGACTTATGGTCCGTCCACTCAGTTGAAGATTACCACAAAGTATAAAGTTAATGAGGATGGCGAAGAGGTGAACAACGAAATTGTCACCAAGCTGTATACTGCAGTGAAGGGTTTCTTCTCCAACGAGATTTCGGAGAAAGATTTCCGTAGCACTGAGACCAACCCGCTGGGTATTATCCAGTCGGAGCAGGTGGGAGCTACCATTGCAAACGATTTGGTCCGCAATGCTATCTTGGCGGTCATAGGAGGTCTTATCATTATGTTCCTCTATATTCTGATCCGTTTCAAGAACTGGCGTTTCGGTCTGGGTAGTGTCATTGCCCTGATTCACGATACCCTTTTGGTAATTGGTGTTTTTGCCCTGTTCCACGGTATCCTCCCCTTCAACCTGGATGTCGACCAGTCTTTCATTGCAGCCGTCTTGACGGTTATTGGTTACTCCATTAACGCCACTGTGGTTATTTTCGACCGTGTTCGTGAGAACCGTAAGAATTTCCCCAAACGCACTCTGGAGGTCCAGATGAACGATGCTATCAATGCAACGTTGGCTCGTACTATTAACACCAGCGGCACCACATTCTTCACCCTGTTGATGATGTTCATCTTTGGCGGTGAAGTGATCCGTGGATTTGTTTTTGCAATCCTCGTCGGTGTGCTGGTCGGCGTATTCTCCTCTGTGTGCATTGCCTGCTCGGTTGTATACGAGGTTTCCCGTTCCGAAAGAGCCAGACTTGAGGCTAAAAAATAAGGAATACATTATAATTGTAGGATAATTTGAAAAGATAGTTGTGAATACATTCATTCTTATAGTGGTATTGATTCTCTGGATTGCTGTCCGCTCCCATGCTGCCCAAGCAAAGCGGAAGGCAGAGATGGAGAATGCTGCCTCTGAGCCCTCCCAGCCGAGCCATGCCTCGGCTAGGAGCGCTTTTGAGTCTCTCTTCGAGGAAGAGCGCGAGACGGAATCCGCCTACAGCTCCTTCGCACAAGAGGGTCAGTCGGCGGGCTACTATAGTTATGAATCAGTTGTGGGCGACGACCTGGCTCCAGGCCGTACCACTACTGACTTTGTGTCCGATTCGAAGCCCGAAACGATGGCTCAGTTTAATGCAGACGATTCCAAGGGTGTCGATTTTGATCTCCGTCAGGCAGTTATCGCTCAGACGATCCTCTCCAATAAATATCTCAATGAGATTTATTCTGATGTAAATTAATTAATCCATTTGTAGTAATAATACCTAAATGAGTATGTTTAGAAAAGTACTAATGACAATCGGTCTGTTGCTAATGGCGAATATCGTCTTGGCACAGGGTACTATTAAAGGTACCATTGTCGATCCGAAGACAAAAGAGCCTGTGCCTTTTGCCAACGTCGTTGCTAAGCAAGACGGAAAACAAATCAAGGGTACGCAAACAGACATGGATGGTAATTTTACGATTAAACCCCTCCCTGTTGGTCAGTATGAGATCCAGGCATCGTGTGTAGGTTATCACCCTTATACGCGTCCGGAGTTTACCGTAAAGGCATCTGGTATTTCTGTTTGTAACATCGAGCTGACTCCCGCCTCTGTCCAATTGGAAGAAGTGGTGGTTATCGACACAAAGAACCCCATTATTGATGTGGGTGATGCATCTACTACTACCCGTATGAGTGCAGATGATATCGCTCACATGCCCGGTACTTCTGTCGAGAGCATTGTTGCTGCCGTCGGCGGTGTGGGTTATAATGATGGTGGTACGAGTACCGCGCGTGGTGAGGATAACATGGTCACCAAGCAGGGCGGTATTACGAAGCGTACCGGCGTAAATGTGCCGAAGGAAGCTATTGCTGAAATCCAGGTCATCCTGGGTGGTACGCCCGCTTCTATCGGTGAGGCTATCGGTGGTACCCAGATTATCACCCTGAAACCCCCAACGAGTCAGTTTAAGGGTAGTATCCGTTGGGATGCTCGGTTGAACTACCGTATGCTTAATCAGCTGAATGCTTATCTCACCGGCCCAGTCATCAAGAAGAATATTTATGACGAGAATGGTGAAAAAACGGGTGACCAGACTTTGATTGGTTTCCGCCTCACTGCTGCCGGCACATACTATGATAATGCGTTCTACCGTCCAAGAGGCCATCGTTATTTAGTGGTTAACGATGCTCTTGTTCAGCAGTATGAGCAGCACCCTATTGATTTTGACCCCGTTACCTATACGGTTAACTATTCCGCAGAAACTGGTTTGTATGCTGACGACTTCGTTGAAATTAGAAACCTAACTGCGAAGGACTTCAGTGGCAATAAGAGCCGTGTCCCCCATACTCAGTACTATCAGATTGGTACCAATTTGGCTTTCGATGTCCGTTTTACTGACTATGCCACACTGACTCTTACAGGTGAGTTTGAGTACACCCACTCCCCTCAAACTGGCATTATGCCTTTGAATATGTCGCGTTCTGCTAATAATGTCTTGAAGGTGACTAACTGGGATGTGATGTTCGACTTCACTCAGCGTTTCCCCGATGTTGAGGATGCCGATGCCAACAATACCGAAGGTGAGAGCAAATCGGGTAAGGCTGTAAAGAATGTTATGTACAACATTACCGGTATGTTCAACCGCCAGAACTACCAATATTACAATGAGACATTCGGCAGTTCTTTGGACGATGTCTTTAAATATGGTTTTAATGGTTCGGTAGAGATTTCTCAGAGACCCCATTATGCTCTTGACCCCTCATTTAACTATAATGGTATTAGTCGTGCCGCTATGGTTCAGGACTCTTGGATCGACTATATCGATTGGAGCACTTATGAACCTTATGCGGGTAACCAGATTTATGCTAACTATAACCTTCAACTTCTTTCTATTCCTGAAATCAGTCCCCTCCTGACCAATCTTGATAACTTGCTTCTGTTTAAGGGTCTGCCCAATGGCCGTACCCCGGATAATATCTATGGTCTTATAGCCAATGTGGGTTACCAAGACAATACATTTGCTTTTGCCCAGACGGACTATATTTATTTGGCCGCCAAGGCAAGTGCCGAAATCAAAGGCCATGAAATTGAGATTGGTTTCCAGTATGACCGTCAGGATCAGTCCTACTATAGTCTGGGTAGCACTTCTCTTTGGACTATCATGCGTCAGAATGCTAATAAGCACCTTTCGCAGATGGATCTCAGCAATCCTCATTATAGTTGGCAAGGTTCTACCCTTTATGTAGATTATGATCGCCTGTATAATGCTGAGGCTGAAACTTATTTCTCTGCTGCGATGCGTCAGTATCTGGGTTGGAGCGGTAATTATGAAGGTGAACGTAGATTCCTTGATATAGACCGTTATAAACCAGAGGATTATGTTGCCGCTGGTGGTATGGATATGTTCTCCTCTGACGAGTTGTTCAATGGTGGTGGTAATAATACCCTTGTTAATTACTATGGTTATGACCACACTGGTAAGAAATACAGTAGCAGCGACTGGAAGGTTGAGGACTTCTTCAACCCCAGCAATCCTAAATACCGCTACCGTCCTTCTTTCACTCCGACCTATATGGCCGGATACATTCAAGACCAGTTCTATTTCCAAGACCTGATTTTCAATGTGGGTGTCCGTGTTGATATTTTTGATGCCAACCAGTCTGTTCTGAAGGATCCCTATCTGCTCTATGAATCCTACAATGTCGGTGATTTAAGAAGCGGCCGCACTGCTTATCAAGGCAATATCTATGCTGGTGCAGGTGATGACTGGACTGTTTATGTTGACGCTGTTGATGCCGATATTCCTACTATTTACGGCTATCGTAAGGGCTCTACATGGTACGATGTCAATGGTGTTGAACTCGCTTCACCGAGTTCTATAGCCGGTACCTCCGGTAAGCCTACTCCTTACCGTACACCTAACGGCCAGCAGGCTGCCAAAAATAATACTGTGGGTAAAGATGCATTTGAAGACTACAAGCCTCAGATTGTTGTTCAGCCCCGTATTGCATTCTCTTTCCCCGTTGGTGAGAATTCCCAGTTTAAAGCTAGTTACGACATTATTGCTCGTCGTCCTTCTAGCAACTGGCAGGCCAATTACTACGGTTACCTCTACATGTCTCAGATTAGCGCTATCTCCAATCCTAACTTGAAGCCTGAAAAGATTACTAACTACGAACTTGGTTTCCAGCAGGCTCTTAATAAAAACATGGCTATTGGTATCAGTGCTTACTATAAAGAGACTCGTGACCTTATCCAGCTTGTACAATACGCTGGCGCAGACCCCAACCAGAACTACTACTCTTATGATAACCTTGACTTCAAAACCATTAAGGGTCTTACTGTTAGTTATGACCTCCGTCAGTCAAAGAACATTCGTATCAATGCTAACTATACTTTGCAGTATGCTGAAGGTACTGGCTTGACGAGTAATACAATGACTGAGCTCATAAAAGAAGGCTACACAACCCTTAAGATGCTCAATCCTATTAGCGATGACCGCCGTCATGAGTTCAAGGTCAATTTTGACTATCGCCTCATGGGTGGCTCCAAGTATGATGGTCCCGTTATCAACCGTGTAGTTAAAGATTCTACTGGTGAGGAACGTAGAAAGGAAATCAAGCTGTTGGAGAACTTCGGTGTGAATTTCATGGCTGTTGCTCAGTCGGGTCGTCCTTACACCAAGCAGTTTAGCCACAATCAGGCCACTATCGTTGGTAGTTATAACGGAGCCCGTCTGCCTTGGCTCTTCTTCTTCGATGTGGTTGTAGATAAGTCGTTCCCGATTAAAGTTGGAAAACGTCAAACCAGCCTGACTGTTGCTATGACTGTTACCAACCTCTTCGATATCCGCAACGTTACTAGTGTGTTCCCTGTTACAGGTAACCCAGAGGATGATGGTTATCTAACAGACCCCGAAACCCAGACTGTGATCAACAGTTATCTGGATTCCGATTCGTATCGTGACCTTTATTCCATCGCTATGAGCAATGGATACTTCCGCTACAGCACTCCTCGCCACTTCAGGCTTACTTTGTCCTATGCTTTCTAATATACCCATTGAGAATAAAATATCTAACTTATGAAGAATATATTTAGCAAATTAGTATTGGCGGCCTTCCTCTTCTCCGCTCTGACGGGGACGGCATTCGCTGAGGATTGCAAGACTTGTAAAAAGTCTGGCGTCAAGCGAGCTGCTGTTCAGGCTAAAGCCGCTGTGTGCAAAAGAGCACAGAGTACCGCAGAGCTGAATGTGAATAATGTCCGTGCCCTGATCAACGGCTACGGTAACATGTGGTACGATGGTAGTGTTGCACAGTACCATCTGCCTAAGAACAGCAACACCTGCCCACTCTTCTGCGCTGCCCTATGGATTGGCGGTACCGACGTTAATGAACAGCTCCGTATTGCTGCTCTCCGTTTCGGTTCTGAGGGTGATGACTATTGGCCCGGTCCTCTTGACATCACCACTGCATCCGTCGACCTCCCTGTTTGTAATGAGTTTGACCACCATTGGATCATTACTAAAGCTGAGGTTCAGGCTTTTATGTCGATGTTTTCCTATGATGAAAATGGTGCTACTCCCAACGAGACCTTCTCTGCCGATGCCGTTTCCGCTACTATTAAGAATTGGCCTGCTTCGGGTACTCAGGTTGGTCAGTCGCCCTACTTGGCTCCTTTCTATGATGCAAATCATGACGGTGTTTACAAGTGGGAAGATGGTGACTACCCCTACTATGATTTCAATAACGACCTCTGCCCACGTACACTGAAGGCTCAATGGGGTCGTGATTACACCTCCCATGTTTCTACTACGATGGAAACTGAACACGGTATCGTTACCGGTGGTCTTCTTTCTGACCAGGTTCTGAAAGGTGACCAAACCATTTGGTGGGTGTTTAACGATATGGGTAATGTTCATACTGAAACCAATGGACAGCCTATCGGTATGGAGATTCGCGCTCAGGCTTTCGCTTTTTCCACGAATGATGAAATCAATAATATGACCTTCTATACCTATGAAATCATCAATCGCTCTACTTATGAATTGAAAGACACCTATTTCAGTCAGTGGGTTGATGCCGATTTAGGTTATGCTCATGATGACTTTGTTGGCTGTGATGTTAAACGTGGTCTTGGATATTGCTACAACGGCGACGAGGCAGATGGCCCCGGTTCGGGCTCTTATTCTGGCATTCCCCCTGCAGTTGGTATCGACTTCTTCCAGGGACCTTATATGGATCCCGATGGTAAGGATAATCCTAAGGTTGATATTTCCAAAATGCGTGCCTACTATCCGAACCAGTTGAAGAACTACTTGCTTGAAGACGGTACGTATGATACCATTTCCCTTACAGACGACGCAGACCTATACTATGAGCATGCATGGTATTTTACCCCTGGTGATGTAATTGGAAACTGCGCTATCAATGGTGTTAACTTTGGTAATAACATTGTTGACGATGAGCGTTTTGGTATGCGCCGTTTTGTGTACTACAATAATAGTAATGATAACATTAGCGGTGAACCTTCCAAGGCTTCCGACTATTATTACTATCTTCGTGGTTTCTGGAAGAATGGTTCGCGCATGAAATATGGCGGAAACGGCATTTCCACCGGTACTACTGATTTCGATTGTGACTTCATGTTCCCGGGTAATTCTGACCTCTACTTCTGGGGTACTAATGGTAATGCTGTTGAACCCTGGTCTGAGGTAACTGCTGGTAACACTCCTGCTGACCGTCGTTTTATGCAGTCTGCTGGTCCATTCACTCTGAAACCTGGTGCCCTTAACTACATTACTGTCGGTATTCCTTTTGCTCAGGCTTCTTCTGGTAATGCATGGTCTTCTGTTGAACTTCTTCGTGAGATTGACGATGTTTGCCAAGCACTTTTCGAAAACTGCTTTAAGGTGCTGGATGGCCCCGATGCTCCCACCTTGGTTGTTCAGGAGATGAATAACGAGTTGATCCTTTATATTAAGTATGATAATCCCTCTAGTAATAACTATGGTGAGAATTACTCAGAGATTGACCCCGCTATCGTTCGCTCCTATACTGATGCTAATGGCAATAGTGTTACCTATTCTGATGATGATCGTAGTTACAAGTTTGAGGGTTACCAGATTTACCAGTTGAAGACTAAAGATGTTTCTGTTGCCGACCTTAATGATGTTACCAAGGCTCAGCTGGTTGCTCAGTGTGATATTGAGAACTATTATGATGAGGAGGAAACTCTTCCCATTTCAACCCTTGTTAACTATACTCAAAACTCTGCAACTGGTTTGATGACTCCTTCAATCATGGTTCAAGGTGCAAATGCTGGTATTAAGCATGTGTTCCGTATCACCAATGATGCTTTTGCTACGGGTACTAATACTGCTTTAGTTAACAATAAGGAGTATTATTACATTGCTATTGCTTATGCTCAGAACCGTTTTAAAGAGTATTCTCAAACAGAAGCTGCCTTCCTCGACGGTCAGAAAGAACCTTATCTTGCAGGCCGTAAGGATGAGTTTGGTAGAACTATTACGGCTGTAACTGCTATTCCCCACGATCCTTCTTCGGAGAATGGCGGTACCGTTGTGAATTCTGAATTTGGTATGTGCCCCAATATTACTCGTATCGAAGGTTATGGTAATGGTGGTTCTATACTTCGACTCACCCAATCCTCTATTGAAGAACTTATGGGTAAGCCTGGTGAACCTGGTAAACCTGCTGGTAAGTTTAGGGCTGATGGCAATGGTATGTTAGCTAATCCTTGTCAGATTCAGAATCCCGAGTATGAAGAGAATGCTGGTCCTGTCAATGTGCGTATCATAGATCCTCTTAGCGTTAAGCCGGGTAAGTTTATCATTGCTTTTGACCATAGTGATGACATTAATAACAGCGGTTGGACTCTTTATAAATCTCCAGAGGATCCTACTTATGAGACGAATCCTTATATTTATGACACTGTCCGTTCCGTAAAATCTGACTTTGTTCTAAGCCGTTATAATGAGCAGCTTTTCCTTGATCTTGGTATTGCTATAGCTATCAGTAATCCTATTGCTGTTGCTACTCCCCTTCAGATATCCACTCAGTCCAATGAGAACTATGCTTCCCGTTACTATGGAGGCCTTGTTTATGAAGGCGCTTTACTGAGTTCTTCGATGGAATATGCCGACAGAAGCACTCCTTGGCTTACCGGACTTCCTGACGATGATAGTTACCAACTTCAAAACTGGATTCGTTCTGGTACTCAATTCGCAGCGAATACCCATAAGACCTTCACTTCTACTCCTGGTGATATTATTCTTTCCGAACCTTACCTGGATGAAGACTATTTCAAGAGTTTCTCTGATCAACCTGGTAACAATGCTGTTCCTGCCAGTGTTGGTGTCGATAGATTCCAGTCTTTTGAAAGTGTTGTCGGTGGTATTTGGGCACCTTATGGATTGGTTTCCACTTTGAATTTCCATCCTGCTTTCTGCTATCGTTATTATATTGCGTCCGATGAGATTCTCGACAGCGTTCGTTCACATGTGGCCACTGGTGCTAGCAACTATACCCGTAATGCGATCACTCGTAAAACTATGGATAATTTCTATAACAAGTCTTTGAACTTTAACGATCTTTCCAAGTTGCCTAGCGTTAGAGTGGTCTTTACCGCAGATACTTCAAAATGGACTCGTTGCCCTGTCCTCGAGATGTGCGATGATTATACTCAGTCTGAGGGTAATGCCCGTCGTTTCCAGATGCGTAAACATGCTTCTGTCGATAAACTTGGTCGCACTTGCGCTGACCTTGGTTTGACTTCAGATGAGAATGATATGAGCAACCCTGCTTACATTAACGCTACAGGTATGGGTTGGTTCCCAGGTTATGCTATCAATACGGCTACAGGCGAACGCCTGAACATTATGTTCGGTGAAGATTCCCGATACATTCAGTATAATGGTGCCGACATGCTTTGGAACCCCACTGCTCCTGAAGATTTGATGGATGGTACTCAGAATTATGTGATGGGAGGTCGTCATTATATCTATATCATGAATGCTACCGACCAATTGTTCTATGATTTAATCAATGGTTCTTCGTCCACTCTCACCAGTTACAAGACTCCTTCTTATGATGCTGGTCGATGGGCAGTGAAGATGCTTAGCTCTCTCGATCGTATGATGAGTTTCGTACCTTCTAATGAAACTGATCGTAATCGTCTGAACCACGGTATTCTTGATGGTGAAAGTACCACACTTATTCCTCAGCGTGACTCTGTTGCTTTCTTCTTCTCTTCAGTGGCTTGGGTTAACATGCCCTTTGTTAATAGTCGCTTCTCTTTCAAGAATCCCATTGACATTCCTTGTGATGTCACCATCGACATTGATGTAAATACTCCCTATGGTAGATACATGTCTCATAATGCATCTCCTGTCAGACTATTTACTGACGAGAATGGTGATAACGTTACGGCTCGGAATGACAACTACCCAATGTATCAGTTTGAAATGGGTAACGACATTGCTACTCTTACTGGTGTGGCTTCTCAGCCTACTGCGAGAAAGACCTATCAGGATTCGATCCTCAGCCTTATCGGTGTGGTTCCTAACCCCTACTATAGTTATTCCACATACGAAACCACTAGCCAGTTAGAGACGAAGGTTCGTTTCGTCAATGTTCCTACCGGATCCACTGTTTCTATCTATACAGTTGACGGAACCTTGGTCCGTCGTCTTGGTCCTACCTCTGGTACTGCCACCACTTTAGACTGGGATCTTCATAACCACAATGGTATTCCTATCGCAGGCGGTGTATACCTGATTCACTTTAAAGTTCCTGGAATTGGTGAACGTGTTGTCAAGTGGTTTGGCACTATGCGTCCTGTTGACCTGAACTCGTTCGTATTCTGATGTGATTTGTTAATCTTAAAAAATGTCTGAAATGAAAAACATATTTAGAATATTTGCTGTATTAGCTGTCACGGTACTGTTGTCTGCCGAGCCTGTTTGGGCAGGTAACGACAACCGTAGAGGTACAGCTGGTGCCACTGAGTTGTTAATCAACCCTTGGGCTCGCAGTTCTGGATGGGGCAATGTTAGTGTGGCTAACGCTCGCGGCCTTGACGCTTTCTATTCTAACATCGCTGGTCTTTGCTTTATCCCCAAAATGGAGGTGTCTTACTCCAATACCATGCTTTTCGGTGGTAAGAGCGGACTCAATAGTGGTGCGGGTGTCAATGCTTTCGGTCTCGGTTTGCGCCTTTTCGACAATGGTGTTCTTGGTTTAAGTCTTATGACCATGAACTTTGGTGATATCGATGTGCGTACTGTTGAAAGTCCCGAACCTATCAACGGCACTTTTTCCCCTACCCTTATGAATATCAACGTGGCCTATGCACATTCTTTCACTTTGTCAATTCATGGTGGTGTCAACCTTAAGATTATCAGCGAGTCGACCAACAACGTCTCTGGTAGTGCTTTCGCAGTTGATGCTGGTATTCAGTATGTCACAGGAGCTGATGATGAGTTGAAATTCGGTATTAGTTTGAAGAACTGGGGTCCTGCTTATAGTTTTGGCGGCACTGGGATGTCCTTTACTTTCGTCAATGATGCCGAAAATGACATGACTGCTGAGTATCGTTCTGGAGAGATGGAGCTTCCCACCTGTCTAAACATCGGTATTTCTTATGACTTCCTTTTCGAACTGTGGAAGCAGAGAATTACCCTTGCTGGTGCATTCACATCTAATGCTTTCCTTAAAGATAATATCGCCTTAGGTATTGAATACGGTTTGTTGGATATCATCAACCTTCGTTGTGGTTATATCTATCAGACTGATATTTTCAGTGATGTGAACCGTACCACGGCCAACCAAGGACTTTGCGCTGGTGCATCTGTCAACATCCCTCTCCACAAGAAAGATGCTGAAAGTAATGCTGGTCTCACTATCGATTACTCATATCGTTCATCTTATAATTTAAAAGGTTCACATTCTATCGGAGCTACTTTTAGATTCTAGACGACAAAAAAATATGAAAAGATTAGGAAAGGCTTTTTAGGAGCCTTTCCTAATTTTTGAATACTATTTAATTCAATTTATTATCTAATTATGGCAGAAATAAAATATTATAGTGAAGAAGGTCTTCAAAAGCTCAAAGATGAACTTCATCATCTGATATCTGTGGAAAGGCCTGCAGCTGCCGCAGCTATAGCCGAAGCCCGCGATAAAGGCGATTTGTCAGAAAATGCCGAATATGACGCAGCAAAAGAGGCTCAGGGTCATCTCGAGGCCAGAATTTCTAAATTACAAGATTTGGTCGCGAATGCTCGTCTTTTGGACGAGTCGAAAATCGATATTTCCAAAGTGCTTCTACTTTCCAAAATTTCCATTCGGAATATCAAGAATAATATGAAACAAACTTACACAATTGTTCCTGAAAGTGAAGCCAACTTAAAAGAGGCAAAAATCTCCGTCACTTCCCCCTTCGCACAGGCATTTCTTGGCAAACGTGCAGGGGATAAAGTTGACGTCGTCGTACCGGCAGGAAAGATGCAATTTGAAATCCTTTCGGTCGAACGATAAAATATCTTTTAATATGATAGAGACCTCGTATTATGGGGTCTCTATCTTTTATTGTAGATGCTGGATTTTCTTCAGGCTTATGGCGTATGGGGCCTTTTCCTAGGTTCTTTCCTTGCAGCCACTGTTGTGCCCCTTTATTCTGATGCTCTTTATCTTGGTGTGCTTTATGCAGGGTGCAATCCCATTTCTTGCCTGATTGCAGCCACACTAGGAAATTGGCTTGGCGGTTTAACATCATATGGCATTGGCTGGGTTGGTCGTTGGGAATGGATTGAACGTTGGTTTCACGTAAAACGCGAGAAGTTAGAACGGCAGCGTAGTCGAATAGACCGTTGGGGCATTTGGCTTGCCTTTTTTACCTGGCTTCCTTTTGTTGGCGATTTGTTTGCTATTGCATTGGGCTTTTATCGTATTTCACCTATTAAGTGTGCCCTTTTAATGCTGCTTGGAAAATTCTTACGTTTTCTTGGCTGGACTTTCCTTTTCTAGCCCTTTCTTAATTCACTAATGTCTATTCTTTCCTTTTGGCGCTTCCTTATACTGCCCATTTGTTATCCTATCTTAATCGGGTACAATAAAAAACCACCTCACTCTTTTCTGTTTTCGCGGAGTGAGATGGTTTCTTTTTTCCACTTTTATTATTCGAAAGCAGCAGCCAAGTCGGCGGCCAGTTTATTAAATTCTTCCTCTGTTAGTTTTACGTGATGGTGAAAATCCATATCCCCTTCGGACTGGAGTGGAATTAGGTGAATGTGGGCGTGAGGTACTTCCAGCCCAAGAACAGCCATTCCTACTTTCTTACAGGGACATACTTTCTTTATACATTTTGCCACACGACGTGCAAATAGAGCCAATTCATCATAGCTTCGTTCGTCCAAGTCAAATATGTAGTCAACCTCCTTTTTGAGGATGCAAAGTACATGCCCTTTTGTTACAGGGTTTATGTCCAGGAATGCAAAGCAATTCTCGGTCTCTGCTACTTTGTAGCATGGAATTTCACCAGCTACGATTTTAGAAAAAATAGAAGCCATATTGTTATGTTTTAATTATTATAAACGAATGTTCCCATTTCAGTGGTAACAGTAACCTTGCGGCCTTGATTTTCTTCGACATGGCCGATGATTTTTGCGTCAACGTTAAAACTCTTAGATATACCTATTATTCCTTCTGCCGTCTTTTCGTCTGTGTATATTTCCATCCGGTGGCCCATATTGAATACCTTATACATTTCTTGCCATTCAGTTCCACTTTCTTCGTGAATCATTTTGAAAAGTGGAGGAACAGGGAAGAGGTTATCCTTCACTACATGCAAATTGTCTATAAAGTGCAACACCTTTGTTTGGGCGCCCCCGCTGCAGTGTATCATTCCGTTTATGCAAGGACGGTATTGGTCTAAAATGCGTCGAATGATAGGAGCATAGGTTCGGGTAGGGGAAAGCACCATCTTGCCGGCGTCCACACCTTGCACTTCCGTTGGATCTGTCATCCGGCGGCTGCCAGTATACACAACCTCAGCGGGCAAATTGTTATCAAAACTCATGGGGAAATTTTCAGCATAGTATTTCGAAAAAACATCATGACGTGCAGATGTGAGTCCGTTGCTTCCCATTCCTCCGTTGTACTCGGTCTCATATGTGGCCTGCCCAAATGAAGCTAGCCCTACGACTACATTACCGGCATGTATATTTGCATTATCCACTACGTCTGAACGTTTCATCCTTGCCGTCACGGTCGAATCTACAATGATAGTACGTACCAAATCTCCTACGTCAGCAGTCTCGCCTCCAGTAAGATATATACCTATACCCAGTTCTCTCATCTGTTGGAGAAACTCTTCTGTGCCGTTGATTACGGCGCTTATTACCTCGCCTGGTACAAGGTTTTTATTGCGACCGATGGTGGAGGAAAGCAAGATGTTGTCCACTGCCCCTACACAAAGTAGGTCGTCAAGATTCATCACTACAGCATCAATAGCTATGCCTTTCCATACGCTTAAATCTCCAGTCTCTTTCCAGTAGAGGTATGCTAGTGAAGACTTTGTGCCAGCTCCGTCGGCATGCATAATGTTGCAATAGCTTTCATCTCCGCCCAAGTAGTCGGGGATGATTTTGCAAAAGGCTTTTGGAAATAAGCCCTTATCAATGTTCTTAATGGCGTTGTGCACATCCTCCTTCGAGGCCGAAACCCCTCGTAAATTATATTTTAAAGTATCCATAAGTATATTTTGTTGTCTGCATAGACTGTCACATTTGACAAAATTGGCTCAAATATTGTTTCAAAATGAATAATTTTCAGCATAATGCCCTTTGTAGTACCGAAAGTAGCTCTCTTCATTAAGATTTTGCAAATATACAACTTTTTTTTTATATACCTGAAAAAAAGAGTTTTACTTTTTGTAAAGATATTCCGAACTTTCCTAACGAGTGTTAAATTCGTAATTTTTTTGAGAAAAGAGTTGCTGAATGGAAAAAAAGTTGTAATTTTGCAGCCGAATTCGAGAGATAAAAAGAACGAAAAATAACACATAAACAATTATGTATCTGACAAAAGAAAAGAAAGAAGAAATATTCGCTGAGTATGGCAAGAACGCTCAGGATACTGGTTCTATCGAGGCTCAGATTGCCCTTTTCACCTATAGAATTCAGCACCTCACTGAGCTCATGAAGAAGAACAAGAAGGACCAAGTGAGTGAGCGCGCATTGGTGGCCATGGTTGGCAAGCGTCGTCGCCTGTTGGACTACCTCAAGGAGGTTGATATCGAGCGTTATCGTGCCATCATCAAGAAACTCAACTTAAGGAAGTAATAGTTTTTCATATTTATTTGGTTATGGTTGGCCTCCCTGGGTTCTCTAGGGAGGCTTTTTTGAAAAAACTAACGATTTTGAACTTAACATAGTCGGGCACATCGAAGGCCTCTGGGCTGTGCAAGACATGATGCGCGTCGCACGGTGTGTCGCGTAGCGGAACAAAAGAAATAATAAAGGTACAAAATGAACATTATCACAAAAAGATTCGATCTCGGCGACGGCCGCACGATCGAAATTGAAACTGGCAAACTTGCCAAGCAGGCCGATGGCGCTGCTGTGGTGCGTATGAACGACACGATGCTCTTGGCCACTGTCTGCTCTAAGCGTGAGGTGGGCGAAAATGTCGATTTCATGCCCCTTACTGTCGATTATCAGGAAAAATATGCTGCCATGGGTCGTTTCCCAGGCGGTTTCTTCAAACGTGAGGCCCGCCCTTCCGAGCATGAAATACTCATTGCCCGACTGGTCGACCGTGCTCTCCGTCCCCTATTCCCCGACAATTTCCATGCCGAAGTGCAGGTGCAGATAACCCTCATCTCCGGCGACAAAGAGACCATGCCCGACCAGTTAGCCGCTCTTGCTGCCGCTTCCGCGTTGGCCGTTTCCGACATTCCCTTCAATGGCCCTGTATCCGAGGTTCGTGTCTCATATCTCGATGGACAATATGTCATCAACACCCCCATGCAGGACATCGAGCGTGCCGACCTCGACCTTATCGTTGCTGCTACTGAGGAAAACATCATGATGGTCGAAGGCGAAATGAAGGAAGTCAGCGAGGAAGTCATGCTCAACGCCCTCAAAGCTGCCCACGAGGCCATTAAGATTCAGTGCCGTGCCATCGCCGAACTCACCGTTGAGGCTGGCAAGACCGAAAAGCGCGAATATTGCCACGAAGTCAACGACGAAGAGCTCCGCCAGCGCCTGCACGATGCCGTTTACCAGAAATGTTACGACTTCTCAAAGCAAGGCATCGCCAACAAGCACCAGCGCGAAGAAGGTTTCGAGGCCATCAAGCAGGAATTCATTGATGCCAATTACACCGAAGAGACCCTTACCGACGAAATCAAGTTCATGATAGACCGCTATTATCATGATACCGAGCGCGAAGCCATGCGCGATATGGTTCTTGCCGAGCGTACCCGTCTCGACGGCCGTCAACTCGACGAGATTCGTCCCCTCTGGAGCGAGGTCAGCTATCTGCCCTCTGCCCATGGTAGTGCCATCTTCACCCGTGGTGAAACACAGTCTCTGAGCACAGTTACCCTGGGCACCAAGCTCGACGAACAAATAATCGACGGAGCCGTCATCGAAGGCACCCGCCGTTTCCTCCTCCACTATAATTTCCCCGGTTTCGCCACAGGTGAGGTCAAAGGCAACCGTGGCCTCAGCCGCCGCGAGGTTGGCCACGGCCATCTGGCTTGGCGTGCCCTCAAGGAAGTCCTCCCCTCCGAGTCCGAATGCCCCTATACTATCCGCGTCGTATCCGATATTCTCGAATCCAACGGTTCCAGCTCCATGGCCACTGTTTGCGCCGGCTGCCTGGCACTGATGGATGCGGGTGTCAAGATTCGTAAACCGGTTGCTGGTATCGCCATGGGTCTTATCAGCAAGGGCGACAAATGGGCTGTCCTGAGCGACATCCTCGGCGACGAAGACCATCTTGGCGACATGGATTTCAAGGTCTGCGGCACCCGCGACGGTATCACCGCCTGCCAGATGGATATCAAGGTCGACGGCCTCAGCTACGACGTTCTGGCCAAGGCTCTGGAACAGGCTCGTCAGGGTCGACTCCATATCCTTGACCACATCCAAAGCACCATTGCCGAGCCCCGCGAGGACTACAAACCCTTCGTCCCCCGCATCGTACAGATTCAAATTCCCAAGGACTTCATTGGCGCCGTTATCGGCAAGGGTGGCGAGGTCATTCAGAAGATTCAAAAAGAGACCAACTCCATCATCAATATCGAAGAGGTTGGCGAGATGGGCATTGTCGATGTCGCCTCTGTCGACAAAGACTCCATCGATGCTGCCATCAAGTGGATTAAAGAAATCTGCACCGTTCCCGAAGTGGGACAGGTCTATGATGCCAAGGTCGTCAGTATCGTCGAATTTGGTGCCTTCCTTGAGTATCTCCCTGGCAAAGAGGGCCTGATGCACATCAGTGAATACGACTGGAAACGTACCGATACCCTCGAAGGCCTCATTCAGGTGGGTGACACCATTAAGGTCAAGATTATCTCCATCGACGAGAAGAACAACCGACTCAAGCTTAGCCGCAAAGCCCTCCTTCCCAAACCCGAAGGCTATGTGGATGAGGAAACCCCACGTGCCCCTCGTCGTGAGGGTGGTTCTAGTCGCAGTGCTGGTGGTCATCCCCGTCGTGAGGGCGGTGCCGACCGCCGTCGCAGCGATGGCGGTACTGGACGTCGTCGTTAAATAGTGTTTGAAACGTTAAAAAGACCCAAACTCTAAAAAAATCCATTTTTTGATACAATAAATAATCAAAAGTTAGGTTATTTACAGG
Source organism: uncultured Bacteroidales bacterium (assembly GCA_947165255.1). Taxonomy (GTDB): domain Bacteria; phylum Bacteroidota; class Bacteroidia; order Bacteroidales; family P3; genus Colimorpha. The sequence continues at coordinate 68,789 of CAMUZR010000010.1, forward strand.
TGTCTGTCCTCCGAACAGGCTGTCAGGCACCTTCAATGCGATAGTAGCTCAGTTGGCAGAGCGGCGGCTTCCCAAGCCGCAGGTCGCGGGTTCGAACCCCGTCTATCGCTCAAACATTAAGTATTAATTAGTTGCGTTGAATTCTGTCGAAAAAGTGTGACAGATTCGTGCAATTCTTGGTGCTGGGTTCGCCCAAATCGCCAAGAAAAAAATGTCCCAAACTGACCTTTTAAAAATACAAAGTTTCCTGCCCGCTGTCACAAGGACAACACCATCTATAGGCTGGTTTGTAGAGTATTACGTTTTCGACCCTGTAGATGAAAGGATGGTCAGGAAACGTATCCGCATCCAAAAGCTTATCAAACGGTACCGCACGAAACGGGAACAGGCTATCGCCGACCAGCAGGTAGCGGAGGAACTGAACCACAAACTGGCGGGCGGTTGGTCGCCCCTGCACGAGAGCGACGACAGCCGCCTGTATACGCCTATCGAAACGCTGCGCGACCGCTTGCTTGGGGCTAAGAAACGCGAGGGCTGCCGGGATACGACGATGGTTAACTATACGTCGATGACGGGTCTGTTCCTCCGCTGGTGTGAGGACTCGGGAAGGGCCCGGAGGTTCAGCGGCACGTTCCTGAAGACGGACGGGGTGTGCTATATGGATTCTATCTTGGACAAAGGGAACGGCAACAGGAGCTACAACAATACGCTGAAGGCTATGCGTTGCTTTTTCCAGTGGGCTTTGGATCACTGTTATTGCAAGGAGAATCCTTTCGCGGGGATGCGGGTTCTGCCCAAGGAGAAGAAAAAAAGGGTGCTGATAGACAAGGCAACAAGAGTTAGGATAATGGATTATTTCGACACTCATCGCCCGGCAATGACGATTGTGTGCAAGCTGGTGTATTATTCTGCCTTGCGCCCGCTGGAGATTCAGAAGCTCCGCGTAAGGGATTTCGACTTGCCCCACCGATGTGTGAGGGTGCCCGAAGAGGTGGCTAAGAACGGAAAGAGCCGTTGCGCCACTCTGTCGGGCGACCTGATGAACGAGCTGGTGCCGGTAATAGACCAGGTGAAGGAGAAGGATTGGTACCTGTTCGGGGAGGGGAACATGGAGCCCGCTGCGCGTCCCATCAACAAGGGTTACTTAAGGAAGCAGTGGGATAAGATGAGGCGCGACTTGATGCTGCCTGACGAGATGCAGCTGTACAGCCTACGCGACACTGGGATAACGGACTTGCTGCATGACGGAGTGGACCAGCTGACAGTGCAGCACCACGCAGACCACAGCAGTCTGGCAATACAGGGTATCTATACGGATCATTTCGATGCCGGACTGAACGAGAAGATCTATAAGGCGAATGTGTTGTTTTAGCAGGGCAGTTCCCGATTCCGCCCAACCAAGCCAGCCCCACACCATCCCATGCGCCCGGGAGGGATTGCGTCAAGAGACAGGGGGAAGTGAGAAACTTGGTGGGGAGGCTATCCGATAGGGATAGTATAATCTGTTGAGTAGACTATGTGGTAGTCGTGGATGAGGGATTTGTCGTAAATACAGAGCTGTATAGCTTTGTTGGTGTTGAGAAAGGAGTGTTCGTTGAAATAGTATCTTTGGTCACCACCGCAGTTCGAGGTTTCGACACGTATTATTTTGAACGGGAAATTCCCATTTTTTCTCATGTCGTACAGAACATATGATGCCCGAATTATTTTTTTATGGTAATAGGCTTTGAGTTTGTTTGCATATTGCTCAAAGAATTCACAATGTTCGGGATTGTCGTAGAGGTCGAAGAATGATTCTTTTTCAAACACTGCCTTGGCTTGGCAAATAATATAGGGGTTGCCATTATACCATGTTCTCCCCCACCAATGGGCTCGATTGATGTTTCTGTACCAGAAATAATACCCTCTGCCCAGCCAATGAGATTTCGCACTTTGATAAGGGCCGTGCTGTTCGACTTCGTCAGGATTGTCACGGTCTTCCAAGGTTTGAAAGATGGGAGAGAGTTCGGACATTATATGGCTTGCGTATGCGCTTTGAGCTCTTCGCCGAGATCAGAGAGGTTCATGGTGGGAAGAATCATGGGAGGAAAGTTGGCCTGTAGGGAAAGATTGCTGATGAATGCCCTGACATAAGGGAAGAGTATGGCAATGCTATTGGAATAGAAGTAAGGAGGTATGTCGGCCAATTCGATTTCGTTTTGGAAACTGTATTCGGCAACGCAATGCACCTCCATAGCGGGTTCATCAGAATTGTTCAGGCAAATCTGGACAGAGAAATGAAGACGGAACAAACGTTTGTCTTTCTCGAATTGGCCTTCAGGGGCGAACTGGAGTTCGATTTCGTTTTTTTCCTTGGCTTTGGTGAAATCGATTGTTGCCTTTGGGAATTGATAGTTGTCAAGTTTAAATGCTGCCTTTTCCATAACAAATTAAGCTGCCAAAGAATAATCCTTACCGGAAGGGGTGTATTCTGGATTTGTTGGGTTGACGATGTCGTAGTAGTCTTTGTTTGTTGTCATATAGTTTACAGAGGACTCATGGAAGGAGCGGATGAGATCGTCGGCGGTGGGGCCGTCGTTCATCTCTTCGATGAGGGCGAGTTGCTCCTGGTACTCTTCGGGGCTCATGGAGTCGAGCTGCAGCTGGAGCCGGTCGAGTATGGCTTGAAGATTGGGTGACATTTCTTTCGTGTTTTGTTTGTGTTTTTTGCAATGCAAAAATACTATTTTTTCCTCATACAAAAAAATATTTAAGAGCAACTATATCTTGAGAAATAGTTATAGGTTTGATACTGACACGGTTGAAAATGGTTAAAAATTTAATATTAAATAAAACGATATAATTAGAAACAAGAATAATGTTTTGAAAAAGTTGAATATTCAACTTTTGATAATGGTGCTCTATGTGTCGATGTGGAGGCGGGAGCAGTCGATGGTGACGATGATGTGGTCGGCAGAGGAGAATTCGTAGGTGATGACGGAGGGGAGGTAGCGTTGGGAGTTGATGAGCACCCAACGGACCTGCGACGAGGGGTCGGCGGTCTGCGGCATGAGCAGCTGGCGGATGGGGAAGAAGAGGGAGGCGGGTATGCGAAGTGTGAAGCGGTAGTTTTCGGAGGCGGCCATGAACTGGTAGTAGGGACGGAGGAACTGCCGGCCGATGGAGCGGTCGCCATCGGCGGAGAGGGAGCGTGCGCCACTGAGTGGGTGCCCCTGCTCGTCGAGGCCGACGGGGTTGGCATATTCAATATTGGCAGAGTGGATGAAGGGTCGGCTTATGATGGGAAGGAAGCCGATACGGATGCTTTCGGAGGAGGTCTGCAGGGTGAGGGAACGGGGGCCGAGGTATTGCTGGAGGATGAGGGGGAAGGATCCGGTGTAGTCGTCGTCGAGGAGTTTGGAGCAGCCGGGGGCATGGATGTGGCAGAGGGGCTTGGCGGTGCGCGAGGTGTCGCAGAGGTGCATGGCGGGGATGCTGACGGGGATGTTCTCTTCGGTGAGGGTGTCGGCCAGACCGACGATGAGGGGGCGGTCATCGCCGTGGCGTTGTTCCCAATAGTAGCGGCCAGTGTCGGAGTCGAGGGTGGAGGTGCGGAAGGCTCCTTCGTTGAGGATGAAGACGGACTGTTTTTTGTGGGTTCGAGCCCCGTCTATCGCTCAATTCTTGTTAGAAGATGAAAATATAGAGCCTGCCTTGATACCGAGGCAGGCTCTTTTCAATTTAAAATCTTTTCCCTATCCAGATTACAGTCTTTGCCAGCGTCTTACGAGAGCGACTCCCGCAGGTAGGGGGCAGTTACAGAACTCGTGGCCGAGAGCATCTCCAGTGGGGTGCCGCAGAAAAGCAGTCGGCCTCCGTCTTCGCCGCCGCCGGGACCTAGTTCTATCAGATAGTCGGCCTGTTTCATTACGTCCAGGCTGTGCTCAATCAAAATCAGCGTATTCCCCGCGTCGGTCATGTCGTTAAAAAGGGTCAGCAACCGTTGCACGTCGTCCAAATGGAGGCCGTCGGTAGGCTCATCGATAATGTAGATGTGCCCGCCCGAGAGCCGGGTGCTTCCGTCCCCGTCCCCGCCTGACTTCCTATCCGAATGGATGGCAGTGCTGTACAGCCGGTCGGCCAGTTTCACCCGCTGCAGTTCCCCGCCGCTGAGGGTACTCATGGCCTGGTTGAGGTGAAGGTAGCCCAGCCCAACGCGCACCAGCATCTGCAGTTGTGCCTGAAAACCCTTTCCGGCAAAGAAACCCATGGCCTCTTCCACAGTCAGGTCCATCACCTCGGCAATAGTCTTACCGTGGTAGCGAAACTGAAGCGCCTCGCGGTTGTATCGGCTTCCGTGGCACTCCTCACAGACCGTCTCAATGCTCTCCATGAAGGCCATGTCCGACACAATCACCCCCTTTCCCCCACAGGCCGGGCAGGTCCCCTTGCTGTTGAACGAAAACAGCTGCATAGTGGGGTGGTGCAGGGGAGTGGCTCCCTCCACCGTGCCCTCCTTGGCAAAGAGTTTGCGTATGGTGTCGGCAATGTCAAGGTAGGTTGCCGGAGTGCTGCGCAGGTTTATGCCTATATCCTTCTGCCCGATAAAGACCACCTCCTCGGTGCTGTGGGCCATAAAATGCTCCATCAGCGAACTCTTGCCCGACCCCGCAACGCCCGCTATCACAGTCATCACCCCTTTCGGAATACGCAGCGACAGGTGCTTCAGGTTGTGCAGCCAGGCATCTTCTATGTCGAACCACCCTTTGGGGGTACGGTAACTCTTTTTCAAAGGCGATTTAAATCTCAGCATTCTTCCCGTCACGGTGTCCGAAGCCAACAGGCCTTTATAATCACCCTGATACACAATGTTTCCCCCGTGGTCGCCTGCGCCGGGTCCCATGTCCACCAGGTGGTCGGCCATGGCAATAATCTCGCGGTGGTGCTCCACAATCAACACCGTGTTCCCATGGTCGCGCAGGTGGCGCAGCGAGTCCTTCAGCCGGCTAATGTCCTGTGGGTGCAGACCCACGCTCGGCTCGTCCAGCACGTAGGCCATGTCCGTCAGGGGCGAATTGATGTATTTTGCAATCTTAATACGTTGGGCCTCGCCACCGCTGAGGGTGTTGGTGCCGCGGCTGAGGGTGAGGTAACCCAACCCTATGTCGCACAGTGCCTTCAGCCTTTTTCCCAATTCCATTTTCAGACCCTCGGCCAACGGGTGGTCTATTGCCCGTATGAAATCCAGTGCTCCGCTGATGGGCATGTCCACCACGTCGGCCAGGCTCTTGCCGTCGATTTTGCAGCTGCGCACCCGTTCGTTCAGCCGTGTGCCGTGGCATTCGGGACAATCCATGGTGCTCACCATGCGGTCCAGCACCTTCTGCTGCCGTTTGCCCTCCTTAGTGGTGATGATGCTGCGATACATGCGTGGGTACAGACCCTCAAACTTGGCCGACTTGGGCCAGTTGCTGGGCGGGTTCTTCAGCCTTATCTGAGGCGAGTATAGAAAAAGCTCCATCTCGTGCTCGTCGTAGTCCTTTATCTTCTTGTTCAGGTCGAAAAGGCCGCTGTAGGCATAGCGCTTCCACCGCCATGCACCGGTGGTGAAGGTGGGGAAATGAATGACATCTGCGTCGTTGAGGCACTTGTCGAAATCCACTAGCTTATGAATGTCCAGTTCGGTCACTGTGCCCAGCCCGTTGCAGCGGGGGCAGCTTCCCGAGGGGTGATTGAACGAAAAGGAGTCAGAGTAACCCACAAAGGGCTCTCCCACTCGTGAGAAAAGCAGTCGCAACAGGGCAAAGACATCGGTGTAGGTGCCCACCGTCGAGCGGTTGTTGTTAGCCGGCTTTTTCTGGTCGATAACGATGGTGACGGGCATGTTCTCGATGCGCTCTACCTTGGGCCGACCGTACTTAGGCAGATACTGCTGCACGAAACTGGGGAAGGTCTCGTTCAGCTCGCGTCGGCTCTCGGCCGCCAAAGTGTCCAAGCACAGCGACGATTTGCCCGAACCCGACACGCCGGTGAAGACGGTGATCTTCCCTTTGGGTATCTCCAGCGATACCTCCTTCAGGTTATTTTCTGTAGCGCCTACGATGATAATCTTGTCCATAAGTTGCCCTTTCTTTCATGCAGTTCCACACGGAGCCGCTGCCCACATTCGGTCTGCAAATTTACGCAAAAAAATCGAAATGCAGCATATCCGCTTGAATTAATCATACCGCAGAGCCGTAGCCCTGTGGGAGAAAGAAACTGCCTCCAAGGCGTGGAATGGTGCGCCGATCAGCGACCTCCTCCCTATTTCCCGTCATGGGATGGAGGAAGGGCATGATGCCTACGGGTAAGGAACACCTGCACCAAAAAGAGGACGGCGATGCACATGGCCACCATATAAGGGGCTTCCTCGCCGCCTATTGCTCGGGCCACAGGCCCCACCACCAAGGGCGAGAGAAACTGTCCCAAATAGAGCGAGGCAGATATGAGCGGCATAACCGTCACGGCAGCGTCGTGCCCGCCCTTTATGCTGGCAATGGTGTTCACATACGGCACCCCAGCCCCATTGGCCAGACCTATCAGAGCCGACCCCAGCGCCATGCCGCCCATGCCGGGCACGAAGGCCAGCGCTCCATAGCCGGTCAGGAAAAACAGAGGCGCCACATACTTCATCTGACGCGGCAGGTGGCCCATGAGCCAGCCAAAGGCGAGCCCTACGCCGAAAGCCACCACGTCCAGCCCCACCATGACCAGGGTGGTGGCCAGGGTGCCCACCCCCTGAGCGCGGGCGGTAAGGGCAAAGTTGGTCGGATAGACGAAGAAAAGCAGCATGATAAACAGCATGGCCGTCACCGAAGGGTGAAACCGTGTGAGGGTACTGATTTTCAGGCGGCTGCCACGGGCGGCCAAGCGCTCGTTGGGCAGCAGTACGGCCACCAGCACTGCGGCCACCAGTCCGGCCAGATAGACCAGGAAGGCGTAGCGCCACTCAATGGCCGCCAGCACCCCTGCCAGCAGGGTGGCCACCACGCCGCCCATCTGGTTCATGGCAGCCGAGAGCCCCATCAGCCGGCCTTGCTCTTCGGGGCGGAAGTAAAAGGCCAGCAGACCGGTGGAGAGGGGCATAATCATGCCCACGCTCACGCCCAGTACGGCGCGCAGCACCAGCAGCAGCCCAAGGTTGTCCACAAAGAATGCCCCTGCCCCGGCTGCCACGTAAAGGGCCAAACCGGTCAACGCCAGCGTCCGGGTGCGCATCAGGCGGCAGAGGGGTCTGAAAAGGAATGTGGTGAGGATGATGAACAGCGCCGGAAGGCTTACGATGAGCTGAACCGTCATGGGGCTGCAGCTGGCAAAATGTTCTTGAATGGCGCCGAGGGCGGGCGCCATTGCGGCTCCGGCCATGACGGTGAGCAGGCTGATGGAAAGAATGGCACAGGTGAGGCCACGCATGTTTTGCTTCATGTTGTACACGTTTTGGGTTAATAAAAGTTTGTGGAGTGCTCCGCTCTACCAAGCGGAAAAGCAAGCAGTTGGCACGAAGCAACGCCTGTCGTTTTCGTCTGCAAAAATACACAAAAAAATCCATTTGTGCTCTTTTTCTGCTTTTTTCCCTGTCCAAGGTGTCCTTTTTCCCAGCCATTACCCCCACCTTTTCTATTGTCTTTTATTTAGATTTACTCTGCATTTTGTTTATCTCAGAAAAACAAAATACAAATTAAATACAAACTAAATGCAAACTAACAAGCGATGGGAGGGTGGACGAACAGAGGCAAAGTGGGCGGGCAAATGCGGGGTGCAGGGAGATTAATTGCAAGTGCAATTGTTTCAATAATAAAAATAATTTTGTAACTTTGCAGACTCGCCATTGCATGCAGTGATGTGTGCAACGGTCTTGTTTACAGAAAAATAATACACGTAATCTATTAAATCTAAGAATGGAAAAAGCAAAATTCAAGCAAGAGTTCGTCTCTTATCTGCTTCTGATTATTGGCAGCGCGCTGTTTGCCGCGGGCGATGTCATGTTTGTCAACCCCTATATGATGGCTCCGGGAGGCACCTACGGTCTGTCCAATGTCTTCAGCACCCTGTGGGGTGGCAAGATTTCGGTCTGGGCCATCTGCATGGATGTGCCCTTGCTGCTTATCGGCACCTGGATACTTGGACCTAAATTCGGCGTCAAGACCATCATATCCACCTTCCTCATCTTCGGATTCACATTCGCAATAGAAAGCTGGATTTGGGGCTACAACCCTGTCATTCACGATGGCCCCTTTGTGGCCGAGGCTATCGAAGGCATTTCTATGGTACAGACCCACGACGGTATGTGGTTTGTGCCCGACTACTTCCTCAACACTGTCGTGGCCGGACTCATATACGGTGTGGCCATTGGCATGATTTTCCGCAGCGGCGCCACCAGCGGCGGCTCGGACATTATCAGCATGATTTTGCATAAGTACACCAAAATCAGCTTGGGCACCTTGGTCACCATTGTTGACGGCTGCATCACCCTGAGCACCCTTATCGCCTTCGGAGACATTCGTCTGCCTATCTATTCCATCATCATTATCTTCATCGAGGGCAAGGTTATCGACCTTGTGGTCGACGGCACCAAGAGCTACAAGACTGCCCTTATCGTAACCGACAAGTCGGATGTGGTGCGCGACTATATTCTTAACGACTTGCACCGTGGTGGCACCTGCATCACCGGCGAAGGCCTCTACAACGGCACCGAGCGCAAGATGATCTATGTTACCATGGAGCGTACTGACTTTGTCAAGCTGCGTTCTAATCTCCACCGTCTGGACCCCGGTGCTTTCGTCAATGTCATCGATAGTTCCGAAATCATGGGCAAGGGCTTCAAGTCGCTTCCAACTGAATAATTTGACTCTGGGATGAAGGTACTTCAGCTCTGCAACAAGCCCCCCTATCCGCCCGTCGACGGCGGCACCCTGGCCATGAATGGCATAACCCAGGGGTTGCTTGCTGTAGGATGCCAGGTGCGCGTCCTGTCGGTCTGTAGCGACAAGCATCCGGTTCTCGGCAGCCGCATACCCGAGGACTATCTGCAGGCTACCCGTTTCGAGGCGGTGCATGTCGACCTCGGCATTCACCTCCTCGACGCTGGAGTGTCCTGGCTTTGCGGCGAGTCGTACCACGTCAAACGCTTTATTAGTAACGATTTCTCCGCCAAACTCAAATCGATCCTTCAGGAGGAGGAGTTCGACTTGGTACACGTTGAGAGTGTTTTTCTCACGCCCTATCTGCCCCTTATTCGTAAATACAGCAAGGCGCCCGTCTTCCTCCGTGCCCACAATGTGGAGCACTTGATTTGGAAACGTGTGGCGCAGAGCGAGCGAAACCCGTTCAAACGCTCCTACCTCAAGCACCTCTCGCTCACGCTGAGGGCATACGAATGCGAACATATCAACGACTTCGACGGCGTAATTCCCATTACCGACAAAGATGCCGAAATCCTGCGCCAGATGGGTTGCCGCAAGCCCATTGTGGCCATCCCCTTTGGTGTGCAGCCGGCCGATGTGGACAACGTGGAGGTGGAACCCGACTCGCTCTACCACCTTGGCTCGATGGATTGGATGCCTAATCTGGAGGGGGTGCGCTGGTTTTTGGACAAGGTGTGGCCGCTGGTGCACGAGCGCATGCCGCAGCTTACCTTCTATCTGGCAGGACGCAAAATGCCGGAGGAGTTGCTCAATCTGAGCCTAGAAGGAGTGCGCGTGGTGGGCGAGGTGCCCGACGCTATGGCTTTCATGGCTTCCAAGCAGATTAATGTGGTTCCTCTGCTCAGCGGCAGTGGTATCAGGGTAAAGATTATTGAGGCAATGTCGGCCGGCAAGGTGGTTATTACCACCTCGATAGGTGCCGAGGGGATTAATTTCACCAATGGGAAAGACCTTCTTATTGCCGACACGCCCCAGCAGTTTGTCGATCAGTTGCAACGCTGCGTGGAGAACCCTCAGTTCTGTCGCGAGGTGGGGCAGAACGCGCTCGGCCTTATCCAACAGCAGTACGACAACCAGACGCTCACCCAGCGCCTTTTGCAGTTCTATCAAAAAGTGCAGGACCGTGAGTGAGTGCCTTAAAATGTAATAAATCCAAAGAAACCTCTCAGAATATGAAAACAGATGTCAACAGCCTCCGTGGCAGCCGAATCGGGTTCCTAGCCCTCCTCTTATTCCTTTTGCTGGGCGCGGGTGCGCAGGCGCAGGTGGCCATTCCCGGCACCAAGGTGCAGTATACATTCCCTAGCAAGTGGAAGTACCTCAGTACCGAAAAAATCGACGCCAACACGACGCAGTATCTTTATTTCTATAGTGCCAAGGCCATTGCCTCGAAAGGCGACACTACGCTGCCTTTCCTTCGCATCGTGGTGCGTAGGAACTATTCGGGTCCTATCTATAATTTCGTTTTCGATCGCTACAACCGCGAACCCTACGAGTCGCTCTCCGACTACACGCAGGGGTTGGGACTTCCCCGCAGCGGCGGCATGGGCTATGTGGGCGCCTACACGAATGTCAAGGATAAGAAAGACTATCAGTTCCGCATGGTTTACTTTAAGGTGCAGAACACCATTGTGGAGTTCCGCCTTGAGACCACCCGCGCCACCTATCCGCTTATGGAAAAGGAGTTCGAAGCCATACTGAAGAGTCTAAAGTTCTAAGCAGCCGCCATGAAAAGACTCGTGCCTATCCTCCTGTCGCTTCTCTTTGCCGGGGTGCTTTACGGCCAAACCCCTCAGCCTGACGCCTATCAGCAGCAATATGTCGGCCTATATAGGGAGTATGCCAAAAATCCCGACGACGTGGCCAATCTCATACGCATGGCCGAGTTCTTTGCTGACGCCGCCAACCCTCAGTTCAACCTGCCGTTGGCATACGGCTATATCAAACGGGCTGAGGAAATATATACGATGGCCGTACAGGACAGGCGGCGCTATCGCGAGGTGCAGAAGCTCATACGCCACGGGGTGACGGTGAACGGCATACGCCAAACGAAGGCCGATATAGAGTCGCAGGCTATGATATATGTGCGCAACCATGTGTCGCAGATGCGCCCGTTCGAGGTGTCGTCTTTCCTAGAGGCTTTCCCCGAGAAAAAAGAGATGGTTCAGTTGCTTCGCGCCAAGTCCCTTGCCGATGCCTATGCCCAGGTGCGCAGGGAGAATACGATTAATGGCTACTACGCTTTCTGCCAGAACTATCCCAATTCGCCACAGGCCGACTCGGCTGAGGATGCCATTGGGGGATTGGCTTCCCGCTTTTTCACGATTTTCTCTCACGAAGGGCCGATTGATTCGGTTGCGGCGCTCTACCCGGCCAGCAAGGCCTTGCAAGATGCCGCCATGCGCCAAAAGAGCCGTATTGCCTACAGCCGAGCCTGTAGGGCCAACAATGTGGCGGCCTATTCAGACTATATTGAAAAATATCCACGGGGCGATTATTATCTGGAAGCCTTGGCACGAATGAACCAATTGCGCAATGACGAGATAGGCACGCTTGCTACTCCGGAGGAATTGGTGGACTATATTGAGTCTCATAATGACGACCCAATGGCCGACAGCGCTATGGCCCTGCTGCGAGATATGATTGTCAATCAGCGCAACCAGAGGGCTGCCCAGGTTTATTTGTCGCACTTTCCGCTAGACCCCGAGTATGCGAATATCTATAAGGCCTACTATAGTTGGTTTGCCGAAGAAGGCAACCGCCAACCCATAGAGGCTTTCGCCACAGCGCACCCAGACTTTCCTTTCGCCCTTACGGTGAAGTCTGACCTTGAGCGAGCCAACCGCATAGATGGATTCGACCTCACCAAACCTTTTGTCGAGGCGGACGTAGACACGATGACTACCATTATTCGGCTCCTTACTGGGCGCAAGACGGCCTTTGTGGCTTTGCAGCGCATACTTCAGCATCAGATTGCCCACAAGGATTGGGCGGCTGCCTACAAGCGTATGCAAAAGTTCGAACTAAGTTTCGAAATCACGAACCAGGCGGAGTATGCCGAACTGGCTTCGCTCCTGACGGACAAGCATGGCGGAACGACGGCTGTCCGTTACTATGCAGCCGACAGCATCTCCAATGTGCTCCCCTATCCCGAAAGCGACAGATGCTATTTTCTTACCCATAGACATGGCCGTCAGACCCTCTGTTGTGCTTCTCGCACTACTGGTAAAAAGGCCGGATGGACGTCACCTGTGCCTGTCGTCATACAAGGCACCTCCTCAGTGGCTGTTCCGTATTGTTTCTTCGCAAAGGGCAGTAAAGCATTGCTGGGCATTAAAGACAACATCTGGACTGCACGTGTGCTTAATGATACCCTTTGGGTATTAGAAGACCCTCTGCCGTCACCTGTCAACACCGCCTATATTGAAAAAGATGCCTTTATGCTAGAGGACGGCAGCGGCCTCCTGCTGGCTTCCGACCGTCCGGGAGGCTATAACGTACAGAAGTCAGGTGCCTACTACCATGGCGATACCCAGTTGGCCACTGACCTCTATTTCATTCCCAATAATAACGGCATCTGGGGTGAAGCAGTAAATCTGGGTCCTCAGATCAACACGGCATATTGCGAGCACAGCCCACTCCTCAGCCGCAATATGCGCACACTTTACTTCGTCACCGATGCACGTGGACTTGGTTATGGTGACATATATTGCGCCACCCGCACCAATGTCAACGATTGGTCCCATTGGTCGCAGCCGGTTAATTTGGGGCGCAACGTCAATGGCGCATTCGATGAGTCCTCTATCGCATTCGGCAAAACGGAATGCCAAATAGTCGTCACCACCGCTACGCCTTACAGTACCGCCGCCAGCGTCTTTGCCACGCAGCACGACACCAGCAGTTCCTATCGTGTAGTGGAAGTCGATTTCGAGCCAGTTATGGATGTCATGCGCAATGTGCGCATGGCCGACCTGTCCACACAATCTACCTCATATCATCAGACCGACCGCCAGGTACAGCCCAAGCAGTCCTATCGGCTTCATAAAGAGGAGCAATATGCGCTAGTGGTTGAGGCAGATTGGTATTATGTGCCTACTCTTTTTATCGACAAGTCCGCCGAGGGCGGGAAGGCTGCCTCGCAGGATTATGACTTGAAGAAATATTCTCTGGATGAACTGGTTAAGCTGGAAGAGCCAATTGCTTTGCCCCTGGTGCGTTTCCATGAGGGGTCGTCCCGTCTGCTGCCCTTGGCCGAAGTAGAATTGCGAATGCTAGGGCACTTTATGCAGCAGCGCACGGTTTCCAAACTCCACATTGCAGTACGCACGGATGGCTCCGACGACAGGGCCGCTTACGACCTCTCTCTGCAACGGGCTAGAGCCGTCAGGGCTTTTTTGGTGGACTATGGCATCGCTGCCTCCCGCCTCAGCATTGCGGCCTACGGCAACGCCGACTATAAGAAAGGCATTGCCAGGAATGAGGTTGAGGTAAAGTTTTTCTAAATATCGAAAGATATGCAGATTGTGTGGGGGTGTGGCACTTAAGGTGAATGCTAACTATTTCTAATGGTGTGTATTGTAATTTTTTTTGTTAAATAATACGTCTTTTTTTTTGCTACAAAGAAAAAAAGGTGTAATTTTGCTTCTTGTAATAAAGCACATTAGGAATTGTATGGAACAACATAAAACCATTGTCTTTGAGGGTCATACGTTGCATTACCGCGACGAGGGCAGGGAGCATGAACAGACCTTGGTTCTGCTACATGGTTACCTTCAGAATCTTGACATTTGGAGTTCATACGTTCTGTCTTATCTCCGTTCCATGCATGTTATCACCATAGATCTCCCCGGCCACGGCTATTCCGAATGCTTTGGCGAGGTACACTCGATGGATTTGATGGCACGTGCTGTGAAAGCAGTCCTTGACGATGCCGGCGTGGAACAGTGCGTCATGGTCGGACATTCAATGGGAGGTTATGTGGCATTGGCATACGCCGACCTCTATCCTCACCGCCTGCGTGGTCTTGGCCTGCTGCATTCCCATGCTTTGGCGGACACCGAGTCGGCCATTGAGCGCCGAATGGAGACTTGCGACCGCGTGGCGCAGAACCGTGCAAGCTATGTGGTAAATTTCATCCCCACACTTTTTGACCCCTCCAAACGCCAGCAGATGAACCAGGAAATAAAGGATCTGCAGGACCAGTGTTTGGAAACCAAGATGGAGAGCATCATTGCTGCCCAGCGCGGCATGGCCACCCGCCCCTCGCGCATTCATGTGCTCAAAAAATTAGAAGTGCCTATCCTTTTTGTCTACGGCAAAAGTGACAACCGCATTCCTGTAGAATTGGCTTTGGCCCAGGCCATGGAAGCCCGCCACGCCGAGATACTCCTGCTGGAGAACGTCGCCCACATGTCCCACTTGGAAGAACGCGACTATATCCGCCCCCGTATCCTCAATTTCGTCAACACCTGCTACATGTAATGGGGCTATTGCCTTAAATATCTCCTTACGATAATAATCAAGTTTTTATGGTTTAAAAAGATGGTTGGCGTTCGCTAACAAATGACGCTGCAACCTCAAAGGATCTCCTAGTCTATTTATTCGTTAAACAAATGAATAGACGAAGAATCTAATGGCCATGTCCATCTTTAGTCGAGTTTGGGTTAGCGTTTTTACGTGGCTGGGGAGAAAGTGCAAAGGGTGAATGACTTGCAAGCCTTCAGCTAATCAGTGGGCAAGGCGATTCTATCTGAGCGTCAAAGGTTACGAAATGTGGATTATCTTTCGCAGGAAGATCTGCGTCCAGTTGTTTCGGCGGAATGCGGTCGGGATCAGACCGAAGTGGTCTTTAAACTGGCGGGTGAAGTGTTGGGGGTGTCCATAGCCGAGAAGACCGGCGGTCTCTGCCACGTTGCGGCCGTCAGTGAGTAGCGTCTGTCCCTCCAAGTATTAGCCATTCCTACGGCCTGCTCTGCAGAAAAAGCCAGTCGCGCACCGCTGCCAGTTTATAGGCATAGTCGAAAGAGGCCATGTGCTCCATACCTTTGCCAGGTTCAGTCAACACAGACCCCGACTCCCACCTAATAAAGTTGACGTTTCCGCCACGTGAAATGAGCTCTTTAGCCAGCGCCTCTTGCTCCTCTTGGGGCAGTTTGGCGCTCCAACTTGCCGAGTCGATGTGGGCGTGGTTCTCTTCCAGCACACGGGTCAGGCCTCTCATGCCGCCAGAGGCTTTCTCGTCGCCTCCTGCCACGATGTAGAAAATGCGTTTCCCACCGAAGTCCCCCATCTTAGAAGTCTCCCATTGGCTGCTGACGAAGAGCGAGGCAGCGAAAAGGTCAGGATGGGTAATATTGAAATAGAACGACATCATGCCGCCCATCGACTGCCCAGTGGTGTAAAGGCGGTCGGTGTCAACCTTATATTGCTTGCAGACATTTTTTAGCAGCCTTATGGTCATCTCCACCTCGTCAGAGGTGCTCCAGTCGTCCTTTACAGCCCATGAGGTGTACTGCGGCACCAGGACGAATGAGGGATGCAGCCGTTGGTCGCGGTTGGAGGCAAAGGCCAGTGCCCCATAACCCTGCGTGAGTGGCGCAGTCACCTCTTTCCCAACGGTGCTGGCATCGGCCATGAACAGCACCAACGGAAACCGCTCAACCCCGTCGTAGCCTTCGGGAATCAGCAGGTTGTATTCCATTTTCTTGCCCGTTTCGGCATCTTCAAAAGTAAACTGCCTGAACTTGCCGAGAGTTTCCTCTTTCAGTGCCACAAAGGTGCTGTCATTTTCTTTGTCCATACCCATCTCTCCGCCATGTCGCGGACCATTCGTCTCGCCCTTTTTAGGGCCGCAGGCCGTTAGGCACAATAGTCCTACTGCCATCAGTATCAATACTTTTCTCATTTTTAATCGGTCTTATTAATCCTGCTGCAAAAATAGTAAAAAAACTCAATTGAAGATAAAAAAGAGAGGAAAAGCCCCAACGTCCTGAATAGTGGCAGTGCATATCTGTATTTTGGGTCGAATGTTCAGTAAAGCGGGTAGGAGAGGAATGCGGAAATGATAGTAATTTTGCATTCAAAAATCGGTGCTAAACGATTCGAACGAATAATACTAAATATCAATACATTACGGATAAGTGGAGAATTGCGTTTGGAGCCCGGACATGGGGCTAGGGCGCTTTTGGTGGCGATGCAGTATACGGTGTCAGAACCGATGAGAAGAACCTCCAACCTGACTTCGACGCTGCGGTGCGCAGCGGGCTGCACCTCTGGGACACCGCCACAGTGTACGGAATGGGCGAGTCGGAGCGCATTCTAGAAACCCTCATGCGCCGGGTGCCGCGCCAGGAGGTGCGGGTGTCCACCATGTTCACTCCCCAACTGGCCGAAATGTACGGCAACAATGTCGAGCGCATGGCCGAGGCCTCCATGAAGCGCATGGATATAGACTACATCGACGTCTGCTGGATTCGTAACCCTATGGATGTAACAGGGTTTATATCTACCAATTAGAGAATGAAACTAAAAAGCAATAATCCTTTGCATGGCGGTGGTGCTTTTGGGCACCGCCGCCCGTGCGCAAAACAGAGAGGAATACAAAGAAATGAAAAAAAACTCGTGGCCTATTTCTCAGCCACCAGAACCACCCATGCCGCCGCCCAGCGGCTGGCCTAAGAGAAAGGAACCGCCCTTTTCGTAATCGCCCCGGCCGTCCCCTACACCTCGGCCGACCTAGATTGGCGCGACAAGCAGTCCCGCTCCTCACGTGAGAAGCAGGACAAGGCCTCGCGGTATGCCATCAAGAACAAATGCGGCAACATTTCCGATTACGGCACCGACTGGATAGGGTTCCCCATTTGGTGGTACGCTGCCCCCACCATCATCAACACCTTCATCGAAGCGCACGACCTCAGCGGCAAAGTCATCTGCGTCTTTGCCATCAGCGTCGGCAGCGGTGTGTCCGGTTCGGCCAAAGACCTGCGTAAGACCTACCCGCAGTACACCTGGGGCGAAAGCAGACCGATGAACTCACCCGCACTGCACCCTCGGTCAGTCGGCTATTCCCTCATGCCGAATATCCCCACAGAGCAAAATGAAATAGCCGCCAGCGGGTTGGGCGAGGAAGCCGCTACCATCCCTCCCTCCTGCCTTCGGCAGTAGCCTCCCGCCGACCAAAGTCTTCCAGTAAAGTCCAGTCGCAGTCCCTCCTGCGCGGTTGGGACCAAGGCAAGATGGCAATGGCTGCCTCAAGCAACCTTTGCCATCTTGCCGTGCTCTTTTTTAGTGCTCTCGTTGTCTTCAGCTGGTGGCCTGACGTTCTTTGGTGCGCAATAGAACAACGATAGACGAACTAGAGAGGAAATAACAAGGATAGGGCGAAGCTTCGCTGGATAATGATATGAGGGAAGAGGTAAGAGAAAACTATTTTTTAATCATTTACCAGTATAGAAACGTACAACTATGTGCCAGTAAAGCAGCGCCGCTAGGGTGGTTGATAGGAAAACCGAGAGGTGGAGGTAGAGTTAAAAACGGTCGTGGTGGCCGTGGGGTTGGCAGTGATTGTATGTGTAGTTGCTTTTTTGTTGAAGTAGAGTCGTGTAGGCAGAAGTTGGGGGCACAAGTTGTGTGCCGTCTTTGAATAATGTTAAATGCCTTTTTTGCTTCATCTGTAGATCTTTTTACGTGTCCCTTTGATTCCAGTCTACGGTCAAAGGCTCTTATGTCAGAGTGTGTCCGGTTTGGCGGTTGTTCGGTTTGTTGTTTTTTTCGCTCCGCCGCAGTTGCGCTATTGCCACTCTTTCTACCTTGGGTGCCGCCCTCTTTGCCGGTACGAAAAAAAACATTTTTTGAAAATATTTTTTTTATGTCAAATAAATGTTGTACATTTGTTGTCACAAAAAAAAACTCTTGTTTAATACAAAACATTCAATATCATGAAAGTAAACGAAATTATGGCTAACCTGGAAGCCAAACATCCGGGCGAAAACGAGTACTTGCAGGCCGTTCGTGAGGTCTTGGAGACTGTTGAAGAAGAATATAACAAGCATCCTGAGTACGAGGCTGCTAAGATTGTCGAGCGTCTTGTCGAGCCCGATCGTATCTTCAAGTTCCGCGTTGTTTGGGTTGACGATAAGGGTCAGACCCAGGTGAACCTCGGTTATCGTGTCCAGTACAATGCCGCCCTCGGTGCTTACAAAGGCGGTCTCCGTTTCCACCCCAAGGTGAACGAGTCCATGCTGAAGTTCCTCGGTTTCGAGCAGATTTTCAAGAACAGCCTGACCATGCTGCCTCTCGGCGGTGGTAAGGGTGGTGCTGATTTCGACCCCGTTGGAAAGAGCGATGCTGAAATCATGCGTTTCTGCCAGGCCTTCGTGTATGAACTCTGGCGCAACATCGGTCCCGATCAGGACAGCCCCGCTGGTGACGTAGGCGTTGGCGGCCGCGAGATTGGCTACATGTACGGTATGTACAAGAAACTGGCCCGCGAGCACAGCACTGGCGCTCTCACTGGTAAGAGCTATGGCTGGGGTGGCTCCCTCATCCGTCCCGAGGCTACCGGTTTCGGTGCCATGTACTATGTGAAACACATGGTTGAAGAGAAGGGCGACACCATGCAGGGTAAGAAAATCACCCTCTCCGGCTTCGGTAACGTGGCCTGGGGTGCTGCTACCAAGGCTGTCGAACTCGGCGCTAAGGTTGTCGCTATCTCTGGTCCCGACGGTGTCTGCGAGATTCCCGACGGTATCACTAAGGAGATGATTGACTACATGCTCGTCATGCGCGCTTCCAACCGCAACAAGGTTCAGGATATGGCTGACAAGTTCCCCGGCCAGTGCAAATTCACTGCTGGTAAGAAGTCTTGGAGCGTCAAGTGCGACATTGCTTGCCCCAGCGCTTTCCAGAACGAGCTTGCTGAAGAGGATGCAAAACAGCTTATCGCTAACGGCGTGAAGTATGTTGCTGAAATCTCCAACATGGGTTCTCAGCCCGGTGCTATCAAGGCTATCCAGGCTGCCGGTATCCCCTTCGGTCCTGGTAAGGCTGTCAACGCTGGTGGTGTTGCCACCTCCGGTCTTGAGATCTGCCAGAATGCTGAACACCGCAACTGGACTGCTGAAGAGGTCGACAAGAACCTCCATGCCATCATGGACAACATCTATGCTCAGTGCGTGAAGTACGGTCGTAAGGCTGACGGCACCATCGACTATGTCAAGGGTGCTAACCTCGCTGGCTTCATGCGTGTTGCCGATGCTATGGTTGCCCAGGGCATCATCTAATAGCTTCTCTAAAGCAAACACAAAAAAACGCCCCCCTTTTTGGGGAGCGTTTTTTTTTGTATGCTCGGCATGAGCATTGTCTATCGGGTTCAAGTCCCCAGAGATCCTTAATAGCGATAATCACACTGCCCAAGGCATAGGTTCTCTGGTGGGGCCGAATCTGACGTATTCCGGCAACAAATATCATACTTGACAAAGAAGGTTCGGCGGCGAGAGTGAGGCTGATTAAAAGACCAAATTACGATAGCTATTCGGAACAGTAATTGTAAAGGTAGCAGGCATTAGATGGCTGACGGTGATTGATGTGGTGGATGTTCGTAGTCGCATCGTTCATCTAGATTTGCATCCTGACCAATTGTGTATAAGGATATGCAATCTGCAGCAACACCATTCAGCCTTATCAGTGCGAAAAAAGTTAAAAATAACGAATTTGCTTGCCATTTAAAAAAAAAATGTATCTTTGCAAAAAAAATACGTAGTATGAAAACACATACATCTTTCTCTCCAAAAGTTATTTCCCTATTACTTATCATTGTTTTTGATATGATAGGGAATCAGGCTACTGCCCAACTGCCGTTTAATTTCAAGTATGCAGAAGGAATAAGCTTTGAGAATTCGATTGTGCGCAGATACAATGACACAAAAGCCATTGTCTACTACGAAGAAGGTGGTTTTGGATACGTTTCCTTGGTTGATCTTATAAATGATCAAGGATATAGAATCAAGTTGGATACAGGAATCTTTATGAATGACATGTGTATTCTGAAAGATTCTGTCTTTCTATGCGGCAGGAATGTTATTCCCAATAGAAAAACGGGCTGTATTGTCGCCATTGACATTAATGAGTTGATCTCTGGTACGGCAACACCAAGATACTTCGAACCATCCTATTGGATCCACTGCAATTTAAAACGTATCAAAGGGTACGAATATACGATTCCCGGTATTGAAAGAAAGTACGCAAAATTTTTGCTAGTAGGCGATATCTATTTCGCCTGTGACTCTACCGAACCTTTCCCTAGGGTCTTTTCACTATTAAGTATTAATGATGGTAATGATTATACGTATTCTACCGCCAGCGCGGACGGAAGATGTGTAGTAAATTCAGTTTGGGAAGTATCATATCCTTTTTCCTACGGTAGTCCTTCGGCCGCAACGACTAATCAGATTGTGTTGCGGGCAGTCAATCCCGACATCCACCCTGAGATTATACACGATGTGGTTGTGACGGAAAATTATGTTGCTTTTATTGGTCTTGAAGGTATTTCAAGCAAAGCCATTACGCTGCATATATGTAACAAAGATGATAATGTTTTGCGTAATTTTAATCTTTCGGTCCAATCGGATTTCGACGATTACTATTCGTACCCACTGAGTTCTAATAATGCTAATCCTTTCTATCATGCATGCGCACTAAATGGTGACCGAATAGCGATAGTGGCTGACAGTGAGGATCCAACCTCACCTGATCAGTTATACATAAGAGCCATCGATTTGAATACGCAAACGATGTTCGCTTCACAAGATTTTTTGTGTAGTGAAAAACCGCATGTGATTGATGTTGCTTTGGGACCCGATGGGGACAGCATTTTAGTGCTTTATAATGATAAGTATCTACCAAACAACGTTTTTAGGGATATGGTATGCAAAGTAGATGCCAGTAGTACACAGACCTATTATTATCAGCCCTGCATTGTCGACAAAATGCCTCCAATACCTTTGAACTCGATAGATGCAATGCCCAAAAGTTTTATAACAACAGGGAGGAGATTTGGTATGGTGTGTAAAACCAGCATTATGGGGAATGCTGACAAATGCCATGAAGGGGTTGATTATCTTTTGAAAAAGTCTACCACTATAGATCCCAGCACTTCTTTTTTTAGGTACGACCAATTTATGCCAACAAGTACCTCATGGGAGAAGGTTGCCGTGCCTGAACATATTAATTATAAGATTATCTGTATGGAGTAATGTAGAGTCATGAGCAGGGAATGTTCCACGCTCGTAATCATCACTAAGATAAATGATAAAAAAAGAACGAATATGAAACGTTTGTGGTTTGTTTTGTTGTTGATGGTTGCCGGATTAAATATGATGGCACAACCCACCGTCTATCCTGTCTTTCAAGCTGGTGCCCCTGGATACCTCTTTACGCCGCCCCCTAGTCAGGAGGGAGTGGTTATTCAAAGCTTGAATGCTTGGGGCGGTTACCCCCCTAATGATTTTAAAGGGACAGCTTATCGCACACCCAATGTAACCACGGTTTATGGTGTCGCAGTGGCCGCATGGGATTTGGAATATATACCATATTTTTTCATCCAATTATTTGCGGAACGACGTTTGGACAGCACCTCCCTCTGCGCTGAGGTAGACACAGTGAGGTCGGAGCTGTATTGTTTCATGGAAAAACCGCCAGTGCACTATGCCAGTTTCCAATTTGTGAGGACAAACAAAAATCCAATGTATCCTTCTTCGCCCGAGTATTTCCCTGATACCTGCACCGTCCCATTTTATGAATTTTATTTTGCCGAACCCATAGTGATTCCAGCAAATCAGCGCTTCTTTGTGGGCTTTAGCTTTTCGCCTTACAGTGTGTGGAACCATGTTCGGCCGGAAACCAATTATTGGCCTTATAATTTTCAACTGAAGGGTATATCATTCAAGTACATGGACCCATCACCCACCAATAATTTTGAAGCGGTATGTAGTTCGGTTGCAGGAGCCAATAGCCTATATGGGGACGGTTTGGATAGCGTGTGGGGATACCGTAGACGCTTTCATCAGGGCCTAGTGGATTGGGCCTGCTACTCATGCCTAGGCGATTCTTCGGCCCCAGGCAAATATAGTTGCGGTTCCTTTTTCCCCATCGTGCGTCCGCCAGTGGACAGCTCGCGCGTCAACCTTCCCCACCTGCATCCCCTGCGGGCGCACGCGGTGCAGAACTTCCGCCTGACGGAGCTGGACTCGGCACACGCCGCCTTCGCCTGGGACCTCCTCCCGCCGAGCGACTGGGGCCCCGTAATAGGGGTGAACGCCGACCGCTACCAGATTAACTACGCACCCTACATGCAGGAGTACGACGAGGCCGACACGCTGGGGGCTAGGACTGGCGAGGCCACGCTGTGGATGAACTTCGACTCTACGGTGATGTACAAGGCACGCTGCCGCGCTCGCAGCCGCCATCTGTGCGACATACACGACACCTTGGTATACGGCGACTGGAGCCGGGAGGTGTACTTCCACACCGGCGTAGGGACTCCCGACACGATACCGCTGGTCTGCCTGCGCATCGACAGCTTGCGCTATGTGGGCCTGTGGGGCGGATACCCCAAATTTGAGTGGGGCCGCTGCTCGGGACATAACTTCTACGAGGTGCAGCTGGCCAGCGCAGGCAGTGACAACTGGCGCAGGGTGGACTACACCTCTGAGAACAACACGGTACTGCGCAACAGCTTAGATCCCGCAGCGCGTTACTGGCTGCGAGTGCAGGCGGTGTGCAACCACCGCTGCCATATCCACGACACGGTGATGCGCAGCCCCTGGAGCGACACCGTGGAATTCTGCCTTGCCCCCCAAGGAGTGGACGAAGTGGAGACGGACGGGCTCAGCCTGGTGCCCAACCCTGCTCATGCCGAGGTGACCCTCTCGGCCGAGACCGACATCACACACGTGGCCCTCTACGACATGCAGGGGCACCTAGTGCTGGAAAAGCAGACCCATGGCCACACGGTAACCCTGAGCCTGCGCACGCTGGCCGCGGGCAGCTACATCGTGCATGCCGACACCCCACTTGGACGTCTGACCCGCAAACTGACCGTGGAATAGGCCGGGACAGGGACAATTTTTTATAGGGATATCTAAAAATACGAAAAATACAACGATTAAACTCTCTAGAATAAAACAGGACTAATTTTTGACATATTATAGATTCAACCTCGAAGTGCAACGCTGTTGTGCAAAGATAGCAAGAATT
>CAMUZR010000011.1 GCA_947165255.1 uncultured Bacteroidales bacterium
ACGGCACACATAACTCCATCACTGACACCGCCTGTGAAGCCTACACATGGCACGGCACAGAATACCAAACCACAGGAGATTACACATATAGCTACACCAATTCCGACAACTGCCCCAGCACCGACACCCTCCACCTAACCATCCATTACGGCACACACAACAACCTCACCGACACCGCCTGTGACAATTACGAATGGCATGGGGAAATTCAGCACGAGTCAGGAACGCTCGTATACAATTATGTCAACGGGAACGGATGTGTTTCGTCGGACACGCTACACCTAACCCTCGTCTTCTCTTCCCGTGGGGAGTTGGACACGGCAGTCTGCGACTCATTCCACTGGGAGGCAAACGGTCTGACCTACCGATTGTCGACACAGGACTCCACGCTGCTGCGTAACTCCGCCGGCTGCGACTCCACAGCGGTGCTGCAGCTGCGGGTGTATGAGTCTGATCAGACGACGCTGCGGGATACAATGTGCGAGAGCAGCGACTTCTGGTTCCACGGTCGGCAATGCGATGGGGGAGGCGAGTTCCGTTTCGACACGGTGAATGCCTATGGCTGCGACAGCACGGTGTGGTTGGAGCTGGAAGCGGTGACACCACCAGCCCTTTCAATAGGGGTCGAGGCCGATTGCCAAAGCATTTCCTATCGGTTAATGGCTCAAACGACGGCTCCAACGGTACGCTGGCGGCTCACGGAGGGGGAGGACTGGAATCATGCAAACGAATATGCCGTGGTGGTGGGCGCTGCCGAGGAAGTGAGTTGCTGGCTGCTGGCCGACTGGCGTGATACGCTTTTCTGCCCGGCATACGACTCAATACGACTGGCTCCGGTGGCAGCTCCAAAGGCAGCGATAGAACTGCGCCCCCATTCGCTGGATAATGAGCATTTGACGCTGACCGCTCTGAGCGTGGGCAAAGGGGACATTTGGCGACAATGGACGGTGAACGGTGCGTCGTTGCCCGACACGGGCAGAAGGATTGTCTATACTGCCAACCCCCTGGCCGACACGGTATGGGTAATGCTGGTGGCAGGCAACACCACCTGTACCGATACAGCAACGGCCTTTGCGCCAATCTACCGCCCTCACCTGTTTGTGCCTAACGTGTTTTTCCCAGCCATGACAGAGGAATCCTTGGGCAGGTTCTGCGTGAGTGCCACAAGCGATGTGCTGTGGTATGAAATGACCGTGTACGACCGTGCGGGTCGAAAGGTTTTTGCCGGCACCCAGGCCGACCACGGCTGGGACGGCACTGCAAACGGTCGGCCCTGTGCGCAGGGTACATACGTCTACTACATCAGATTCGCCACTTCGGCTATTCCCGAGGGAGTGCAGACGAAGACAGGAACGGTGACGCTGTGCCGGTAGGCTAAGATGAAACTGTGGTCTGGCTCCACTTGATGCTCTATAGGTCGTCTATAGATGCTCTATAGTTCTTTGATTATAAGGAACAAAGAACTGAGATAGATGTCTTCAAGAAAACTCTTTGTGGAACCGAAGGTTGGACGGACGAAAGGAGGGATAGGTTGGGCGACTTCCTTTTTTTGTTGGAAAATTATGTGGTGGAGGGGGATTTTTCCTCGTTTTTTTGTTGTACTTTTGCATCGAAATAAAAAGGTCGGTCCGGCAGGCGGCATGGCCGTTAAGGATGCACCGAATAAAGTTTTTTAATAGGTTAGTAAAAAAAATTGTTTAATATTTTTCAGAAAGGAGATTCTATTATGAAAATGTCTCGTTTGATTGCAATGGCTTTACTGGGCACGGCTTTGGTGGCCAGTCCTGTTTACGCGCAGCGTGGTGGCGGTGGCGGCAGCCGCGGCGGTAGCGGCGGCGGCAGTTTTTCGTCCTCGTCACGCGGTGGCGGCAGTTTCTCGTCTTCGTCACGTGGTGGCGGCAGTTTTTCGTCTTCGTCTTCGCGCGGCGGCGGTAGCTATTCGTCGCCTTCGCGTAGCAGCAGTAGTTTCTCATCTTCGTCGCGTAGTAGCAGCAGTTATTCTTCTCCCTCGCGCAGCAGCAGTAGCTATTCGTCTTCTTCGCGTGGAAGCAGCAGCTATTCCTCTCCTTCGCGTAGCGGATCGTATGAGGGACGTGGTGGCTCGGAAGCTCGTTCGAGCAGCATACCAAGTCAGATACGCAGCCGTGAGGCGGCTTCGCCCCGCGGGAGTGTCCGCGAGGGTGCTCCTACCCGTAGCGGTCAGCCTGCAATGCGCACTGACGGTGGTAGAGTGGCTCCCACAGGTACGCGCAGCGGCGCTGTAGGTGCCCCAGGGCGCACCAGCACGGTGGGCCGCCCCGGAGGCCAGCCTCCTATGGGTGGCGAGGGACGCCCGGCAGGCAATCGTTGGGCTGACCCCGGTCATCCGCACCGCCCAATGCCTCCGTCGCACCGTCCGATGCATCCGGCGCCTTATTTCTGGCATCCCGTCCACCACTGTGTGGTGCACTGCCATCCGCTCTACTGGGATCCGTGGCCTTGCCGCGCTTGGTACTGGCCGGGTTTCTGGGTGTACTGCAATACTTACTGGTATGACTACCATCCGACGGATGTGGTGGTTGTGAGGGAGTATGCCCGCACGAACTATAATATTGACTTGCTGTCGTATGCCATGAGCGGCGACCTGATGTACGCCCTAGTGCAGGATCCCGACGGACACAACTATGTTCAGGTTTACGACAAGGGCGATAAGTTGTTGGCCGAGCAGCAGGTGAGCCGTAAGTATGTGAAGATGGAAATTGACCCGCAGAACGGTGGCGTGTGGATTATGAAGAAACGCGACCGCGACCCGCTGATGTTCCTTTACAGCGAGGGCCAGCTGCTGATTTACGAGGCAGACTAGTCGCGGGTTGTATATATAGATAAAAAAGAGGGTGTGCCGCAAAAGGCACACCCTCTTTTTTTTGTTGTATGGGTTAGGGGCGGATGGGCTTTTATTTGCCACATTCCTCGACAGACTCTTTAATGAGTTGGAAGGTGGCTTCGATGTCGTTGTCGAGACCCATGCTGAAACGGATGAGGCCTTCGCTCATGCCCATTTCTTTCTGAATGTCTTCGGGGACTTCGGAGCTGGTGCTCTTGCCGCTGTTGCTGAAGAGGGTCTTGAAATAGCCGAGGCTGACAGCGAGGTAGCCGACACCTTTGCGCTGCATGATTTCCATGATGCGGCTGGCTTTGTCGGCAGTGCCCATGTCGATGCTGATCATGCCGCCGAAGCCGTAGCCTTCGTTGCACATGCTGCAGAAGAGGTCGTAGTCGGGGTGCTCGGGGAGGCCGGGGTAGTTGTATTTAAAGCCGACTTCTTTGAAGCGTTTGGCCAGATACATGGCGTTCTCGCCGTGTTTTTTCATGCGGATGTGGAGGGTGTGGATGTTTTTGAGGATGGAGGCGCTGCGCATGGGGTCCAGTACGGGGCCGAGGAGCATGCAGGTGCCGTTGTTGACGTCGATGAGGCTGCCGATGTATTCGGCGCTGCCGCAGATGGCACCGGCCACGCAGTCGTTAGTGCCGTTGACGTATTTGGTCATGCTGTAGACGGTGACGTCGGCTCCGAGTTGGCAGGGGCTGAAAATCATGGGGGTGAAGGTGTTGTCGACAATGAGTTTGGCACCGGCGGCATGGGCGAGCTTGCTGATTTCGGGGATGTTGGCAATGCGCAGGAGGGGGTTGTTCATGGTCTCGGTGTAGACGACCTTGGTGTTGGGGTGCTCGGCGATGGCTTTCTTGACGGCGTCGAGGTTCTGCATGTTGACGAAGGTGGTTTCGACACCGAATTTTTTGAGGTAATTGGCCATGAATGCGAAGGTGCCGCCGTAGGTGGTCATGGAGCTGACGATGTGGTCGCCACACTTGACTTCGTGGAGGATGGCGCAGGTGATGGCTGCGAGGCCGGAGCCGGTGACCCAGGCGGCTTCGGTGCCTTCCATGGCGGCGAGGGCCTGGCAGAGGGCGAGGTTGGAGGGGTTCCAGTGGCGGCTGTAGAGGAAGTAGCCTTCAGTTTCGCCGTGGAAGGTCTCGGTCATGAGGTGTGCTTCGGGGAAAGTGAAGGTAGCGCTGTCGCAGATGGCGGGGTTGACACCGCGGTTGGAGTCGCGGCCATCGATGCGCTGGATGGCGGTTGCGGGATCGAATTTTTTCATGTTGTTTTTTATTTTAGTTATTTGTTTATTGTGTTTATGTGTTTTAAGTTCTGTGGTTTCGTCTGTGAAGGGAGCCGCTATTTGTAGAGAAGGAAGATGGTGGGGCGTTTGTTGAGTTGGGGCGGGTCGTTGAGCCACTGGCGGGCAAGACGCGCGCGGATGTATTGGGTTGGGAGGGTGAGGTCGGTAGCGACACAGATGCGGGTGATGGGTTGAAGCTGGTGTGCGAGATATTCGAGAAATTGGTCGTTGCGGTAGGGGGCTTCGATGAAGATTTGGGTTTGGTTGTCGCGGTGGATGGCTACTTCGAGACGTTTGAGGAGGGCGTCGCGGTCGCGCATTTTAATGGGTGCGTAGCCGTTGAAGGCGAAGTTCTGACCGTTGAATCCGGAGGCCATGAGTGCTAGCATGATGCTGGAGGGACCGACGAGGGGGAGAACCTGTATGCCGCGGCGCTGGGCTTCGGCGGTGACGAGGCTGCCGGGGTCGGCAACACAGGGGAGGCCGGCTTCGGACATAAGGCCGACGTTGCGGCCGTGGAGGGTGATGGGGTCGAGGTAGCCGACAATGTCGAGGGGGGAGGTGTGCTCGTTGAGTTCGAGGAGTTCTACTTGGTCGAGGGGGAGCGCGGTGTAGCCCATGCGCTTGAGGTTGCGGCGGGCGGTGCGCTCGTCTTCTACGATGAAGGTGGTGCAGGTGTTGAGCAGCTCACGGTTGTACGACGGGATGGTTACGTCGGGGTCGTCGTTGCCGATGGGGACGGGAAAGAGGATGAGTTGTGCTGGCATGGGAAATAATGGTGGATGGATGCAATAAAATTCTGTTTATATCATCATGAGGTAGCCGACTTCTTGTTCGGTGAGCTCGCGGTAGCGGCCACGGGGTAGGTCTTTCTTGGTGAGGCCTGCGAAGACGACGCGGTCGAGTTTGTGGACGTTGTAGCCTAGGTGCTCGAAAATGCGGCGGACGATGCGGTTTTTGCCGCTGTGAAGTTCGACGCCGACGATGCGTTTGTCGTTGGCTCCTTGGACGTACTGAATGTCGTCGACATGGATGGGGCCGTCTTCGAGTTCGATGCCTTGGAGCATTTGCTGCATGTGGTCACGGGTGACGGGTTTGTCGAGTTCGACCTGGTAAATTTTGTATACTCCGGTGGAGGGATGGGTGAGGTGGCGGGCAAGGTCGCCGTCGTTGGTGAAGAGGAGGAGGCCGGTGGTGTTGCGGTCGAGGCGACCGACGGGGTAGATGCGTTCGGGGCAGGCGCCGTCGATGAGCATCATGACGGTCTCGCGGTTCTGGGGGTCGTCGAGTGTGGTGATGAATCCTTTAGGCTTGTTGAGTAGGAAGTAGCGTTTGCGCTCGCTGCGGAGGGTTTCACCACCGTAGTTGACGACGTCGCCTTCGTGGACTTGGAACCCCATTTCAGTCACTACTTTTCCGTTGACGGTGATGCTGCCGGCGGCAATGAGTTTGTCGGCTTCGCGGCGGGAGCAGATGCCGGCGTTGGCAATGTATTTGTTGAGACGCGTGGTGCCGTCGTATGGTTTGGGCGTGGGTGGCGGGGTCTTGGCTTTCTTTTGAGGGGTCTTGAAGGATTGCTTTTTCCCAGGGGCATTGGTTGCTTCTTTCTTCCTTTTGTCGGCTCCGGGACCGTAGGGGCGCTGGCTGTGGCTTTTGCCGTGGTGGTTGCGACGGGGGGGGGTTCCGCGGTCGGTGTCGTCGGCGGGACGAGGTCTAGATGCGTGGGCGGATTTCTTTTCGCTGTCGGCGTCAGCCTGTCGGTAGACTTTACGGCCGGCTGTGCGGGGGCGCTGGCTGGAGCGATGCTGGCCGTTGCTTCTGCTTTGGTTGTTGTCTTTCTTTTCCATGTTTGGAGTTGGGGTGTGTTGATTCTGAGTTGTTAGAAACGCATTTTGTAGGGGAAGCTGGCGTCGAGTTCCTGCTTGTTGCGGAGGTCGGCGACTTCTTGTGCCAGGCGTAGGAGAATGTCGAGCTTCATGAAGCGAAGCCAGGAGAGGGCTTTGGGATCTTTGCGGCAGGCCAGACAGAACATGAAGTTGGCCTGGTGGAGGTTTTTGAGAACCCAAGCGCGGGCGCGCTCGTCGCCGTCGATGGCATGGCTCATGAGTCCGAGCCATGCATAGCCGTTTTTGACGAGGAAGTCTTCGGCATCGGGGTCTTCCTGCAGGAAATTGCTGAAGGCGGCGAGTTCGGGGCGGCTCTTGAGTAGGAGCTGGAAAAACTCTTTACTGCCTGCAATGGCCTGTTGGAGGGCGAGGAGAAGACGGACGTCGTATTGTAGCAATCCTTTGTTCATGAGCGAAGAGCGCTTTTTTATATGAGAGGGCGGAAATGTGTGGTTTCCGCCCAGGGGTGGGTGGCGTTACTGACGGATGTGGGCAGAGAGTTGAGTTTCGAGTGCTTTCTGCAGTTTGGTCATGACGGCCTCGATTTGTTTGTCGTTGAGGGTTTTGTCTTTGTCTTGGAGAATGAAACTTACAGCGTAGGATTTCATGCCCTCGGTGATGCCTTTGCCTTCGTAGACGTCGAAGAGGCTGACCCGTTTGAGCAGTTTTTTCTCGGTGGCGTAGGCAACGCGCTCGATGTCGGCAAACTGTACTTTTCGGTCGATGATGAGGGCGAGGTCGCGGCGCACTTCGGGGAATTTGGGTATTTCGGTATAGAGGACTTCCTTAGTGGGATAGCTCTTGAGGAGGAGGGACCAGTTGATGTCGGCAAAGAAGACTTCCTGCTTGCAGTCCATGCGGCGGAGGGTGTCTTTAGCAAGGCGGCCGAAGGAGCAGAGCTGCTTGTGGCTGTCGCGGAAGACGAGGTCGAGGCCTTCGGCATAGTATTTCTCAGAGGCAGGGAGGAAGTCTAGACGGGTGATATTGATGCGCATGCGGCGCAGAATGTTCATGACGTGGGCTTTGAGGTGGTAGAAGTCGACGGGAACGACGGGTGAATGCCAGCTTTCGGCATTGTTGCCGCCGGTCATGAAGAGAGATAGATGCTGGGTTTCGACGAATTTGTCGGTGACTTTGTGGTCATCGGTGATTTGGTCGGCGTCCATGGCCATGACGTAGGTGCGGCCGAACTCGTATAGTTTCTGGTCGTGAATTTTATAGTTAAGGTTGCGTACCACACACTCAAGGCCGCAGTAGAGGAGGCTTTGGCGCATGACGTTGAGCTCTTTGCTGAGGGGGTTGAGAATGTGGATGCTGCGGGTGGGGTCGAAGTCGGGGTTGTTCTCGAAGTATTCGGCTTTGGTGAGCGAGTTGTTCATAATCTCGCTGAAGCCGTTGTCGGTGAGAAGGTCGGAAACGACGTTCTGCAGGCGCAGGGGGTTAGGTTTGGTGCCGAAAGAGAGGCAGCTGGATATGCGCTCGTCGACGTGGATGTTATTGTAGCCGTATATGCGCATGATTTCTTCGACCACGTCGCACTCGCGGTAGACGTCCACTTTGCAAGTAGGAATGGCCAGGTGCATGCCGGTGGATGACTCGGAAAGAATTTCAATGTCGAGGGATGTGAGCGCTGTGCGGATGGCTTGGAGAGGGATTTCCTGGCCGACGAGGCGTGTGATGCGCTGGAAGTCGATGTCGACTTCGGCGCGGGCAATGGGCT
Organism: uncultured Bacteroidales bacterium; assembly: GCA_947165255.1. Classification (GTDB taxonomy): domain Bacteria; phylum Bacteroidota; class Bacteroidia; order Bacteroidales; family P3; genus Colimorpha. The sequence goes on from CAMUZR010000011.1 coordinate 7,767, forward strand.
GAGGGTAGACGTCGACTACTTTGGAGGCAACGGTGGCTCCAGCAAGCTGTTGCAGCAAGAAGACAGCGCGCTGTAGAGCCCAGAGGGTGATGTTGGGGTCGCAACCGCGCTCGTAGCGGAAGGAGGCATCGGTTTTGAGGCCGTGGCGCTTAGAAGTCTTGCGGATGGACATGGGGTTGAAGTAGGCACTTTCAAGAAAAACACGTGTGGTGGCGGTGGTGACGCCGCTCTTAAGGCCACCGAATACTCCGGCGATGCACATTCCCTCCTTTTCGTTGCAAATCATAAGGTCGCGGCGGTCAAGTTTGCGTTCGACACCGTCGAGGGTAGTGAAGAGGGTGTCCTGGGGAAGGGTGCGGACAACGACATGGTTGCCGGCGATTTGGTCGGCGTCAAAGGCATGCATTGGCTGACCCACTTCCATTAGCACGAAGTTGGTAACGTCGACAACATTGTTTATGGGACGGATGCCGACAGTGCGGAGTTTGTTCTGAAGCCAGTCGGGCGAATCGGTCACATGGACGTTCTCAAGGGTGATGCCGGTATAGCGAGGGCAGAGTTGGGGCTCTTCGACGGTGACGCGAATGGGACGGTCGGATGTGTCGGAGGCCTGTGAAAGGTCGGCCACGGAAGGCCAGAGTATCTTTTTGTTAGTCCCTTGGCGGGTGTTGAGGACGGCTACGACATCGCGGGCGACGCCGATATGGGAAGTAGCGTCGGAACGGTTGGCAGTGATGGCGACCTCAAGGGTGTGGTCCTCTTCCAGGTGGAAGTATTCTTTAGCGGGCATGCCGACTGGAGCGTCGTCGGGCAGGACCATGATTCCGGCATGGTCGGAACCTAGCTGCAGTTCGTCGGCAGCGCAAAGCATGCCTTCGGATACTTCACTGCGCAGCTTGCCTTTCTTTATTTCGTAGAATTCGGTGTCGGAGGTGTATATCTTTGTGCCTATCTGGGCGCAGACCACTTTCTGTCCGGCGGCGACATTTGGTGCGCCGCAAACGATATGGAGGGGACTCTCGCCGCCTACGTCGACTGTGGTCACGTGCAGGTGGTCGCTGTTGGGGTGGGGTTCGCAGGTGAGTACCTGTGCTATGACGACGTGCTCAAGACCGCCTTTTATGCTTTCTACCTTTTCGACGTCTTCGATTTCGAGACCGGAGAAGGTGAGGAGGTCGTCCAGTTCATGGGGTGTGAGGTCGGTGTCAACATACTCACGAAGCCATTTATATGAGATTTTCATTTGTTATTTTTGTTTTAGTCGTTGGAATTAAAATTGTTGTGCGAGGACAACGTTGCTTTTGCTGTGGAATTTATTTTTGGTCTGCGAGTTTTGCCCAGGTGTCTTTAAGGCTGCATGAGCGGTTGAAAACGAGGTGGCCGGGCGTAGAATCGCGGTCGGTGCAGAAATAGCCCATTCGCTCAAATTGGAAGCGCATAGGCTCTTCAATACCATTCTCGTTGACTACCATGTGGGCGTCGGCCAAAGCGGGCTCAAGCTTGCAGTGCTGCAGCACTTTCAGGCTGTCGGGGTTGAGGTTGTCAAGGAAGGTCTTGCCTTCGGGAGCCTCGTCGGGGGATTCGGTGGCAAAGAGGCGGTCGAACATGCGCACTTCGGCATCGACGGCATGTGAGGCGCTGACCCAGTGGAGGGTGCCTTTCACCTTGCGTCCGTCGGGGGCATCGCCGCCACGGGTGGCGGGGTCATAGGTACAATGGATGCAAGTGATGTTGCCGTCAGCGTCTTTCTCAATACTTTGGGCGGTGACAAAATAGGCATAGCGCAGACGTACCTCGCGACCCAGGGTGAGTCGGAAGTATTTCTTGGGAGCCTCCTCCATAAAGTCTTCGCGCTCGATGTAGAGTTCGCGGCTGAAGGGAACCTGGCGGGTGCCGTCGGCGGGGTTCTCGGGGTTGTTGACGGCGTCGAGGAACTCCACTTGCCCTTCGGGATAGTTGTCGATAACCACCTTTACGGGGTTGAGGACTGCCATGCGGCGGGGGGCTACCTTGTTGAGGTGGTCGCGCAGGCTGTTTTCGAGGCGAACGTAGTCAATAATGTTATCACGCTTGGCCACACCGATGTCCTCGCAGAAGTTGCGGATACTTTCGGGGGTGTAGCCGCGGCGGCGGAAACCGCAGATGGTGGGCATACGGGGGTCGTCCCAGCCAGAAACGTAGTGCTCCTTCACCAGTTGCAGCAGTTTGCGCTTGCTCATGACCGTGTAATTGATGTTCAGGCGGGCAAACTCATACTGGTGGCTGGGAAAGATGCCAAGCTGCTGAATAAACCAGTCGTATAGGGGACGGTGAATGTCGAATTCGAGAGTGCAAATGGAGTGGGTGATATTTTCGATGGAATCGCTCTGTCCGTGGGCGTAGTCGTACATGGGATAGATGCACCATTTATTGCCCGTGCGGTGATGTTCGGCATGGAGGATGCGGTACATAATGGGGTCGCGGAACTGCATATTGGGGTGCGCCATGTCAATTTTGGCGCGCAGCACTCTGCTGCCGTCGGGAAACTCGCCCGCCTTCATGCGCTCAAATAGGTTGAGATTCTCCTCGACGGAACGGTCGCGGTAGGGGCTGTTCTTGCCGGGTTCGGTGACGGTGCCGCGGCCAAGGCGTATCTCTTCCTGGGTTTGGTCATCGACATAGGCGAGTCCTTTCTTGATTAGTTCGACGGCCCAGAGATAGAGCTGGTCGAAATAGTCGCTGGCGTAGAAAACATTGGCCCATTCAAAACCCAGCCAACGAATGTCCTGTTGTATGGAATCGACGTACTCAGTGTCCTCCTTCACGGGGTTGGTGTCGTCGAAGCGGAGGTTGGTCTTGCCGCCATATTTTTTTGCGAGGCCGAAATTGAGGCAAATAGACTTGGCATGACCGATGTGAAGGTAGCCGTTCGGCTCTGGCGGGAAGCGCGTCAGAATGGATTTGTAGGTGCCGTCAGCGAGGCCCTGTTCGATGATTTCTTCCAAAAAATTACGCGATGTGTTTTCTTCCATCTTTATAAAATATTCATTATTATTAACTTAATATAAAAGCACTAAATGTGCATTAATCAACAAAAATACGAATATTTTTTCATATATGCAAATTGTTTTTTGACATTCACCCCTTGTTTAGACTATAGGAAGGAATGGTTTTTTATTGAATAATCGAAATTTATTCGTATTTTTGCATCTGAGAAACTTTTAAAATTATAGAATATGAAGAAAACTTTAATTGCTGTTACTGTGGCATGTAGCTTGCTTTTCAGCTCATGCACCTTTTTGGACAATCTGGCCAACAACCTTTCCAGCATTGCCAACCTTCTAAACTGCGAGTACTCGCTCAAGAATGTCTCGAACGTGACCGTTGCTGGGGTGAATGTGAAGAACGTCACCAACGGCAACATCAGTGCCAACGACGTGGTCAAACTGGTGAGCGCCATCACCAGCAAGAGCGTACCGCTGGGGTTGGACGTAAACATCAACGTGAAAAACCCCACCACCACCAATGCCCTCCTCACCACTATGGACTGGGCGCTGGACGTGGCCACCACCGAGTTTGCCACAGGCATGACCAACAAGAACTACAACATCACCGCCCAGCAAACCACTACCGTTCCCTTGGGTGTGAGTACAGACCTTTATCGCCTCTTCAGCAGCGACGGCATCAACTCGCTGAAGACCTTTGCCAGCAGCTTCACTAGTGAGGGAAAATCCTCTCAGCTGGGACTGCGCATCCGTCCTTCGCTGGGCGTAGGCACCCAGGTGATAAAAACTCCAAACTACATCACCATCATGAAACCCACCCCCGCCACCAACAACACCAACAACAATAGCACCGGAACGAACAATAGCGGCAGCACGGGCGGCTCCGGTACGGGAATTCCCATTCCTCCTATTGGCTTTGGCAAGTAGTTGACACTTATATCAATAGAGCCCCGCATATCCATGCTGGGGCTTTTTTTGTCTCTACTCCTCCCGATAAACCTTTTTGCCAACCTGTGGTTACCTTCTCTTTTCCTTTTCGTTTTCGCCACTATTTGCTATCCATTTTTCCTATCTATTATCAATAATATGTAGGGCATATATAGAGTAAATAACAAACAACAAGCGAAGGAAGGGCGGAGGAAAGCGTAGGTAAGGATAGCAGGAAAGGAACACGGAGGAGATGGGTATGGAGAACAAAAAGGCAGGCGAGGAAAAGGAACAGAAGAGGAGTTGGATAGGATGTGTGTGAGAATAAGGACGCGCTAAGAACGGCGGAGGGGAAAAGAAAGGGCTCCGCTATGTGGAGCGGAACCCTATATTTGTCGGTTGTCTATAGCTTTTAAAAGTTGGGCATTAGAAGCCCATGCCGAAGGTGTGCCAGTATTTGGCTTCGAGTTGCGACCAGGCGTAGGAGGTGTTCTCGAACTGCTGGCGTGTGAAGTTGTTGAGGGTGGCATGGACGTCCTTGGTGCGGTTGAGGCGGTCGTAGCGGGTTACCTCGCGCTGGAGGGCTTCGAGACTGTTGAAGGCGGCTTCCTCAAGGTTTTTGAGCTCTTTGTTCATACCGTCTTTGGTGCGCTGCCAGGCAACGGTGGCCAACTTGTTGGTGCGACGGTATTTCCAGAGGACGGCGTCGGGGTTGTATTCTTTCTGTCCGCAGATGCTGTAGGGCTGTGGAAGTTCGGAGGTGCCGCAGAAAATGGGCACGCGGGGACTCTGTGCGGGGTTGTCGACCGACATCCACACCACGCCGCCGACACAGTCGGGCAGCCAGTCGCGACACTGGGCGACAAAGGAATAGGAGCACCATGCCACACTGACGGTGCGGCGGAAATCGATGGTGCCGGGTGCTATGGTATTGAGTGTGCGCTGCATGGAGGAACTGAGCCAGGGGTTGGCTATGGGGCTGACGATGGTGTCGTTGTAGGTGTTGCCCTTGCTGTCTTTGCGAGGCATGGCCATACGCACGTTCTTGCACATGTCCATGTCGGTGCCTTCATAGGTGGAGCGGAAGAGGTTGATTACTTCGCGGACGTCGACGTTTTTGTCGGGGCGGACCGAGAAAGGCAGTTCGGTGGTGTCCATGCTGAGGTTGAGCGAGGGAGCCAGGTGGCTGAGGATGAAGTATTCGCGCTCGCGGAAGTTCTTGCCGTTGGCATAGCTGCTGTTAAAGGCTTTCCAGAAGATGAACTCGCCTTGGCCATCCCACAGACCGTTGCGGCGGGCGACTGCCTCGATGTTGTCGGAGCACATGAAGTACTCGGTGTTGCCGCGCTGGAGGCGACCGATGCGTGGAATGTTGCAGGATACGCCCACTTGGTCGTCGGGGATGCGCTGGGCTGCCCACACGCCGCCGATAATGTTCTTGCCTTCGCCCAAGATTTCCATTTGCCAGACTTCTTTGGGATCGGCAATGGTGATGCACTCGCCACCGTCGCCGTAGCCGTAGACCTTGATGAGGTCGGCAATGAGGCGGATGGCGTCGCGGGCGGTGGTGCAGCGCTGAAGGGCAACACGCTGGAGCTCTTCGATGAGAAACATGCCGGCGGGGTTGACCAGGGTGTCGGGGCCGCTAAAGGTGCTTTCGCCAATGGCCAGTTGGTGCTCGTTGAGGCAGGGATAGGCGGTGTTGAGGTAGGCATAGGTGTGTGCTACCTCGGGGATGGCACCTGCCAGACGGACTCCGGTGGTGTCGCCACGGAAGGTGGTGTGGAGGGTTCCTTTGTAAACTAAGTGGACGTCGCCGGGGGCATGGTCCGCGGCGGGTTCCATGTACATCCAAGTGCGGTAGCGGCCGTCGCAGGTGTGGGAGGTGATGACGCTGCCGTCTTTGGAGGCGTATTTACCTACCATAATACTGGTGCAACTTTGCCCGTCGAACTCGGGTTGGCTGAGCTCTTGCCCCATGGCGGTGAGGACGAAGGCCAGCAGTGCTAATGATAGTAGTACTTTCTTCATGATGGTTGTTTTATTTTATTTTTTTGTTTTCTGCTATAGGATGGGGGCGCAAAGGAGGCGCTGGAAGACTTGGGCTGCGGGAAGAATGAGGCCGTCGGGGAAGTCGTAGTCGGGGTGATGCAGTTCGACGTGGTGTTCGCCACTGCCGATGCCGAACATGGCACCTGGGAAGTGGAGCAGATAGTTGGCAAAGTCTTCTGACCAGCGGAAGGGGGTGAGAATGTACTGCGAACGGCAGCCGCAATATTCTTCGATATGCTCGACGTGGTCGGAGTAGTTCTCTGTGGCGCAGAAGGGTTCGCGAAGGGTGTGGGAAAGGACCAGGTGGTGTCGTGAGGCGATTTCGCCCACAAGGCTGTTGGCATTGTTCAGCAGGTGCTCCATGGCGTCGTTGGTGTAGGCACGGAGGGTGAACATGACTTCGGCATCGCCAGCCGAGGTGCCAAAGGCTTCTTCGCCCAGATGGACGCAGATGAGGGTTGTTTGGTAGAAGTCGTCGCCAAGGGCGTCGGGTTGGCTGTTGAGACGGACGAGTTGTTGGATGATTTCGGCCACGGCGAGTCCGGGGTTGAGTCCTTTTTCGGGAGTGGAGGCGTGGGTGGCACGGCCTGTGAGGTGGTAAATGACCCCTGAGGAGGCGGCAGCGAAGGTGTGGCGATTGAGAACCACTGTGCCAAGAGGGAAACCGGGGAGGTTGTGAAGGCCGTAGATGGCGCGGATGTTGTATTGTTGGAGAATGCCGGAGTCGAGTATTTTCTGCGAGCCGGATCCTGTTTCTTCTTCGGGCTGGAAGATGAGGATGGCGTTGCGGTCGGAGGGGAAACCTTGCTCGGAGATGAGGCGGGCGAGCTGAAGGAGGATGGCGGTGTGGCCGTCATGGCCGCAGCGGTGTCCGATGGGGAGGGCGTCGATGTCGCCCCGGATGGCGATGGTGGGGCGAGAGGCTTCAGTGCCCCAGACCGCTATGATGCCGAATCCGCCGACGTTGGTATAGATTTTGTCGGGGTGGCACTCTTGTAGTTGACTGCTGATGAGGTTGTGGGCATACCACTCGTCGCCGGAGATACCGGGATGGTTGTGTAGGTCGTGGCGGATGGAGGTGATGGGTTTCATGGAGTGGGTGAGTGGGTGCGTTTATTTCTTATGGGTGTATTGTGTCGGTTTGGGGTGCATGTCTGAGGACAAGGTCTTTAAAGGTGGTGCCGCGGTGTTCGAAGTTGCGGAAGGAGTCGTAGCTGGCGGCGGCGGGCGAGAGTAGGCAGATGCGGCCGGGTTGGGTGTGCTGGTAGCACCAGCGGACGATGGCATCGTAGTCGTCTTCCACTAGGGTGCGGCGGCCTTGGACGGGTTCGTCGGGACGGTCGGTCCACTCCTGCAGCATCCGGGCTCCGGCCAGCCCTACGAAGACGAGGTTGGAGACACGGCTTCCTGCCTGGTTTGGGTCGGCCAGGTAGTTGGCTAGTGAGGAGTAGTCGATGCCGCGGTCAAAACCGCCGAGGATGAGAGTGTCGACAGTTTGCAGGGCTTCCACTGCGGCAATGGAGGCTTCGGGAATGGTGGATATGGAGTCGTTATAGAAGGTGATGCCGCCGAAAGTTCCTATCAGCTGGAGTCGATGGGGCAGTCCTTGGAAAGTGGTCAGTGCTTGGGCGAATTGGTCGGGCGTGACGCCGAGGAGCTGCGTTACCAATTGGGCAACAGAGGCATTGCTGAGGTTGTGGCTGCCCTTGAGTGTCGATGGGCATTGAAGGAGGGTGGGGGAGACGGTGTAGGGGTGGAGGTGGGATTGTACCTTGGGACGTATTTCGGCTACGCGGTCGACTAGGTCGGGGCTGTCGGCGCAGTAGAAGCAGTGGTCGGCAGGCTGTTGGCATAGCATCATCTGCATTTTGGCCATTTGGTAGTCGTGGTAGTCGTGGTAGTGGTCGAGGTGCTCCTGGAAGAGGTTGAGTATGACTCCTATATGTGGGGCACGATGAATGTTTTCGAGTTGGTGGCATGAGAATTCGGCCACGATGAGTGATTGCTCGTCGAGTTGGTCGAGGATGTCGAAAAGTGGAATTCCTATGTTGCCAGCAAGGATAATATTGCGCTGTGTTCCATACACATGACGGAGGACGTGGTGGATGAGCGATGTGGTGGTACTCTTTCCTTTGGTGCCTGTGACGGCGATGGTGATGTCGGAAAAAATTTGAAGGAAGAGATCGGATTGGGAAGTGATGGTGTTGAGATTGCAGCGCCCTTCGAATTTCATAGTGGGGATTCCAGGCGACTTTACGATGAGGTCGTAGGGCTGTCCCTGGCGTTGTGCCTGGTCGAGTAGGGAGAATATTTCGTCGTCGTTGCGGGCTATGTCAGGGCGACTTTCTGGCAAGAGTTTCGTCAATAGGTCATGAGTGCTTTTGCCTTCGCGACCGTAGCCTGCGATGAGGATGCGGCGCCCGGTAAATAGTGCTGTGAGTTGGGGTTGCCTGAACATATTTATGTATTACCTTATTTTTATTTTTTACTATTGGCTTCGGCAACGGCTTGGAAAAGGCGGTGGAGGAGCGGAGCACTGAGATTGTGATCGGGAAAGAGTGTGTTGAGGGGTGTGGATGGCGGGGCAGGTTGGTAGTTGCTAAGGAGGCAGGGGCGTTGGTTTGGATACCATCGGCTGAGGGCCATGCTGAGGGCGCTGTGGACTTCGCTGATGGTGCCGACGCACTCGAATGGTTTGGTTTCGGCATGGCCAGTGAGCTGGTCGAAGTAAAGGCGCATGTCAGGGTCGTCGAGCATGCATTTGCCGAAAATGGCGTTGAGCCGTTGAGGGGGTATGAATGGGGAAAGAATAATGTAGGCGAATAGGCATTTAGGACACTGTCCGCACCAAATGTCCTGCTTGCTGCCCACATTGCAGCTGCGGAAGACGTCGAAGTACTTCTCGTAGCTGCTGAAAAGCATGGCAATTTGTAATTCGGAGAGGGGGCGGAGAAAACTGAAATAGTTGAACGATGGAGAGATATATTGCGCCACGTATTGGCGGAAATCGTTTTCGAATTCGAGACTTTTGGAGTACTGGTGATTAACGTTGGTGCCCACTACGGTGGACTCATTTGCGCTACTTTCGTTTGAAAGCGCTATGTTGGGTATGCCGCTCAGTTGGGCGGCCAGGAGTGTATAGAAGGCCAGCATGGCGCTGAAGGGGGTGTGACCGTTGAGGCATCCTTGGGCGTTGAGTTCGAGCAAGCGAGGATGAATAGTGCGGTGGATAACAAGGGCGTCGTCGAGGGTGTAGCCAGCAGCCTGGATGCAGTTGACGGTGGCACCACGGGGATTCATAATGAGGGGAATAGGACGGTTGGCAGCGTCCTGCAGTAATTCAAGGGTGACGACGGAGTCTTTGCCGCCGCCGATTGGAATAAGGTGGTTTTGGGGATAATGATAATGTGTGGAGAGAGTTGGGAGTGGTTTGGAAGCGGAACTAGGTGAGACAATGTTGAGAAAATCGGCCTGGGTGGCTGAAATACCGTTAATGTAGAAGAATTCTCCTAATCCGTTATAATAAAGATTTTTCCAGAAGAGGATTTGCTCAGGAGAGAGGCTGCCGCAACGTACTTCTACCACGGGGGGGCAAAGGCATTTCCAGTAGCTAATAATCTCTATCATACCGATGTGAAACACCAGTGTGTCAAGTACTTCTCTCGGTTGGTCAAAATGAAGGAACGGACGGGCGGGAATAAAAGCGGTGGGGGTGAAGACGATGTCGTCTGCAATACGAAAAGTAAAAACGATGTGCAGTCCGTCGGGCTGCACATCGTATTGATAACTTTCGTAGACAAACTTGGGGTATGTCTGGCGGAAAGAATTGTATTTTGTCTGATTAGACATTTGATTTACTTCAACTTGAACTCGGTGAAGCCAATCAGGCTGCTGTTGGCATACAGGCTGACACGGTAGATGCCAGACTCAAGTTCGGTGTCGTCGTCCTTGCTCCAGTTCATCTCGAATGAACGCTCGTCGCCGGTGAACTCGTAGGACTGAACGGTGGTGTAAGCGGTGCGAACTCCGTTAGCATCGAATTTCTGCTCCATTGTGCCGTTGTGGAGGACGGTGTTAGAGGGAGAAGTGATGACAGCATAGATAGTGATAGTGCCGGGCTCAATTACGCTGTTGGCCAGAATGGTACCCGAAACGCGGAAGGCGCTGGTGGCAGTGGCGCGGCTGGTGGGACGGCCGGTACCGTTAGAGAGGCGCTTGAGAGGAGTGACAGAGATGGCCTCGGCGGAGAGAATGGAAGCGCGGCTGACCTTAGCAGCCATCTTGGCATTCTCAACGGCGGTGTTTTCAGCATTTCTCTTATAGGCTACGACCTCGTTACGAAGGCTGTCGTTCTCGTTGCGGAGCACGACGTTCTCGGCACGAAGGCGCTGGAGTTCCTCATAATATTCATCGCACAGAGCCTGCAGTTCGGCAAGTTTCTTATTGATATTGCCCTTAGTCTTGGCTACGTTGGACTTAGACTCAGCAGTGGTCTTGGCGGCCTCGGCCTTGGCCTTGGCGGCGGCAGTATTGGCTTCGGCAACGAGGGCGGTCTGTTTTGCCAATTCATCTTGCAAGCGGGCGATTTCGGCCTGCTGGTTACTGACCTGGCTCTGAAGCTGAGCCACCTGGGTAGCATAGTCGGTGTTGGGAACGCTTTGGGTGGTCTCAATGGAGCGTTGGCCAAGCAGATAGGCCACATGTGCGGTGAGGGAGTCGTTAGTATTGGTCAGGCGTACCTTGTCGTTTGAGAGAGCCACAATGCGGACATCCTGTTCGCGAACCAAACGCTGCAGACGGGCAATGGTCTCGCGGTCAGCATAGCCTTCAACTGCCTTGAGGTCGTTCAGCTCGGTGCTCATCTGCTCCAGACGGCTCTTGAGGAGTTCTATTTCGGCTTTCTTGGACTCCAACTGAGCGCGGAGCTTTCTTACCTGGGCCTTATTGGTCTTAGTAACGGTGCGGGTAGTGGTAGTAGCGGAACCCTTGCCATTGAGTTGGTTGATGAGGTTCTGGATTTCTGCGGCCTGGGCCTCAATGGCGCTGTCGCGCTCTGAAAGCTGCTTGGCATAGTTATCGCAATTGTCCTGCATGGCATGATAATCCTGCATAATGGAATCCAATGTGACCTGCATTTCGTGGACAGAAGAGCCCGTTTGTTCGTTTTGGTTGCAAGAAACGAGGCATCCTGCGGTGAAAAAGGTAAGCACAAGTACCTTAAAAAAAGATCTCTTTCTGATTGTCTTCATTGTATTTATGTATTTATTTCTATCTAATTAAAAAAAAGATTGTACTTTTGTAATCGAAATGCAAAAATAAATCTTTTTTTTTGAATAGACAATATTTTGGCAAAAAAATTTATGAACCGATTTTTTATACTATTTTTTTTAGCCCTTTTTGCATTGCCCAAGGCGCAAGCCGAGCGCGACTCTGTGCAGGGAGTCTATCTCGGCCTGCAGGGCGGTTTGGGCTACGGCCTCTACCGCGACTTGGGCGCATCGCCCCTCACTTACCGAGGGTTGGAACTGACTCCAGGATTGAACGTGCGCGTCGACCAGCCCAAGTGGCGTTTCCAAGCAGGTTTGGGCGTCAGAGGAGGCGGCTATGGCTACAGCTTGGGTATTAGTAATATGCAGTCCTTCGGCGGGCAATTCACCCTAGGCGTTAGTGCATTGCGTAAAACGGCCCAAAATGGGCCATGGCAGTTGTGGGGCGGTGCCTCGCTCGACAATCGCACCGACTTCCGCTACAGCAGCGCCATGGGCAATGCCGACGTCGGCATTGCCAACTTTGTCAATTTGAACCTTATCGGGCAGATCGAACTCTCACTCAGGCGCTGGGTGCTGCATGCCCAGCTCGCGCTCACTCCTGTCTCGCTCCTTCTCCGTCCCGGCTACGCCTACATGGACAATTTCGACAGCGATATCAGCAGTCCCACGGCCAACCTTTTAGACCAGTACCGATGGTATCTTGCCGGGGCAACCATCATTGCCTCCGACCTTGGTGCTACCTTCGTGCTCCCCAACGGCAACCGCATAGGCCTTTCCTACTGCTGGCACTATATGACCTCCCGTGCCACCTCCGACAACCTCTCGGCCCCCTTCTGTTTCGAGCAGGCCGGCCATGCGCTCTTGTTCGAGCTGGGTTTCAAACTATAATCGCATCAACCTTTTACCCTGAATTTCTACTATTCGAATCCTCAATCCTCCAAAAATGAAAAAAACGCTTTTCGCCTTCCTGCTCTGCGGCATGCTCCTCTCCTTAACCTCGTGTGAAAAGGCTCTCATGGCAGACGACATTGCCCCCACGCCCACCAACACTTTCGGCTACCTGTGGAAAAAATTCGACCAACAATACGCCATGTTCGACGTCAAAGGGGTCGACTGGAACGCCATGTACGACAGCCTCTACCCCCTCGTCAGCGACACAATGGATGCCGACAGCCTTTTTTCCGTCTGCGCCACCCTGCTCAACAGTCTCCGCGACGGCCACGTAAATCTCTACGGCTCATATGACATCAGTCGATCCGACTCTCTCTACTACGACTTCTACACCGAGAGCGACATCGATGCCAACACCGTAGTCCTTAACTATATGGGCATCAACTACCACATTGCCGGTGGCCTGGCCCATTCCGGCCTCTGTGGCGACAGCGTCATCTACATCCGCTACAGCTCCTTCAGCAATGCCATCGGCCTAGGCCAATTTCGCCACCTCCTGCGCAGCTATCCCAATGCCCAGGGCATGATTTTCGACATCCGCGGCAATGGTGGCGGCACCATCGAAAACATCTACCGTTTCTTCAGCCTCATGCCCTCCCACGGCCAGCCCCTCTTTTACTCGCAAATCAAGTCCGGCCCCGGCCACGACGACTTTGCCCCGCTGCAGACTACCTACGCCCCCACCGTTCCGGCCGACGACAAAGACATCTTCACCAAACCCGTCCTTGTGCTCATCGACCGCGGCTGCTTCAGTGCTGCCAGCGCCTTTGCCATCTGCACCCAGGCTTACGACAACATGCTTCTCATGGGCGACACCACCAGTGGCGGCCTCGGGCTCCCCTCCATGGGCGTACTGCCCAACGGCTGGCGCTACCGCATCACCGTCACTCGCACCTTTGCCCTCGACGGCCGCAACTACGAAAACGGAGTACCTCCCGACATACCTCTCCGTCTCGACTGGCAGCAAGTGCGCCTCCACGGCCGAGACAACATCATCGACTCCGCCTGCTCCATCATCCTCAACCAATCACATTAATTCTACAAAACCATGAAAATACAAATTAGGGCCAGCTACCCCAACTATCAAATGATTCGTCGCTATGCCCAATGCGGACCCGAAGTCTTCAACCGCAATGTCGACGACACCAATAACCTTCTAGAAGGAAACAAACCCGGCACCGTCATCTACACCCTCGACGGCGAAACCCAACAGCGCGAATTCCCACCCCGTTGGTACGACATGTACCGCCTGCTCAAGAGCCACAGCCAGCAAAAGGAACACTTCCTGCGCCTCCTCTTGGCCGAGTCCGACGGCTCCGCCACCCCGGCGCAGTTGACCGAACTGGCCGAAAGCCGTCAATCCTTCCGCAACCAAATCATCCAGTACGTCAACTCCCACCCCCTCAAAGAAAACGACGAGGTAATCACCGCCCTCACCGACAGGGACTTCTCCATCGACGAAATCAGCTACAAGGGCAAGATGCTTCTCGACCTTACCCAGAACTGCTATCCCGTGCCCGACTTCGTCATCCTCACCGCCGACTCCTTCAAGCATCCCGAGCATCTCGAGGAAAACATCGCCACCGCCCTCCACAACCTCAAAATCATGATAGGCAACGATGCCGACGGTGAGCCCAACCCCCTGGTCTTTGCCATCCGGTGTGCCATGCCGCAGTACATTCCCGGCCTCATGCCCACACTCCTCAACATCGGCGTCACCCAGGAGGTACACAAACAACTCTGCAAAGTACACGGCTGCGACATGGCCCACCGCGTCTACCTCTCCACCCTCTCCACCCTCTCCGAAATGCTGGGCATCGCCCACGACCACCTCCAGTTCAACACTCCACACACCATCGAATACCAGCAGGAAACCATCGCCCGCATGGAATCCGCCATCGCCGCCTTCCGCCCCGACGGCCAGCGCCTCCTCACCGACCCCTTCTATCAGACGCTGAAACTCGTGCAGCACGTCCGACAATTCTATGTCGACAACCAGGACATGATTCTCACCTTCATGCAGGGCAAACAGGCCTCCCCCTCGCTCATCCTCCATCGTATGGTGTGGACCATAGGCAACGACCAGTCCTACCCAGGCGTACTCTACAGCCGCAACAGCCGCACCGGCAAAGGCAGCCAGATAGAAAGCTACCGCAATATCTTCGGCGAGGAAATCATGACCGGCGACGTCATATCCGACGATGTCGCCTACACCAACCGCGACACCATCAAAGACGCCTACCCCGCCGTCTATCACTTCCACCCCCTGCTGGTCAAACTAGAGGAGCGCTACAAATCCCCCGTCACCATCGAGTTCGCCGTCGAAACCCGTCCTGCCAAACTCAGCCTCTTCTCCGTGCTGCAGTTGAACATGTCCGAAATGACCGGCCCAGCCGCCCTCATCTCCGCCATCGACCTTCTGCGCGAAGGGCGCATCGACAAGCACCACGTCATGAACATCATCAAGCCCTACCACACCCGCCAGATAGTATCCGCCGCCATCGACCCCGGCTCCATCCAGAAATTACAATTTTTCGGCAAAGGGCTCAGCGTCCTTCCCCGCACCGCCATCACCGCCGTTCTCTGCTTCAGCCCCACCAAGGCCCGCGAGATTTCGGCCAAAGGACAGCAGGTTTGCCTCTGTCAGGAACGCTTCATCCCCGAGGACACTATCGTCCTCAACGAGGTCCACGCCATCCTTTGCATGACACCTGCCGCCATCCATGTGGTCACCGCCTGCCGGGGCTATGGCATACCCGCCTTCATGAACCTGCAAAACTACGGCATTCGTTTCGAGCATGACGGCAACTCCTACAAGCTGGTAAACGAAGACGGACTCGAACTGCACGAAATGGACCACATCACCATCTCCAGCCGCCAGCAAACCATCTATAAGGGCGTGGCCGACTTCAAACCCGCCCGTTTCACCAAGTTCCTCCGTGGCGAACATGTCGAGCTGAGCCCCCAGGAGGTAGGCTTCTTCAACGACATGCGCAGCGCCTACGAAATCTACGAGGAGATTGTCACCAACGAGCAGGCCTCCGTCATTGTCGACGTCGACCAGCTGGCCCGCCTCATCCGCCTCGAACTGCAAGACAAACCCGACGTGGCCATGGGCATCGTCAACAACTGGTATCAGGACCACTCCGACCTCTACGTGCGCCAAGTGCTAGAGAGCAAAATGGGCTCCCATCAGGACCAGTCGCGTGTCTTCAACCTCCTGTCCAACCGCCGCAAGGTGCATTTTTTCAAGAAAGTATCGCGCATCTGTCTTGAAAAAGAGCTCTCAGGGCTCAAGGCCGGCTCCTTCATGCTGGGCCGTTTCGTTTCCAAGCCTATCGCCACTGCCGTTTGGGACAACCTCGACGACCAAATCGTGGCCTTTCTGCTGAACGAATACGTCCTCTACGAGAAGTATCTGCATGTGCTCGAGGAGGTGGGCGAAATACGCCTCGCCCGCGCCCATAGCCGCATCGAGACCGAGGGCATCGACAACATGATAATCAACAATTTCGACATCTACAACTTCGTCCCACTCCTCTATTCCCACCATAGTTGGCAGGCCATTGCCGACAGCCTCGACCACATCGAGCACCAAGAGAACACGCACCTGCTTCTAGAGAAACTATCCAAGCCCATCGACCAGATTTTCGACCTGGAAAAACCCTGGGTGAGGGCCGAAGTAGAATCGCACAAACTATAGTGGTTGCAATAAGATAACACATTTTTACCCAATTGTTCACATACGGCATCTTTCAATCGCCCCCACATGAAAGCCCCACACCCCATCACCCTCTGCCTTGTGCTGCTGCTGCTCGTCCTGCCGGCGCAGCGCGGCCACTGCCAAACAGTCGTACCTGCCGCTGTCGGAAACCAGTCGTCCACCCTCGACACCGCCGCGTTATCCCTGCCTGACACCACATGGGACTATCGCGTACTGAAATCTCTCCAGTCAGGCCGTTCCGAAGGCTGGAACCGCCACTGGCTCACGGTCAGCAACACCTTCGTCCTTGCCCCCTTCACCTCGGTAGGCTTTGCCGTGGGAGGCCTTTGCACAAATAACGACCCCCTGCGGAGCAACCAGCTGTATGCCGACGCGTTTGAGTTTCTGGGCGCCTACACCCTCTGCATGGGCGTTACCATGGGAATGAAAGCCGCCTTCCGCCGCCCGCGGCCCTGGG
This sequence comes from uncultured Bacteroidales bacterium, assembly GCA_947165255.1. GTDB lineage: Bacteria > Bacteroidota > Bacteroidia > Bacteroidales > P3 > Colimorpha. Next base: position 24,132 of record CAMUZR010000011.1, read on the forward strand.
TGGCCTACGAGGGCGACCTGCTCTGCCTACAGCCCGTGCGTTCCGCCTCCTTCCCCTCGGGACACACCTCTACGCTCTTCGTCACGGCCACATCGCTCACCCTCATGTATCCCCGGTGGTATGTGGCCGTGCCTGCCTACCTCTGGGCCGGCTCCGTCGCTTTCAGCCGTCTGTATGTCGGCGCCCATTACCCCACCGACGTGCTGGCCGGTGCACTCATAGGCACAGGCTGCGCCTTCCTGGCCCATGCCGTCCGTGTGCGCATCTGCAAGGAACACCCCGAGCTCTATCCGCCTTCTGCCGTTCTGCTTCCGCTCTCTTTTTCCTTCTGAAGCAACCCCTTCTGACGCTCCTGCCCCAGGCCTTATTATCTCGCCTAGGGCATAAGGCCGAGGTCTCTTTTTGCCTCAATGCCACCCTTATCAAACGTGCAGTTGTCAGTCCGCCGCCTGCAGCAATGGCTTTTTGTGCGGGCCTTATGGCTGAGCCCGCAGCCATAGATGGCTCCCCTGTCCTTCCCCTCAATGATGGTCAGAGAGCCTTTCGATAGTCCATAGTTCCTGTATGCGCAAAAGGAACAACTATAGAGGATCTAAAGACGATGTATCAAACATCGAGCGCAGATAGAGTAGGCTTTCCCCTATCAAATAATACACTTTGGTTGGCGTCGTAGGCCATTGGAAATGCTTGGACTGGGTGTGAAAAAATTAGGATTAAAGAGAACTGGACCATTCGTGGGGTTCTCTTTAATCCGTTTATCATTACCTCCGCGCTAACGCTTTGATAGCGGGTGGGGGAGGGGTGAGTGCTGAGATAGGATGGTTGGGCTATCCAAGGTCGGCCTCGAGGGCTGCCACCATGTTTTCGGCGCCTGCGAATATCTCGCTTATGCGTGTGCCAACCATGTAGGCTGGGGTGGTGTAGACGCGGTGTTGGCGGTCGGCGCAGTATTCGGTGGGTTGGCAGCAATGGTGCTTGGCGCCCAGTTGCTCGGCCACTTGAGAGGCTTGGCAGGGCTGTCCCAGGGTGAGGGTTACGCCGAAGGGTCCCAGCACTTTGGCCAGCACCATGGGGGCAATGCACATGGCCATGATGGGTTTGTGGGCGTGATAGGTGTCGAGGATGGCGCGCTCCACATCGGGACGGACGGTCATGTTGGCTCCGTCGAAGGCAAAGGTGGAGAGGTTGCGGGCGGCGCCCATGCCGCCGGGCAGGGCCAGGACGTCGTAGTCGCTGACGTTGAACTGCTCGATGGGCAGGATGTTGCCACGGGCAATGCGGGCGGCTTCCTCAAAGATGTCGCGTTGTCCCTCTTCTTTTCCGTCCACGTGGCTGACCACACGGAAGGAGCCTTGGGGTGCGAAGCACTGGTAGTGCCAGTTGCGGCGGTCGAGCGCCAGCATGAGGGAGAGGGTTTCCTGGAGTTCGCTGCCGTCGCGGTTGCCGCAGCCTGAGAGAATTAATGCTACTTTCATAATCCGAGTGTTATTTCGATTTGGTTGATTTCTTTGAGGCCTTTGAGCTGTTTGTCGGTGTTGGCTGCGTCGTTCTGCAGTCTGTCCCACACTGCGTTCTGCACGGTGATGAAGGCTTCGAGCTGCTGGAGGTAGATAATGAGCTCGGAGACGTGGTTGACGGTGCGCATGGTCATGTACTCGTTCTCGAGGGTGTTGTAGGCTTTGCGCAGGTTGCGGTAGGGCTGTATTTTGGAGGATATTTTGTCGCCCAGTACTTTGCTTTGTTCGGCCAGGCTGATGGTGTTGATGCAGGTTAATTCCATTTCGATGCAGTCGTTCAGTTGGCTGATGAACTCGCTGCCGCCGGCGGCATCAATGAAGGTGGGAGTGAGGACGAATTGTTTGCGGATGTTTTGGAAGGCGTTGTATACTTTCAGGTGCGACATCCAGCCTTTGCTTATGGTGTCTTTGTAGTCGTCTATCTGCTGTCGGAAGGTGATGATGGTGTCGTATTGGCGTTGGAGGTGTTCGAAACGTTCCATTTCCAAGCCGAAGCGGGCGGCGTCGTCGAGAGTCATGTAGTTGGGCGACATGGAGTTGATGCTGCTAAGTTGGCGGTAGGCTTTGGCCACGTCGTTGTATCTCATGCCGCAGCGTTTGACGATGGAGTCGCCGTTGGCCTGTATTTGGGTGAGCCGGTTGTAGTCCTGTATGTAGCAGTCCTGCACTTGGGTGAATTCTTGGAGGTTTTTGATGAAGGTTTCGGCCTCGGTGATGGAGTTGAAGGCGGGCACCATGTTGACTGTGGCGGCCACTTCTTGGTAGGTTTTGGCCACGTCGTGCGAGCGCGGGTAGTAGAGGCTGTTGATGCGTTTGTTGGTGGCGTTGATTTTTTCGCGCAGGTCGATGACGGCAAGGTAGCTGTTTTGGACTTCGATGATGGTTTCTAAGGAGTTGATGTAGTTGTAGTAGCTCTTGATGGAGGAGAAGTTGACGGGGGGCATGGGTTGGCGGAAGGTGCGCTGGTAGGAGCGGAGGACGTCGACGTGGCCGTTCTCGCAACGAACTTTGAGGGTGTTGATGAAGTTGTTGATGCGGGCGGAGTAGTTGCTGTTGCTCAGGAGGTTGTCTATAAGGTGCTTTTGGAAGCGGGAGAATTCGTTGAGGCTGTTGAGGTAGTTGGTGTCGTTACGTTTCATGGAGAAGTCGTAGCGGTTGTAGACGGAGAGGTAGTTGTAGTAGATGTCGCGGAGTTCTTTCTTGCGTTCTTTGCTGCTGACGCCGATGCCTTCGCAGGTGTTGACGATGGTGCGGTGCTGGCGGTCGATGGTGTCTTTGCATTGCCGGAGGGCGTTTTGCTGGATGTTGTCTATCCGACGGTGCTCCTGCTCGATGTAGCCGTGGGCGCGGTCGAGGATGTACTGCGAAAGGGTGTTGATGCGCTGGGTGTAGGTCTTGTAGTCTTCGATGTAGTGGGTGGCGTCGATCCAGACGGTGTCGTTGGAGTGGCGATAGTCGTAGAGCATGACGTTGGACAGGGCCATGAGTTTGGCATTGAGGGTGACGCAGGTGTCGGTGAGGGCGCTGGTGGGGCCGTCCAGGCTGTCGAGGTAGCGTGAGATGTGGACGGTGTCGTCGAGAAAAATGGGGCGGATGCCGAAGTTGGGCGCCAGTTCTTTGGTTGAGACGGGGATGCTGTTTTGGCCGAAAGCGGAAAGAGAGAGAAGGCAGGCCGAAACAATAGTGATGAGTTGATGTTTTTTCATTTTCGAGGAAGGATATTTTATTCGCCGAAGGAGCTACCGTCGAAGCAGTGGGTGCATATCTTGCATTTGGGCAGCCCGATGGACTGGCAGATGGTTTCCAGAGTGTTGAATTTCAGTGTGTCGACCCCAACGGTGCGGCGGATGGTCTCTACCATGCGGGCGTATTGGGGGGTGGTGTCGTCTTGGTAGGCTTGGATGTTTTTTATTTGGCCGCCTTCCAGTTCCTCAATTACGCGGCGGGTGATGAGTTCCTTGTCGGTCTTGGAGGCAGAGAAGTTGAGCCATTGGCAGCCGTGGACGAGCGGGGGGCAGCTGATGCGCACGTGTATGTGCTTTACCCCGTTGGCGTAGAGCATTTTTACTTGGTCGCGCAGTTGGGTGCCGCGGACGATGCTGTCGTCGCAGAAGACCACATCTTTGCCCTGGAGCACTTTGCGGGAGGGTATGAGTTTCATCTTGGCCACGAGGCTGCGGGCTTCTTGGTTGGTGGGCATGAAGCTGCGGGCCCAGGTGGGGGTGTATTTGAGTATGCCGCGTTTGTAGGGGATTCCGCTGCCGGCGGCGTAGCCTAGGGCCATGCCAACGCCCGAGTCGGGGATGCCGGAAACATAGTCGGCCTCCACGTTGTCGCTTTTGCCCATGGCTTCGCCTAGGCGGAAGCGGACTTCCTCGACGTTGATGTTCTCGTATTCGACGCAGGGGTAGCCGTAGTAAATCCAGAGGAAGGAGCAAATTTGCATCTTGTCGTCGGTGGGAGCGACGATTTGGCGGTAGCCGTCGTGGTTGATGAGGACTGCCTCGCCGGGCTTGAGGAAATATTCGGTTTGGAAGCCGAGGTTGACGTAGCTGTGGCTTTCGCTAGCGACGGCGTAGTCGTTGTCGCGCCGGCCGATGGTGAGAGGGGTGCGGCCGTAGCGGTCGCGGGCGGCAATGATGCCGTTGTTTGTGAGTATGAGGAAGGTGACGCTGCCGCGCACACGTTGGTAGACGTTGGCGATGCCGTCGGCGAAGTCTTTGCCTTGGGTTACCAACAGAGCCACTAGTTCGGTGGGGTTGGTCATGCCCATGCTGAGTTCGGTGAACTGCTGGTTGCGGTCCATGCAGTGCTTCTCTAACTCGTTGATGTTGTTGATTCGTGAGACAGAGCAGACGGCAAAACGGCCCAGATGGGAGTTGCAGACGATAGGTTGTGGGTCGGAGTCGCTGATGACGCCGATGCCGCGGTCGCCCAACATTTCGTTGATGTCTTCGGCAAACTTGGTTTTGAACTGTGTGTTTTCGATGTTGTGGATGTTGCGGTGGATGACGCCATTATCGATTGTACTCAAGCCTGCACGGCGGGTTCCAAGGTGGGAGTGATAGTCGGTGCCATAAAATAGGTCGGTGGCACAGGGTTTGCTGGTGATGACTCCAAAAAGGCCGCTCATAATTGTTGTTTTAAATGATGAATAATTTATATATTATTGTGGCAAAAAGTGTTACACCACATTGGATGTTTCCTTATAAAAGGGCAAAAATACGTATTTTTTTTCAATCTTCAAAAGAGATGTTTTCAACAATTGTTGAATTGGTGATGGGGAAGGGAGTGACGGTGCCGCAAAGGGCCTCATCGTAAGGACGTTGCAGGCGTATGTAGTTGTCGGTCCAGCCCTGCATGGTCGGGTTGTTGGGATCGCCGTGGCGAGTGTGTTCCCAGAGGACTGTGCGGGTCTTGCCCATCTGGCTTTCGACGAAGGCATGTCGTTTGCGATCGGAGAGTTGGTGGAGTTCCTGGCTGCGGGCTTTACGGACGGGGATGTCTACGCGCTCGGCCATTTTCAGTGCCAGGGTGTTGGGGCGGTCGGAGTAGGGAAAGACGTGCAGGTAGGAAATGGGCAGGCTTTCGAGGTATTGTTTGCTTCGGGCAAAGGTTTCTTGGTCCTCGCCGTTGAATCCGGTGATGACGTCGGCGGCGATGCAGGCGTCGGGCATGACGCGACGGATGTGTTGCAGCCGGTTGGCGTAGAGGGCGGTGTCGTAATGGCGGTGCATCATCTTGAGTACTTTGTCCGACCCAGCCTGCAGGGGGATGTGGAAGTGGGGGAGGAAGGCACGGGAATGGGCTACGAAGTCGATGATTTCGTCGGTGATGAGGTTGGGCTCGATGCTGGAGATGCGGTAGCGGAGGATACCGTCGACTTGGTCGAGCGCTTTGAGCAAGTCGATGAATTGCTCGCCCTGACGGAGGCCGAAGGTGCCGGTGTTGACTCCGGTGAGTACCACTTCACGGGTGCCGGTGGCGGCAATTTCGTGTGCCACGGCCACGGTTTCGGCGATGGTGGAGCTGCGGCTGCGGCCACGGGCGAAGGGGATGGCACAGTAGGAGCAGAAATAGTCGCAGCCGTCCTGGATTTTGAAGAAGGTGCGGGTGCGGTCGCCGCCCGAGTAGCTGAGTTGGAAGCTGCGGGGCTCGTCGGTGTTGACATAGGGAAGGGTAGGGGTGTGGCCTTCTTGCTGATCCCGTAGGGAGGTCATTATCTCCAGCAGGCGGTGTTTTTGGTCGTTGCCGAGGATGATGCTTACGCCGGGTATGGAGGCAATTTGCTGGGCGTCGTTCTGGGCGAAGCAGCCGATGACGGCCACGGTGGCGTAGGGGTTTTGGGCAATGGCCTGCCGGATGGCGTTACGGCATTTTTTTTCTGCTACCGAGGTTACGGTGCAGGTGTTTATTACGTATATGTCTGCCTTTTGGTGGAAGTCTACTATGACGAAACCAGCGGCGGCGAATTTTTTTTGCAAGTTGCTGGTTTCGGCAAAATTAAGTTTGCATCCGAGGGTGTGGGTTGCGATGTTCATGCGAGTTAATAAAAGTTAAATATTCGTAGTTGCTGTTGTTAATTGGAAAAATGTTAGTACTTTTGCAACCGCATTTGAAAGGGAAAAGCAGTATGTAATAACTGTAAATCAAGTGCTTAGGTTTCATAGTTTACCTAAAAAAGGATTTTGTAATAGTGTTTAATGGGAAAATGGGACATCGAAAGGTGTCCCATTTTTTTGTTCCTAAGTTATTTTTCGAAATCGAAAACGCCGCCGGCTTCCTGGGTTTGCTTTTGCAGTTGGAGGCTCTTGAGCATCTTCATGCAGTCCTGGTCGGGGAAGACGTCGAAGTCGGGCTTGGGGTCGAGGCTGAGAATTTCACGGCCTTCGCGGTCGAGGGTGGTGCCGACGATGAGGTTGGTGGCCACCATGATGCGGGCTTCGCGATTGGCGAGGGTGAAATGGCTGTTGCCGACATGGCCGTAAAGGACTTCGGCGGGTTCTTCATCGATAAGTTTGGTGCCGTTGCTGAGGTATACGATGGCTTTTTTCTTGCCTTGTGGTGCCATGTAATAAATGTCGTAGATGCTCACGAAACGCTCTTCGGGCAGCAGCAGGCGCACCTCACGGTCTTTAGATATGCCCATCACCCAGCGCTCCTTGACTACGAGTTGGCCGTTTTCGTAGTGCTTCCATTGGCCGTTGCGTTCGCCCTTGGTGTAGTGGCCTTCCTGCACCAGCTGGTTGTTGTCGTCGTATTCTACCAGTCGGCCCTCGATGCCGCCGTGGACATAGGTGGCGGTGATGTAGCCTTGCTTTCCAATGCGTTTCCACCAGCGGCCGTGGCGATGGTTGTCGCTCCAGTTGCACACTTCGGCGGTGTCGCCAGTGGGGGTGAAGATGACCTGTAGGCCGTGGCGCACACCCATCTTATAGTGGGTGAACTTGATGAGGTTGCCTTTCTCGGAGAAAAACTCCCATCGGCCGTCGCGGTTCTTCTGGTTGAAGTTGCCTTTGGCCAGCAGGTGGCCGTCCTTGTCGTAGACTTCGTGTTTGCAAATCTTGCCGGGGACGGTGTATTCGTTCTTAATGCGGATGGTGCCGTTGGGGTAGTAGTAGGTGAAGGTGCCGGTTTCCTGGTCGTCCACGAAGGTACCCTCGTATATTTTGGCGCCCTGCTTGTCGGTTTTTACCCAGTGGCCTTGTTTGCGGCCCTGTTTGTCCATCTGGTTCTGCGCCTGGCAGGCCATGCCCACCAACATAAGCGCCAATACTAATAATCTGTATTTCATATTGTGTCTGTTTTTGTTCTTACACTAAATTTTTTCTAAATGAAATAATTTGCAAAAATACAATTTTTTTTCAATTCCATCGTTTTATTGCAAATAAAAATAATGAACAAGTCGCTATTTATAACTTCGCTGCTCCTGCTGCTCCAATTTTTTTCGTCCGCGATGGCGCAAGGGATATTGCAGGGGCGCGTCTCTAATACTGAGGGTCGTGCAGTGGAATTTGCCAATGTGGGTGTGGTTAGCGCCAAGACCCCCTACGGAGCTGTAACCGACACCCGTGGCTTCTATAGGCTCTCTGTAAAATCTTCCGACACTATCACCCTCCGCGTCTCCTGCACGGGCTATCAGGCGTTGGAACTGCGCCTGAAGCTGGCTCCCAAAGAGTCGCGCACACTTGACTTTACCCTCGCCCCTCTGTCTACCCAGCTTGACGAGGTGGTCGTTTCCGATGAGCACATCCGCTCTACCCCCTTCACCCAGATTGACATAGAAAAAATAGAAAATACCGTGGGGCCTAACGACGGAGTGGAGGCGCTTATCAAAACCCTGCCCGACGTCAGCTCTGGCAACGAACTCTCGTCGCAGTATTCGGTCCGCGGCGGCTCGTTCGACGAAAACATGGTTTATATCAACGGGGTGGAAATCTATCGCCCACAGCTTATCCGTAGCGGCCAGCAGGAGGGTATGAGCATTATCAATCCCGACCTTGTGGACCACCTGCTTTTCTCTCCCGGTGGATTCGATGCCACCTATGGCGACCGCATGTCGTCGGTTTTGGACATTATCTACAGCCGCCCTCTCGAACGTCGTTTCCGTGCATCGCTCTCGCTGCTCGGAGGTTCACTCTCGGCGCAAGGACGCGTGGGCGAACGTTTCAGCTACAGCGTTGGTTTCCGCCAGCACAATAATAGCTATGTTTTTAAGAGCATGGACACCGAAGGCAGCTACCGTACCTCCTATACTGACCTTCAGGGTATCTTCGGCTATCGTGTGAACGATAAACTCGACCTTTCCCTCCTAACCATTTGGACTCGCAACGTCTACGGCCTCATTCCCTCTTCTCGCACTACCACCTTCGGTGGCACTAGCACACGGTCGCTGGAGTTCGATGTCTATTTCGACGGCCGCGAGGTGGACAAGTACAATACCTTCCTAGGTTCCCTTACCCTTGACTACCATCCTTCCGATGACTTCCAATTGCGTTGGATTACCTCGGCGCAATACAACCGCGAGCAGGAACTTTACGACATTCAGGACCAGTACTGGCTCTACGAGGTGGGCATTGGCGAGCAGGTGGGTGACACCAATCGTTTTGACCGCGGCGTAGGCACCTTCCTCGAGCATGCCCGCAACTACCTCGACATGGGCATCTATGCCACCGAATTCCGGGCCGTTCACTATGCTTCACTAGGCAATTGGAATTTCGGCATCAAGGCTCAGCTGGAACAAATACGCGACCGCATGCGCGAGTGGAAATGGGTGGACAGCGCGGGCTACGCTTTCCCCACTGACCACCACACCCCCGGCCTCGACGACACTGCCGTCTTCAATCCCCAGCTGCAGCTCTTCTGCCATGCCGACAACCAGATACAGACCCTCCGCGGCATCGCCTACCTGCAGCGCGAGGTCAACCTCTTCACCCGCAAGGACAACCTGGTGCGTCTCTTAGCCGGTGTGCGAGGGCAGTACTATGCCTCCTCTGTTCAGGACGGCCACCTGGGTACACAGTTCCTTCTCTCGCCCCGCCTGTCAGTGAACTACAAGCCCCACAGCCGCCACGACATCCTCTACCGCCTGGCCGCTGGCGTCTATCAGCAGCCCTATCTCTACCGCGAGATGCGCCGTCTGGACGGCTCCCTCCACTCCGACCTCCCTGCCCAGACTTCCTATCAGGCCACCGGCACCGTCGATTGGAACATTCGCCTGTGGGACAAGCCTTTCCGCTTCACCGCCGATATTTATTATAAATATATTACCAATTTAGTTCCCTACACTATTGACAACCTCCGCATCCGCTATAATCCCGACCAGGAAGCCGTGGGCTATGCTGCCGGGGTCAGTCTGCGTGTCAATGGCGACTTCGTTCCTGGGCTGGAGTCGTGGGCCAGCCTCTCACTCATGCAAACCCAAGAAAAATTCCTAGGCGACACCCTCGGCTGGATCTCCCGTCCCACCGACCAGCGGCTCAACTTCAAGATTTTCTTCCAAGACTACCTTCCCTCCTTTCCCTGGTGGCGCATGAGCCTCAGCCTCCTATTCGGCACCCGCACCCCCGTCACCTTCCCCTATCAGAAAGACCGTGCCATCCGCAACTCCCTCCCTCCCTATTTCCGCGTCGACTGGGGCAACACGGTTCAACTCACCCGCTTCGAAAAAATCCGCAACTCCAAGTTAGGACGTTTTTTCGACGACCTCTCCCTCGGCATCGAAGTCTTCAACCTTTTCAACTATCGCAACGTGGTGTCCTTCATCTGGGTGGCCGACTACACCAACGAGTACTACGCAGTCCCCAACTACCTCACCGCCCGCCAAGTCAACGTCAAACTTACCGCCACCTTCTAAATAATTCTGAATTCTGAACCCTCATTTCCTAGAGGCTTTCGCACACCTTTTTTATTAACTTTTTAAACATGCTCACCCCTCCGTCCCTTGCCCCCCTGATTCCGCAGCAACACCGCCTACCTAACGGCAATATTTTGTATTATTTCCCCAACGACAACCTCGACCTGGTCAAACTCGACTTCACCGTTGAGGCGGGCAGTGCCTACCAGCAGTTAAAATCGCAGGCACATGCCGCCAACCAGCTTTTCGGTGAGGCCACCACACTCCACGATGCCCCCACCATTGCGGAGTTTCTCGACTTCCGTGGCATTGTCGTGGAACGCATGACCGACACTTGCCAAGGTAATATTTCCTATTACTTTCTCCGCAAGTATGCCGACGAACTCTTCCCGCTCCTGCGCGAAATGTTCGACCACCCGGAGGTAACTCCCCAGTTATTTGAGGCCTACGTGGCCCAACGTCGACAAAAGATTGCCATGGGTTTTCAGCAGACCAACTATGTGGCGCGCAACCGTTTCTATGAACTCCTATACGGTTTCGACCACCCCTTGGGATGCTATGCCACAGTGAGCGACCTCGACCTGCTCACACTCGACTCCGTTTATCAATTCCTCCGCCGCCACTATAGTCTTGCCCACGCCCACATTGTCCTGGCCGGTCATGTCGACGAGGATTTGCTGACCCTTGCCGACCGCTATTTTTCCCCCGAAGCCCCGACGGGTGAACATCCCATAAGGCTCCAACTGCCTGCGCCTGCACCCGTGGTTTCCGCCGAGGTCAGCCCCGCGGTGCTGATGCCCTCTGCCGTCCAGTCCTCGCTGCGCATCGGGCGGGTGCTGCCCATGGCTTGGCACGACCCCCACTACGCCCAGTTCATGGTCCTCAGCACCGTCCTGGGCGGCTATTTCGGTTCCCGCCTTATGAGTAACATCCGCGAGGACAAGGGCTACACCTACGGCATCTACAGCCAGACCCAGGTCTTCCGCGACAGCATCGTTTTCTTCATCACGGCCGAAGTGGCAGCCCACGCCACCCAACCTGCCGTGCATGAAGTCATGTGCGAAATCGACCGTCTGCAGCAGCAGCCCATCCCCGAAGAGGAATTGGAACGCGTCCGCAACGTCATGATGGGCGACTTCATCCGTTCGGTCGACGGCACCTTCGAACTCTCCGAGCGCTATCGCCAGATGCACTTTACCGACGTCACCGAGCAGCTGACCACCCACTATTTCGATGCCGTCCAGCACGTCACTCCCGCCCAACTCCAGACCCTGGCCCAGCACCTCCTCACCGACCTCACCACCGTCACTGCCGGCCCCGCCGCCGTGCAATAAGCAGTATTATTCCCCCCTAAAGATCGACAACATCTGTCGGAGTAGAGTGACCTGTACACAATATCATAGGTCACTCTACTTTCGTTATTTTTTATGCCTTTCCTTAGAGGAAATGCAAAAAGCCATGACATATCCGAGAATCAATTAATGGTAAAATTGTGATAATTTGCGTTTTGTATTTTTTTTTTATGTATCTAGCTTGAGATTGAATTTTTTTATGTAAATTTGCAACCGCTTTCGAGAGATAGAAAGCAGTGAATCAAGAAAAAGCATTGCTAAAAGTCCTAATCTGAAATTTCGCCAAAATTCATATGGGCAGACGGAGCAATTCTGCTTTCGCTTGTAGTGTATGCTTTAGGCTAAGTCCTTCGGCATATTCTCAGGCGTGAGATATGTTCCAGAGGCTCCGTTGCCCATAAAGGTGTTTGGCGATACCTCAGATTAACGGACATGAGCATATACCTCATGCCTTTTCTTATTTTGGGTACTTGACTTGTTCTGTAGTCTTAATATAATACAATTTGGTTTAAACTTTTTGCTATGATTGTTGACTACAAGAAAAACCACAAGATAAGGATGTATCTAAATAAGGAAGAGAAAGCCTGAAAAATATTCTGCTAAAAAGAAACTGTAATAGAACTCATTGAAAGAGTACATAATGACATATAGTGAACAAATACAAAACCTAACGGACATCTCATTTAGCAAGATTATTGAGATTAACAAAGCTCTTGCTCCCGAGTATGGGCAAAATCGTCAATTATATAATAGTCTCAATCATGGTGTTTCCATATTAGAAGAAGAAGACCAGCTATTAGCATATATCGCTAATTATGGTGAAATGCATCAGAAAAAAATAGGTGAAATTCTTCCTAGGATTAACATCGAGGAACTGAGAAATACAGATATCCAGATAATCGATTGGGGGTGCGGGCAAGGATTGGCGACCTGCTGCCTTTTTGACTACTTGAAGGAGAAGAATGACAATCTTGATATGGTCAAAAAAGTGGTTTTGATAGAGCCCTCTACAGCAGCTTCGAATAGAGCCCAGTTGCACGTAAATGCTTATTTGAAAGGTGACGAGAGGATAGTTGTCATAAACAAACTTCTTAACGAGGTAACCGATACAGATATATCATCCACCACGCCTATCACCATCCATCTTTTCTCAAACATCTTGGACATCGCAACAATAGACTTGCTCCAACTTTCAAACACTATCAAAAAAGGCATACAGGACAAACATATATTCATCTGTATTGGGCCACTCAATTATGGCAATAATAGGATTGACACCTTTTGGGGCTACTTTAATGAAGCGACAAATGTTTTTAGTCATTCCCATGGACGTCAGGAGTATAATAAAAGAGGAGAATTAGAACAGTCGTACAATTATACGGCAAAGAGTCGCATTTTTGAGATAGATGGCGGTATTAGCAGACTGATATTTGTCGACTACTATCTTCCAAAACAATTCCATGCTGCATATCAGTTGGATGCAGTCCGGAATGCACTGAAAGATGTAGACAAAGCCAAAGTGGATGGGCTATATCGGATGCTGTCTGATTTTGAGATACAGACTCCATTTGACATTGGTGCAAGCATATATGAGGATGTGCATCCGCTTCTGGCTGTATTAAGCAATATAATTGTAAGGGGATTGCCAACAAAGGCAAGTCCTTTTATAGAGAAAGCATTTGCCTCATTCGGAAACAGGCTTATCAAGGATGAATTAGGCGGCATCAACTTCAATATAGAAGGTCTTGAGCCGTCAGATCTATTCACAGCTCTGCATATAATAGATTCCCGATGGGAGCTCAACGCCGACAACTATAATGGTGAAGTATTGGATAGCGATTTGGAAAAGACATTTATCACTCAAACCTCTTCACAAATACTGCGACAGATACTGCAGCCTCAGCGAAGTATGGAGAGCATCACAACAAAGTCGGAGCATTATGCGCAGCGAGTTGATTTCGCATTTGAATTCCCATATACTACAAAGGATAGCGCAGGTTTTGACAGAAAAGGACATGTTATCGAATTGGATGGGGATAAATACCATAGTGATACTAGTCAAATTCTATTCGACCAACAGCGTGAATATGAATTAATCTCATCAATGTGGTATTGCATAAGGCTTGGTGAGAATGATATTAATAAGGACGAGAGGGATTTATATTACCTTGGGAGCGAATACGTTCAAAAAATTCATGAGGCATACCTCCGTACTTATGACAAGACTTGGACAGATGCGCTCCAACTGACACTTTCGCCGATAGCCATAGCACGACTAGAGAAGACCGTCGTGGAAGCTTTAATGACTGGCAAGCTCAGCCTCAACGAAAAACAATGGAAGATTCTGGTCATTGAACGTGATGTACCTTGTGCGGCATTGGCATTTGAAGATTTGAAAAGGATGTTCAATCATTTAGCGAGGTTGAGTGAAGATCATTCAAATCTGCATTTCCCCGATGTGGAGTTGAAGATTGTTAGCACCAGAGAATTTGCTTCATCGCCCCTGCACCGCAGAGTAAAAGTTGTAATGGACGAGTACCACTCGAACGAAGAGTACGACATGGTGATTGATTGCTCCATGCTCCGTCGAGCTGGTTTGGAGAACTTGGACTTTAGCGAGTTTAAATGTAAAAATAAGTGCTATTTTATCATTAGGTCGTCACATTACCATCGGAACGAGCGACAAATATATACCTCCGACAGGATTGTGTACAAGCCCTTGGTAAATATTGACAATCAGGGCAGATATATTGATATACCATACAACGTATACGACTTAAAGCACTTCCTGCAATTGCTCTTTAGAAAGCGAGATTTCCGACCGGGGCAGACCCCGATATTGAGCCGTGCGCTGCAGTACAAGTCTGTAATTGGGCTGTTGCCAACTGGCGGAGGAAAGTCTCTCACATACCAAATAGCAGCATTTCTGCAGCCAGGAGTAACTCTTGTAATTGACCCCCTACGCTCTCTGATGAAAGACCAGTACGATGGGTTGCTTAATGCAAAGATAGACGTATGTACCTATATTAATTCATCTATTGATGTCCCTGACACAATTGTAGATCCAGACGAAAGAAAACAGTATCAGATTGAAGAACGAGAACGCCGCTCAAAACGTATGGAGAAATCAGAGCTTCTGTTTGTTTTCATGTCTCCCGAAAGACTGTCCATCCTCAATTTCAGGCAACGACTAAAGAATATGTGCGACACAGGTGTTTATTTCTCATACGGTGTGATAGATGAAGTTCATTGCGTATCTGAGTGGGGACATGATTTCCGCTTCACATATCTTCATCTGGGCAGAAATTTGTATCAGTATGTCTTACCCAAGCAACGAGAAGAGAAGAAAAACCACATTGCCCTATTTGGCCTAACCGCAACAGCATCATTTGACGTATTGGCAGATGTCGAACGAGAACTATCGGGAAACGGCGCATTCCCGTTAGACTCAGAAACCATCGTTCGTAATGGCAACACAAACAGATTCGAGCTTCAATATAAAATAGAACCCATTCCAGTTGAGTTTCCAACAAATAATGCTGGCGTAGCAAACATGAAAGAAGCCAAGTGGAGCATTTATGATACCAAAAAAGCCGCTCTCGATGGTTTGATCTCGAATATGCCCGATTATTTGAACCAGTTGTTAACAGACGACTCCTTACACAAAATAAAAGAAAACTATGGCAAAAAGAAACCGAGAGCAGACAGCACTATAGAAGCCATATCTCTTCAGGTGGAAATACCAGATAGCTTCATAGGCAAGGCCGATTCGTATGATTATGGAGGTATAGTGTTCTGTCCTCACAAAAGTAGCAAAAAGAAATTATTAAAGACAGGTTTATCTGTTTATGGCAATGAAGAAAATTTAATAAATAAACATCCAAACATTTATATTGGGACATTTGTGGGCAGCAGTAATAGCGCAAATATTACCACCAATTCACCTATCGACTCTGACGAAGACTCTATTTCTGTCGATGAAGATAAACTATCGATGAAAAACCTCGAGTTATTCAGGGATAACAAGATTCCATTGATGATTGCCACAAAGGCCTTCGGAATGGGTATTGACAAACCAAATGTGCGGTATACCATTAATATGAACCATTCCAGTTCTCTGGAAAGCTTTGTACAAGAAGCCGGTAGAGCGGGACGTGATAGAAAAATGGCTTTGGCCGTGATAATGTTCTCTAAATATGAGATTGCCCGTGTTAATCCATTTTCTACTTATTATACACCAGCAGAGAATGGGAAGTGGTATAACATCAAAGAACTTGAGACAATAGCTGGACGGAAACAAATACCATTATCGGAATTTGAAAAATGTGACGAATCGGATGACCTTGTAAAATTAAGATGCAAGCAGTGTGGGGAAGGTTGTAAACGGTTTGAGAAAAACTGTTGTGAGTGGGGCTGTAGCCATTTCGACTTCTGTAATCATGCAAGTGACAAATGCAAGAAAGCATGTGAATATTTGAACTCTTGCGGGAAAATGAGTTCGATTCCTTCAGGGGATAGATGGGGAAATGTGGATCATTTAAAAAGCTACAAAGACAAGTATGGTTTCTTAACTCCTGAGAATTATGAATACTTAAATGCCGACTATGAAACTGTAATGTTCTTTTACAACCAGAACTTCAAAGGAGAGCTAATTGAGAAGCAATACATGCATCAGCTTTTGAGCAAAAAAAAGATGACGATATCAGACAACGACGATGGAGATATTAATAATGGTCAAACGGTATCAGGTTTTCTGGCTTCATTACAATCCGCCAATATAAAAGATGCGATAGTATCGTACATTCATTATGATGAGCCAGAATACGAAGACATCGCTAAAGCCATTTATCGAATGTGTTGTATTGAACTCATTGACGACTTCACACAGGATTTTAACACGAATCAATTCAGAATTGTGACAACAAAAAAAGCAGATGGAGAATACTATAATGCTCTAGAAAGATATCTAAGGCGCTATTACTCCGAAGAACGTGCTAAAGAGTTGATTGAAGAAGTTCCAGATTACAAAGGAGACAATGAGATACATAAGTGTCTTGGTTTTTTAACCCACTTCATATATGACAAGATTGCGGTAAAGAGAAAAAGAGCTATTGATGATATAAGAAATTTTTGTCTGCGTGGAATCCGAAAAGAATCGGACTGGAAAGATGTAAATGAGGATTTGAAGGATGAGTTGTATTTCTATTTCAACTCAAAATATGCCCGTCGGGGTTATACAACAGAAAGCGGTTTGCCTTATTCTTTGACTGACGAAACATATGAGGGAAAGACATCATCAGAGGATACTGTGTTCAAATATATGGAAGTGGTGGATGACAACTGGATTTCCAAGCATTCTGAAGTCGGCTCAGCACAAATTGACAATGCAAAACATCTGTACGGTGCAGTACGTTTGATTAAACGCAATTTGACAGACGATAACCCGGCCATTTATTTACTAAACGCTTTTTGTTTAATGTTTCTTGGCACGAATGACAACAAGACACTAGAAGAAGAATTAGGGGAAATGTATGAAAAGGGAATGGTCGGTTTTTTTGAAAGGACAGAATCAGAGGGGCATTTCTGGAATGACATTTTTAACAGGTTCAATAGCAATCCATATGTAGCCAATTACATTGCAGACAAAACTCTTTTGAAAGCATATATCATTTTAAAAATACACGAAATAGAAACCCACCAGATTAATAATAATTATTCCGCATAGCTATGATAGACAAAATCAACCAATCTTTACTCCAATTGGAAGAAGATCTTAAGGGAATCGAATCTGCCAAAAAACAGGTGGAGGAAGTTTTGAAATCCCACAAAGATTTGCAGAACACTGTTTCTGACTATATCCGAGCGTTGGGGATTCTACAGACAAACACCCTATCACTTATTGAGGTCATCAAGAATCAGAATGAAAGCGACCTATCCATCTTAAAGAATAATGTTGAGCAGATAAAGAAAAATTGCGATGAAATCTTATCCACATTCAGCACAAATGTCGAGAGTGTATTTTCAACTTTTAAGGATAGGATTGACCAATCAGTTGACCACTTGAAAGATGGTTGCAATAGTGTAGCATCAGCATTCGCGAAAGGTGTTGATGAAGCACTTGCCTCATTACAGTCGAGAGTGGACGAGTCTGTAAAAAAAATTGATGATAAGGTATCAGTATTGAATACATCCATCAAAACGTTAGGTGAGATTGAATCTTCATTTAGAGAGTCTGTCAAAAAAGTGGATGCGATTAAAAATGCCATAGACAAAATATTGGACGAGTTGATTTCATCGCAAAAGAGCCAGGATGAGTGTCTTGAATCCATAAAAAAAGACATCTTATCTGTTGCTACCAAACTTGATGAATCGGAATCAAAACTAGAAAAGCTAAACAGCGACTTATCTGCCCAGATAAAAGCCATTGACACCTACTTACACTCGTCATTTAGTATTGTGACCAATGCAATACAAGATTGCGCTAATAATATTCAGCAGATACAGAACGTCCAAAATCAACAATTAAACATACTGACAGGAGCTGTCAATGCGATAAATAACATTTCAAATGGAGTTTCTAAAATCGATTCGAATGTTCTTTCTATAATCAGTACACAGCAATCATTATTGATCCAAATATCGAAGGACAAAAAAGATATAGTAGGAGAACTGAGCAAACAGAGAAAGACGACTTCCATACTATTGGTCATCTGCATTTTATCGTTACTGGCAGCTGTGGCATCATTATTATTAAGATAATTCACATGTAGTATGAACATGATGAATGAAACCCTTAATAATAGGGATTATTGACATACGGGTAGAGACAGTTTTGTTGTATAGTAATAATACGTAAAAATGGTTTTTCGACAG
This sequence comes from uncultured Bacteroidales bacterium, assembly GCA_947165255.1. GTDB lineage: Bacteria > Bacteroidota > Bacteroidia > Bacteroidales > P3 > Colimorpha. The sequence goes on from CAMUZR010000011.1 coordinate 42,230, forward strand.
AGATAGGTGGAAAAAGGTTTACACGATAATCCAAAAGTGGAAGATGGAACAGGATTCGACCAATAATGGCAATAATAACACTTGATGTAATTGTGAGGAATCATGAACGACAAGGTAAGAATTACGCTTGACGATGGGAGCGTGGTGGAGACCACGATGCACCCGGTGATTGTGTCGGCGAGCCGGGCGACGGATATTCCGGCCTTTTATGCCGACTGGTTTTTCTATCGGTTGCAACGGGGGTATTCGGCTTGGATTAACCCTTTCAACAATAGGAAGGGGTATGTGTCGTACCGGGACACGCGTTTTATTGTATTTTGGTCGAAAAACCCGAAACCGCTTCTGGAACACTTAGACGAGCTGGACCGGCGGGGTATTGGCTGTTATGTCCAATATACGCTGAACGACTATGAAGGGGACGGTCTGGAAAAGAACGTTCCTTCCTTGGGTGAGCGCATCGACACGTTCCGACGGCTGGTGGACAGGCTTGGCAAAGGACATATGATTTGGCGGTTTGACCCCTTGGTGCTGACTGACCGCATCGATGAGGAGGCGCTTTTGGAGAAGATAGCCCGCGTGGGTGAGCAGCTGAGGGGCTATACCGAGAAATTGGTATTCAGTTTCGCCGATATTGCTAGTTACCGTAAAGTGAAACACAACCTGCAGGAGGCCAATATTTGCTGTAAAGAATGGGACGAACCTAGAATGCGTGCATTTGCCGCACGCTTGGTTGACCTGAACAGGAGTTGGGGCTATACCTTGGCCACGTGTGGCGAACAGGTCCAACTACCGGGGGTGGAACACAACCACTGTGTGGACCACGACCTGATTATCCGTCTGGCTTATCGCGATGAACAGCTGATGAAATATCTAGGCGTAACAAAAATTCCAGTGCAACGCGATATGTTTGGCAATGCCGAGTTGCTGGAAGGTGGCATTCTATTGGACAACGGTATGGTGGCCATACAACGGAAAAAAATGCCCGACAAGGGACAGCGAAAGGCTTGCGGCTGCATGGTGAGCAAGGACATAGGACAATATAATACTTGTTTGCACCAATGCGAATACTGTTATGCTACTGCCAGCAAGGAGATTGCGCAGCGCAACTGGAGTCTGCATCAAGCCAATCCACAAGGGGAGACCATTTCAGGGAAATAGCTCGTGGGCTTATGGCTGAGCTTGGTGGGCGGTTTTGAGGAGGCCAAGTTCGATTAATAACTCATCAGTGAGGTAATCATCGCTCATGCAGTGCATGTCGGCGATGCCGTTGCTTATGAGTTCGAAAGTTTTGGAATCGTAGAATTTGTTTGCGCTTCTTCGTATGAAAGTCCTGCTCGTTCGGCAAAGGATTTCACGATACGGGCATATTTCATCTGTAGTATTGCAGGGATTGCTTCCATGGCTATGCGTGAGTTCGGGATAACTTTGTTAATAACTTTATCAGAAAAAGAGAAGGTAATCACAAGAAAATTCGTATCTTTGTAGTTGTAAATCAAAATAATAATAAAGATACAATCCTTATGATTACCGACGACAAAATTACTGAAATTTTCTGTACCGTGGACGAATTCAGCAAAAATTTCGATTCCGAGCTTGAGAAAAACCTTCTCTCGGCCTCTGGCAAGCAGCGTCGCCGCCGCAAGGCGACCATGTCCGACAGCGAGATAATGACCGTGCAGCTGATGTTCCACCTCGGAGGGTACAAGTGCTTCAAACATTTCTACATCCACTACATTCTCTGCAGCTGCAAGGACCTCTTCCCCACGGCAGTCTCTTACAACCGCTTCGTGGAGTTGGAGAGCCGTGTGTTCTTCGTCATGATGTTCTTTCTGAGGATGAGCGCTTTCGGCCGATGCAACGGCGTGAGCTACGTGGACTCCACCATGATACCCGTCTGCCACAACGTCAGGCGATACATGAACAAGGTGTTCAAAGGGTTTGCCGGCGACGGGAAGGGGACGATGGGCTGGTGCCACGGCTTCAAGCTGCACTTCGTCTGCAACGACCAAGCGGAAATCATCACCTTCTGCCTCACCACCGCCAATACCGACTACCGCGACCCCAAGGTGTGGAAGGTGCTGGCGAAGGACCTGTACGGCAGGGTGTTCGCCGACCGCGGATATATCTCGCAAAGGCTCTTCGACGACCTCTTCGACGACGGCATACACCTCGTCACAGGCATAAAGTCCAACATGAAGAACAAGCTCATGCCGCTGTGGGACAAGATAATGCTGCGCAAACGCTATGTCATCGAGTGCATCAACGACACGCTGAAGAACACCGAGACGCTCGTCCACTCGCGTCACCGCTCCATCAACAACTTCATCATGAACCTTGTGTCCGCACTCGGTGCCTATTGCTTCTACGACAACAAGCCTCGCGCCCTTTCCGGTTTCGAGGTAGTCACGACAAGCCAGCTCTCTCTTTTCTAGGCCTTAGCCTCATCGACGGCTCCATCTGTCAAACCCCTCTCAGCAGACGGGTCTTCCTATTGCACCCCGCTTTTGAACATTTCTGTAATAATTATATCCCGAACTCACGCATAATAATAACAAGCTCGCTTGTCCATTCTTTCCATCCTGGGTGGTCATTATTAATAGAAAAGATTTCAGTTCTCGCGGGCATATTAGAATAATCTTATCAATTATGAATAATACACCAATAACCCTTTTTAGAAAAAAATGCGCCGTTAAAGTCAGCGATTATGAATAATTAGGTAAAAAGGCGACAGGCTATTTCTTTTGCATAGGTTAAGCCTTTATTTTTATTAAAAAAGAAAACAAAACGTGGCTTTCTGACACTTTGTGCAACCGACTGTCGTTCAGTCAGAAAATGCGACTCAAAGTAGGAAATGCGGCGCAAAGCCAAAAAAAAGAAGCACAAAAAAGCAAAATAATGAAAAAAAATACGTAACTTTGCAGCCAAAATTCTAAAACCAATTGTCATGAAAGAAAAACTATTATTTTCCATCCTGCTTCTGTCAGGCCCATTCCTATCATTCGGGCAGAGCATCCTGTGGGAGATGCCGTCAACAGCCGCAGACACCACCATCGTGCGCCATTGGCGAGGTGACGAGTACTTCGTCTACACAGTCGCCGGCAGCGGTCCCGCAACGGTGTCCTACCACGACAACGCCGCACCCAGCACCGTCAGCATGAGCCTTCCCAGTAATATCCGCGTCAGAGATTTCCGCATTGCCCACGACTCCGTCTTTGCCGGCGGAACCGACGGTGCCAGAGGTTTCCTGGCCTGTTTCGACATCAGCGATTTTCTATCTGGGAATGTGTACGTCCAATATCTGGTTCTGCCAAAGGGATCCATGGATGGTATAGAATGCCGCCTCATCCCTAACGGGCATCGTGTAACCATCACCGGAGTGGACCGGATTGCCCTGTACGAATATGGCAGTTCAGTCCGTATCGCCTATACGGCGTACTGTACAATCACCCACCAAGACGCCCCGTCTAATGTTTTATTCCGTTCCGTCGGGTATGGCGACGCCGCCTTTCTGGCAGGCCTTGGCCAGTGGGACATCTGCGACTTCCATTTCAACAAAGACGCCGTCGAGGTTTACACCGACATCTGCACCACAGACAACAAGATAGTCATCGCCGCCCGCTCCGACGAACCCACCCTTGAGCACTATGTGCGCTACCAAGTTTTCGACAAGGTCAGGAACTACGCCCAGACCCCCCCGACGAGCATCTACACCGACCGATTTGGTTTTTCAGACCATTTTGTGTTGGGGAGGGTGATGGTGACCCATCTGAAACAGGACCAAGTGGCCTTGGCCTACCACTATGCCGACATGGTGGAAGGGGGTCTGGCCGTAAAGGCGGTCGATGTGGGCAGCCCGGTGCCCACCCTGGTCAACAGCCTGGATATAAAAGAAGACATGTCGACCAACGCCGCCTGGCACATGAACGACATCCGGTACGACGTCCGTACAGACGTATTGCATGTGCTGAACTACATCTTCCACCCATCCAACGGACTGGGGAGCTACATATACCAAATCCAATCGCCCTTTGTCCCCGGAGCGTCATACCGAGCGACCTTCTGCCCGGTCATGAAGGAGATGCATTCCTTGGACAACTTCGATTCCCAACGGTTCATAGCCTCAGGCAATACCCCGTTCGCCGACACCGAAGTGTTTATCGAAACCACCAACACGGGCAATTCCTGCGGCAACTACGACATAAGCAGTTGCGTCGGGACCACTCCTTCTCCCCTTCCCGTCCTCCCACGGCATCACTGCACTATCTGGAATCCCCCTGTATCACCTGTTTCTTCTCCACCCTATCTATTTGGCACATACCAACGGCCGATTTACCAAAATTGCGAAAAACCCTAAATGAAAGGAGTCAGCCCCATGAAAAAGTTTTTGTTTCTTACCGTTATGGCCCTGCTGTCCCTCGCTGAGGCACCGGGGCAGGACATCGTGCGGATCGACACGGTGATAGAGCCCTATTTTGAGTTCGACTACAGGCAGTGGTTCGAGTCAGATACCAGCCATCCTATTGCCTATTATAGTACATATTTCAGAACATTTGGTGGTATCCCCCAGGTTCCATTTACACATTTACACGATAGCGTGCTGCATAGTGTGAGATACGGAAGAGACTACGTTAAAGAACTCTCAGGCGAACAGGTCCAGTACAACTATATTGAGGGCGGGGCCACCATCCATGGCATCGTAGCCTGGACTTTGCCTCAGATCATTCCGGAAGAACACGAGTGGTATCCCATGGACGACCTTCTGCTCTACGATGCCATGCCCGACACCCTTATACTGTTAGAGCAGGTGCCCCTGTCCCGCTATTCTCCTTCCTACACGCATCCAAGTTTTCCTTGGCGTCTTCTCGTTTCCAACTCCTGCGATAGTGCTGTACGCTATGTTGAGAATTATCACTGGTCGGGGGACCAATATGTACTTTTCGACAAGCCCGTGCGCGTGGCCGACTCGTTCTATGTGGGTGCCACGCAAAAGCGCCTTGAGGCACTGGCGGCGCGCAATTGGGCAGTTGCCGTGTCCCGCGGGGCGGGCAGCGAGATTCCGCCGTTTCCAGACAATGATAGGCGTTGGGATTATATAGCGATGTCAGATTTTGGCACTTCTCACGATTCCACCTGCTGGCCTCCACCCATTAAGATGAAGCAGCGCTGGACCCTGCCGGAAAGTCTTACCACGTTTTTCGATACCTGCTCTTTTTGGACGAATATTTATTATCGATACCAGCCACCGGTCGGCTACACCGTGAACCAGTGGATCGACCGTTACGAATTGGACTTCTTTATGATAGTGCCCCTCATCGAAGCCTACGACACCCTATGGGACTACGAGCTGCCCGCCTGCCCACGGGTGGAGTGGTTCAACGTCACCGACCAGCGGGGCGACACCACCGTCCTGCGCTGGCAGAGTGCCGACGCCACCCACCGGGAGTGGCAGCTCTCCTACGGCCCCCGCGGCAGCGAACCCGACGACGGCACCTTCGTCACCTGCCGTGGCACGTCATGGCGCCACATCGACTCGCTCCACACGGGCGACAGCATGTCGGCGTGGGTGCGCACCGTCTGCCGCGACGAGGACTACCTCCGCTACGGCGACTGGAGCCACGAGGTGACCTGGGGCGGCCAGCCGGCCCCCCTCTGGACCGGGCAGCCGTTCGGCAACGTCCGCCTCGACGGCCTCGTCCGCCTCAGCCCCAACCCCGCCCACGGCCGGGTGGAGGTGGCATCGGCCTACCGCCTGACGGGCGTGGAGGTCTACTCCATGGACGGCCGCCAGCGCTACCGCGCCGACGCGCAGGGCCTGGCCTGCACCTTCTCGGTGGAAGGATGGCCGCAGGGCACCTACATAGTGCTGGTGCAGACCGCCTCCGGCACCTCCACCAAGAAACTCCTCGTCCGCCCCTGACCCGCCGGACGCCCGGCCTTCCATACGCCCCTGACGGTCGGTCATGCGGTCAGGAAGTGAGACCCCGCCACGCCATGTCAGAGACGTTCTCCCCGCCCCACACGGAACAAAGAGCCGTGTGGGGCGGGGAGGAATAGCCTGAACGCTGCAGACCAGTGTGGGCAGGGGAGGGCGGAGTGCCACACGGTGCGCCATACGGTTAAGAGAGGCAGCGGCGTCCGCATTTGGATCCAAACAGCGCCTTTGATGGCAAAGGGGTCGGTCAGCTGAAGCTCCGCCCGATGCCCTATGGTTCCTCTATATATGTTCTATAGCTCTTCTATATGCGATAGAACAACAGTTGGCCAAAGGGTGGAGGATGGGGGAGGAGGGAGCGTGCGGACACTTGGGTCTGACAGGCGTATATGCCTTGCGGATGTACGCTGCTGGACTATCATACAATCATCTTAACCGTGCCTTGCCTGTTGGGTGTGCGGGCGTTGATGTAATTCATGCCGCTGCCAAAGTCTGAGGAACTAATATGCACCTCGCTGCCCTACAGCCACTGGCACTCGTTTCACCGTCCGACCTAGTACGTTCACCACATCAATCAGAATAGTCTTTCGGAAAAATGGTAGTTCTCAAATGTATGTGAATGTGAAATGGATGGCGGTGAAGCCACCCAATTCATGTATGCTTTTGATAGTCTTGGAAAGTACTTTCTTTGGGTTCTTGTTAGGCATTTTTCTTTTTATTTATAAAAAATTCGTATCTTTGCACTTTCCTCTCCGTGTGATAGGGATTTGTAATTGGCTATAAACTAATAATATAAATTAAATGAGAAAATTAGCAGTGGTGGCTTTTGGCGGCAATGCGCTCCTGCGCGGCGGCCAAAAAGGCACTTACCAAGAACAGATTGAGAACGTTGAACAGACCTGCGAGTCGCTCTGCAATCTTCTGAAACGCAACTATAATATCGTCATCGGACACGGCAACGGTCCTCAGGTGGGCAACGTGATGCTCCAGCACGAGGAGGGCAAACGCGCCGGTATTGAGGCCATGCCTATGGATTTCTGCGTGGCCGAGACACAGGGATCTATTGCCTACCTTATCGAGATGGGTCTGCGCAATGTGATGGCCCGCCACGACATTCAACGCGATGTGGTGACGCTGGTCACTCAGGTGGCGGTGAACAAGATTGACCCCATGTTCCAAAACCCCACAAAGCCCGTAGGTCCCTATTACACCAAGGAGCAGGCGGACGAATTGGCAGCTAAGACGGGTGCCGTCTACAAAGAGGACCCGAAGGGTCGCGGTTGGCGCAAGGTGGTGCCTTCGCCCACTCCTCAGCGCATCAACAATATCAAGATTGTGAAGCAACTGGCCAAGGCTGGCAACATCGTTGTCACTGTAGGCGGTGGCGGCATTCCCGTGGTGGAGGAGAGCGACTATGTGCGCGGAGTGGAAGCAGTTATCGACAAGGACCTGGCCAGCGCCCTCTGCGCTATTGAGATTGGTGCCGACGAGTTCTATATCCTCACCGATGTGCCCAAGGTTTATATTAATTTCCGCAAGGAGAACGAAAAAGCCCTCGACACCATCACTGTGGCCGAGGCTAAGCAGTACCTGCAGGAAGGCCACTTTGCCGAAGGCAGCATGGCACCGAAGATTCGCGCTGCCATTATCTTTGTGGAGAACGGCGGCAAGGAGTGCATCATCACCGAGGCCGGCCAACTGGACAATCCCAACTGCGGCACTCGCATCGTGAGATAGTCGTTGCATGTGAAACAATGTTTTTTTTGATACAGAAATAAAGGTAGCTAAGAAATGGAAGATTTTACTACTTCACCTCTTTTCCGCACAGGAATGACCGTTTTAGCCGTGTTGGGCTTGGTCGTTCTAGCGGGAGGTGTTGTGTTGAAACATTTGGGATGGGGCGACTATGAGTTGGTTATCATGGCTGGCAGCGGGTTGCTGATTATCTTTTCGGCTTTCCTTTATGCCCTCTTCCCATACCATGCCAAGAACGACAACATGGCCAAGAATATGCGCCTGGAGCCCATTTGGGATTTTTCGATGAAGGTGACGGGTTGGTCGCTCGCGGTTGTGCTGTTGAGCGTGCTTTTCTTGATAGAAGGTTGGCCTGGCTCGTCTACGCTGTTGCTGTTGACGGGTATAGTCTTGGTGGTAGCCGGTGGCTGCTGGTTGTATTATCATGTTCAAAAGAAGCAGTTCGGAAATCGCTAAGATCGTCACACTCATCCATATCGGAGATGCGCAGTAGTTTCTGGTTTGACAAGCTCGCAGACAACCCCAACTTTAAAGCATTCATGAAGAAGTTGGCCATGATAGGTCTTATACTTACCTCTGTGGGTGGTCTGCTGAAGTATGTGCACCATGAGGATTACGGCTTGCTTGTGATGGGGGTAGGGTCGTTGGCTATTGTGGCTTTTTTGCTGCCTAGGATTTATCCACAACGCAATGAGAGCGAGCTGGAACTAGCCATCAGAACATGGTGGCTCCTTGCTATCCGATTGACAGGGTGGGGGCTTGCCGTGCTGCTGATGGGGCTGCTGTTTGCTGTTTTCCATTGGCCGGGCGGCAGTAGTCTGCTTGTCGTGGGTGGCAGTACGTTGGCAATAAGCGTATTGGCGTGGCTCTGGCATTTGAAGAGACGCAAAAAGTGTAAGGAGTTTTTTTAATGGTTGATGGTTTAAATATACTTTAAGCTAGATGCTTTAGACCGACTCGAAACACTAAACTAGAATAAAAAATACATTTAAAAAATAATTAAATCAACACAACATGGCTTACAATTTAAGAAACCGTAATTTTCTGAAGATTTTAGACTTCAGCCCGAAGGAACTGAACTATTTGCTGGACCTGGCTCGTGATCTGAAACGTGCCAAATATACTGGTACCGAGCAGCCCAAACTGAAGGGCAAGAACATTGCTCTGATTTTTGAGAAGACCTCGACCCGTACCCGTTGCGCCTTTGAGGTTGGTGCAAAAGACCAGGGCGCCCATGTGACTTATCTGGGTCCCACTGGCAGCCAGATTGGCGTGAAAGAGAGCATGAAGGACACTGCCCGCGTGTTGGGCCGCATGTTTGACGGTATTGAGTACCGTGGCTTTACCCAGGAGACCGTTGAGGAGCTGGCTAAATATGCCGGTGTTCCTGTATGGAACGGTCTGACCAATGAGAGCCACCCCACCCAGATCCTGGCCGACTTCCTCACTATGCAAGAGCATGTTAACAAGCCCCTTAGCGAGGTGACTTTTGCTTACGTTGGCGATGCCCGTTTCAACATGGGCAACAGTCTGATGGTTGGCGGTGCCAAGATGGGCATGGATGTGCGCATCATTGCTCCGAAAAAACTTCAGCCGGACGCCAAGCTGGTGAAGACCTGCAAAGAGATTGCTAAGGAAACCGGCGCTACCGTGACGGTGACCGACGACCCCGTGAAAGGCGTGAAGGGCTGCGACTTTATCTATACCGACGTGTGGGTTTCCATGGGTGAACCCGACGAGGTTTGGAAAGAGCGCATCGACATGCTGATGCCCTATCAGGTGAACGCACAGATGATGAAGAACACTGGCAACCCCAACTGCAAATTCATGCACTGCCTGCCCGCTTACCACAATCTGGAAACCAAGGTTGGCCGCGATGTGAACGCCAAGTTTGGCTTGGACGGCATTGAGGTGACCGAAGAGGTGTTTGAAAGCGAAAACAGCATTGTTTTCGACGAGGCCGAGAACCGTATGCACACCATCAAGGCCGTTATGGTTGCCACTTTGGGTGACTAATCAGGACCTTTTTTCCGATTTGATTTATAACCGCCCCCTTTTTTTATTTCCAGGGGGCGGTTTCTTTTTGCTCCGTCTTCCTTTCTAGTAGTATACCGATTGTTTTCGGTGTCCAATCACATGCTTGCCGTTTGTTGAGATTAAGCGCGGATAGGGATATTTTGTGAAGTCAGATTATTGCGCTGGCGGCAAGGTTGGTGTCGTTTCCTCGAAAAGTATTTTTTTTATTTTATATATAATAAAGACAAATTTTATTCGTTACAATATTCACTAATTGCGCTAAACTGGAGAAAAAGAGTAAAAAATGCTTCGCCTAGAGGCGAGACCAAAATATTATATAATGAAGCTTTCTTATTACAATTTCTACCTTCCGAAGGAACTTATTGCAGAAAAACCAGCCAAGCAACGAGACGAGGCTCGTATGATGGTTCTCCATCGTGACACGAGAACAATTGAGCACCGTATTTTTAAGGACTTGATTGAGTATCTGAACCCTGGCGATGCTGTGGTGGCTAACAATACCAAGGTATTTCCTGCCTTGCTCTATGGCGAGAAAGAAAAGACAGGTGCCAGCATTACCGTGTTTCTGCAGCGAGAATTGAATCGCGATATGCGCCTTTGGGATGTGATTGTGGACCCCGCACGAAAGATTCGTATCGGAAATAAACTCTATTTTGGCCCCAATGAGTCGCTTGTGGCGGAGGTTATCGACAACACAACGTCGCGTGGCCGCACGGTTCGTTTCCTTTTCGATGGTACCCACGAAGAGTTCATAAAGCACATACGCAGTTTAGGACACACGCCGCTGCCCGATGAGCTACGTGCGCTGCGCAATATTGAAAATTTTGATGCTGAGCGCTACCAGACTATCTACGCAAAGCACGAAGGAGCTGTGGCAGCCCCCATTGCCGGGTTCCATTTCAGTCGCGAGCTGCTCAAGCGTTTTGAAATTAACGACGTGCAGTGGTTAGAAATGACTTTGCACTGCGGTATGGGCAATTTCAAGAGTATAGAGGTGGAAGACCTTTCGAAACACCGTATGGATGCCGAAGAGATGAGTATCTCACAGGAGGTGTGCGATGCCATTATGGCCACCAAGGCTGCCGGACACAAGGTGTGTGCTGTGGGTACTGACGTCATGCGCGCTCTGGAGAGCGCGGTGACTATCGTTGGTAAGGTGAGTGCATACGAGGGATGGACCAATAAGTTCATCTTTCCGCCGTATAATTTCTCCATAGCCGATATGATGGTGACTAATTTCCATCACCCCAAGTCGTCCCAGTACATCATGGTGAGTGCTTTCGGCGACCCAGACTTCGTTCGCCAGGCATACGAAGTCGCCATTCGAGAGAAATATAAGTTTTCCACCTACGGCGATGCGATGCTGATTGTCTAGTTTACACTGATATGAGTCCATTGGCAGAGGTTTTAAGGCCTACGAGTCTTGATAATTATATTGGACAACAGCACTTGGTGGGACCAGGTGCTGTTTTGCGCACACTTATTGAGAGTGGCAATATTCCTTCGATGATATTCTGGGGTCCCCCAGGTATTGGCAAGACTACTTTGGCTATGGTGATTAGCCAGACGCTGAATAGGCCTTTCCACACGCTTAGCGCCATTAGCAGCGGAGTGAAGGAGGTGCGCGAGGTGATAGAAAAGGCTAAGAATGAGGAGGGCGCCATCCTCTTTATAGATGAGATTCATCGTTTTTCGAAAAGTCAGCAGGACTCACTTTTGGGCGCTGTGGAGAGAGGCACGGTCACCCTGATAGGTGCCACTACAGAAAACCCTTCATTTGAGGTTATTTCGGCATTGCTTTCACGTTGTCAGGTGTATGTGTTGAAAGAGTTTGGTGAGACAGAAATGCGACAGTTGCTGGACAGTGCCCTGCGTTACTATGCTTCACATGGGCGTGAAGTGACGGCGACTGAGGTGGAAGCTTTGTTTCGAATTTCTGGAGGTGACGCTCGTAAATTACTCAATGCCATAGAACTGGTGGTTAACAACAGCCCTGCCGGCCCAGTGGTGATAGATAATGCACGCACCCTTCAAGTTATTCAGCAGAACCTAGCTCTCTACGATAAGAAGGGCGAGATGCACTACGATATTATCAGTGCTTTCATCAAGTCGATGCGTGGGAGCGACCCCAATGCTGCTGTTTATTGGCTGGCCCGTATGATTGAGGGGGGAGAAGACCCGGTTTTCATTGCCCGCAGGATGCTCATCTTTGCGTCGGAGGATATTGGGAATAGCAACCCTAATGCCTTGCTGCTGGCTAATGCATGCTTTGATGCCGTGACTAAGATTGGCTATCCCGAATGCCGCATTACTTTGTCACAATGCTGCGTCTATCTGGCTTCTTCGGTGAAAAGTAATAGCACCTATATGGCTCTTGCCAATGCGCAGCAAGTGGTTAAGCAGACTGGCGACTTGCCGGTGCCACTTCATATTCGCAACGCACCAACAAAACTGATGAAACAGATGGGCTATGGCGACGGATATAAGTATGCGCATGATTATCAAGGTAATTTCGTTGAACAGGAATTCCTTCCAGATGCGTTGCGGGGTATGAAATTTTATGAGCCCGGACAGAACCCACGAGAAGAGGAAACCCGTCGCCAGTTGCGCGCCCACTGGCAGGAGAAATATGGGTATTGAAATACGATGAAAAGACTTCTATTCATCTACAGATACTAACGAAATTCTATTTTTATGGCAGATGCGCTACTTACGGTTGAGAACCTGACTAAGTCTTTTGGCGACAAGATGCTGTTCGACAATATCTCTTTCGGCATTAATGCTGGACAGAAAACCGCCCTTATTGCCCGCAATGGTTATGGTAAGTCGACGCTCCTCAATATTCTTACGGGTAAGACGTTGCAAGACAGCGGCAAGGTGACTTTCAGAGGTGATGTGCGGATGGCCTATCTTCCTCAACAGCCTGAATTATTGCCCCACCAGACGGTTCGAAGTTTCGTCTATTCGGCTCAGCGTCCTGAACATGAGGACGAATGGACTTTTGAGCAGCGTATAGAGGAAATCCTTAGTCGCCTCAAACTGGACGACAAATTAGACCAACAGATGCAGCTCCTCAGCGGTGGCGAGCAGAAAAAGGTGGCCCTCAGCCGGATATTGATAGATGACACAAATCTTCTTCTTCTCGATGAGCCTACCAACCACCTCGACATCCAGATGATTGAATGGCTTGAAGAGTTCCTCTCGCGGCAGAAACTGGCCATCTTAATGGTTACCCACGATAGATATTTTCTCGACCACGTGTGCCAGGATATATACGAGATTGACAATAGCCGCCTCTATCACTACCGTGGCAACTATGACTATTATCTGCGCAAGAAAGCCGAAAGGGAGTATAATGAGCGTGTGGAAGTGGAGAAGGCTAAGAGTCTATACCGTACCGAGCTGGACTGGATGCGGCGTATGCCGCAGGCTCGAGGGACAAAGGCACAGGCGCGTATAGATGCTTTCTACGAGTTGGAAGAGAAGGCGCATACCCGATTTGACGATACCAGACCTCAGCTTACGGTCAAGACCGAACGTATCGGAGGCAAAATATTGGAAATGTACAATGTCACCAAGAGTTACGACGGCGTGAAAATGGTGGACGACTTCAGCTACGTTTTTAAAAAAGGAGAGAAAATAGGTATTGTGGGACCAAATGGAATTGGTAAGTCTACTTTTTTAAATCTCCTAACGGAACAGCTCCGCCCCGATAGTGGTCGTGTGATTGTGGGTCAGACTATTCAGTTCGGATTCTATACTCAAGGAGGTATGACAGCGCGGCCAGACATGCGGGTGATAGACATAGTGAAAGAGGTGGCTGAACGTATAGAACTGGACAACGGAAAGGATATGTCTGCTCATCAGTTTCTTAGCTATTTCGGATTCGACGACATGACTCAGTATAATTATTTTGAAAATCTGAGTGGTGGAGAAAGAAGACGACTGTACCTGCTCAAGGTACTGATGGCCAACCCCAACTTCCTTATTCTGGACGAGCCCACTAACGATTTGGACATCTACACCTTGGAAATCTTAGAGCAGTTTTTAAAAGACTACAAAGGCTGTTTAGTTATCGTAAGCCACGACCGCTGTTTTATGGATCATATTGTTGACCATATCTTTGTGTTCGAAGGTGAGGGCAAAATACGCGATTACCACAGTAATTACACCGATTATCTTGCCGCTCGCAATGCCCAGCGCCGCTCGGAATCCCTGCAGAAACGTGAAGAAAAACCTAAATATGAGCGCACCCGCACCGACAAGCCCCGAGCCACATATAAACAGCAGAAAGAATACGAGGCACTCACTACGGAAATTGATGCACTCAATCAAGAGAAGCAGCAGCTTGAGTCATTGCTGAGTAGCGGAGCAGAGACCGATGTGGATAAACTTACCACTGCATCCCATCGCATAGGAGAAATCATTGCAGCCCTCGACGAGAAAGAACTTCGCTGGCTGGAGTTGGACGAGGTGGTCAACGGCTGAGAACCTCTTATTATTTTGCAAGATAATCCTGAATACTTTCGAGGGATATGGCATCGTTGATGCTGTAGTCCCCAATTTTTTCACGCCTAAGTGATGCAAGAAATGCACCGCTATCCAGCGCTAAACCAATGTCGCGGGCTAGACTTCGAATGTATGTGCCTTTGCCACAGCATATTCGAAAATCAATTTGAGGCAAATGCTCTGGTATAATACCCTGCGGGTGATTATAGAGGTGACTTTGGCATCTGGTATTCTCTATTGCCTCTGTGTGCGCTATCAAATCTAAAGGTTCAATCTTTTCTCCCTGGCGGAAGTCTGTTATTGCAATTTCTTTTACGAGTACTTTTTTTGGGGTAGGGGAGGGGATTTCATCTCCCATTTTAGCTTCACGTGCGTATACGTATGCGCGCTGTCCGTCTATTTTAACCGCACTAAAAATCGGTGGAACTTGTTCGATCGGGCCCGTAAAATGCGAGAGTTTTTCTTGTATTAATTCTAGGGTAATGTGCTGGTAGGGGTAGTAGTGGTCTATAGCGCGTTCAAGGTCGTAGCATGGAGTGGTGGCACCCAGAACCATCGTTCCTGTATATACTTTCTCACCACTCTGTAATTCATCAATTCGTTTGGTGGCTTTGCCCACACAAACCAGTAAAAGCCCGGTTGCCAAAGGATCTAGAGTTCCCGCATGGCCTATTTTGAATTTCTTGATACCGTATGTCTGCCTGATGACCGACTTGACTTTGTTCACTACCTGAAAAGAAGTCCACTGCCGAGGTTTGTCAATGGCAATAACCGTTCCTTCTAAAAGCTGCTCTAGCGTCATTTTGTCAAGTAGATATGAAAAGGGCTAGCAACTTACGGCTAGCCCTAATTAGGTATATTTATAATAAAGGCAGAACGATAGCCAGGATACCCACAATCGCGCAGTAGAGTGCGAACCATATTAGTTTGCCCTTCTTTACGATATTAATCATCCATTTGCAGGCGATGCATCCGCTGACAAATGCGGCCAAGAAACCGATAATGAGCGACGAGGTAGAGAGACCGCCCATGGCGACGCTGACTCCCTGCTCGGCCATATCTTTCACGTCCAAAAGGGCTTCGCCAAGAATGGGTGGTATGACCATGAGAAAAGAGAACTGTGCCAGTTTCTGTTTGCTGTTACCTAACAGGAGGCCTGTAGCTATGGTGCTGCCCGAACGGGAAAGCCCAGGCAGTACAGCCACGGCTTGTGCTATGCCGATGACAAATGCATGCCAAGGAGAGATATTCTCGCGCTGACGCGGTTTTGCCCAGTAGGAGAATGCCAATAGTGATGCCGTCACTAACAGACAGATTCCCACTACGAGAAGCCCGCTTCCAAAGATGGCTTCGACCTTGTCTTTAAAAAAGAAACCGACGATGGCCACGGGTATCATGGAAATAAGGATATTGACAACATATTTTGTACCCTCATTCCATTTGAATTTAAATAAGTCCTTAAAAAGCCAAACGATCTCTTTCCATAAAATGACACAGGTGCTCAGCACGGTGGCCACGTGAACGGTAATGGTGAAAGCCAAGTTCTCTTCACCACTAAGGCCAAAAAGATTAGCACCAATTGTAAGGTGTCCGCTACTGCTAACGGGCAGGTATTCTGTGAGTCCTTGGACAATACCGAGGATTAATGATTCTAGCCAATCCATATTATTACTATTCTATGAGTATTGTAACTCTTTATGAGGTGGGAATTACTCGTTGTTACTCAGATTCTTTCTTGCCTTTATACATAATAGCCACTATTTCTGCTACCAGTCCGAGTATAATTAATATAGGAGCCAGATATAGTCTGCGGCCGTTGAACATGGCCTCGTTAAATACGTTCGGGTCATCGCTGCCGCCTCCCATAAGGAAGATATAGCCGAGAGCCAACAATACGATGCCGGCAATCATGATGATATAGTTGATTTTGTCAAAAACAAAAGCGAACTGACTTTTGTTCTCTACGGTGTTTTTATTTTCTTTTGACATGATAGTTTTTTTTGTTTGGCGTAATACGCCTGGTTTATTATTTCTGTGGATTATCTGATGGTATGACGAAGATGACGGCTTACTGCAAAAAGCGTGGAAAGATAGGAAAGCAGTATGCCAAGAAGTAAAATGACTACAGCTATGCCAACATACCAAAACAGGTGTGAAGAATCGAGCAAATTAAGCCCAGAGAACGACTGGTTGACAGCTCCAATGGCAATGGCCAATATGGCAATTGCTATCAATCCTCCCAACAGGCCGAACCAAATGCTTCTGCCAATAAATGGCCGGGCGATAAACCCACTCTTGGCTCCTACTAATTGCATCGTGCGTATGGTTTCGCGTTGGGCATACAGGGCAATTCGTATGGTACTGCTAATAAGAAGGATGCTCACAAGGATAAGCAGTGCCATAAAAATGATGAGAAACCAAGTGATTTTGTAGAAAACATCATTCAGTTCGTTCACCACGGTTTCCTGATACGTAACCCCTGTAACATATTCCATACTGCTCACTTTGGATGTGAAGTCTGCAATGCTCTCAGAACGACCTTCTTGACGGACTTCTGGCAGGTAGTTGACCTTGAGGTTCACCATCATGGAAGGGTAGAGAGGGTTGTATCCGATAAAAGAGACGAAATCGTCGTTGAGGTCCTCAGAGAATATTTCTGCAGCTTTCTCCTTGGAAATGTAATCGATGTGCTTCACCTCCGGCATGGCTTCAATCTGTAGTTTCAGCAGACTAGCCATCTCGTCTGTGATTTCCGGTTCCAAATCCACTTTCAGTGTGATGCGCTCCTGCATGTCGTGTGTAATGCGGTAGGAATGGTATTCCACCAAAAGGCACATGCCCAGTAGGAACAGCACCAACGTGATACTGAGGACTGTTGATGAATGGGTTTCCCAAAGATTAACTTTAGATTTCAAAGCAATAATGTGCTAGTTAGTCTTGAATATTAGTTGGCCAGCATCACAGGCATCACAAGCATAAGGATGTTCTCAGGGCTGTTCTCTTCCTCGGTAATGGGGAAGATGATTCCGGCACGGCTGGGATGCGACATTTCGATGAGTATCTGCTCGGTCTCAATATTGGAAACCATCTCAGTGAGGAATTTGGCGTTGAAGCCTATCTCCATAGGCTCGCCCTCATACTGGCAAGGCAGTTTCTCGCTGGCGTCGTTGGAAAATTCCAAGTCTTCCGCGCTGACCACCAATTCGCGCTCCTGGATAGAAAGACGCACCTGGTGCGAGGCTTGATTGGCAAAAAGACCTACGCGGCGCAGGGTGTTCAAGAAGGAATTGCGATCGACTGTCAGCTTGTTAGGATTATCCTTTGGAATAGCAGCGTCGTAATTGGGGTACTTACCATCTACCAGGCGGCAGATGATGTAGAAGTTCTCAAATGTGAAGAATGCATTTGTGTTGTTATACTCCACCGTGACGTCCATTTCCTCTTTCTGTGCGGCTAGGATATTGCGCAGCATCGTTATTGGCTTGCGGGGAAGGATAAAACTGGTGGGATTGTCAGAATGGATGTCGGTGCGGCGATAGCGCACAAGTTTGTGGGCATCGGTAGCTACAAAAGTAGTGTTTTCGGGAGTAATGTCGCAGTAAATGCCGCCCATCTGCGGACGCATCTCATCGGTGGAAGCAGCAAAGGAGGTTTTGCTAATGGCGTTGATCAAAGCACCGCTGGGCACCGTCAGGACTTCGGTCTCACGCACTTCAGGCATATTAGGGAAGGTTTCAGGATTCTTACCGGCCAGACGGTATTTTCCTTCTCCCGAAGTGATGTTAATTCCATAGGTGGCATCGTCCACGCTGAACGTCAACGGAACGTCATCCAAAGACTTAAGAATATCAATCAGCAGTTTGGAAGGAACGGCTATGTCGGACAGGCCTTCCAATCGACCAGACTCCACCTCTATCTTGGTAACCAGTGTGGTCTCGAGGTCGGTGGCACGGATTGTAAGGAGATTCTCGTCTAAGTGGAACAGGAAGCAGTTGATAATAGGCACGGTGTTGTTATTGGTGATAACACCGCTGATGGACTGGATTTGCTTGGAAAACAGCAGGCTGTTAATGATGAACTTCATATAGTTGTCGCTTTTTTATTCTTAATGTTATCTTATATTTACAAATTGCAAAAGTAATAACTATTTTTTAAATATAAAGAGTATTGTCGATTTTTTTATCAACAATTTATTGTTACGCAAGCCTGCAAACAGCCTCGCACAATCTCCTCAAACAACCATTCGATCGAATGCCTTGGCCTTAGTCCAGTGTGTAACAAACACCTTCGGGTATTCCGAGGTTGAAGTGGTACTGGCAGTATGCGCGGGAATAATTGTCGTCCAGGTACATTGTGCCGCTAATTTTCTCGCCGCTGCCGTAGCGAGCCTTAGTGCGATAAAGCAGTATGGCATTCTTGTAAGTGACGCCGTCTGAAACATACTCTCCTCCGATAGAATCGGGCGTGTCAAGATTCACCACATAGCCAAAATCCATTTCTGACACGCTGGCACTGTTCAGTGTGCAGCTGTAGTAGTCAATGACTTTGCCCGAAAAAGCAAATGTGTCGGTCCTCTTGCCGCATGATACCATCAAAATCGCCAGAGCGACCAATAGCAAAGAATACTTTTTCATCTTATCTTATTGTTTATTTTTTCAATTTCTAAACTTCAAACGCTCACGCCATAGTCGCGTAGTGCATCGTTCAGAGAAGTTTTTTTATCAGTGGACTGGCTGCGGCGTCCAATAATGAGGGCGCAGCTCACCTGATAGTCGCCGGCCGGATAGTGGCGTGTATAGCTACCAGGGATTACGATGCTTCGTGCCGGTACGCGCCCCTTGTAGGTAACGGGCTCTGCCTGTGTGACATCGATAATGTGTGTGCTGGCCGTTATGACAGTGTTGGCTCCTATCACGGCCTCCTCCTCTACCAAAGCGCCTTCAACAATAATGCTGCGGCTGCCAATGAAGCAATGGTCTTCAATAATCACAGGGGCAGCCTGCACAGGCTCCAGCACACCGCCGATGCCCACTCCGCCGCTCAGGTGTACGTTCTTGCCAATCTGGGCACAACTGCCCACCGTGGCCCAAGTGTCAACCATCGTGCCGCTGTCCACATAAGCCCCTATATTAACATACGACGGCATCATCACTACTCCGGGTGCCAGATAGGCTCCGTGGCGCGCTATGGCATGAGGCACCACTCTCACCTGTTGTTCGGCGTAATTGTGCTTCAGGGGAATCTTATCGTGAAATTCAAATGGGCCGGTCTCTACGGTTTCCATACTATTAATAGGAAAGTAAAGAATGACCGCCTTTTTAAGCCATTCGTTCACCATCCATTGTCCGTCGTTCTTCTCGGCAATACGCATTTCGCCGTGGTCCAGATTGTCCACCACCGAGCGAATAACATCCTGCACTGTGGGGTCTTTCAGCATCTCGCGGTTGTCCCACGCGCGTTCTATGATTTCTTTCCTTTCGTCTTGCATAATGTGTTCTAAACGTCGAAGTATTATTTTTATTGCCCCATTCCTCAAGTTTACCTCACCAGCACCACTGTGCCGGTCTTCCTCATGATACCCCCGGGGGTGATGGCATCTCTGTAGGTGCAGGTGTACACATAAGCTCCCTGCACACAGGGGCGTCCTTCGTGTGTGCCGTCCCACCCGCTAGAGAGGTCAGTGGAATGGTAGACCAGGTCCCCTCGGCGGTCGTATATCCATATTTCGTAGTCGTTTATCTTCGTGTAGTAGGCTCGGAAGAGGTTATTACTCTCCAGGTTGGGCGTAAATACGTTCGGGAAGAAGAGTTCCGACTGTATAATCGGTATCGCCACCGAGTCAGCGTCGAAACAGGTTTGGTTGCTCGCCGTCACGGTAATGCTCAGGCTGTCCACGTAGGCAGGCACTTCCACCGTTATCTCGGCAGAAGTGTCGTAAAGAAACGGTGGGTTCTGATTATACCACAAGTACCACTCATACCGGTCTGCCCTTCCGTGTGTACGGCAGATGGCCGTCAGTGACCTCTCCGCGTTCATCAGCCGGGTGGGATTCACTTCTATCCATGCCGTCAACGCCTCGATTGGGTATAGCTCAATGCTGTCGTAGGATGGGCATTTGGGGTCATCCGCATACTCGGTACGTACATAATAAGTAGTGGTCTGTAAGGGATTGACGCTTATCACCGAGTCATCCTCCATCCCCGCAATATCAGGATCGGCTGGGGTGGAGTACCAATAATAGAAAGGCAGTGAGGAATGGGCCTCTAACGTGTAGTGCGGATTGTCCAGGCAAGTGTGTGAACTCTCTATGTCAATCCGTGGTTGGGATTTCACCGTAAGGGTCAGATTCCATAAGGTGTCAGGGACAGATAAGTCCTCCGTGTGCGAAAACCTATTGTAAACCCCAGTGGTCGTCAACAGCGTATCGATAAAAAGATACTCCGTCCCCTCGCAAATGATGGCAGACAGGCTGTCCAACACCAGCGCTTTCTGCTCCAGATGCAGAGTCCGCGTCGAGTCGCACCCGCTCCGGGTCGTCAAATGGAAGACATAGACACCGGGAGAGTGGTATTCCGTTCCTTCAAACATTATGGTGTCGTCCAGGTATATGGTATCATAAAAGTGAATGTCGTAAGAAGAATCAATAGTAAGATGCAGCGACACAATGCTATCGCAACCCACAGCGTTCGTAAGTGTGTCGGCGTATAGGCCCGACTCGGTATAGGTTTGCGAAGACTCTGTCCAGAAGTAGCTGTCGCATTCCGCTATCCATAGTTCTGAACTTGATGTGTTGAGCGTGGTCAGATAGAGTGTGCGGGTGATAGCGCTGTCGCCTTCAATAATGCTATCCAATTGGTATGTGCCGGCCATAGTCAGCACACTGTCGAACATCCACAGCGTTTCGCCCTCGCACATAGTGCGGTAAGCCGTGTCGTACCTTACGCAGTTATTGATATGGGTATACTGCAGTTCGGCTGAATCCGTGCAGGCTCCGTCGGCCAGCATGGCATACAGCTTTATAGTGTAGGTGCCGGGTCTGAAGACGTGTGTGGGATTCCTTTCCGTCGAGGTCGTCCCGTCGCCGAAGTCCCAAAGGTAGCTCTCGCATCCGTTGGCAATTGAGTCATGGTGTGCTGCGTCGCTCGTGATAATGCTTGTGTTCTTCATCTTCAGGCTGGCGTGGTAGCATGGATTGGCATCGGTACTATCAATAGAAAATCTGGCGTAAGGGTGGCGTAGGCTTGCAATTGCCGATAGGGTGAAGTGGCAATCGGCGTGGATGCTGTCGTTCGGGGCGCCCACAAACGACAGGTCGCAATAGTATTTGCCTGCGTTGATCACGTGCAATGTGTCTGAATCAGATAGGGTAGTGGTGTCCGTCTCAGAGTACCAGCGGTAGGAGAATCCTGCCGGAGCGCGGAATACGTTCTCCACCGTGCTGCAGTTTCGGGAGACTATCTTTTTATTGTCCAAGTCCATGACAAAATAGGCATATCCGAAATGTCCTCCTCCTGCGCAGTCGTATGTGGTCAGGTTGACCTTTATGGTCCAGCCTTGTAACGGCACCAGGTCGATGCCTACCGTGGTCCAATCTTTCCATAGGATACTAGGAGCATAGAGATTCCATCCCAAGGAACTGTTGGCAATGAAGTCGGCCGAATAGCAGTTGCTAATGAGGTTGCCCTCCATGTCGGTAATGTCGAAGGTGAAGCGTGGCTGATACTTATCAGGATGATTTGGGTTCTCCATCACAGCGGCATACTTTAACAGCAGCAAGTCGTATTCGCTTGTGTCAATATCGAGTATATAGGTAATACTTTCGGCCATGGCATCTACGTCATAATTGCCCAAGCGCACCGAAGAACAGTAGCCTTCAGGCACCGTATGCAGTTGACCACCGGTTCTTGGGTCTGTCTCATCGATGTCTATGTGCACCGTGTGTCTTGAACTCATAGCGGCAGGCCCATCGTTCACAACGCCCATATTGCTTCTTGGGTCAGAGAAAATCCCATAGTAGCAAATGACATTATCGGCGTACAGGTCGTCGTAGATGAGCGGATGCTCCTTGCAAATCGTCTTCGCCTTGGCCTGTCCTGCCGCAGTGCCCGAATCGCACACTGCCGTTACTCGAAATAAATACGTCGTGCTGGGTCTAAGCTGGGTGAAGCGGTACTCATGCCCCGTATAGTTAGTCTGTACCGTGTGCCATACGCTGTCCCTCTGGCTGTGGTAGGCTATGTCCCACGAATTCACGTTGCTGTCTATCGACCAAAACAGGGTGGCCTCGGTGGTTCCCACCTCTCTCACCATCACCAGTGGCGTCTGGCAATCTGAGGGGGTGGCGCAAGAATAGAGCTTTATGCATGGTTGGTATGAGCACGGTACTAACGTCAGAGAAGATAATTGGTCAATACTAAAGGCTTGGTTATCACGTCCGTACCACATGGTGACCACACTATCTCTTTCGTGGCTCTCGCCTCCAAAATTGCTGCTCGAGTGGTTTTCCCCTGAAGGTTGGTTCATGAGTGTGGTCACCACCAAATTGCTGGCGCCGTCCCAGTAGTAAGGGGTGCTGAAGGTGTAGGTCTGCGAACCGAAAGTATTCGGTGGATGGGTGCCGCTGTAAACAAGGGTATGTCCTTCGGTGATAGGGGTGAAATTAGCCTCTATGTAATCATTTATTTCTGTGGTGGTAAGGTAAATACTGAACTCTTTCTCCATCGATCCGTTGGTGCTCCAAGAGTAGGTGATCTCATTAATCGGTCCCGAGTGCAGCCCCATCTCCCTCAGATGCTCGGCAGTGTATATGCTCTGGCAGACCGAGTTGCCGGCCAAATTGTACACGGGCACCTGCTGGTTGGGCATGCAATACACATCCGATGCTGACGATTGCCCGGGGCAGAGGTCGTGCGTGTGTCCCACTGTGCTCACCCAGTTACCGCGGCCCCCCGTCCAACAGACCGAGCGTACCTCAATCGTGTAGCTTTGGGCAGGTGCCAACCCAGAAAGGATGTAGGGACTTTCAGTGGCAGTCACCACCATGGGTGTTCCGCCTTCTTCGGGCGTAACCCTAACCTCATAGCTGGACACCCGACTTTCGTCGCCGGCTATATCCCATGCCACTGCTAGGCTGGAGAAATTAGCCTGGTCTATGTGTAGTTCTGTCACCTCCGGGCATGCCGATGCCAGCACCAACCTTACGTCGTCCACCAGATGCTGCTGCGATGGGCCTTGGTGTGTTCGCAGCACTATATAATGTCCCGAACCGCTATACCCGCGCATCGACACTTGTTTGTGCCCATAGTCCTGCCCGACGGTTCTCACACTGCCCACAAGTTCAAATGTTTCCATTTCGTATGGATTGTCCATCACACCCACTTCAATAGGGATATTGCTAGAACTAAATAACCAAAAGTCCAGCATCGTCTCGTTCACATTGCCCTCGTAGTAAGGCAGTGCGGCAATGGCGTATCCATTTGGGTCCGAGCTCTCTAAAACTAGGGCATAAGAGCCCATGCGGGCCTGGCTCGTGGGATATGCTTTACTTAGCAAACCGTTATCAGTCGTCCAGCAGCTGCTGATGTGCTGGCTCTCGCCCTCGCCGGAGGCATCCTCAAAACCATAGTGGTAGGGCAGGTCGTTGCGGGTGATGCGGCCGCAAGTGGTCTTCACCCGCTTTATCAGAGAGCAACATGGGCTCAGGCTGTCTATCAGCGAACTCACCCATACCGTGTGGGACTGTCCCGGAGATAGTCCGGTCTTCAGCTTCGTGGTGGACGTCCATTGCTCGTTTACCCCATCCCACATGAACCAAAAGGGACCCGTCGACAAGACCGATCTCCAGCGGAGCATTATCGAAGAGTCGTTGGGGTAAGAAATTTCCAGGTCGGTAGGCCTCTGATGGCACTCGTTGGAGTCCGTCCCCACCAGTTGGTAATGTAGCTGGAAGCCCCAAAAATATGCAGCTGATGCAACTGATGGAATATGACTATGCAGGCCGATTGTAAGACTGCTGGTGGCAGATGTGCAGCTTATAGAACCCTCATCCCGGAATATCTGTAGGTTGAGGCTGTCGTCGCCATCGTATATGTATAGGGTGTCATAATAACTTATGCGATAGCCTCCAGAAATCGCCACACGCATTCCTTCCGGAGCAGTAATGACCACTTGTCCAATCATCGGGTCGTAGCCGTTTAATGGCCCCCCGTTGTCGAAAATAGTGCCCGTTGGATGAATGCAGCCGTTTACAGTTGTGGTGCCCGGAGTTATCAATATGCTGTATTGCGCATGTGACAATCCTATGCACATTAGGCATAGGAGTATGGAAACCAGTGATTTGTAGTGTGTTTTCCTTTCCATGGAGCATCAGCTTTTACCATTGCAAAGATATAAAATAAATATTGTTTTCAAAAATATTTAACTTTTGCCAAATCATTATTTAACTTTTTTTACATTTTGATACCCCTTCATTGCCATTTTTTAGTTGTATATTTGCCCACAGAAAAACCTTCGAGACAATCCTCGCACACCCCTCTTACTTCTCTCTTTGTTCGCATGTTGTCTTACATTTGACTTACATTTGTATTGTGTTTTGTTTTTCGCCAATAAACAAAATGCAAACTAAATGCAAATAAAATACAAACCAAACATTAACTAAAACTTGATAGAATATGGCACAGACACAAAAAAAATCGTTTATGGTGAAAGGCCGTGTTGCAGGCCTTGGCATTACTTGCTATGAGCGCGGGGGCAGGACGTACCTGCGCACCAGCACCAGAAAGGCTCCCTCCCGGCAGTCGGTAGGACAGTTTAAGACCCGCAGCAAGATGCGCCAATCCATTGCCTTGTGGGGCGCTTTCGGCATCGACCATAAGCCCTTGATGGACACATCGGACGGGCTGATGGCATACACCGCTTTTCTCAAGGCCAACGCGGGCCTGCCCACCACCTACCTCACCAAAAACATGTACTGCCGAGGGGGCGTGCTGTTGCAGCCCGAGACGGTGGTCTCTTCGGGGCGCATGCCCCAAGTGGCATATAGGTTCGACTTGCTGGCCGACGGTCGCCGTGTGGTGCTTACCAGTTTGGCAACCGGTATTGACCCCGACGAGCTGCGCCAGCTGGACCTGCGCACAAATGCCGACGTCAGCAACCTGCTGCGGCTTACCTCGCGCAACCCCCAGCTGCAGCCGGGCGATATGCTCCGTTTCTACCGTCTGCAGCAGCAGGTGGAAGACGGCTGCCCCGGGCTGAGGGTTGAGTGTTGCGACTGCTTCTTAGACGACGACATGAGGCGCAATGTGAACCTTGAGTCGTGGCGTTTCCTCTCGGTCCGGGGATTTCTGGCCATTGCCGATGCCGACTCGGACGACCAGGGCTGGGCCGTGGTGCACTACTCGAAAAAGAAGCAGACCGCTTCGCCACAGAAGGTGCTCACCGCCTGCCAGACTTTTAGGCAGTACACTACCGACAAGGCCTTTGTCGCTGCCGCCAAAAGCTACGGCAATGTGGCCAGGTTGGACACCCTCATTCCCAATGACTCCAACCGCGAGTAATGGAGAACAGCTTCCGCCGGCTGCTTCTTGCCAAGCAACAGGCGCTGAGTTTAGGAATGCGTGAGTTAGGGCTGCCTTTGGGCGGCCCTTTTTCTTAGGTGGCAACTGTCGGTGGGCCAGCCTGCGCAAAGTTTTTTTTGCAGTTGGAATAATAAACGAATGATAGTTGCGTTAAATATAAATAAACTAATGTGAAATGCGCAAAATATTCGTCATATTGTCTGTCATGACGGTGTTGGTTCCCAAGGTTTTGTCTCAGGATAAAGCCCTCATGGCCGACTATCAGTCGCAGCTGCAGGCTCTTTTTGAGGAGGTCTACACTGCCCCAACCGACAACCAGCGCTATCATGCCAACGAGTCGGCCATGCAGCTCCTTGCCGAGGCCCTCGACCAAGAGAACTCCATAAAGTGGCAGTGGGATTTTGGCAGCCGCGTGTCGGTGTTGACCGCGCCAGACAAGAAGTTCCGCATTTTCACTTGGCCCGTGGTCAACGACGACGGTGAGTATGAGTGCTTTGGTTTTGTGCAGTCGTTGGACGAGAAGAAGGACGAGTATGACGTTTACCCGCTGTACGACAAGTCGCAGGAGATTGTCAACCGACAAGAGGACCTGCTGACGCACGATAACTGGTTCGGCACTGTCTATCAGGAGCTCATCACCACCACTTACGAGGGCAAGACGTACTACACGCTGTTGGGTTCGTGCGTGGTGGATGCCCTTACCCAGCGCAAGATTATCGAGCCCATCTGTTTCAAATCGACCCACAGCCAGCCGCAGTTTGGCCAGAACCTTTTCCGAAAGGAGCGCAACATACGCCGCGTAGTGCTCGAGTATACCACCAATGCCATGGTGTCGCTCCGCTATGAGGAGCAGTTTATCCGCACCGTGGAACGCATCCGGGCCAAACGTACCGGCACCGGCAGCAGGGGCAACTATGCGCGCAGCCGCCGCCCGGGCAAACGTGGCAAGGGGCGGCTCAGCCGGGTGAAAGCCACGGCCGCACGAACGGCCGCGGCCCAATCGGAACGCGTCACTTCAGGGCCTTCGATTAAAACTACCGATAAGAAGTACCGGATGATTATTTTTGACGAGGTGGCGCCGCAAATCGCTGGCATGGAGGGCTTGTTTCAATATTACGTCCCTTCGGGCGTTGAGTTGGCCTATGTGTTTGTCAATGGCCGTTGGGAGCTACGCGAGGGTGCCCAGGGCAGAGTGAATAATAAGAGGCTGAACCAGGATTTTGACAAGCCTATGGAAAAGAAGGCTCCGGCCTACATGGTGGAATAATCTGTCGTAATAGTATTAACTCCAATCACTTTAGTATCTGTTAAAACTCCATTGCCGACTAAACAATCAAAGCACATGACGGGCGTTATATTAGATAGCATCAACAGCATAGAGGACTTGCGCAAGCTTGGGATTGAAGATTTGAAGCAGTTGGCCATTGAACTGCGGCACTATATCATTGACACCCTTTCGCAACATCCTGGACATCTGGCCTCGAGTTTGGGGACGGTGGAGTTGACGCTGGCCCTGCATTATGTCTTTAATACACCCGACGACAAGCTGATATGGGACGTGGGGCACCAGGCCTACGCCCACAAAATCATCACTGGCCGACGTGACCAATTCCCCACCATTCGCACTTACGGCGGTCTGAGCGGCTTTCCCCGCATGGACGAGTCGCCCTTCGATGCCTTTGGCACGGGGCATAGCTCGACTTCTATCAGTGCGGCACTGGGCATGGCGACCGCCTCCAGCCTGCAGAACAATTCCAAGCGACAGCATATTGCCGTGATAGGCGACGGCGCCATGACGGGCGGAGAGGCTTTTGAGGCCTTGAATAATGCAGGGGTTTCGAAGGCTAATATCTTGGTGGTGCTCAACGATAACGGCATCAGCATTGACAAGGCGGTGGGTGGGCTGAATAAATACCTTACCCGCATTACGGCTTCGCCCAAGTATAACAAGCTGAAGGAGAAGGTGTGGACAAAACTGGGCGGCAACGCTGAGAAGCGCGATAAGTATGCCGAGCATTCGCTGGATTTCTTTCAACACCTCACTTTCCTGGCCAAGACAGCCGCGCTGGGCGCCCCCAACCTGTTTGAGTCGTTGGGGTTCCGATACTTTGGCCCAATCGACGGCCATGATGTGGGCGAACTAGTGGAGGTGCTCTCGCAACTGAAGCAAATCAAGGGACCAAAGCTGCTCCATGTGGTTACCAAAAAGGGCAAGGGTCTGCGCTCTGCCGAGCGGCATCCGGTTGAATATCATGCCCCAGGCAAGTTCAATGCCGAAACGGGCGACCAGATAAAAAACAGCACAAGCGGCAAGCCCCTGAAATATCAGGAAGTTTTCGGCCGCACGATTATCGAGTTGGCAGAGAAAAATCCTGCCATTGTGGGCATTACACCTGCTATGGCTACGGGCAGCTCGCTTAACTTGATGATGGCCCAGATGCCTTCGAGGGCTTTCGATGTGGGCATTGCCGAGCAGCATGCCGTCACCTTTGCCGCTGGACTGGCCGCGCAGGGCATGTTGCCCTTTTGCAACATATACTCTTCTTTTATGCAGCGCGCCTACGACCAGATTATCCACGATGTGGCACTTCAGCGGCTGCCAGTGGTTCTCTGTCTGGACCGCGCCGGACTGGTTGGCGACGACGGACCTACGCACCATGGTGCTTTCGACCTCGCCTGTCTTCGCCCCATTCCGCAGCTCACCATCTGTGCCCCGATGGACGAGCATGAACTGCGCCACATGATGTACACTGCCCAGCTGCCCGACCAAGGGGCGGTGGTCATTCGTTACCCACGCGGGCTTAGTGTCCATGCCGACTGGCGCTGCCAGTTACAGAAGATGGAAGTGGGCAGAGGCCGCTGTGTGCGCGAAGGCTCCGACGTGGCCATTCTCTCGCTGGGCCATATTGGTAATGCCGCTTTGGCTGCGGCCGAACGATTGCATGACGAAGGGGTGAGCACGGCCGTGTACGACATGCGTTATCTAAAACCGCTTGACACAAAGCTGCTTGACGAGGTGGCTGCCCGTGGTTTCCACCGCATAGTCACCCTCGAAGACGGTGTGAAGAAAGGCGGTTTCGGCAGTGCCGTGCTGGAGTATTACGCCTCTGTCGGCATAATGATGCCCATCACTCTCCTCGGCCTCCCCGACACCTTTGTCACCCATGGCCCCGTTCCCCAACTCCATAAAGACTGCGGCATCGACGTGGACGGGATTGTTAGTGCCTGTCGCTTGTAGTGTAAGACTTTTCTTCCTTTTTGCATCTGACCATAACTGCCACAGTGCTTGTGCTTTAATGTCATTTCCAAAGGCACTGCTTGCTTTTTTATATTGCTGGTTGTTAACTTTTTTTTCTATATTATTTTTTTTTTGTATTTTTGTATTTTACGAGTAAAATATTTTTTCGCTGAAATTCAATACTTTAAAGGATAATAATAGTAAAATTATAGTATAAACAATTAAAAATTTTTACAAAATGACACCTTCGCATATTGAACACATTGCTATTGCAGTGACTGACCTTGACGAAGCCCTCCAGTACTGGGAGAATGTCATGGGTCTGAAATGCTACGCCATTGAAGAAGTTACTGACCAGAAAGTTAAGACCGCTTTTCTGAAATGCGGCGAGACCAAAATCGAGCTGTTGCTCCCCACTTGCCCTGAAAGCACCGTGGCCAAGTTTATCGAGAAGAATGGCGGTCGTGGCGGTATGCACCACATTGCCTTCGCAGTTGAAGATACCGACCAGGCACTGAACGATGCCAAGGCAAAGGGATGCCGTCTGATTGACGAGCACAGCCGCCTGGGTGCCGAGCAGCTGCACATTGGTTTTCTACACCCCAAGAGCACGTTGGGCGTACTCACCGAATTCTGCTGCAAGTAATAACAGACCTTTCTATGCAGACCTGGTGCATTCCAGGTCCGCATTGCAAAATGAATTTTTCGGGATTAGGAATTGGCCGCTAAGGCCATGACCGACCCCCACAATACTAACCAAAAAACTCTCAAATATGGCATTTGAAGAAAAGATAAAAGAGCTTCTTGACAAAAGAAGTGAAGCCAAAATGGGCGGTGGCCAAAAGCGCATTGACAAACAGCACGAGCAGGGCAAACTGACCGCCCGCGAGCGTATCGCCCTTCTCCTCGACGAGGGTTCGTTCGAAGAGTTCGACATGTTCCTCACCCACCGTTGCACCAATTTCGACATGCAGAAGCAGTCATTCTTGGGCGACGGCGTGGTCACCGGTTACGGTACCATCGAGGGTCGTCCGGTGTACGTTTTTGCTCAGGATTTCACCGTTTTTGCAGGTAGCTTGAGCGAGACTATGTCGCTGAAGATTTGCAAGATTATGGACCAGGCTATGAAGACGGGTGCCCCCGTTATCGGCATGAACGACTCCGGCGGAGCCCGTATTCAGGAAGGCTGCAACGCCCTGGCCGGCTATGCCGAGATTTTCGAGCGCAACATTCTTGCCAGCGGTGTGGTGCCTCAGATTAGCGCCATCTTCGGTCCCTGCGCCGGTGGTGCTGTGTATAGCCCCGCCCTCACCGACTTCATCCTCATGACCAAACAGAACAGCTATATGTTCCTCACTGGTCCCAAGGTGGTGAAGACCGTTACAGGTGAAGATGTGACTGTCGACAAGCTAGGCGGTGCCATGGTGCATGCTTCGAAGAGTGGTGTGGCCCATTTCGTCGGCGAGACGGAAGAAGCTACTATCGCTTTGATTCGCGACCTTATTAGTTACATTCCTTCCAATAATTTTGAGGAGGCTCCCTACATGGAGACCCAGGACCCCGTAGACCGCTTGGAAGACAGCCTCAACGAGATTATCCCCGAGAACCCCAACGAGCCTTACGATGTGAAGGAAATCATCCATGCCATCGTGGACGACGGCAAATTCCTCGAGGTGCATGAGAAATTCGCTCCCAATCTGGTTGTCGGCTTTGCCCGCATGGGCGGCATGAGCGTGGGCGTGGTGGCCAACCAGCCGAAGGCTATGGCCGGTGTGCTGGACTGCAACGCATCCCGTAAGGGTGGCCGGTTTGTCCGCTTCTGCGATGCCTTTAATATTCCTTTGGTCACTTTGGTTGACGTTCCTGGCTTCCTGCCCGGCACCGGTCAGGAGTATGCCGGCGTTATCGCCCACGGCGCAAAGTTCCTTTATGCATACGGTGAGGCCACAGTGCCCAAGGTGACTGTCACCCTGCGTAAGTCCTACGGCGGCGCACATATCGTCATGAGCTGCAAACAGCTGCGCAGTGACATGAACTATGCATGGCCTACGGCTCAGATTGCCGTGATGGGTGCCAGCGGTGCTACCGAGGTGCTCCACGGCCGTGCGCTGAAGGAAATCACCGACCCCGAGGAGAAGGCTAAATTCATTGCTGAGAAAGAGAAAGAGTATAACGATCAGTTTGCTAACCCATACAATGCTGCTAAGTACGGCTACATCGACGACGTTATCGAGCCCCGCAACACTCGTTTCCGCGTCATCCGTGCCCTCCAGGTCCTGCAGACCAAGAAGGACAGCCTGCCTATTAAGAAGCATGGTAACATCCCGCTGTAATAATCTGGTGTTAGGTTAAATTGTCTGACACCCAATTGTTTATTTTATTAATTATTAACCCGGGGTTCTTCACCCCACAAAATTCAACTACAAAATGAAGAAAGTTTTCTTAACTGCTTTCATCGCCGCTGCCTTCGCTTTCGGTATGGCTTCTTGCAACAACAACGCTACTGAAGAAGTTTGCGACTCCACTCCCGCAGAGACCACTGAATGCTGCGAGCATCAGCACGTTTGCACTTGCGCCGATACCACCTGCGCAATGAACAACTGCGAGAATTGCACCGACACTACCTGCTGCAAGAAAGAGTGCTGCAAGAAGGATGGTGCCTGCTGCAAGAAGGATGGCGCCAAGGAAGGCGAGTGCTGCCAAAAGGCTGAGTAAGCACTAAGAACGGGGCCTTTGGGGGTGAGTCTTGACCCATCCCCTTCGGCTCTATCCAAACTAACATTTTGATCGTTATATTTGAAATAAAATGAATAAAATAGCAAAACAATTAGTTGCAATATTCGTTGGCGTACTATTCTTTGCCGGCAGTGTTGTGGCTCAGCCAGGCCAACCTGGTTCCGTTCCCGAGGGTCCCGCGCCTGAGGGGCAAACCGGAGTGCCTGTTGGATGCCCTTTCAGCGCCACCTCTTTGGACATTACGGCTACCGATGTTTGCTACCTGCCTGCGCTGGAGGCCTTCGTGGTTATCGACAGCATCGACTGTGCCGTCGACCTGTTGATTCGCGATGCCGACTCCATGTGCCGAATTGGCCGCTTTACCACTGATGTCTATCAGGGTCGTCATGACCTTCAGAACATCATCCGTCCTAAGTCGGTATCCGTCATGGACGGTAAAATCATTGTGTTGGCAAGTTCTCAGAGAGACACCGCTTATCTGGCTGTGTTGGACCTCAATCCTGCCGAGGATGGTACACTCCCAGTCCTCAATAAGGTGGGTTTGAATAGCACCGCCTATGCTTTCTCGGCCAACCATATTGCCGATGAGATAATTGTGGTCGACAAGAATTCTGTTGGCTACAACATTCACATTCTTGACATTCATGAGGGTCTGGAGAAGGCCGTTGAGAAGTCCAACTACCATTACCATGTGCCCAAGCAGTCCGAACGTATCTTGGCTTCTGACCCACATGGCTTTGGCCTTGCCATCGTTGCCATCTTGGTTGTGTTCATCGCGCTTGTCTGCATCATGCTCCTGATGATGCTTTTCAGTGCTATTGTCCGCAGGTCTACTGAAAAGAAGGCCGGCAGGCCCGCTGAGGCCAAAGGTCCTTCTATCGGTGCCATTGCCAGCGGCGTTGACGGCGAGGTTTATGCCGCCATTGCTGCTGCTATCTACGCCTACGAGCAAGACCTCCACGATGAGGAAGATACCATCATCACCATACAGAAAGTGGAACGGGCCTGGACTCCCTGGAATGCTAAGTTCTACAACATGAATCACTACTTCTCCAACAGATAAGCATGGTTTTCAACGGAAATACCCTTTATTAAAAGAACAAACACAATGAAAGAATATAAATTCAAAATCAACGGCGCTGAGTACAAAGTTAACATTAACGAAGTCGAAGGCCAAGAAATCAAATTGGATGTCAACGGTACTTCTTACACTGTAACTGTTGACAAGGAGATGCGCGCACAGAAACCGCGCACAAGTGTTGTCCAAACCAAGGCTGCTCCCCGTGTGGCCGCCGCTGCCTCTGGCAATGTCCAGCGCGCTTCGGCTCCCTCCAGCGGCTCCAAAGTCACTACCCCTCTGCCTGGCACCATTCTCGACGTTTTCGTCAATGTGGGTGACCAGGTGAAGGCTGGTCAGCGTGTAGTGCTGCTAGAGGCTATGAAGATGGAAAACAACATCGAGGCCGATGCCGACGGTACTGTCACTGCTGTCGAAGTGCGCAAGGGTGACTCCGTCCTCGAAGGACAGACACTTATTGTCATTGGTTAATTAATGTTGAATTGAGAGTGCGGCCGCAGCCGCATTCCTTAAAAGAAAAACGTATAAACAATGTTTAGCTTATTAGCAACAGGTGGTTTCGCAGACTTCTTGTCGACCCAGATGGTCCAGTTTTTGGAGTACACGGGTTACGCCAATGTCACGCTCGGCCACTTCATCATGATCCTTGTCGGCTTGGTGTTCATCTTCTTGGGCATCAAGTTCGAGTTCGAGCCTCTGCTTCTCGTTCCCATTGGATTCGGTATGCTGGTGGGTAACATCCCCTTCTATCCGGGTCTAAAGATAGGTATTTATGAGCAGAACTCGGTGTTGAATATTCTCTATCACGGCGTACAAAACGGTTGGTATCCGCCGCTAATCTTCCTAGGCATAGGTGCCATGACAGACTTTTCGGCGCTGCTGTCCAATCCCAAGCTCTTCTTGATTGGCGCAGCAGCTCAATTTGGTATCTTTGCCGCCTATATGTTGGCTCTTCTGCTGGGCTTTGCTCCCAATGAGGCTGGTGCCATCGGTATCATTGGTGGTGCTGATGGTCCTACTGCCATCTTCATCTCCTCGCAGTTGGCTCCTGACCTGATGGGTGCCATCGCCGTGTCGGCCTACTCCTACATGGCACTTGTCCCCGTCATCCAGCCGCCTATCATGCGTCTTTGCACCACTGATAAAGAACGCCGCATCCGTATGAAACCTCCACGCCAGGTGTCTAAGGTTGAGAAGATTATCTTCCCCATCATTGGTTTCCTCTTCTGTGCCTTCGTAGTGCCGTCGGGTCTGCCCCTGCTGGGTATGCTTTTCTTTGGTAACCTACTGAAGGAGAGCGGTGTTACAAAACGTCTGAGTGACGTGGCCAGCAATGCCATTGTCAACATCTGCACCCTCCTCATCGGTCTCACCGTGGGCGCTTCCACTCAAGCCACCTCGTTCCTCACCGGTCGTTCGCTATTGATTTTCGGCTTGGGTGCTTTGTCGTTCATTGTCGCTACTTTCAGCGGTGTTCTGTTCGTCAAGTTCTTCAACCTCTTCCTCAAGGAAGGTAACAAAATCAATCCTCTCATCGGCAACTCCGGTGTCAGCGCCGTGCCCGATGCCGCCCGTGTTTCCAACAACGTGGGTCTCGAATACGACAAGACAAACTATCTGCTGCAACATGCCATGGGCCCCAATGTGGCCGGCGTGGTCGGCTCAGCCGTAGCAGCAGGTATCCTGCTGGCTTTCTTGCACTAATTGCCAGATTGCCGCATAACCCCGAAAGAGGGTGCTTCCTGGTGGGAGTACCCTCTTTTGACTTTATTTCTGAAATAGTTGTCGATTTTTATGGTATACAATAAAAAGCATCTTTTTGCGTTTTTTTAAAAAAGAAACTATATGCGATACTGTCACACCTTTCTGCTACTGCTCATGCTTCTATTCCCTGTCGTGGCCGGGGCTCAGATTTCGCCGCGCTGTTCCATTTCTTTCACTGTGGAGGACACTCTCTTGCTGCCGGGAGCCACACCTGATGCCGACTCGGTACGATTCCATCTTCGGGCTTCGACAGAGGCTGACAGCCTCTTTTGGTCGCCCGCATCCCTCTTTCCTGACCTGAGCGCCGCTGAGCAGTGGGTGACTCTTGGATGTGGCGACACCCTCATGGTGTACCTCACTGGTTATTTCAGCAATGTCAACCTTTTCCATTGGCAGCAACCAGGCTTTGTCCATTCCCACACTGGTTACAACTATATTTCTACGCCTGGTGATGGCACCCTCTGCCAACCGCGCAGCATTACCACAGAGACTAACCTGCAACAGCTATGCCCCGATCTGACGATGAACAACTATCAAAACGCCATCGTCCTGCGCACCGATACCCTCCGCTGCTATGGCGATTCGGTTCCAGTCTTTTTCGACTACGACTCAAACCATCGAACCGAGACTCTCACTGCATTGACGAACAGCCTGAGACGAATACCCTTCGACAGCAACTATGTCCCCTTCTATGTCGACACCATTGAGATGTGGAATCCTATGCGCAGCCACACTTTTGTGCTCAATATCAACCATTATCGCTTTCAAGAGACAGGTGATACCTTAGCCGCGCTGCCCTCCCTTTGCTACTCATGGGAAATTGACGACACGGCTCGCATCTTCTTTTCGGTCGGCCACAATGTCCGTATGTGCGACACTACTTTCTTCTTTTCCAATCCAGAGTTGCCCCGTTCTGGTGTCCGCCCCTCGCAGAGCAATATCCATACTCATCACTTCAACTCCACACCACGCCCCCACGGCACCGCCATTTTTCGCTTCTACGAGACCCCCACCCCCTATTACCGAACCACGCCTTATCTCTGCATCAACCGACTGGAAATGTTAGGTGACTGCTGGGCATCTGACAGCCTCTTGCTGTCTGTGCCTCCATGCGGCTGTCAAGTGCGCGACACGATGACACGTTCGATTTGCCGTTCGCAATTCCCCTATACATGGCAAGGCATCATTTTTGACCAACCCGGAACCGACTCTCTGCTTATCCAATCCACACTCTGCGACACCTTGCGCTTTTTGCGGCTTTCCTTGCTCCCTGACGACACACTCTCCCTCTCCGACACAGTCGTGGAGAACTCGCTTCCTTGGACCTATCACGGCCACTCATATCAGACCTCTGGCCTCGACACCCTATTGCTTACAGGAGTGTTGCCCGCCTGTGACACGTTGCTCTATTACAGCCTGACCGTCATCCCCAATGTTTATGACACCACCTACACTTATATCTGTCCTAGCCAGTTGCCATACACCCTGGCCGGCCAAACGGTCACAGGCGACACCATTCTCAGCCTCACCCTTCAAGGTAGTTTGGGACAGGACAGCACCGTAAGCTACTTCCTTTTTGTCAATGCCGATAGCGACACAACTATCTTTGACACCATTACTGAGGATCAGCTGCCATGGGAGTTCCAGGGAACCGTCTTCACCGACTCTGCTAGCAACTACCCCATCCTCCTTACAAACGAAGTGGGATGCGACAGCACCATTTTTTACAACCTATATATCTTCTGGAACGGCGACCACTGCGACAGCCTGCTGCAGTTTCCCAACCTCGTTACGCCCAATGGCGATGGCAACAACGACCGCTTTGTTATTGTGGGACTGGTCGAAAACCAGTGCTATCCATACAATTCACTTATCATTTATGACCGAACTGGTCGTGTTGTCTTTCGAGCCTACAACATCAGTCGCGACGACCAGTTCTGGGATCCCTCCGTCCGCCATATTCCTTCGGGCACCTATTTCTACCGTTTTGAGGGGCGTGGCATTAGCCATGCCACTCAGCACCAAGGCTGCATTGAACTACTGAAATGAAAACACTAGTCAACATATTTGACCCCGACGAGCCATCCGCCGCCTACCTCTTTTTGAAACAATATTATAAAGCAGGCGACCGTCTTCTCTTTATCTCCACCCGCGACCAACGTGAAGATGTCGCCCCATACGCTGCTCTTTTTCACCTCCCCGAGGAGCAAATTTCCATCATCTCCTTTCGACGCAGCGAGGATAGTTATATCTACGAGCGCATCTGCCGCCGTTTACGTTCTCAGTTGGACAATGCAATGGAATATTGGGTTAACTTGGCAGGTGGTTCTCGTTATTCGGCCTTGGCCATTCAGCATGTCTTTGAACAGTTTCACGCACGTTTCTTTTATGTGCAGACGCGGGAGAACCTCATAGTGAGTTCCGTTTTCGACGACAGCATTTATGACAATGACGACACTATTGAGCCCATTCAGTACCGCATGACCATTGGCGAATATTTGCAACTACAGGGTCTCCGACACGATGTAGACACCCGTCGTCACACCCCAATCCGCAGCTTTGACGATTGTTGCCGCATTTTCGAGTGCTTTAAGGCACGGCGGCTGACTGATGCCGCCTACCATACATTGGAGTTGCTGCGCATCCACTATCGCGGCTCGCGCCACGCTGTGACACTTGCTGCCATTGCCAAAGGTGCTTCCCGCAGCAAAGAACCTGCCCCCGGCATCACCGCCCTTCTCCAACAACTGGGCTTTGTGCCTCGCGATCCCGACCGTCTCTCTCCAGACGAGCTCGACTACCTCACCGGTGGCTGGTTCGAAGAGTATGTCTACTACATCATCGTTCGCCATGTCCACCCACAGCAAGCCGCCATTGGAGTGCGCATATCCCGCCCCGGCAGCCATCAGCACAACAACGAACTCGACGTGGTATTCATCAAGGCCAATACCCTCTTCGTGGTGGAGTGTAAGACTGGCGTGGCTACAGACCACCTTTTCAATGAGATTGTCTACAAAGCCTGTGCACTCAAGGAAACCTTCCTTGGACTATCCTGTCGTTCCTATATCTTCACCCTCAAGAACGACCATGACCATCATTTGGCTCAGGTAGCCGACATCATGGGTGTCACCCTCTGTCCCAAAGGCATCCTCACCGACCCTGGCAAGATGCATAAAGTCTTCGATGCAATTATCCGCCAATCCCACGAGTTTAAATAAACCAATCAATTAATATCTGCCTTATGAAAAAACATTTATTACTATTCCCTTTACTCTGTCTACTCTTCTTGCCGGTGTTGGCCAACGATGGTGTTTACTACACTTCGGGCAACCAGTT
Source organism: uncultured Bacteroidales bacterium (assembly GCA_947165255.1). Lineage (GTDB taxonomy): Bacteria > Bacteroidota > Bacteroidia > Bacteroidales > P3 > Colimorpha. Next base: position 80,191 of record CAMUZR010000011.1, read on the forward strand.
GGTGCCCATGCAGGAAACCGACATTAGTGTACGCAAGGAAATCCTCACTATCACCCTGCTGGACAGCTCTGTGACCTTGGTGGACGTCTATTATGAGTTCTTTAACCCCAACTCCACCGCCAAGACAGTCCTTATGGGATTTGAGGCTGACCCTCCGTCGGGTGGCTTTCCCTCCTTCAGTTGGAGTGGAGGACATCCTTTCGTCGGCAATTTCACAGTCGAGATGAATGGACGCACCCTCAGTTTTCGAAATGGCCTCTGCCTGCTCGGCAGTCAGAGGCTTGACACCCTCACCTTGGGTGGTAAATACGAAATCGACGAAGAAGGTTGGATCTGGGACAAAACCACCGAAAGATACCCCGAAGTTGCCTTTGTTTATTATTTCGATGCCACTTTCCAACCCGGGACGAACCGTGTGCACCACACCTACTCCTTCCGCACTGCCAACAGCAATTCCAGTAGCTTCTCCGTCCAGTACAAGCTGACGCCAGCTGCACGCTGGGCCAATGGACAGATAGACGACTTTACCCTCGTGGTGAGGGCAGAGCGCACCGCCAAGCATTTCGTCATTGCTGACACTGTCTTTCCTAATCCTCAGTTCACCCTCACCGAAGGCATCGGCAAGCACCGCCACACGGCCACTTGCTATTGGAACCAGCCTGGCCATGAGTTCTCTCTCCGTGATGGCTCATATACCCTTCATCTCAACAACTTCAAACCGCAGAAAGAGTTGGATATCGTTTCCGCCGACAACTGCCTTGCCTACCAAAACTTCTTTGCCGACCACATCAACCTGCCCTTTGGCTTCTTCTACGATCGCTCCAGTACTTTAGGCCTCTGGTATCAGGCATCTATGCTTCCTCGCGAGGAATCTTTCCGCCGACGTATTGCCCGCAACCTACCCTACGCCCATCGTGGCCGAATGTTCAAGTCCCCCGAACTTCAAAAATATTTCGAGTCGCTCTGGTGGTACATGCCCGACCCCAACTACGTCGATGACCCCTCCGATTTCACAGAATACGACCGCGAATACATTAAGTGGGGCAAGGGGGAATAATCTTCTCCCAACCATTTTTTAGGCGTATGGGTAAATTTTTTGGATGGATTTGGGTGTTTGTTGCAAATGGGGCATTTTTTAGGATTGCCGATTCGAAATTTTTTTTCCCCGCGCAGTTTGAAGTATAGAGGTTCAATACTGGTCAGTCACTCAATGGTAAATTGTATTTTATGATGTGCGAGTATTCACATGCCGTACATTTCATCTTGAACATTTATTAACTTTTAATGTAATTTGAGCATCTGCAAGGCAGTTTATCATAGGAGTCCAGCCGATTTTATCCTGTAACAAAAGCGATAGACCTAAAGAGCGCACTCCGTCATTGAGGGATGCGCTCTTTTATTTTGCTGTATGTGGGGTTGTTGGGGTGCTGCTTTTCGCAGCGTAAGATAGGAGTGGCGTTCAGATGGTGGGTTGTTGTTTCAGCCAGCGGTTGACTTCTTTGATGCGCTCACGGGCTTGTTGGCTGAATTCGTCATCCGGGGCAAGGATGGGAGCGAGGTAGTTTTGCCATTCGGGTGATTGGAAGTATTGGCGCTGGCGCTGGATATACTCTTTCAGTTTGATTTTGGTGCCGTCGAAGTCGGCTATGACCCACTGGCCGTCCAGTCTTATCAAGCTGAGTTTGTGCTCTCGGCTTTCTCCGTAGTTGGTGAGCATGAATATGGCTTCGGCTCCGTCGCCTTGGGCGTTAATGTCTTCAACGTTAACGGTACGGTTGGGGTCGCGGCCGCCATTTCCGCTGACGAGGGTATAGAGCCACTCGTCGGAGCCTATCTCCCCTATGCCGTCGCTGGGTACTGCCCAGGCTTGTTGAAGCAGATCGTAATATTCAGGCGCAAAGGCTGAGTCGCTTCCGGAAATGATTTCATGGTCGGGAAGGAATTCAATCAGTTGGGCAACACGTTCTTGGGTGGGCGGTTCGTTGCCGACATTTTCGAATGGTAGGGATTCGTCAGTGTTGCAGCCGCCCTTTCCGGCACAGGATATTAGGCCGAGGGCGATGAACGAGGCGAGGACGAGGAAAACTATTTTTTTCATTGTTTAGTTTGCGTTAGGATTTGGCAAAGGGATTGGTAGTTGACGCCTTGGAAAGAGTCTAGCACATGGCTGCAACGGGACTCTATGGCGGCGCGCGGATGGGTGGTGGCCATGCCGAAGGTGAACATGCCTGCCGCCATGCCTGCGTCAAGTCCGCTGAAGGCGTCTTCGAATACAATACATTCGGTAGGCGGCTGGCCAAGCATCTCTGCAGCCCGCAGATAGCAGTCGGGGTGGGGTTTAGATGCAATGAAGTCTTCGGCGGTGAGGATGCGGTCGAAGAGTTGCGGGAAAGCGGGCATTTGCGATTGGACGTGCAGCATCTTGTCGCAGTTGGAGCTGGTAACCAAGGCCAGTAGGATGCCGTGTCGGTGTAAGTCGTGCAGCAGTTCTTCTGCTCCCGGAAAGAAGCGGTAGCGCATGGTTCGCTCTGACTGGTATAGTTGGCGGATGAGGTCTTGCTGCATTTCTTCCTGTGGAAAGTAACGCTGCATGATATCGGTTAGGGTAGTGCCTTTGATTTGTTGGGCGAAATCAGCAATTTCGGGATGATATTGCCGACCTACGGCACTCCAAAATTGGGTGTAATGTCCTTCGGTGTCGAAGAGGGTTCCGTCCAGGTCAAAGAGGGCTGCTTTCATATTTAATGCCGAGTTCAGAATTCTTGGAGGGGCAATGACAGAATGAATTTAGGGCTAGTCTGTGGGGATTTGTTTAATTATTTTGGCAGGTACACCGCCGACTATGGTGTTGTCAGGCACGTCTTTGGAAACTACGGCTCCTGCGGCCACGACGGCTCCGGCGCCAATGGTGACTCCCTGCAGGATGGTGGCATGGGCTCCTATCCATACGTTGGGACCTACATGGATGGGCTTGTGGTAAAGGCTCTGCCGGTCTGAAGGAGCAAGGCCGTGGTTAAGTGTGGCGAAGACCACTTGTGGGCCGATGAGGCATCCTTCGCCAATCCAGATGCCGCCCTGGTCTTGAAACTGGCAGCCGGCATTGATAAAAACGTTGGGGGCAATGTGTAGGTTGCGGCCGAAGTCGGTGCTGAATGGCGGGTTGATGTTCACCGTCTCGTCCAAGGGGTATCCGAAGAGCTGACTCAGCAGCTGGCAGCGCTCTTCGGGTGTGTGGAAGCCGGTGTTGTACTGGCAGGTGATGCGCTGGGCTTCAAGGGTCTGCTGCCGCATGAAGGCAACGATGTCGGGACGGTTAAGCGGCTGGCCGTCGGCAATGAGTTGTTGAAATTCTGCAAGAGTCATGTTGTAATGGAATTAGTATAAAAAACATGAATTCAAAATTCTGAATTCAGAGTGGCTGTATCTCCACTTAGAATTCAGAATCTTGAATTCGTAACCAGGTGTTATTTTCTTTTGGCTTTGACTTCTTTGTACTCGTTGTTGAGGCCTTCGATTATCTCGTCGGTGATGTCCATGGCGGGGTTCATGTAGAGCGAAGGACTGTCGTTGAAGGTCTTGCGGAGGATGATGTCGAACTGCTGGTTGTCGGCATTGTACTCGCGAACGAAGGCGAAGATGCGGTTGAGAAGCTCAATATTGGAGTCCATCTGCTTCTGCATGACTTTGGCTGCCAGTTCTTGCTCAAGGGTGGCCAGTTTGTCGGCGCGCTGTTTGAGCTCTGCTTCGGTGGCCTGCTGCTGACTGAGGGTCATGTTCTCGCCAGTCTTGAGATAGTTCTGGTAGTCGTTCTGGAACTTGGTCATCTGCTGCTGGTAGCTCTTTTCCTGAGCGTCTTTATATTTGTTCAGTTCTTCCTGCAGGTCGATGGCATACTGGTATTTGGCCAGTAGGGAGTCGCTGTCGACAAAGGCTATCTTGAGCTGTCCGTCTTCGGCAATCACGGGCATTGAGGCGTTGGGGTTGACGCGGTTGGGGTTCTTAGCACCAATGCCGGTGAAGTGGAAAATGTATATCAGGACCAAGCCGATAAGAAGCACAAGATTGCAGAAAAGCAATCCTTTGTTAGCCTTGCAGGCGGGTTGCGGGGCAGGCATCTGCGGAGCGGCCATGGTAGGCTGTGCCTGGGGCTGTGGAGGCTCGGAGTTGGCGGGACGCTGCTCTTGGTTTTCTTGTTCCATCTTGATGGTGTCGAGGCTGTTGTCGTCGACGGGTTTGTTCAAATCTTGTTTTATTTCCATGATGTGTTTTTTTATTCAAAGTTGATATGATTCTTTTTTTATTCTGCTACTTCGCCTATGACGTCGATTGCGCGCTGCACACGGGCGATGGTTTCGTCTTTGCCAATGGTCATGACCAAGGTGAGCATGTCGGGGCCAACGGTGGTGCCGACCACGGCCAGGCGCAGCGAGTTCATGATTTGTCCCATATTGAGCTCATTGCCTTTGATGTAGTCCTCCAGCAGGGCTTTATGGATGGCATCGTATTCAAAGGGCACGGTGTTGAGGATTTCGATAACCTTAGCCATGTGGCGAGTCATGCCGGGCTTCCAACGCTTGCTGACAGCCTTTGGGTCGTACTGGGTGGGGGCGACAAAGAAATAGTGGGTTTGGTCCCAAAGCTCTTGGGGAAAGTTGAGACGCTCTTTCATCATGCCAACCACGCGGACCACATAGTCGCGGGGGGCATCCACGCCGTGTTCTTTCAGCTGAGGCTGGAACATATCGGCCAGGCGCTCGTCGCTGCATTTCTGCAGGTACTCGTGGTTGAACCATTTGGCTTTTTCGACATTGAATTTGGCACCGCTCTTGCTAATGTGCTCGATACTAAAGAGGCGAATCAGTTCGTCCATCGTCATGAGTTCCTGGTCGTTTCCAGGGTTCCATCCGAGGAGGGCGAGCATGTTGACCACAGCCTCGGGCAGGTAGCCCTGCTCGCGATAGCCGCTGGCGGTTTCGCCGGTCTGCGGGTTCTTCCAGTCGAGTGGAAAGACGGGGAAACCGAGTCGGTCGCCGTCGCGCTTGCTGAGTTTGCCGTTTCCGTCGGGTTTTAGCAGCAGGGGCAGATGGGCAAACTGTGGCATGGTGTCCTCCCAGCCAAACGCCTTGTAGAGCATGACGTGAAGAGGTGCCGAGGGCAGCCATTCTTCACCACGGATGACATGCGAGACCTCCATGAGGTGGTCGTCGACGATGTTGGCAAGGTGATAGGTGGGCATGCCGTCCGATTTAAAGAGCACTTTGTCGTCGAGCAGGCGGCTGTTCATAGTGACGTCGCCACGGATAAGGTCGTGAACGGTGATGTCGATATTGTCGGGGAATTTGAAGCGGACAACATAGGGTTCGCCGCTGTCGAGACGCTGCTGCACCTCTTCGGCCGAGAGTGAGAGGCTGTTCTCCATGCCGCTGCGGGTGTTGCAGTCGTATTGGAAAGTCTTCTTCTGGGCTTCGTATTCCTTGCGTTTGGCATCGAGGGCTTCGGGCTTGTCGAAGGCGTAGTATGCCCAGCCGTCGCGCAAGAGTTGGTCGGCATATTGACGGTAGAGGGGCTTGCGGTCGCTCTGGCGGTAGGGACCATAGTTTCCGCCGATGTGGACGCCCTCGTCGAACTTTATGCCCAGCCATTCGAGTGCCTCAATGATATATTCCTCGGCACCGGGGACGAAACGGGTTTGGTCCGTGTCTTCAATGCGGAGAATCATATCGCCGCCATTCTGCCGGGCGAAGAGATAGTTGTACAAAGCGGTGCGGACTCCGCCGATGTGGAGCGGACCGGTGGGACTAGGTGCGAAACGAACGCGGATTTTTTTCATATATGATAGTCTTTTTTAAAATCGATAGATTAGGTGATAATTATTGATTAGACAGATTAGACGTTTCAAGGGTGGAGAAATGTTTTTTGCCACGGAGGTAGAAGTCGAGGAGAAGGTGGCCGCGATAGATGCAGGAAACCTGGCGAGGACGGAGTGCCTCGCGTTTCAGCCGGAGGCCGGGTTTGCGACGGCGGTAGTCGCGGTGGGCTTGGAAGACGGCCTGAAACTCCTTGGGCTTTCGTTCCAGAAGGAATTTCAGCGCGGCCACGTAGTCAAGCACCAAACGTAGCAGAAGCACCCTGTTAAGGCGTCCGTCGGGCAGGTTTTTATAGAGCATGCTCAGGTTGTTGCGGAAGTTCAGATAGGTCTTGCGTGGGTTAGACTTTGGCAGGGTGCCGCCGCCTACATGATAAATAACAGACTGGGGGCAGTATTCCACGCGGTAGCCTTTGTTCTTAGCCCTCCAGCAGAAGTCAATTTCCTCCATGTGGGCGAAGAAGTCGCCGTCCAGGCCGCCCAGCTGGTGCCAGACGTCGGCACGGACGAACATGGCGGCTCCTGAGGCCCAAAAAATCTCGCGGGGGTCGTCGTATTGGCCATGGTCCTGTTCCACAACGTCGAAGAGTCGGCCACGGCAGAAGGGGTAGCCGTAAGAGTCGATAAAACCGCCGGCAGCACCGGCATATTCAAAAGTGTCGCGCCGGTCGTACATAAGCAGTTTTGGCTGGCAGATGGCGGTCTGCGGGTTCTGCTGCATCTGCGCTATGACGGGCTCTATCCAATGGGGTGTGACCTCGACATCGTCGTTCAAAAGCACATAGTAGTCGGCCTCGACCTGTGCAAGGGCGCGGTTATAGCCTTCGGCAAAGCCGTAGTTCTGGTCTAACTGTATAATACGGAGAGAGGGATAGTGGGAGTGGAGAAACTCAATGGAATCGTCGGTGGAGCCATTGTCGGCAATGATAACCTCGGCATCGCCAGTGGTGTTGGCGATGACCGAAGGCAGGAATTTCTCCATCATGTGGCGGCCGTTCCAGTTGAGTATGACTACTGCGGTTTGCATTTTCTGATAATTACTGTTAGTTCTTTCGTATCGTTTATACTTCGGCCTCCATCAGCGGCATGTCGGCCGGACGTTTGCGTTTCCACCGCTTATGCGACCAAAGCCAGTATTGCGGAGCCTGCCCAATGGTTTTGGCAAGCATCTGCACGTAGCGGGCGGTGATGGTGTATTGCGGCACCTCGTCAGGTCGCTCGCAGAGGGGGTAGAACCGCACCTCGTAGTGTCCGCGGCTCACCTTGGCCACGTCGTAGTAGAGGACGGGGAGGTTGTATTTCCGGGCAAAGTATTCGGCACCATACAGGAAAGGGGTTTCCTGATGGAGGAAACGCGTCCAGTATGACTTGTGCTCGTTGCTGGGCGACTGGTCGCTCAGCATCATATAGGCGCAGGGAACATGGTGCTGCTCATAATAGGCCATGGTTTGTCGCACGGTGGTGTGGTCGACAATCTCGGTGCCGAAACGGGCGCGCCGACGGGTGATATATCCTGCCACCGACTTGTCGTTGAGCGGCTTGCCCACGCCGATGGCCAAAAGGTGTATTTGGAAGTTAAGCGAGGTTATCATGTACTCCCAATTGTTAAAATGGGAAGACATGAGAATGACGCTTTGCCCCTTTTCGTAGTATGCGTTGACCAACTCGCGGTTGACAAATCGGTAGCGCCTCAGAATGCTTTGGGGCGAGGCGTAGAGGTTGTGCAGCCCCTCCACCAGGAGGTCGCTGATGTGGCGGTAGTAGGCTTTCTCAATCTGGAGCCGTTCTTGTGCAGTGCGCTCGGGAAAGGCATTGAGCAAGTTGGTACGCGTCACCTTGCGGCGATAGCGTACCAGATAATAGACTATGTAGTAAATTATGTCGGCTAGAAGTCTCAAGGCAAGGGTGTTAGTATCCACGCTCAAATTGTTCACCCACTTGGCCAACCACATCTTCGTCCAGCTGCTTCTGACTCAGGTCGCGTTCCCATTGTGGGGTGCGTACCTCGCCGCGGGCATTGGAGTTCAGAAGCTTGTAGTATCCGCTACGGAACTGGTCCCAGAAGAGGAACACGCGGTTGTCGTAGTCGTTAGGCAACTGGTTGTACCGCCAAAGTTGGTAGGGGAGGTAGTGGACGATGCCCTGTGTACGGTCCTGTTCGGCGGTGAAGAAAGTGTTGTTTTCGTTCTTATTAAGCTCGGCCGAACCCATGTGGCGGGCGCCGACGAAATTCTTCTCGTCGCGCACGTGGTCAGGAGGACCGTACTGCAGATAGACGCGGCCGCGGTCGGTGCGGTAGCCAGGCGTTTTGGGATAGGTGAAGTATTTGGTCACGTAGTCCAAGCGGCTGCGGTAGTCGGTCCACTCGCCTTCGGGGTCGATGGGGCTGCGGCGGTGCCAGAAGAAGTAGAAATAGGACTGCTTGGCGGAAAGGCTGGAGTCGTTTATGACATTCTTGCCTATGGCAATTTCCTGGTCGGTGGAGATGGGGTAGAGGGCGTCGATGTAGAAGTTGAGCTGTTCCTTGTCGGTGAGGTGTGAGGCAAAGGAGAGGGCCACGTCCTCCTCGGTGGCATTGTAGTCGACCTCCACGTTGGGGTTGGAGCGCATGAAGGAGAGCTCGCGGCGCAGCAGCACCTGGCTGTCGTCGCCCATGACTTCGGCCACCAAATTGTAGTTACCCGAAGGAAGTTTCTCAATGTCGAGGGTGGTGTAGATGGGCACGTTGGCGTTGGCCTGCTTGCGGACGATGGAGTGTCTGAAGCCGGGGATGCGTCGGCGGGTTTCCTTCTTTTCTATAGAAAGGTTGACGGTGTATTCTTTGTTGCCCACCTCGCGGTCGAGGTTGTATATTTCGAAATAGGGGTGGAGCTTGGTGACGGAGGCGGGAATGAAGTCGTCGATGTAGGGCACCATGTCGTATCCGTTGCGCGAGAGCATGTTCTCGGTAGTGGTGGGGGTGGCCGAGCTCATAAGCTGAAGATTAGACATGGTGGTCTTCTGGTTCTCGAAGAATACCACCAGCTTGTCGTTGTAGACGAAAGGCATGTCGGACGAAGCCTTGTCGCGCAGGGTGAGCTGCAGGTCGTAGATGCCGTTGGGCAGCGAGAAGCGGTGGAGGTCCATGAAGGTGAAGTTGGTGGCCTCCTGGCTGGCGGTGGAGGGGCTCAGCAGGTCGCGCTTATTGAGGTATACCACCGAGTCGCCGCTCCTGACCACGATGGTCACCTCCACGGTGGCGCGATATTGGTCGTCGCTGGTTTTGACGAAGTTAAGGCTCCAGGCCCTGAAGTCGAGATAGGTTTCGACATAGGGCTGGTTGCTGCTGGGAATGTAGAAGGCGCTGTAGCCAAACAGGGCCGAAAGGTGTTTCTCGGCAGCAAAAGTCGAAGTGGCCAATAGAGCCAAGACAAAGAGGGATAGTATTTTCTTCATAATGTGTTGATGTTTAGAAAATATTTATCTTATAACGGAGTTTTGCTTTTGTTATTGTGTGTTCTCCGCAATTAATTATTCTATAGATTCAACCTCGAAGTGCAACGCTGTTGTGCAAAGATAGCAAGAATTTTT